>NZ_JBALPZ010000030.1:14809-14978 GCF_036965645.1 Neobacillus drentensis
GAAAAGAAAGGTACTTATTGGTCTACCATTTCAGAACACATACTATGAATATTTACGTGTTAAATTTTCACATGATATATAACAATTTTGCCAAATCACTATGAACCCTTCCATAGCCACAGTGGTCTGGGAATAGACAAAGGTCTAGTAAGCCTTGTTTTACTGATCT
>NZ_JBALPZ010000031.1:0-9231 GCF_036965645.1 Neobacillus drentensis
TCCCCCTCCACCATTTATATTTTTAAAAAAGTTGGACATACTAGAAGTAATTACATCTTTGGGCTATAGCCAAGCGGTAAGGCATCGCACTTTGACTGCGACATGCGTTGGTTCAAATCCAGCTAGCCCAGCCAAGAGCCATTAGCTCAGTTGGTAGAGCATCTGACTTTTAATCAGAGGGTCGAAGGTTCGAGTCCTTCATGGCTCATTTTTTATTCATCCGCTTTATGCGGAAGTAGTTCAGTGGTAGAACATCACCTTGCCAAGGTGGGGGTCGCGGGTTCGAATCCCGTCTTCCGCTCCAATTGGGGTCTTAGCTCAGCTGGGAGAGCGCCTGCTTTGCACGCAGGAGGTCAGGGGTTCGATCCCCCTAGACTCCACCATCACACTACATATTTGCCTTAAACCAATCTTATGGTTTAAGGCTTTTTTTATTTTTGAACGTGTTAAAGGCCAGTTTTTTCAATAAAGGTCTTGATTGTAGCAAAAATTAACAGTCGAGTTAATTATGTATTCATTTAACATCAGAATTTTAAAATAAATACGCATATATATACAGAATTTTGTCGAGTTGAGTCATCGGTATGAAAGCGGTTAAAATGTTAGTATAACTGGCAAGGGGGAATAAGAGATGACAAGAAAACTTTCAATCATTGGAATGCCGATGGACTTAGGACAAATGAGACGTGGGGTAGATATGGGGCCAAGCGCCATCCGTTACGCAGGAATCAATGAACGCCTTAAACCACTTTTTGATGAAATACATGACTGGGGTGATATCCCTGTTGGCAGACCAGAAGTAGTCATCGATAAAGAATCGAACCTAAGAAACCTAGATCTAGTGGCAGAGAAGAGTGCTTTGCTTGCTAATAAAGTGGATGAAACAGTTCAATCTGGTGCTTTTCCACTCGTCCTAGGTGGAGACCATAGCATTGCGATAGGCACACTAGCAGGTGTTTCTAAGCATTATCAGAACTTAGGAGTTATCTGGTATGATGCTCATGGGGATTTAAATACGGCCGAAACAAGTCCATCTGGAAATATCCATGGCATGCCTTTAGCTGTAAGTATAGGCTTGGGTCACCCTTTATTAACTGAAATTGGCGGTTATAATCCGAAAGTAAAACCAGAAAATATTGTCATCATTGGTGCACGATCCCTTGACGATGGCGAGAAAGAACTTATTAGAGAAAAGGGAATTAAAGTTTACACCATGCATGAAATTGATCGATTGGGAATGACAAAAGTGATGGAGGAAACCATTGCCTATTTAAAAGAAAAAACAGATGGTATTCATTTATCACTTGATTTAGATGGTTTAGACCCAAGTGATGCTCCAGGAGTTGGTACACCAGTGATTGGCGGAATTAGCTATCGAGAGAGTCATTTGGCTATGGAAATGCTGGAGGAGGCTGGTATCATCACCTCTGCAGAATTTGTGGAAGTAAATCCAATCCTAGATGAGAAAAATAAAACAGCTATTTGTGCTGTAGAGCTAATGGGCTCATTATTTGGTGAAAAGCTACTATAAAAAGACAGCTGCATAATAGATTATGCAGCTTCTGCTATTTTAACGGTTCAATAATTGATGATATTTGTTAAGTAAGCAATCTAGCCTTTTACTAGCTTCGATTACTTTGTGATTGGATAGAGAAGTCTCAGATGCTAATAGAACCATATCATTTCGTTGAATTTCTATTTCTTCTAGTAATCCACGGTCTGGAGAAACCATCATCTACCACCTCTTTTTAACTACATATTATTTTATTCCCCCCTAATAAAATCTTTAAACATATTCTGTCTCACTTTAGTAAATTTTTGTTAATATTAAAGGTATTGAAAAGTTTTTCGTTTAAAAGCGAAACCTTTTTGGCTGACGTTCGTATTTCGTATAGCGACAATGGAGCTGAGGAAACTTAATGGATACAATTGTGAAAAAAAGAATAAAACAGGTTATTAAGGGCGATCAGGACGCCTTTGGAGAGATTGTGGAATTATATAAAAACAGTGTTTACCAGTTATGTTACAGAATGCTGGGAAATCGTCATGAAGCAGAGGATATTGCTCAGGAAGCATTTATCCGTGCCTATGTGAATATCAAGTCATTTAACCAAGATTTGAAGTTTTCAACATGGCTTTTTCGGATTGCCACTAATCTTTGCATCGACCGGATCCGCAAAAAGAAACCGGACTATTATTTAGATGCGGAAGTAGCGGGTACTGAAGGCTTAACTATGTATTCGCAAATTTCCTCGGATTCTCCTTTGCCGGAGACCGAGGTAGAAGGCCTAGAACTGCAGGAGACCGTTCAAAAGGAAATATTAAAACTACCTGAGAAGTACCGATCCGCCATTGTTCTAAAATATATGCAAGACATGTCCTTAAATGAAATAAGCGAGATTCTCAATCTTCCTCTTGGAACGGTTAAGACAAGAATTCATCGCGGCCGGGAAGCATTAAGGCAGCAATTACGATATGTATAAAGAGGTGAGAACTTAAATGTGTCCTGAACAGATCATTGAACTCATGCATGATTACTTAGATGAAGAACTAGACCCAGAGAAAGAAAAAAAACTAAGAGACCACCTCAATAGCTGTAAAGAGTGTGAAACAATATTTAATGAATTAAAAAAAGCGGATGCTTTTATTAAAAATATTCCTCATATGCAGGCACCGGCCAATTTCACAGCTAATGTGCTCGCCCGTCTACCGAAGGAAAAGAAAAAAATATGGATGCAGAAATGGTTTACAAATCATCCTATGCTCACAGCGGCTTCTGTTTTTGTCATTCTGATGATGGGAAGTTTGTTCTCAACCTGGAGCCAGGATAGGGAATTTTCTGTTTCAAAGCAAAAGAATCTGGTGGTTAAGAATCATACAGTTATAGTCCCTAAAGGAGAAACGGTTAAAGGCGATGTCGTTGTCCACAATGGGAATGTTCGGATAGAAGGTGAAGTTCAAGGTGATGTTACCGTCATTAACGGTGAAAAATATTTAGCCTCTGCTGGTCATGTAACTGGACAGATAGAGGAAATAAATGAAGTTTTCGACTGGATTTGGTATCATATGAAAAGAACAACTCATGACGTTCTAGATATCTTTAGTCAGTCTGAAACTAAATAAGAACAAATCACTCTAGGTGACGGGTGATTTGTTTTTTTTACCACATACATATGATAAGTTGTATGGTGAAGTTATGGTATAATATATTAATTGTATGAATTATATGTTGTTAGAAAGTTACGGAGGAAGAAACAATGCAGTTTGCGGATCTCAGTATATGGAAGTATCTAGCTAGTATTGTTGATATTGCCCTCGTATGGTACGTCATTTACAAACTGATCAATGTGATAAGAGGCACAAAGGCCGTTCAATTATTAAAAGGGATCCTTGTGATTCTTCTTGTCAGGGTGGTCAGTGAGTGGCTCGGCTTAATAACTTTAAGCTGGATGATGCAACAGGCCATAAATTGGGGATTTCTTGCGGTTATCATTATCTTTCAGCCTGAGCTTAGGAGAGCACTTGAACAATTAGGAAGAGGGCGATTTTTCTCGAGAAGCAGTACGCAGGACGATGATAATCAGGAAAAAGCAGTCGATGCCATTGTTAAGGCAACTGATTATATGGCAAAACGCCGAATTGGAGCCTTAATTTCAATTGAAAGAGAAACGGGCATGAGTGATTACATAGAAACAGGTATACGCTTAAATTCCAATATTTCTTCGGAATTGCTCATTAATATTTTTATTCCTAATACACCGCTTCACGATGGTGCAGTGATTATCCAAAAAAATAATGTGTCAGCGGCAGCATGCTATCTTCCTTTATCTGAAAGTCCATTTATTTCAAAGGAGCTTGGTACTAGGCACCGGGCAGCCTTAGGAATAAGCGAGGTTACAGATAGCTTAACCGTTATCGTTTCTGAAGAGACGGGGGGAATCTCACTGACAAAGAATGGAGAACTGCATCGTGATTTGAAAGTGGAGGAATTAAAAGAGCTGCTTACCCGTGAAATGTTAATTCATAATAAAGATAAACAGGCTTCTTCAGCTCGGTGGAACTGGAGGGGAAAACAAAATGGATAAAATGTTTGATAATCCTTGGTTTATAAAAATACTAGCCTTATTATTGGCTGTCCTGCTATATTCCTCGGTACCTCATTCAGGTGAAAAGTTAACCGATGTTAATGTTCCTGGGGAGCAAACAACAGAGACCATAAAAGATATCCCTGTAAAGGTTTATTATGATACTGAAAACCTAGTTGTATCAGGGATCCCAAACACAGTAGATGTAACCATTAAGGGTCCTATCACACATGTTCAATCGGCGAAGGCCTTAAGAAACTTTGAGGTATATGTCGATTTGACCAATGCAAAAATTGGCGAGCAGAAGGTAAAGCTTAAGATTCGAAATTTATCTGATAAATTAAAGGCAACCATGAAACCCGCAAGTGTGACGGTGTCCGTGCAAGAAAAAATCTCTAAGGAATTCAGGGTGGAAGCAGAATTCGATTCCAGCCAAATAGAAGATGGGTACTCAGCCGGTCAGCCTGTGGTTGAACCTAAAAAAGTAAAAATCACCGGTGCTAAAAGTGACATAGACAAAATTACTTACGTAAAAGCAACGCTTGAGGGTAATGGTAAATTAAAAGCAACAATTTCGAAGCAGGCGCAAATTCAAGTTTTGGATAAAAAGCTAAATAAATTGGATGTAACTGTTGAACCTGAAACGGTAAATGTGACCATTCCAATAAAGTTAAACAGTAAAACCGTTCCGATTAATATTATTAAAAAGGGAAATTCTCCGGAAGGGGTTACGGTCGAATCTATTGAGTTAGATGAAACAGAAGCCAAAATTACCGGAAGTGAAGAGGTTCTAAAAGATACAGAAAGTGTTCGAGTAGAAGTAGATTTAAGTAAGATTACGGAAAACACAACACTAACCTTACCGGTTATCATTTCAAATGGTATTACGAGGGTAACCCCTCAATTAGTAAAAGCAACGGTAATGGTAAAAAAAGATGAACAGAAAACAGCCACAGATGAACAAACAACGGCCACAGATGAACAAACAACGGCCACAAATGAAGAAAAAACAGTCTCAGGCATACCTTTAAAAATTCAAGGATTAGCAGCTGATCTTACAGCAGAAGTAAATGATCCAACAAGTCAGACTGTTACTTTATCAATTAATGGACCAAGTAATTCTGTTACTGAGCTCGGACCGAATGACTTTTCAGCATTTATTGATCTGTCTGGACTGACCGAGGGGACACACGATGTCAAAATTCAGGTAAACGGTCCGACCGATGTTCAGTGGACGTCTGATCAAACTACAGCAAAAGTAACCATAACTAATAATGCCTAAAATCTAGCAATACACATGTTGAAGGAGAGATTTTTTAAGATGGGTAAATATTTCGGTACCGATGGGGTACGTGGAGTAGCAAACAGCGAATTAACACCGGAGATGGCCTTTAAATTGGGGCGCTTTGGCGGTTATGTTTTAACGAAGGATAAAGATCGCCCTAAAGTAATTATTGGCCGTGATACACGTGTCTCAGGTCATATGTTAGAAGGAGCACTTGTTGCCGGCTTACTGTCAATTGGTGCAGAGGTCATGCGATTAGGAGTCATTTCAACACCTGGGGTATCCTATTTAACAAAGGCATTGGGGGCTCAAGCAGGTGTTATGATTTCTGCCTCCCATAATCCTGTTGCAGATAATGGAATTAAATTTTTTGGTCCAGATGGTTTTAAGCTGTCAGATGAACAGGAATTAGAAATTGAGAACTTTATTGATTTAGCGGAAGACCAGCTGCCACGTCCAACAGGTGCGGACCTTGGTCAGGTGATGGATTATTTTGAAGGCGGTCAGAAGTACCTTCAATACTTGAAGAATACAGTGGATGAGGATTTCTCAGGCATCCATATCGCCTTGGATTGTGCAAACGGGGCAACCTCGGCCTTAGCAAGCCACTTATTTGCAGACCTTGACGCTGATCTATCAACAATGGGGGCATCTCCCAATGGATTAAACATTAATGCTGGAGTAGGATCAACACATCCAGAAGCACTGGCAGTTCTTGTGAAAGAAAAAGGAGCTGACGTAGGCCTTTCCTTTGACGGAGACGGCGACCGCTTAATTGCGATCGACGAAAAGGGGAATATCGTGGATGGTGATCAAATCATGTACATCTGCGGGAAGTACATGAAAGAGCAGGGACGTTTAAAGCACGGGACGATTGTCTCAACTGTCATGAGTAACCTTGGCTTTTACAAAGCCCTTGAAACTCATGGAATCCATAGTGTACCTACAGCGGTAGGTGACCGTTATGTGGTAGAAGAAATGAAGAAAAGTGGTTTTAACCTTGGCGGTGAGCAATCAGGTCACATCATTTTCTTAGATTACAACACCACAGGTGATGGATTATTATCAGGATTGCAGTTAGTAAATATCATGAAGGTAACCGGCAAACCTTTATCAGAATTAGCTGGTGAAATGAAAAAGTTCCCGCAAAAGCTTGTCAATGTACGAGTAATCGATAAAAACCATGTAACCGATAACGGTAAAGTAAAAGCTGTCATTGAACAAGTTGAAGCTGAGATGGCTGGGAACGGAAGAATTCTTGTCCGTCCAAGTGGAACAGAACCGCTTGTCCGTGTCATGGCAGAGGCAGCAACCGAGGAACTATGTGAATCCTTCGTCAATCGGATTGTTCAGGTAGTGAAAGAAGAGATGGAATTAAAGGAATAGAAGAAATATAAGCTAGTGCTGGGCAACTACGAGTAAAACTCTTTGTTGTACGTAAAGCTTTCTATATGCATAAGGGAACGGATTATTTCCCTTATGCATATTTTATTATGTGTAATAATAATATTGGAAAAATCTATAATTTCCATTATATAGTTGACGAATGCCGATTATCATAGTAGTATTAACTTGCTTTGTTTAAAAGCAGGTTTTGCCATTCTAAAGAAGAAAGGTGGGTTGTTAAAAGGCTATATAATTTTTAAAAAGCGCCTGAACTAATCAAAGAGTGTTGATTAGTTGACGAGGAGGAGGATTATCGAATGTTCGGCGGATACCTCCCGGTTGCAAACGCACAACCGAAAAGTTTTTCTTTAAAACATAGAGGCAACTCTGTGCACAAAGAGAAGAATATGCGCATACTAGATGTAATGTTTAACAAGGTATAGACAGATGCCTTAATTAAAAACAGAGATGAGGGGGCAAGCACTGCCTCCAAAAGCATTCTTGCCCCCTGAGTCCAGGGAGGAAATAGAAAATGTGTGGAATTGTTGGATATATCGGAAATAACGACTCGAAAGAGATTCTTTTAAAAGGCTTAGAAAAGCTTGAATATAGAGGGTATGATTCTGCAGGAATCGCTGTAAAAAATGAAAATGGAATTCATGTTTTTAAAGAAAAGGGCCGTATTGCAGATTTACGTGAAATCGTAGTTGAAGAGGTTAAAGCGAATATTGGAATTGGTCATACTAGATGGGCAACACACGGTGTTCCAAGTAAGTCAAATTCCCATCCACATCAAAGTGGGTCAGGACGTTTTACACTTGTTCACAACGGTGTAATCGAAAACTATGAGCTCTTAAAGCGTGAATATTTAACAGGTGTGCCATTCAGAAGTGAAACAGACACTGAAGTTGTGGTTCAACTGATTGAGTTATTTGTTAACGAGGGCTTAGAGGTTATTGAGGCCTTTCGTAAGACGCTAGCCCTTTTACATGGTTCCTACGCAATTGCACTTTTAGATGAACAAGACAATGAAACCATTTATGTTGCAAAAAACAAAAGCCCTCTTTTAGTCGGCCTTGGTGATGATTTTAATGTAGTTGCTAGTGATGCAATGGCGATGCTTCAAGTAACAAATCAATATCTTGAATTAATGGATAAGGAAATTGTCCTTGTTACTAAGGATGAAGTGACCATTCAAAACCTGCAAGGCGATATCATTAGCCGTAAGCCATATACCGCTGAATTGGATGCAAGTGACATTGAAAAGGGAACCTACCCGTACTACATGTTAAAAGAGATCGATGAACAGCCGCTAGTCGTGCGTAAAATTATTCAAACATATCAAAATGAGCAAGGGGCATTAACCATTGACCCTGAAATTATTACTGCTATGAATGAATCTGACCGTGTTTATATTATTGCAGCTGGAACTTCTTACCATGCAGGATTGGTTGGAAAGCAGTTTATTGAAACCATTGCGAAACTGCCAGTTGAAGTTCATATTGCAAGTGAATTTGTTTATAATATGCCGCTTCTAACTAAGAAGCCGTTGTTTATCTTTATTTCACAAAGCGGTGAGACTGCTGACAGCCGTGCTGTACTAGTAAAAGTGAAAGAGCTCGGATATCGTACATTAACGATTACTAATGTACCAGGTTCGACGCTTTCACGTGAAGCAGATTACACACTTTTATTGCATGCTGGTCCTGAGATTGCGGTAGCTTCCTCTAAAGCCTATACAGCACAGTTGGCTGTGTTAGCGATTTTAGCAGATGTAACGGCGAAAAGCCAAGGAATTCCGGTTGATTTTGACTTGATTCATGAGCTTGGTATTATTGCGAATGCTATGGAAGTATTATGTGACTCAAAAGAGCTAATCGAACATATTTCAAGAGAGTTCTTATCTGTCACACGCAATGCCTTCTTTATCGGCCGCGGGGTTGATTATTATGTTGGACTAGAAGGTGCCTTGAAGCTTAAGGAAATTTCTTATATTCAAGCAGAGGGTTTTGCCGGCGGTGAATTAAAGCACGGTACGATTGCATTAATTGAAGAAGGTACACCTGTTATTGCCCTTGCTACACAAGAGAGCGTCAACTTAAGTATTCGTGGAAATGTGAAAGAAGTTGTAGCACGTGGAGCAAACCCATGCATTATTTCGATGGATGGTTTGAATATGGATGAAGATAGTTTTGTCATCCCAGAAGTAAATGAATTATTAACACCACTTATCTCTGTTATCCCATTGCAATTAATTGCCTATTACGCTGCCTTACACCGTGATTGTGATGTTGACAAACCACGTAACCTTGCTAAATCCGTAACGGTTGAGTAAAAGGACATATCTAAGACTGGTGATGAATCATTCCTTGATTCATCCCCAGTCTTTTTTGTTTTTTTAAAGGCTGTGTTAAAGGTTACTGTTGATTTTGAGAACTGTTGATTGGATCGTATAAGCTCGACTCCTGCGGGAGT
>NZ_JBALPZ010000031.1:9285-23815 GCF_036965645.1 Neobacillus drentensis
GACTGGAGCGGAAATCAACTTCCAAGATTAACACAGCCTTTTGAAAAGTAAATGTTGGCAACAATCAGTGTGACAAAATGAAATTTTGTATCAATTGTATACTTTATGAAACCGCTTTATTATTTAAAATAGATAGAAAAACAAAATAAAAGAGGGGGAAAAGTGATGGGTGAAGCACTCAAAAAAGATACAACAGTAACAAATGAAACAGCTAACGAAAAATCAGATGTAAAAGTTAAAATACAAAAGTTTGGAAGTTATTTAAGTGGAATGGTCATGCCAAATATTGGTGCCTTTATTGCATGGGGGCTAATTACAGCATTATTTATACCTACAGGGTGGATTCCTAACAAGGATCTCGCAACACTAGTCGGCCCAATGATTACATTCTTATTGCCATTATTAATAGGTTTTACCGGCGGCCGGATGGTATATGATATTCGCGGCGGAGTAGTCGGAGCTACAGCAACAATGGGTGTGATTGTCGGAACTGATATCCCAATGTTCTTAGGCGCTATGATTATGGGACCACTTGGCGGGTTTGTAATCAAGAAGTTCGACAAACTGATTGAGGGAAAAGTAAAATCAGGCTTTGAAATGTTAGTTAATAACTTTTCAGCAGGTATTTTGGGAGGCGCTTTAACACTATTAGCCTATAAAGGTGTTGGTCCCGTTGTTGAAGCCTTAAGCAAATTTTTAGCATCTGGAGTTCAATTCATCGTAGATCATAACATGCTTCCACTTGCTAACGTTTTTATTGAACCAGCAAAAGTACTATTTTTAAATAACGCGATTAACCATGGTATTCTAAGTCCTCTAGGAATTGAACAAGCGACAAAAGCAGGAAAATCCATTCTATTCTTACTAGAAACAAACCCTGGTCCTGGTCTTGGTATCTTACTTGCCTATTGGTTATTTGGTAAAGGAACAGCAAAACAAACAGCACCAGGAGCAGTGATTATCCACTTCTTAGGCGGTATTCATGAAATCTACTTCCCATACATCTTAATGAAACCGATGTTAATTTTTGCAGCTATGGCAGGCGGTGTGAGTGGAGTATTTACTTTTAATATCCTTCATGCAGGACTTGTTGCCGCTCCATCACCAGGAAGTATTTTTGCGCTGCTTGCAATGACACCAAGAGGTGGATATTTTGCAACATTAGCGGGTGTAATCGTGGCAACGGCCGTGTCCTTCGCGGTAGCAGCCTTGATTCTAAGAACAAGCAAGGTAACAGCTGAGGAGGACTTATCTTCTGCAGCCGCTAAAATGGAAGCAATAAAAGGTAAGAAAAGCTCAGTGACTTCTGTCTTAACCACACAAGATGAAATCAAGCCTGAAAATGTAAATAAAATTGTCTTTGCTTGTGATGCTGGAATGGGTTCAAGTGCAATGGGTGCTTCCATTCTAAGAAATAAGGTAAATAAAGCAGGTTTAGATGTAACCGTTACGAACACGGCGATTAGTAATTTATCATCAGATGCAGATGTGGTTGTGACACATAAGGATTTAACAGACCGAGCAAAGGCAAAATTACCAAATGCAAAACATATTTCAGTTGAGAATTTCTTAAATAGCCCTAAGTATGATGAGTTAATAAATAGTTTAAAAAAATAATCAATAAAAGGGCCTATAATCTAATAGGCTCTTTTATTTTAATTCTGTCAACAAGTAGTTTGACTAAATCATTAATAGCTTTCGTTGTGTAAAGGAGTTTACGGAATTAAACTAAATATAGGAAGCATAAATTTTAATTTTGGCAACATCTAACTTACAAGGCTTTCGGTTCTGCCTGACTTAAGGAAGGTGAGAAATGTATATTTCGGCAAGAGAACGGCAAATTCTTGAAATCTTATTAAAGACCAATGATGAAACAACCGTAAAGGATCTTGCAGATTTAATTGGCGTTAGTGGAAGAACAATCCATAGAGATTTAAAAAACATCGAAGATATTCTGGACGAATATAACCTGACATTACAAAAAAAATCAGGAGTCGGTGTCCAACTAACGGGCGAAAAAAAGAGAATTGAAGATCTGGAACTCTATTTGTTTAATCTGTCACATACAGAATATACACCAGAAGAACGACAAACCATTATGCTATGTGAGCTTTTGGAAACAAATGAACCTGTAAAACTTCTTGCCCTTGCCACAGACTTAAATGTAACCATTGCAACGGTAAGCTCTGACTTAACCAAACTGGAAGAGAAGTTAAAATCGTTTGGGCTGGACCTTATCCGAAGAAGAGGATACGGTGTAGAAATTGCGGGGGAAGAAAGTGCAAAAAGAAGGGCAATGAGCTATTTAATTTCCGAATATCTTGATGAGTCTGAGCTTCTTTCTTTAACACGGGATAATATTCAAATGAGATCGACACAGCAAATTCACACCATTTCTGAAAGACTAATGGGACTTGTTGAAAAAAGGAAATTAGTTATTGTTGAAAACATAGTTAAGTCTATTGTTCAAGAGCTGCCCTTCTCAATGGCAGATAGTGCTTATATTGGTCTTGTAGTTCATTTAGCTCTGGCTTTAGAAAGAATCCAAAAAGGGGAAGGTATTAAAATCAATTTGGCCTATCTGGAGGACCAGAAGGTAACCAAGGAATACACATATGCACAAAAAATAGTTTCCCAATTGGAACAGGTATTTCAAATTAGTATACCGGATGCAGAAGTAGCCTATATTACTATGCACTTAAAGGGAGCTAAAATAAGGCATGAAAATGAACTTGTAATAGAGGATGCAAGTTTACAGACCGCCATAAAAACAAAAAAGCTGATAGAAATAGTAGGGAAGTTAGCTGGTATGGATTTATCGGCCAATCGCTCTCTTTTTGAAGGTCTTATTGTACATCTGAAGCCAGCAATCTATCGGATAAAGGAAAAGATGGGCATTAGCAACCCTTTGCTAGATAAGATAAAAAAGGATTATGAGGATTTATTTGCAATCGTGAAACAGGCTGTAGACCAGGTGTTCCCTGAGTTTTATGTTCCGGACGAAGAAACAGGCTATCTAGTCATGCATTTTGGAGCAGCGATCATGGGCAGAAATGACCTTGGAAAGTTTAAAACACTTGTGGTTTGTTCGAGTGGCATTGGCACATCTAAAATGCTGACAACTAGATTACAAAAGGAATTTCCTGAGCTAAAACATATCCAAAATGTGTCGGTAATGGAATTTCAAAAAATGAATAAGGAAGAATATCAACTCGTCATTTCAACCATTCCTATTCCGGAATATGATTCGGACTATATAGTGGTAAATCCATTTTTAAATAAGGATGAAATTGAAAAAATACGGTCTTTTTTAAATGAATACAAGTTTGTTCATAGTTCAAAAAAACAACTTCCAGTTACATTCCAAACCAATAAGATGGCCAAAAATATTTTTAGTTTTATAGAGGAAATGAAGGGTATCAAAGAATATGCAGGCACGATTGCAACCGTTCTTGAGGGATTTGAAGTAACAGATGTTAATGGCTGCCACACGGTGAAAGAGCTTCTAACTATTGCCTGTAAAAACCTCTATGAACAGCATAGGATTAATGATGCTGACAAGGTAATTCAGGCCATCCTTGAAAGAGAGCGTCTGGGGGGAGTGGGTATCCCTGAAACAGCTATGGCATTATTTCATGCCCGCTCGGACCATGTCCTGCAGCCTTGTTTTACCATTAGCACACTGAAAACGCCGATCGGGGTTATGGGTATGGATGGGGTAGAAATAAACATGGAAAATCTCATCCTGCTTTTATCACCTAGTCGTACAACAAATAAGACTTTAGAGGTATTAAGTTTTTTAAGTTCATTGTTAATTGAAAGCAATGAAACGATTCAAATATTTCAATCCAATAATAAAGAGCAAATGACAGAACTACTGACTGGAAGATTTGAGCAATTTTTTAATCATAAATTAACAGAATTAAGGAGTGTGTAAGCAATGGCAAATTCTATTTTAACAAAAGATAATATTCGATTAAACACAACGGTTGGTTCAAAAGAGGATGCAATCAGATTAACGGGTGGATTACTTGTTGAAAAAGGCTATGTGGAGCCTAACTATATTGAAAAAATGCTCGAGAGGGAACGGTTAACTTCTACTTATATGGGGAACTTTGTAGCCATTCCACATGGCACCGAGGATTCGAAGCCTTTTGTAAAGGAATCAGGCATCTCGTTTGTTCAAGTGCCTAAGGGTGTAGATTTTGGCGCAGGAAATATTGTTAAACTGCTTATTGGTATTGCTGGAAAAGATAATGAGCACTTGGATATCCTATCTAATATTGCCATTGTTTGTTCCGAAGAAGAAAACATTGAGAAGCTTGTTTCTGCACAATCTGCTGATGAAATCCTAGCTATTTTTGAAGAGGTTAATTAATTTCACAGTTATTGAATGATACAAAACATAGAGATTAGCCAATAATCTTGCAGCTTATACCTTCATTCATTGTTAAAAAGAATGGGTGAATATTTGATATTCTTTGAGAAACAATATATTTGTCACTTTGACTGTGACAAATATCACTTTCCTCTTTGTTGTATACAGAGGACTAGTACTTTACTATAAATAAAGTACTATAACAATGAAGGGATGAGAGCAAATGGCTCAATCAAATATAAAAGTAGCGGTCCAAAAATTTGGTAACTTCCTAAGTTCAATGGTTATGCCGAATATATCCGCTTTTATAGCGTGGGGTCTCATTACGGCCTTATTTATTCCAACAGGTTTCTTTCCGAATGAAAGCCTTGCCAAAATGGTTGGCCCAATGGTTAGTTACTTACTGCCGCTCTTAATTGGATATACAGGCGGTAAGCTTGTACATGAGCAGCGCGGAGGCGTAGTTGGTGCCATAGCAACCATGGGGGTCATTGTGGGGGCACCAGATGTTCCAATGTTCTTAGGTGCCATGATTATGGGACCATTCGGCGGCTGGGTGATCAAGAAATTTGACCAATCAGTCGAAGGGAAAATTAAAGCTGGCTTTGAAATGCTGGTTAATAACTTTTCAGCAGGTATTTTAGGTGGATTGCTGGCCATTTTATCTTTCTTAGCAATCGGACCAGCAGTAGATGTGTTTACAGGCTGGCTTGTTGCGGGTGTCGATTGGTTAGTTAGTACAGGATTATTACCACTAACAAGTATTATCATTGAACCTGCGAAGATCTTATTCTTAAATAATGCGATCAACCATGGTGTTCTTTCACCAATCGGTGTAGAGCAAGCAAAAACAGCAGGAAAGTCATTACTATTCCTTCTAGAAGCAAACCCAGGACCTGGTATCGGTGTGCTGCTTGCCTACTGCATCTTTGGAAAAGGTACGGCAAAAAGAACGGCTCCAGGTGCAGCCATTATTCAATTCTTTGGCGGAATTCATGAAATTTATTTCCCATACATTTTAATGCGTCCAATGCTGTTCTTAGCAGTTATTCTAGGCGGGATGAGTGGCGTATTTACATTAGTTCTTTTAGGCGGCGGATTACTTGCGCCTGCATCACCCGGCAGTATCCTGGCTATTATGGCCGTTACTCCTCATCATGCTGGAACATACATTGCCAACCTAGCAGGAGTGCTTGTAGCAGGAATCGTATCTTTCGTTATCTCATCTTTTATTTTAAAAACAGGCAAAGAACAAGAAGAAGATATCGAAGAAGCGGCCAAAAAAATGCAGGAAATGAAAGGGAAAAAGAGCTCAGTCTCTAACGTGTTTGCAGCTAATTCCGGCACAATGCCTGAAAAAGTAAACAAAATTGTGTTTGCTTGTGATGCAGGAATGGGTTCGAGTGCAATGGGAGCTTCCTTGCTGCGTAAAAAAGTAAAAGAAGCAGGTTTAAATATTTCCGTTACCAATACGGCGATTAGTAACTTGCCAGCGGATGCACAAATTGTAGTTACACAAGAAGAGTTAACACCTAGAGCACAGAATAAATTGCCAAATGCATACCATATTTCAGTTGATAATTTTCTATCGAGTCCAGAGTATGATAAATTAATTAACCAACTTAAAAATCCGGATACTGCTCAACTTCAAGAAATCGTTGAAGATGCTGAAGCGAATGTTCCAGAAGCAGACAACCGAGCCGATGATTCACTGCTTCTCGAGGAAAATATATTCTTAAATCAGTCCTTCTCCTCGAAAGAAGAGGCGATTCGTTTTGCAGGAAGAGCGTTGGTTAATGCGGGATATGTAAAAGAAAGTTATATTGAAGCCATGATTGCGAGAGATGAAATGACATCGACTTATATGGGTAACGATGTAGCGATTCCACATGGAACAGAAGAAGCTAAAAAGGATGTCTTAAATTCAGGATTTACCGTTTTACAAGTACCAAACGGTGTGGATTTTGATGGCCAAAAGGTTCGTCTAATCTTCGGAATCGCTGGGAAAGATGGTACACATCTTGAAATCTTATCTGGTATTGCGGTAACATGCTCAGATATGGCTAATATTGAGAAATTAGTTGAAGCAAAATCAGCAAGAGAAATAATGGATATCCTAAATAGTAAATAATAATACGAATGAATACAAAAATCGGCATACCGATTTTTGTATTCACTTTTTTATTATTTGTAAAATTAATCCCCATTAGGCTCTTTTATGTTACTTCACAGAATCGAGTTGGTAGCATGTATGTAACTACAAGGGAAAAGGCAATCATTGAGTTACTCGTTAAAACATCTGGCAAACATACAGTAACATCACTTGCAAACCACCTGAATGTAAGTGCTCGTACGGTCCACCGAGATTTAAGCGGGGTAGAAAAAATTCTGCAATCCTTTAATCTTCACTTAGTTCGACAGATAGAAACAGGGCTTAGGATTGAGGGGAAAATCGAAAACGTATTTCGTCTAGTTCAGAACGTAACGAGTATTGTCCCTATTGATCAAACCCCAGAAGAAAAGAAATTGCTTCTGCTTATAGCTTTGATGCAAGAGGAAGCCTTTAAGATACAAGCTTTAGCTAATGAACTTGGGGTTAGTAACGCAACATTAACCACTTATTTGGAAGAATTGACTAAATGGTTAAGCTCTTTTAATGTGATGATTACAAGAAGAAGGGGAGTTGGCGTTGATCTGATAGGATCAGAGTCAGCTAAACGAAAAGCACTAGCCAGTTACTTCTTATTGTTTTTTTACGAAGAGCTAATTGAGAGTTTATTTTTGTTAGAGAATCATAAATACACACAAGAATTAATTTTGCATTATTTTCCTCCAGAGCACATTGTTGTCATAGACCGGATAGTAAATAAAATTTTTGATAGTGCCCAGCAGCGTCTTACTGATAATGATTACATCGGACTTATTGTACATATAGCTATAACCATGCAGCGGATAGAGGCCTCTTTTTTTCTAGAAGAAGATGAAGGGTCTGCCAACAATTTGACTAATGAATATAACTTGATCAATGAAATATGTGCTGAACTTGAAACTGCCTTTTCGGCAGCCTTTACGGAAGAAGATAAAAACTATTTGGCTGTTATCCTAAAAGGCTCAAAACTACAGGCAGTCAATGTTGTTCCCTATGATAGTCTCGTTTTAAGTAAAATGGTCAAGAGCCTGATTAAGGATGTTTCTTCACAACTTCATATTGATTTGACGAATGATTTCTCCCTTTACCAAGGCTTATTAGCTCATATGGAACCATCACTCTATCGGATTAAACAACAAATGGGGTTGTTTAATCCTCTAAAAGAGGAAATAAAACAGAAGTATCCGTTCCTGTTTTTGGCGGTGAAAAATAGCGTTGAGAAGCTGTTTACGGACATTGATTCAATCCCTGATGATGAGATAGCTTTTATTGTTCTGCATTTTGGGTCTGCGCTGGTTATGCGGGAAGAGAAATTATCGATACAGGCATTGGTTGTTTGTCCGACCGGTATTGGAACATCAAAAATGTTAGCAAGCAGGATTAAAAAAGAAATCATCGGAATTGATTCTATAGATATTAAAACTATTAAGGAAGTTCAAGATCAAAAAAATATAAAAAATTATGATTTAATTATTTCTACGGTAAAGCTTCCATTTTTAAACAATGGCTATCTCTTGGTTTCACCTCTTTTAACAGAGGAAAACATCCTTGCGATTAAAAGCTTTTTAAGAAATAACCTAAAAAAACTTACGGAAAAAAGAGAGTATATTCCGATAGAGAGTACTGAAGTCTCTCCAACAGGTGCTGCATTTAGTGGAACAATAGGTGAACTTCTAAATCAGCTCAAGACGGTACAAGACAGTATAGAGGCAGTACTAAGTAATTTTAGGGTATATAAGATGCACCATGTTAATCATCATGAGAAAGTTTTGGCAGAAATGGTCATTACCGCCCAAAAGGAAGAGCTTTTAAACTCTGCGATTGATGTCTTAACCTCGTTAAGGGAGAGGGAACGAAAAGGTGGACTAGGGATACCTGGGACTAGTATGGGCCTTTTTCATTGCAGAGATAAGAATATCCATAAGCTCATTTTTCAAATCGCTCATCTGCATGAACCAATTGTGGTAAAGGGGATGGATGGCAGCGACATGTACATGAAGAATTTACTATTGCTGCTAGCCCCTGAGGAATTAAGTGTTAGAGAGCAGGAAATAGTAAGCTTGATTAGCACTAGTTTAATTGAAGACAGTGAAGCGATGATGATTTTTTCCTCCTCGAATGAGGAAGTGATTCGCGGAAAATTAGAAAAAATTTTTTTACATTATCTCCAAACTAAAATAATAAAGGAATGATTAGGATGAAACTAGCAGTTCATTTTGGAGCAGGGAACATTGGAAGAGGATTTATTGGGGCGCTTTTTTCACAGTCCGGCTATCACGTAACTTTTGTTGATATTGCCGATCAAATTATCAATCAGCTAAATGAGGAAAAGCAATATCAAGTAAAATTAGCCACAGCTGAAAAAGAAAGTATGACAATCAAGAATGTCTCTGGATTAAATAATATGACACAAGAAAGTGAAGTAGTGGAGGCAATTAAACAAGCTGTATACTTAACTACTGCGATAGGTCCCAATATTCTTCCACATATTGCACCACTCATTGCAAAGGGTTTGGCTGAGAGAGTAAAAAATAACGATGAGAAGTTGTATGTAATAGCATGTGAGAATCAAATATCAGCAACCGACCTATTAAAAGGATATATCTTTGAACATTTAGATAGTGAAACAAAGGAAAAATTAGCGGATAAAGTGTACTTCTTTAATTCCGCTGTTGACCGTATCGTACCTCTTCAAAACAATCAAGGTTCACTTGATGTATTAGTAGAACCTTATTATGAATGGGTAGTAGAAACAAGTGAAAATATCCCGCCCGTTGAGGGGATGACAAAGGTTCGTGACCTTGCCCCTTTTATTGAGCGGAAGTTATTTACGGTTAACACAGGCCATGCTGTTATTGCCTATTTGGGCTATCTGGAGAATAAGCCTACTATTGATCAGACATTGGCAGATGAAGAAATTGTAAAACAAGTTCAAGCGACTCTTGGTGAAACCGGCGCTTATTTAATCCATCAATACGGCTTGAATTCAGAAGAACATGGCAAATACATCGATAAGATTATTCATCGCTTTGAAAATGCTTATTTGAATGATGACGTAACAAGAGTGGGACGCTCACCAATCCGTAAACTTGGTCCTAATGACCGTCTTGTACGTCCTGCTGTCGAAGCTCAAAAGGCTGGACTTTCCTATACGAACCTTGCAAAAGCAATTGCATCAGCTTTACTTTTTGATCATCAAGAAGATCCAGAAGCTGTTAAACTGCAAGCCATGATTAAGGAAAATGGGCTTTCTGTTGTTTTAAAGGAAGTAAGCGGGTTGGATGAAAATAGTGAAATTTCCAAAGAAGTCATTAGATATTATGATCAGTTGAAAAAATAAAGACAAAGGGGTCAGTCCGAGCTGCTAGATAGCGGTTCGGACTGACCCCTTTAATAGGTTAGACTAGAATTCTATATTGCCCAGTCTCCGTTACGGAAAATCGGCACCATCGTGCCATCTTGTTTTATTCCATCAATATTCATTTTGTCAGAACCAATCATAAAGTCGACATGAACAGTAGAAGTGTTCATACCATGTTTTAATAAATCCTCTTCGCTCATTTTCGTACCACCCTGAATAGTAGTAGGGTACGCTGCCCCAATGGCTAAATGGTTCGATGCGTTTTCATCATAAAGAGTTGTAAAGAAGGTTATGCCAGATTGAGAAATAGGTGATGGGTCTGGAACTAAAGCAACTTCACCCAAGCCAGTTCCGCCATCATTGTCAAAAACGAGTTTCTTTATGGTTTCATCGCCTTTTTCAGCTGAAATATCAACAATTTTTCCGTCTTTGAAGTGTACTTCAATACCCTCGATTAAAGTACCTGCGTAGCTAAGAGGCTTGGTGCTGCGAACGACACCATCCATACGATGGGTATCTGGAGCTGTGTAAACCTCTTCTGTCGGCATATTAGCAATAAATTCTTCTCCTTTTGGATTATGGCTTTCCGCGCTCATCCATATATGATTCTTTGGAAGTCCTAACGTCAAATCAGTTCCAGGTGCTGTATAATGCAGCGCATCAAACTGGATTTCATTTAACTTCGCTGCCTTTTCATTCAATGTCTGTTTATGTTCATCCCAAGCAGCAACGGGGTCATCTTCATATACACGGCAAGTTTTAAAAATTTGATCCCAAAGAGCGTCAACTTGTTCTTCTGAAGTTGCTAAATCAGGGAATACTTTTGCAGCCCAGCCAGCCCCGGCAGCTGCGGCAACAGTCCATTTTAACTCATCGTTTTGGGTTGCCGCGCGTTGAGCTTTGAATGCCTTTCCTGCTATATTTTGATAGGCAGCAATTTTAGAAGGATCCACTTCATTTAATAGCCCGGGATCACTTGATACAATCGATAGCCGGCTTACACGATGATTTAAAACATGGTCTTCAGATTCTTGAATTTCATAGTCAGGGATGTTGGTTAACACTTCTACTGGTTGATGTAAGTAGTTCAGTTTACTAATTTCGTCATCTGACCATTTTACAATAACTTTTTCAGCACCTAGTTCATAGGCTTCTTTGGTGATATACCGAGCTAAAGGAGCTTGGTCAACCGTGATGGTCATTTTAACCCAATCCCCGGGCTGAACATTGATTCCTTTGGAAACAAGTAGTTTTGCATATTTATGTAGATTTTCTTCAAAGTTAGGAAGCATTTTGTTTTCCTCCATTCATTTACTTTCATTCACTATACTAGCATAGTATACGAAATTTTCCTGAAACTAAGTCCTGTCTCAGTGAGCTTTATTAGTAAAAAAGCCAGTCTTTCAAGATTGAAGGACTGGCTCTGGTATGTTGGAGATTTACATACTTTCGCTTACCTTTTTATCTTTTTCCAATAAGATAATTAACCCGGGTAGTAGAATTCCTCTTATTAAGAAGGTATCAAGCAAAATCCCCACTGCAACAATGAATCCAAAAACAAATAATAATTGAATGGGCTGGGTCATTAGGACAGCAAAGGTTGCAGCGAGAATGACACCTGCAGATGAGATTACTCCACCCGTACTGGCAACAGCAATTTCCACTGCTTCCTTAACGGTATGTTTCTTTTGTTCCTCTTGGAATCTGGAGATTAACATAATATTATAGTCAATTCCAAGAGCCACCAGAAATACAAACGCATAAAGAGGCACACGGTCACTGATCGTGCTTATATCAAAGAATAGACTACTTAAGAACATCCCTAAGCCTAGTGCAGCAAGGAAGGAAATTAAAATGGTTCCCATCATATAAATAGGCATTTTAAACGACTTAGTTAAGATAATTAACATGGCAAAAATCAAAACTGTTTCCAGGAGAACAATAACAATGACGTCTCGGTTATTAGTGGCACGGTCATCCACTTTTCCGGCCGTTTCACCCGCAAAATAAAGCTTTCCTTTCAAACCACTTTCGTCTATTAGTTTTTCGGACTTATTAATCATTCTTTCCATCGCATCAATGGTGGAAGTGGAATAGGGATTTCCCTTAAATGTCACGCTGTAATTTATTACTTTTTGATCCTCAGTGATGCCATTGATCCGGACACTGCTGACAAGCGGCTGATCCGAGAGGACCGTTTGTAATTGCTTTTGCTGCTCAGCTGTGATGGTATTTGGCGACTCCAATAGAACCGTTGTTGGAGCGAGGTCGCCTTTTTCAAACTTTTTCTCCAAAATTTCATAGCCTAATCGTGACGGCATATCTTTTGGGAATGACCTCATGGTGTCAAACTCATATTTAAGATTAAACATATTACTTGCAGCAAAGAGTAGTAATATACCAATGACAGCAACGGAGAGGCCTGGTTTTTTTGCAACAAAACGGCCCGCTTTACTCCAAAGGGAATTTTGATTAACGGCTGCATCCCCTACCCTTGGAACCTTAGGCCAGAAGGACTTTCTGCCAAAGAGTGTAAACAAAGCGGGAACAAGTGTAATGGAAGCCAGCATAATGATCAGCATCGTAGTGGCGAAGGTTGGAGCAAAGTTATGATAATCGCCCGACTTAGCAAAAAATAACACAAGCATTGCTGCTAAAACAGTTCCTCCTGAAAAGAAGACCGGCGTGCCTGTTTCCCTCATTGCTTCCTTCATGGCATCATATTTATTTCCATAAGCCTTCAGCTCTTCACGGTAACGCGAGAAAACAAATAGTGAATAATCAATAACGGCGGCAAAGAGCAAAATCGACATGATGGAAATCGTTTGACTGCTCATTGCAAGTCCTGCTTTTCCCATCAGGCCAAGTGTTTGAGACACAACCTCATAGACAAACGCTGCAGCAAGGAGCGGAATCAGTGCCAATAATGGCGAGCGATAAATAACAATTAATAAAACGAGGATTAAACCAACTGTAGAGAAGATAAGGACTAAATCTGCCCGTGAAAAAAGGTCAAGCGTATCCGCAGCAATCCCTGCAGGTCCTGTCACATACAATTTTAAATTCGTTGTTTCCTTGGTAATCTTTGAAATCTCGTCAATCGACTTTTTTATTTCCTTTGTTTCTAAGGTTGAATCAAAAGTCAAAGGAATGATGGCTGTTGTTTTATCAGCAGAGAAGAAGCCAGCTGCGGCCTGGGGAGGTAATGCTGATAAAGAGATTAGTTGCTGTACCTCCTTAATCTTTTCAATTTTAACCTGGTCTAAAAGATTAGTAAGGTCTGCGAGACTAATCTCACCATTTATATTTTGAAAGACTAATATAGCTGGAAGCCCATCATTATCCTTAAAATATTGATCAACTTTCTTTTGGGCAACAACAGATCTTGCATCATCTGGAAGGGTATCAATCTTAGAAACCTCATAATCTCTTACACTTGGAGCAAAGACCGCCAAAAGTATAGTAACAAGAAGCCAGGCAGAGAGTGTAATCCACATTCCCTTTCTGGTGGCAACACGATCAGTAATGGCTTTTATAAATGTTTTCATTCTGTACCCCTTTCGATTAGTTATTGAGAAAGGTGACACAATTGTCACTTTGAAGAAAAAAAGACACCTTTATCACTATAATTATCAATTAAAGTGACAGTAGTGTCAATTATTCCTTTCTTAACATTCCGTGAAGAATCATCTCTTTAATCGAGCTGACCCATTGGGGATGGGGAATTCCAAAGTGGTTCGGAATCATGATCGTTTGAAAAATAAATCCAAGTATTAATGGATCGGGTAATGTCTCCTTCAACTTTAATTCCTGTCTGCCTAAAGAGATGAATCCTTGTAGATGGTGATACATATTCAAATGCTGCTTTTCCAGCTTTTCGTGATTTGCTTTGACCTTTTGATTCCCATTGATGGGAATGCGGCGTCCTAATTCAATCATATGCGGGACGGTTGAATTCTTGAATATAAGATGGATTAAAAAATCAAACTGTGCATCAAATCCAGCTACGGATTCAATGTCTTTTAATTCAATGAGAAAGTGCTCCATCTCATAGAGCATATAATCTGTTATGAGTTCTTCTTTGTTTTCATAATACTTATAAATGGCCCCTCTAGAGATTTCCAATTGTTCAGCTAAGAGGCTAAACGAGAATCCCTCATAGCCATGTGTTAAAAGCATTTCTTTGGTTATTTGAAATAAATCATCCGTTGAGAATTTGCGTTCACGTGCCATATAGTCTAGTCACCCCAAACTTATTATAGTCGATTGTGAGCGCAATGAACATTCTCGCCAAGTGATAGACTTGTGAACAAAGCAGTTGATTCATATGGGAAATTTAAGGGTATATAAAATTCAACTAAACGCTTGATTAAATTTTCTGAAGCGGATCAAAAAACTAACTAAACGTTTGATTAAATGAGGCTGTACCTATAGGTAAAGGCTTTTTGAGTACTAATCAAACGTTTAGTTAAACCTAGATAAATAGAAGGGGAGTAGCTAGATGAGCCGAAATTCGATGGGAATTTATTAAGCAAACGGGGCAAGAAGATAGTGAGGAAGTTTTTTTGGGACTAGTGACCCAGCGCCTTTGCTTGAAGGATAATATGCGATAAGAGAAAAGAAAAACTGTCCTTCATAAGGG
>NZ_JBALPZ010000032.1:0-33298 GCF_036965645.1 Neobacillus drentensis
TTTTAATTGTGGGGCGGGGTGGAGGTTCTATTGAGGAGTTATGGGCATTTAATGAAGAAATGACAGCTCGTGCTATTTTCACTTCCAAGATTCCGATTATTTCCGCAGTAGGCCATGAAACTGACTTTACGATTGCTGATTTTGTTGCTGACTTGCGGGCTCCTACACCAACGGGTGCAGCAGAATTAGCTGTTCCCCATATTGAAGAGCTTGTGGATCGAATCTTACAGCGTCAAACTCGTCTGATTCGTGTTATGAGCGGAAGATTCAAGTTTGAAAAAGAACGGTTAAATCGTGTTCAAAAATCGTATGCTTTTCGATATCCGCACCGACTTTACGAGCAGAAACTTGAACAAATAGACCGGTTATCAGAAAGGCTAGTGCGTGGTACCGCTCGTTTATCAGCTGTAAAAAAAGACCAGTATGAGATTATATCAAAACGATTGCAGCGAAGACATCCAAACGAAGGACTGCAGGAAGCTAATAAGCGCTTTGACAGGGCACAAAAGGACCTAAACCGAACGGTGACGCAAATTTATGTGAAAAAACAGACAGAGTTTGATCGAATTCTGTCTACACTGCAAGCTTTAAGCCCACTTAAAATCATGGAGCGCGGTTATAGTCTGGCCTATACAGAGGATAACCGGCTGGTTAAGAGTGTAAATCAGGTAAAGGTGAATGAGCAAGTTCAAATTCAATTAACAGATGGAAGTCTTTTCTGTAATGTGGAAACAATAAAGGAGAGAGAAATAAGTGACGACTGAAAAAACTTTAACCTTTGAAGAGGCCATGACAAAGCTTGAGGAAATTGTTGAAAAGCTTGAAGAAGGCGACGTTCCATTAGAAGAAGCCATTACCTTCTATAAAGAAGGAATGGAACTTTCAAAACTATGTCATGATAAATTAAAAACCGTGGAAGAACAGCTTACGCAAATTATTACGGAGGATGGACGTACTGAGCGTTTTTCTATTGCAGAGGAGGATTAGGGCTTGGAAACCGGGTTACTAGACGCATTTAGAAAAGAATATCAACAACTGCTAAATCGGGAACTTCGAGCGCTGGTAGAAAAACTGGATGCCCCTTCCGTAATAAAGGATTCCATGATTTATTCTTTAGAAGCAGGCGGTAAAAGAATCCGCCCTTTATTACTGTTTGCAACATTGGATGCCTTTGGCATTGACCCTAAAAAGGGCCTTCCGGCCGCAGCCGCAATTGAAATGATTCATACGTATTCCTTAATTCATGATGATCTGCCCAGCATGGATAACGATGATTTGAGAAGAGGGAAACCAACCAATCATAAAGTGTTTGGAGATGCGATTGCAATACTCGCTGGGGACGCTTTATTAACTTATAGCTTTGAAGTGATAAATATGCTATCCGATACTTTTGTTCCACCCTCTTCGAAAACGAGATTGGTTATAGAGATGGCAAAGGCAGCAGGCGCTGGAGGAATGGTTGGCGGACAAGTAGCTGATATGGAGGGGGAGAACAAAGTTCTAACCCTAGAAGAACTCGAGTATATACATATTCACAAAACAGGTAAGCTGCTTAAATTTAGCGTTGTTGCAGGAGCCATTATGGCTCAGGCAAATGAATACCTATTAAAAAACCTATCAGCTTTTGCTCATCACCTTGGACTTGCTTTCCAAATACAGGATGATATTTTAGACCTGGTAGGCAATCAACAGATAATTGGAAAGCCTGTTGGCAGTGATACTGTTAATCATAAAAGCACCTATCCACAACTATTATCCATGGATGGAGCAAGAGCAGCCCTTCAAAATCAAATTAAGATGTCCAAAGGATACTTAAAAAAGACCGACTTAAATACCATTCTCCTTAACGAGATAACGGATTTAGTTGCATCAAGGGATCATTAATTAGGGTGTTTCAGGCTGATTATTAGTGTCTTCTAATTGTTCTCATCGTAGAGAAGTGTTAAATTGCCGTTATCACTTAGTGTGTTAGCGGCTATTTTTTCAGATAGAGATAGATATACTATGAATAATATATGTAGAACGAAAAAGAATGAAAGTGAGTGGTCCAGAAATGGATTTATTATCAATCAAGGACCCATCCTTTTTAAAAAGGATGTCGAATCAAGAGCTTGAGGCTCTTAGTCAAGAAATCCGAGAATTTTTAATTCAAAAATTATCGGTAACGGGAGGACATATTGGACCAAATTTAGGTGTAGTGGAATTAACGCTCGCTTTACATAAATGTTTTGATAGTCCAAAGGATAAAATTATTTGGGATGTCGGACACCAATCCTATGTCCATAAAATTTTAACTGGCAGGGCCTGTGAATTTGATACATTAAGACAATTTAAGGGGTTATGCGGCTTTCCAAAGAGGGGAGAAAGTGAGCACGATGTTTGGGAGACCGGGCACAGCTCTACTTCTCTTTCGGCTGCAATGGGTATGGCGATTGCACGAGATTTGAAAAAGGAAAATTCCTTTGTCGTCCCTGTAATCGGCGACGGAGCCTTAACGGGCGGAATGGCGCTTGAGGCATTAAATCATATTGGACATGAAAAAAAAGATATGATTGTCGTCCTAAATGACAATGAAATGTCGATTGCTCCGAATGTCGGCGCTCTTCATAATATTTTGGGTCAATTACGGACAGCTGGAAAATATCAATGGGTAAAAGATGAATTAGAAGTTCTGCTCAAGAAAATTCCTGCAGTTGGAGGAAAACTTGCTGCTACAGCTGAAAGAGTAAAGGATAGCCTGAAGTATTTAGTAGTTTCTGGTATGTTCTTTGAAGAGCTGGGCTTTACCTATTTAGGACCCATTGATGGTCATAATTTTGATACTCTATTTGAAAGCCTCCAATCAGCAAAAAAGACCGATGGACCTGTGATTCTCCATGTGATTACAAAAAAAGGGAAAGGGTTTAGGCCGGCTGAAAGTGACAAGATTGGTACTTGGCATGGAACTGGGCCATACAAAATGGATACGGGAGATTTTGTCAAACCGACAAAAAAACAACCACCTGCATGGAGCAGTGTTGTGAGCGAAACGGTCCGTAAACTCGCAAGAAGTGACGACCGAATTGTCGCAATTACCCCAGCAATGCCTGTTGGTTCGAAGCTAGAAGGTTTTGCCAGCGAGTTCCCAGACCGCATGTTCGATGTGGGGATTGCCGAGCAGCACGCTGCAACTGTTGCAGCAGGATTAGCCACTCAAAATATGAAGCCATTTTTGGCCATTTATTCAACCTTTCTACAACGAGCCTATGATCAAGTGCTGCATGATATTTGCCGGCAAAAATTAAATGTTTTTATTGGTATTGACCGTGCAGGTTTAGTAGGTGCCGATGGGGAAACACATCAAGGCGTATTTGATATAGCTTTTTTAAGGCATATCCCTAATATGGTCTTAATGATGCCTAAAGACGAAAATGAAGGTCAGCATATGGTGTATACCGCATTAAATTATAATGATGGACCAATTGCGATGAGATTTCCACGAGGAAATGGAATAGGGGTAGAGATGGATGAAGACTTCCAGAACATTCCGATTGGCACTTGGGAGACGTTAAAAGAAGGAACTGATGCGGCAATCTTAACCTTTGGTACCACTATTCCAATGGCTATGGAGGCAGCACAAAGTCTTGAAAAAGAAGGTTTGTCTATTAGGGTGGTTAATGCAAGGTTTATAAAGCCCCTGGATGAAAAGATGTTAACGGAACTCCTTGATAACCATATTCCAATCCTTACCATTGAGGAGGCGGTTTTACAGGGAGGATTTGGCAGTGCAATCCTAGAATATGCAGGATCCCAGGGATATCACAATGCACTTATTGACCGGATAGGGATTCCAGATCGCTTTATAGAACACGGTGATGTAGATTCCTTACTTGAGGAAATCGGTTTAACAACAGAAGAAGCGATAAAGAGGACTTCGCAATTAGCGATTGCCAGAAAAAAACAACAAAGGGCATGAAATATGAAAAACAAAGAACGCTTAGATGTTTTATTAGTTGAAAGAGGACTTATTGAGACACGTGAAAAGGCAAAAAGAGCCATTATGGCAGGCTTAGTTTATACAAATGAAGAGCGATTAGATAAACCAGGTGAGAAGGTTAAAGTAGATATTCCCTTAAATATAAAGGGGAATGTACTTCCATATGTCAGCAGAGGCGGCTTAAAGCTGGAAAAGGCATTAAAGGTCTTTGATGTAAATGTTGAAGGTAAAGTCTTATTGGATATCGGTTCTTCAACGGGAGGATTTACTGATTGTGCCCTGCAAAATGGAGCTAAGATGTCATATGCGCTTGATGTTGGATATAATCAGCTTGCATGGAAACTTCGTCAGGATGAGCGGGTTGTCGTAATGGAAAGAACCAATTTTCGTTATGTCACACCAGCTGATTTGAGTCGGGAAATGCCGAACTTAGCCACAATCGATGTGTCGTTTATTTCATTAACATTAATTTTACCTGTATTAAAAACCCTTTTAATTCCTGGCAGTGATATTATTGCGTTGGTTAAGCCGCAATTTGAGGCTGGACGAGAACAAGTCGGTAAAAAAGGAATAGTCCGGGATGAAAAAGTACATTTACAGGTTATTGAAAAAATCATTAATTTTTCCATCAGGGAAGGCTATATTGTAAAGAACTTATCCTACTCTCCTATTACAGGAGGAGACGGCAATATAGAATTTTTGCTCCATCTAAGATGGGAAGGTGAAGAAGAAGGGATTAATCAACTGCCGATTCAACCTGATGAGATTGTTAAGGAATCCCATAAAGAATTTCACACAAAGAAGGATGAGGGATAGGCAGATAGCCTATCCTTTTGCATGTGAATGTATTTTTATGAGAAAAAAATGTACATTCCTTTGAAAATGGGCTAACATATTGGTAGATAGGACATACTCTGATGTTCTTTTATTACGAGGTGAAAAGATGAATAAAGGTCAACGCCATATAAAAATAAGAGAAATTATTGCCGGCAACGATATTGAGACGCAAGATGAATTAGTCGATGAATTAAAAAGCGCAGGATATAACGTAACACAGGCAACCGTCTCTAGAGATATTAAGGAATTGCACTTAGTTAAAGTGCCATTAACTGATGGACGCTATAAATACAGCTTGCCAGCAGATCAGCGCTTTAACCCATTACAAAAATTAAAACGATCACTTATTGATGCATTTATAAGAATTGACTCTGCAGGTCACTTGCTCGTTATGAAATGCCTGCCCGGTAATGCAATGGCAATAGGGGCATTAATAGACAATCTTGACTGGGATGAAATATTGGGAACAATATGTGGTGATGATACCATGTTAATTATCTGCCGAACACCGGAAGACACTGAGGTCATTACCAACCGGTTCCTTGACATGCTTTAAATGGGGGGAGAGTTCCTTGTTAGAAGAATTATCTATAAAAAATTTCGCCATTATTGAGGACTTATCAATTTCATTTGAAAAAGGGTTAACTGTTTTAACAGGGGAAACAGGTGCAGGTAAATCCATT
The DNA here is from genome assembly GCF_036965645.1 of Neobacillus drentensis. Classification (GTDB taxonomy): domain Bacteria; phylum Bacillota; class Bacilli; order Bacillales; family Cytobacillaceae; genus Neobacillus; species Neobacillus drentensis_D. The sequence continues at coordinate 5,497 of NZ_JBALPZ010000032.1, forward strand.
ATAATCGATGCGATTCATTTACTAGTTGGTGGCAGAGGATCAGCTGAATTTGTCCGTCATGGTGAAGAAAAAGCCCTTATTGAAGGATTATTCCAAATAGATGACCCTTTTCATCCTGTTATTACAAAGGCGCATGAATTTGGGATTGAGATTGAAGAAGGAATGGTTATATTACGCCGTGATATTGCCCGGTCAGGGAAAAGTGTTTGCAGGATTAATGGAAAACTTGTCACCATTTCAATTCTTAGAGAATTAGGTGCAACCCTTGTAGATATCCATGGACAGCACGAACATCAAGAGCTCATGGATGAAACTAGACACCTGCTTTTACTTGATCAATTTGGTGCAGAAGAAATTTATCCTGCTCAGAATGAATATTCACAGGTATTTCGCCGCTTTGAGCATACCTTACATAAACTTAAATCATTGAGCGAAAATGACCAGCAAACAGCACATCGACTCGACCTAATCCAATTTCAATTAGATGAAATTCAAAAGGCAAATTTAAAGCCAAATGAAGATGAAGAATTGTCTGAGGAAAAAAGGAGATTAGGGAATTTCGAAAGGGTATTTGAAGCCATTCAGACTTGCTATAACGCTTTAAAGGGAGAACAAAAGGGACTTGACTGGATTGGGCTCGTTATGGGTTCGCTCGAAGAGGCTGCGGCACTTGATTCAACCTATCAAGATTTATCTGATTCAGTTTCAAATAGTTTTTACCAATTAGAAGATGCGGCACATACATTAAGAAATGAATTAGACGGTCTTGAATATGACCCGCAGAGATTAAACGAAATTGAAAATCGTTTAAACGAAATTAATCAGCTAAAACGGAAATATGGAAAAACCATTACCGAAATATTAGAATATGCTGCCAAGATTGAAGAAGAAATTGAGACATTGCAAAATAAAGAAACGAATATTGGAGAACTTGAAAAGGAATTAACTTCTATCAAAAAAGACTTAAGTTTAGAAGCACAGCAATTAACAGAACTCCGTCATAGATGGGCAAACAAGCTGACAAAATTAATTCATAAAGAATTAAAAGAACTGTATATGGAGAAAACTATTTTTGAAATTCGATTTGAATCCGAACAGCATCATTTCGCCAAAAATGGTGTTGACCATATAGAGTTTTACATTTCAACTAATCCTGGTGAACCATTAAAGCCATTGTCCAAGGTAGCATCAGGTGGAGAATTGTCTCGAATTATGCTGGCATTAAAAAGCATTTTCTCTAAACATCAAGGGGTAACCTCGATCATTTTTGATGAAGTAGATACCGGTGTGAGCGGTAGAGTTGCGCAATCCATTGCTGAAAAGATCTATAAAGTGGCAGCGGGTTCTCAAGTTCTCTGTATTTCTCATTTACCACAAGTGGCAGCTATGGCTGATACTCATTTGTTTATTGCGAAAATTATAAAGGGCGGACGTACAAAGACATCTGTCACCCCTTTAAAAACAGAAGAGAAAATAAAAGAAATAGGTCGAATGATTTCTGGTACAGAAATAACGGATTTAACTAAGAAACATGCGGAAGAATTACTACAATTAGCTGGTAAAAATAAGATAAAATGAAAAGCTATCCAAATTGGGTAGCTTTTTTATGTTGAACGAAGTTATAAATGATTGTCAAGGAGGCAAAATTATAGATGTAGCCATTTTTATAAGTGCAGTGAAAAGAAGCGAGGAGAGTGAAGGATTTGAAGTTAGAAATAATTAGAAAGATTATTGGTGGAATTCTCCTTGTTTCATTAATTAGCCTTATTTTTTTTCAGCCCTTACAGCAATACCTTTCAATACCAAAGTCAATAACAGTTTTTGAAGGACAAGATTACACGTTCCAAAAGGCTGCCCCGGTAACAGCCACCATAGCATCTCACAATTCAAATATCACACTTAATCAAGAAATAAAATCGGTATCCGTAAAAGCAAATGAATACGGAAAAAACGAAATGCTTCTAGAGTACGCAGGGATCCCCATTAAAAAGGTCGATGTACGAGTGTTAAAAGATTTCCGTGTCTTGCCCGGAGGTCAATCCATTGGTGTTAAACTAAATACAGTTGGTGTGTTAGTGGTTGGTCACCATTTAATTAACACAGCAAACGGAAAAAAATCTCCAGGTGAAATTGCAGGAATTAAAGTTGGAGATATTATCACCGAAATCAATGGCAGTAAAATTGAGAAAATGACAGACGTAGCCCCTTTTGTCCAATCGGCAGGACAAGATGGTAAACCTCTCGATTTAGTGATAACCCGTGAAAGTGGTAAATTCACAACCAAACTGACTCCTTTGAAAGATAAGGGAGAAAGCAACTATAAGCTTGGCTTATATATTAGAGATTCTGCAGCTGGAATTGGAACCATGACGTTTGTTCACCCACAATCTAAAAAATATGGTGCCCTTGGACATGTCATTTCAGACATGGATACAAAAAAACCAATTGTTGTTGAAGATGGTCAAATTGTCCGCTCTACCGTAACATCGATAGAAAAAGGAAGTAATGGTGATCCAGGTGAAAAGCTTGCTCGTTTTTCTTCTGATCATGAAATTGTTGGTAATATTCAAAAGAATAGTCCGTTTGGAATTTTCGGTGAATTAAACCGGGAATTAAAAAATGGCATATTGGATAAACCACTTCCAATTGCCTTATCTGATCAGGTAAAAGAAGGACCTGCGAAAATTTTAACAGTGGTTGATAATGATCGTGTAGAAGAATTTGATATCGAAATTGTTAGTACAATCCCGCAAAAGTTTCCGGCAACAAAAGGCATGGTTATAAAAGTAACCGATCCAAAGCTGCTTGAAAAGACAGGAGGAATTGTGCAGGGAATGAGTGGCAGTCCGATTATTCAAAAAGGTAAACTAGTCGGAGCTGTAACTCATGTCTTCGTCAATGATCCTACATCCGGCTATGGAGTCCACATTGAGTGGATGCTAAATGAAGCTGGAATTAATATATATGAAACACCAAAAGAAAAAGCTTCTTGAATTCTAAGCAAAATAGGTGTAACGGCCTATTTTGCTTGTTTTTTGTATAAAGAAAATTCGACAAAGGATAGTTAAAATTTGGAAATAATGCGTTTTAAGTCGAAAAAAGAAGTAAAACAAAGAAAAGATAAGATTTTATCACTATTTTAACAAATATTTAAAAAATGAAAGGAATTTTTGTTGCATTGTCGAATTTCTAATTTAGAATAGAATTAAGAGAAAAAACACGATTTGAATGTTCAATTAAAAATAGAGACTTGATTTGAATGAGGGAGGAACAGGAATTGAAAAAAATAAAGGTATTTGTTGTTGATGATAATAGAGAATTAGTTGGATTATTAGAGGACTATATTTCCTCCCAAGATGATATGGAAGTTGTCGGTATTGCGCATAATGGTCAAGAATGTTTAGATTTGCTTGCTTCCACAGACCCAGATGTTCTTGTTCTTGATATCATTATGCCGCATCTTGACGGTTTAGCCGTCCTCGAGCGTTTACGTGAGGTGAAAAAAGGAACAATTCCTAATGTCATTATGCTGACTGCATTTGGTCAAGAGGATGTTACTAAGAAGGCGGTTGAACTTGGTGCTTCTTACTTTATTTTAAAACCTTTCGATATGGAAAACCTCGGAAGCCATATTCGCCAAGTTAGCGGTAATACGAATACTTTTACAAGAAAGGCTCCTGCTGTAAGCTACCGTTCACAGTCCGAACAGAAACCAAAAAATCTTGATGCAAGCATTACTAGTATTATTCATGAAATAGGTGTTCCAGCGCATATTAAGGGATATTTATATTTACGTGAGGCGATATCAATGGTTTACAACGATATTGAACTTCTAGGCTCCATTACAAAGGTTCTATATCCGGATATCGCTAAAAAATATAATACGACAGCAAGCCGTGTAGAGCGGGCTATCCGTCATGCAATTGAAGTGGCTTGGAGCAGGGGGAATATTGATTCCATATCTTCCTTATTCGGTTATACAGTAAGTATGTCGAAGGCAAAGCCTACCAATAGCGAATTTATTGCCATGGTTGCAGATAAATTACGCCTCGAACATAAAGCTTCTTGAAGAAATCAGTAAATGGCAAAGGCCTACATTCCATAGAATGAAGGCCTTTATTGTCGTTTAGGAAATTATAAAATTTTCGCTTGTGGATAACTGTTAATTAAAGGGCTGTCTACGTCCAGCTCCAGCGCCTAGCCCCTCGATGGTCTACAGCCAATCCGTCCAAAAGGTTAAAATGCAACCTTTCGGCCGGCTCGTCTTATGCTTGTCGTGGCTAGGAAAAAATGAACTACTTTTTTCCCTGACCAAGGCGCTTGCGCTTTTGTTCTTTGGGTTTTAATTTTTTTCCTTTTTTTCTACTTCGATAAGTTTTTGTATAAGAATATGTTGCGGTAAATGCATAAGCTGTTCCAACGGGATTTTTAATTCCTGGGATAATTTTAGAGCGGTTTCTGTTGATAATTGTAATGGTTTCATGTATATTCCTCCATTTTTATGTTGGGAAGTGAAAATATGACACAAATTTTTGCACACCGTGGATATTCCGCATCATTTGCTGAAAACACCATGGGTGCTTTTGTAGAAGCGGAAAAAGCTGGTGCTGATGGATTAGAGCTCGACGTTCAGTTAACCAAGGATGGAGAAATTGTTGTTATTCATGATGAAAAAGTAGATCGTACAACCACTGGTAACGGATTTGTTAAAGATTTCTTATATAAAGACATTAGAAAATTAAATGCAAATAAAAACGGGTTAAAAAAAGAACAAATCCCGTCATTATCAGAGGTATTGGAGTGGCTTCAATCTAATAAATTAATCTGTAATATTGAGTTAAAAAACGGACTCATTCCTTATGATGGAATGGAAGAGAAAGTTGTTCAATTAGTTAGGAAATATGGGTTGAGCGATCGGATTATTATCTCCTCTTTTAATCATTATAGTATTGTGTATAGCTACAGGATTGCACCAGAGATTGAAACAGCACCACTATTTATTGAGGGAATCTATATGCCTTGGATATATTCCCAATCCATCCGGGCTAAGGGGATTCACCCTAAACATTCTGCAATGTCCGATAATATACTTACCAATACTATGGATAATGGTATTGCAGTACGACCATACACAGTTAACAAGGATGCGGATATGCACAGGCTTTTTAATATTAATTGTACGGCTATAATAACAGATGATCCCGTTAAGGCTCTTCGAATCAGAAAACAATATGACAACAACTTAAAATGAATGGATTACTTAATTGAATGGCTGTGTTAAACTTGGATGTTGATTTCCGCTGCAGTCGCTCGCTTTCCGCTCCAATCAACATCGTTTCAAAATCANNAAAATCAACAATAACCTTTAACACAGCCAATTGAAAAGGAGAGTGCAGTTCAAGAGAACTGCCTCTCCTTTTTAGTTTATCTGCCAAAGGATACTATTTCTTAAACTTAGGCTGAACTTTATTACGCTTACGGTCACGGTGAAAAATAAATCCGGCTACAAATCCAAGACCCCCGATAAAAAAAATCAACCCTGTTAAGAATTGTAATATTAAATTTGGAAAGGGTGCCTGAAGAATTCCGAATGTCATATCACGCATTAATTTAATTCCTAAAGCTGCTAATGCACCTGGAATGACTAAAATGATGAGAGCAATAATACGTATCATAAATAAATCCTTCCAATTACTAAAAAATTTTCTGATTTCTATATCATTATATCTCAACAAAAAATTTTTATATAGAAGAAAATTGTCAACACTAGCCTTTTAGTTATAAAATTGAAGAGACTTGCAGAGTCTTTTTTATATGGAATGCAAAATTTTTCCTAAATTAAAAGGAGTACAATAAATGCAAAACATTATGATTGTTGGTGCTGGCAAAGGTGGAACGGCAATCTTAAAAATATTAAAAGAATCTGAAGTGCTTAACGTTCAAATTGTTATCGATCGACAAGAAGATGCACCTGGGATCCTCTTCGCTAGAGAAGAGGGAATTAAAACGGGGACTAGCTGGCAGCCCTTTTTAAATGAGAATATTGATATCATTATCGATGTGACTGGTGATGATGAGGTTTTTCAGGAAATTAGAGAGGCTAAAAATAAACAAACTGTTTTAATTCCCGGGAGCGTTGCCTACTTGGTATCTAGGCTCATGGAAGAAAAAGAAGAACTTGTGGCAAAACTCCAAAATGATACATATAAGCAGGAACTTATTTTTAACGCTGTTAATGATGGGATGCTCGTAATTGACCGTCGAGGACAAATTATTCTATTTAATAAACGAGCTGAAGAAATAATGGGATTCCAAAAGGAGCAGGCAATTGGGAAGGATGTTCTTGAAGTTATTCCATCGAGCAGGCTTTTAGTAATATTGAAAACAAGAAGAGTGGAAGCTAATCAGGAAATGGTATTAGGTAACGGAAGGAAAATTATTACAACCCGAATTCCGATTATTGAAGAAAATGGAAAATTGGTGGGGGCATTTGCTGTTTTTAAAGATATAACTGAAGTGGTCAATTTGGCTGAGGAGATCACCAATTTAAAAGAGATCCAAACCATGCTTCAAGCTATTATTCACTCGAGTGATGATGCCATCTCAGTTGTGGATGAGAACGGGCGGGGGATCATGATAAATCCAGCCTACAGCAGACTAACAGGCCTTACAAACGAGCAAGTTATAGGGCAACCAGCAACCGCTGACATTTCTGAGGGCGAGAGCATGCATATGAAGGTTTTACAGACAAGAAGGGCTGTACGTGGTGTGCCAATGAGGGTAGGGCCAAATAAAAAGGAAGTAATTGTTAATGTAGCTCCGATAATTGTCGAAGGGAAACTAAAAGGCAGTGTCGGTGTCATTCATGACATGTCAGAAATGAAATCTTTAAGCAGAGAGTTGAACCGAGCCAGGCAAATCATCCGAACACTAGAGGCAAAATATACATTTGAGGATATTATTGGCATATCCGAGGAAATGGTAATAGCTATTGAACAGGCAAAGCTTGGGGCAAAAACTCCTGCCACTGTGCTTCTTAGAGGAGAATCGGGAACAGGGAAAGAATTGTTTGCCCATGCGATCCATAATGCAAGTGATCGAAAATATAATAAATTCATTCGTGTGAATTGTGCAGCCATATCTGAAACTTTATTAGAGAGTGAATTATTTGGCTATGAAGAAGGTGCCTTTTCAGGTGCAATTAGAGGCGGAAAACGCGGGTTATTTGAGGAAGCGAACAATGGCAGTATCTTTTTGGACGAGATAGGGGAATTGGCGGCCAATACCCAGGCCAAGCTCTTAAGGGTACTGCAGGAGGGTGAAATTATCCGCGTAGGTGGTACAAAGCCAATTAACATAAATGTTCGAATCATTGCTGCCACAAATGTAAATCTGGAAAAGGGTATTGCTAAAGGTTCGTTTAGGGAAGACTTATATTACCGTTTAAATCGTATGCCCATCCAAATCCCTCCGCTCAGAAAGCGGAAAGAAGAGATTCCTGTTTTATGCAGCAGACTGATTCAGAAGATTAATCGAGATTATGGAAGAAATGTTGAAGGTGTTACGAAAGAAGCACTATCTTATTTAATGGAATATGACTGGCCGGGTAATGTGAGAGAGTTAGAAAATATCCTTGGCAGGGCGATTATTTTCATGAATTATAATGACACTTTTATTGATATTCACCATCTTCCTGATTTAAGAAAAAGAATAACGGAAACTTCTGGAGTGAGTGCTCCTGAACAGTTTAATTTAGATCAAACTTTGCCTGAGATGATAGAGGAATACGAAGCAAGGATTATTCAAGAAACCCTTTCAAGATTAAATGGAAATAAAACTTTGACGGCTAAAACATTGGGTTTATCGGTACGAAACCTTTATTATAAACTGGAAAAATATAATCTTGAAAAAAATAGCATGCAATAATTTTCATGGTGTGAAAATTATTGCATTGACCTGATCAGCAAAATAAAGCGTTTACATACAAACAATTTGGCACGAAAATTGCAAGTTTTAAAATGGGATAAGGATGAGAAGAGAGGGTTGATGACTGCTTGTTGTTAGACTCATTGATCGATCAAGCAACCCGAAATGGACATAATACGGTTGCTGTAGCTGCTGCAGACACGGCAGATGTCATTGAGGCCGTTATGGATGCATTAAATAAAAATCTTGCTGAATTTATACTTTATGGTAACCAGGAAAAAATCATTTCACTGATTAAGATGCAAAAGCAGGGACTGCTGAATAATCATAAATTAAAAATTATTCATACCGATTCGATTCTAAGTGCAGCAGAATCTGCTGTTAGGGCAGTTTCTAACAATCAAGCCAACGTATTAATGAAAGGAAATGTTCCATCTAATATTCTATTAAAGGCAGTGTTAAACAAGGAATTTGGGCTCAGAACAGGAAATGTTTTATCCCATACTTCTGTCTTTGAAATTCCAGGTTTTAATCAATTCATTTTAATTACGGATGCTGCAATGAATATTGCCCCTGATTTAGAACAAAAAGTGCAAATTTTAAATAACTCAGTTGTACTAGCCAAATCAGTCGGAATTGAAATGCCCAGGGTAGCTGTAATTGCTGCCGTTGAAACAGTAAATTCCGATATGCAGGCAACCCTTGATGCTGCTGCTTTAACAATGATGAATAAACGGGGGCAGATTACGGATTGTATAGTCGATGGTCCACTCGGTCTTGATAATGCCATTTCAGAATTAGCTGCGAAGCACAAAGGGATCATCAGCAAGGTAGCAGGTAAAGCAGATATTTTATTGGTACCTGCCATCGAGGTGGGGAATGTGTTATATAAATCATTAATTTATTTTGCAAAGGCAAAGGTAGGTGCCGTAGTTGCGGGAGCTAGTGCCCCTATTGTCCTGACATCGAGAGCTGATTCTGCTGAAAGTAAGCTCTATTCACTGGCATTAGCATTGTGCTGTGTAAAAAAATAGCTTGGACCCATTTTTAGGAGGATATATTCATGGAGATTTTCAAATATTTAGAGAAATATGATTATGAGCAATTAGTTTTTTGTCAAGATAAGCAATCAGGTCTAAAAGCAATTATTGCTATTCATGATACAACACTGGGCCCAGCATTAGGCGGTACCCGCATGTGGACTTATGCCTCCGAAGAAGCAGCAATTGAAGATGCTCTTCGTCTTGCAAGAGGCATGACCTATAAAAATGCAGCCGCAGGCTTAAACCTTGGCGGAGGAAAGACAGTTATCATAGGTGATCCACGTAGAGATAAAAGTGAGGCTTTATTTAGAGCATTCGGCCGTTATATACAAGGGCTAAATGGGAGATACATTACCGCTGAGGACGTAGGAACCACTGTGGCAGATATGGATTTAATCCATGAGGAAACGGATTTTGTAACTGGTATTTCCCCTGCATTTGGTTCATCTGGCAATCCTTCACCAGTTACTGCATTTGGTGTTTATCGCGGCATGAAAGCGGCGGCGAAGGAAGCTTTTGGTACAGATTCACTTGAGGGAAGAGTCGTTGCTGTTCAGGGAGTTGGTAATGTTGCCTATACGCTCTGTGAATATTTGCATAAAGAAGGGGCACGGCTTATTGTAACGGACATTAATAAAGAGGCGGTTAAACGTGCGGTGGAAGCATTTAGTGCACATGCTGTTGATCCTGATGACATTTATGGAGTGGACTGTGACATTTATGCTCCCTGTGCTTTAGGGGCGACCATAAATGATGACACCATTCCTAAGTTTAAGGCAAAAGTAATCGCAGGCTCTGCTAATAATCAATTAAAAGATACACGTCACGGTGATATTATTCATGAAATGGGGATTGTTTATGCCCCTGATTATGTAATAAACGCTGGCGGCGTTATCAATGTGGCTGATGAACTTTATGGATATAATCAAGAACGGGCAATGAAAAAGGTTGAACAGCTTTATACAACGATTGAAAAGGTAATTGAAATTTCGAAGCGGGATGGCATACCAACCTATGTTGCTGCTGATAGAATGGCCGAAGAAAGAATCGAACGAATTCGTAATTCAAGAAGCCAATTTTTACAAAATGACCATCATATCTTAAGTCATCGGATTTCAAGATAAAAGCAACGCAAAAATCTAGGGGCTAGGTTAAACAAACAATCTACTCTTACAGTTAAAAATCAACTATCTATGGCTAAGTAATAAAGGAAATGAGGTAAAGGCAGAGCGCTGAATTCAATTCAGCGCATTTGCCTTTAGATTGATGTTTTAAAGTGGAGGTTACTTTCGTTGCCTGATAATCAATATAGAATACTAACAATCAACCCAGGATCCACATCCACTAAAATTGGCATTTATGATGATGAAATCTCAATATTTCAAAAAACAATCCGTCATGATGCTGAAACAATGAATACTTTTGTAAATATTATTGACCAATATCTATTTAGAAAGACTGCAATTTTGGAAACACTGGATAATGAAGGGATTAATATATCCAAATTATCCGCTGTTTGTGCCCGCGGTGGTTTACTTCGTCCGATTGAAGGGGGAACATACGCAGTAAATGACCAGATGTTAAAGGACTTACAAGCTGGTTACTCTGGACAGCATGCCTCCAATTTAGGAGGAATTATTGCATACGAGATTGCTATGGGTCTTAATATACCAGCCTTTATTGTCGATCCGGTTGTAGTTGACGAACTTGCCCCCATTGCAAGAATATCTGGTTTTCCTCTAATTGAGAGAAAAAGCATTTTTCATGCCTTAAACCAAAAAGCGGTAGCCAGAAGAGTAGCAAAGGAACTAGGTAAAGAATACAGTGAATTGAATCTGATAATTGCCCATATGGGCGGAGGGATTACCGTTGGAGTCCATCAACAAGGCAGAGTAGTGGATGTAAACAATGGTTTGCATGGTGATGGCCCATTTAGTCCTGAACGGGCAGGAACGGTACCTGCTGGAGATTTAATAGCACTTTGTTTTTCAGGTGATTATTATCGGGATGAACTAATGAAAAAACTTGTTAGGCAAGGGGGACTTGTCGGTTACCTTGGAACCAATGATGCTGCCGAGGTAGAAAAAAGAATTGCCGCAGGTGATAAGGAAGCGGAACTTATCTATCAGGCAATGGCCTATCAAGTTGCCAAGGAGATTGGGTCTAGCAGTACGGTTCTATCAGGAAAGGTAGATGCCATTGTTTTAACAGGAGGCCTAGCCTATAGAACAGCTTTCATAAAACTGATTACTGATAGGATTAATTGGATTGCAGACGTAATAGTTCATCCTGGTGAAGATGAGCTGCAATCCCTGGCTGAAGGAGCGATTCGTGTTTTAAAGGGTGAAGAAGAAGTAAAAGTTTATCAAAGGAATTTTACTATTGCAAAAATTTAAAATGATGGGGGAGGAATATTAATGGCGCAAGAGTATGATTTGGTTATTCTTGGAGGTGGAACAGGCGGCTATGTGGCAGCTATTCGCGCTTCTCAGCTTGGCTTAAAAACAGCCATTGTAGAAAAAGGAAAATTGGGAGGTACCTGTCTCCATAAGGGCTGCATCCCAAGCAAGGCCTTATTAAGAAGTGCTGAGGTATTTGCGACAACAAAGCGCGGTGAGGATTTTGGTGTGATCACAAGCGATGTTTCATTAGATTTTGGAAAAGTTCAAGCTAGAAAAAATAAGATTATTGATCAATTACATAAGGGTGTCCAACATCTAATGAAACAGGGGAAGATTGATGTTTATGAAGGGATTGGCCGAATCCTTGGACCATCAATTTTTTCACCAATGCCAGGTACTATTTCAGTTGAAATGAATAATGGAGCCGAAAACGAAATGCTAATCCCAAAAAATGTAATATTAGCTACTGGTTCAAGACCGAGAACGCTTCCGGGGCTGGAAATTGATGGTCGATATGTGATTTCGTCCGATGAAGCGTTACAGCTTGAAACTCTGCCAAAATCAATCATCATTGTTGGAGGCGGTGTTATCGGGATAGAGTGGGCTTCCATGCTGTCTGATTTTGGGATAGAAGTAACGGTAATTGAGTTTGCTGACCGCATTATTCCAACAGAGGATAAAGATATTTCTAAAGAAATGCAGCGAGTAATGAAAAAGAAGGGCATAAACCTAGTTACCAATGCAAAGGTGCTGCCTGAAACGATGGTTAAGGATCAAGAGGTTAGTATTTCGGCAGAGGTTAAGGGCGTGCTTAAAGAGTTTAAAGCTGAGAAACTCTTAGTCTCGGTTGGGCGCCAAGCAAATCTAGAGGGAATTGGACTTGAGAATACAGATATACAAGTTGAAAACGGCTTTATTGTTACCAACCAATATTATCAGACAAAGGAATCCCATATTTATGCAATTGGTGACGTTATAGGAGGTTTACAACTTGCACACGTAGCTTCACATGAGGGAATAATGGCTGTTGAGCATATAGCAGGTGAAAAACCATCACCGATAGATTATAACCTAGTATCTAGGTGCATCTACAGTAACCCAGAAGTCTCAAGTGTAGGAATAACCGAGGCTCAGGCAATTGAAAAAGGATATAAAGTGAAAATCGGCAAGTTTTCCTTCCGGGCAATCGGGAAAGCTCTTGTTTTTGGAGAGTCAGATGGATTTGTAAAAATTGTCGCAGATTCAAAGAACGAAGATATTCTTGGAGTGCATATGATTGGTCCACATGTAACAGACATGATCACGGAGGCAGGGCTTGCCATGGTATTAGATGCAACGCCATGGGAAATTGCTCATACCATTCATCCACATCCGACTTTGACAGAAGCCATTGGGGAAGCAGCCTTGGCTGTGGATGGAAAGGCCATTCATGCATAATAAACAAAGAGTTTTATGTAATGATAATTTGTTAGTGTTATCGAATAATCGGGAGGTTGAAACTAAATGGCAGAAAAGCGTCATGAAGTTTTAGGTTTAAGTGACCAAAAGGTATTGGAAATGTATGAGACGATGCTTTTGGCACGACGCATTGATGAGCGGATGTGGTTATTGAATCGAGCTGGAAAGATTCCATTTGTTATTTCATGTCAGGGCCAAGAAGCAGCACAAGTAGGAGCGGCTTTTGCCCTGGACCGGGAGAAGGATTATGTACTCCCCTATTACCGTGATATGGGAGTAGTATTAACCTTTGGGATGACACCAACAGAATTGATGCTCTCCGGTTTTGCAAAAGCGGAGGACCCGAACTCAGGAAGCCGGCAAATGCCTGGGCATTTTGGGCAAAAGAAAAATCGAATCGTAACAGGGTCTTCACCTGTTACGACACAAGTTCCTCATGCTGTAGGAATTGCTCTTGCAGGAAAGATGGAGAAAAAGGACCTTGTGACCTTTGTTACCTTTGGAGAAGGTTCTTCTAACCAAGGAGATTTTCATGAGGGGGCTAACTTTGCAGGTGTGCATAAACTTCCGGTTATCTTCATGTGTGAAAATAATAAATATGCTATTTCAGTCCCTATTGAAAAACAATTAGCCTGTGAAAAGGTGTCAGATCGTGCGATTGGATATGGAATGCCAGGTGTAACCGTTGATGGAAATGATCCTTTGGAAGTGTATAAGGCTGTAAAAGAGGCTGCTGACCGAGGCCGCCGCGGCGAGGGGCCAACCCTTGTTGAAACAGTCTCTTACCGGTTAACACCACATTCTTCGGATGATGACGATCGTTCTTACCGCGCACCGGATGAAGTGGCCAAAGCTAAAACAAAGGATCCGGTAATCACCTTTGGAGCTTATTTGAAGGAAACGAATGTCTTAAGTGATGACTTGGAAAAAGAAATCAATGATCGTGTGATGAAGCTGGTGAATGAGGCGACAGAATATGCAGAAAATGCTCCTTATTCTGCACCAGAAGATGCATTGAAATATGTTTATGCGGAAACGGAAGAGTAAGGGGGACGTAAAATGGCGATTATTTCATATATTGATTCAATCACAATGGCGATGCGTGAAGAAATGGAACGAGATCCCAAGGTGTTTATTCTGGGTGAAGATGTTGGGGTGAAAGGCGGCGTATTTAAAGCAACCCAAGGCTTATACGAACAATTTGGCGAGGAGCGGGTCATTGATACACCACTTGCAGAGTCAGCTATTGCAGGAGTAGGAATTGGGGCAGCAATGTACGGGATGCGTCCAATCGCAGAGATGCAATTTGCTGATTTTATTATGCCAGCTGTAAACCAAATTATTTCTGAAGCTGCAAAAATTCGCTATCGTTCTAATAATGATTGGAGCTGTCCAATTGTGATACGTGCCCCTTACGGCGGCGGAGTACATGGAGCACTCTATCATTCCCAATCGGTCGAAGCGGTTTTTGCCAATCAGCCAGGTTTGAAAATTGTCATGCCTTCCACTCCGTACGACGCAAAAGGATTATTAAAAGCAGCGATTCGTGACAATGACCCGGTTCTATTTTTCGAACATAAACGGGCATATCGCTTAATCAAAGGCGAGGTCCCTGCGGATGATTATACATTGCCAATTGGGAAGGCAGATATAAAACGTGAAGGCGAAGATATTACCGTTATTACTTATGGCCTATGTGTTCATTTTGCCCTTCAAGCGGCAGAAAAATTAGCCCAGGATGGAATTTCTGCACATATCCTTGATTTACGGACTGTCTATCCGCTTGATAAACAGGCGATTATAGAGGCAGCTTCTAAAACGGGCAAGGTTCTGCTTATAACAGAAGACAATAAGGAAGGAAGCATAATAAGTGAAGTTTCAGCCATTATTGCGGAACATTGCTTATTTGATTTAGATGCTCCTATTATGCGGCTTGCTGGACCGGATATCCCGGCTATGCCATATTCTCCCACCATGGAGAAATTCTTTATGATTAACCCGGATAAAGTCGAAAAAGCCATGCGCGAGCTCGCGGAATATTAAGGAGGTGTGGAACTAGTGTCAACTGAACAAATTAGAATGCCTCAATTAGGGGAAAGTGTAACCGAAGGTACTATAAGCAAGTGGTTAGTATCGGTAGGTGATAAGGTAAATAAATACGATCCTTTAGCCGAGGTGATGACCGATAAAGTAAATGCAGAAGTCCCATCCTCATTTGCTGGCGTGATTAAAGAGCTGATTGCTGAAGAAGGTGAGACTTTGGCGGTAGGGGAAGTTATCTGTACAATTGAAATGGAAGATAGCGGCTTGCAGGACCCTTCAGCAGCGGTGAATTCAAATTCAGCAGTAGCAACAAGTCCTGAATCGGTACCTGAAGCGGGCCAAGAAAATAAAGCACGGTATTCACCTGCTGTTTTAAAAATATCTCAACAACATAATATTGATTTAACGAAAGTGACAGGCACCGGTGCGGGAGGAAGGATTACCAGGAAGGATTTACTGAAAATAATTGAATCTGGTAACATTCCAACCGCTGCTCCAAAGGTGGATAAAGTAAATGAGACAGTATCATTGGCAGAGGTTACAGAAAAAGCTGCACCAACAGTCCCTCGTCAGCAGGCAGCAGTTTCGTCTCCAGCTGCCGAACAAGCTGCGGTTCCTGTGGCAATAGGAGACATAGAAATCCCTGTAACGGGGGTGCGTAAAGCGATCGCAGCTAATATGCTTCGCAGCAAACATGAGGCACCGCACGCTTGGACTATGATTGAAGTAGATGCAACCAATCTTGTGGAATATCGTAATGGTTTAAAAGACGAATTTAAGAAGAAAGAGGGTTTCAATTTAACTTTCTTCGCCTTTTTTGTAAAAGCTGTTGCCCAAGCCTTAAAAGAATTCCCGCAAATTAATTCGATGTGGGCGGGGGATAAAATTATTCAAAAGAAAGACATCAATATTTCTATTGCTGTAGCCACTGAGGATGCCCTTTACGTTCCAGTCATAAAAAATGCAGATGAAAAGACCATTAAGGGAATTGCCCGAGAAATCTCTGAGTTAGCAGTTAGAGTTAGAACAGGCAAATTAAAATCAGACGATATGCAAGGCGGCACCTTCACGGTAAACAACACAGGTTCATTTGGTTCTGTCCAATCGATGGGAATCATTAATTACCCTCAAGCGGCCATCCTTCAAGTGGAGTCGATTGTTAAACGGCCAGTTGTCATGAATAACAACATGATTGCTGTCCGTGATATGGTGAATCTATGTATGTCACTGGACCACAGGGTATTGGACGGACTAGTTTGTGGCCGTTTCTTACAACGAGTGAAAGAAATTCTTGAAAATACATCAAAATCAACCACAACGATTTATTAGTGATAAATTACCGCTGCCAGACGGGCAGCGGTTTTTATTATTTGCCCCCATCAAACGATAGTATTTTTATAATTTGTGATTCGAGTGTCTAAATCTGCAAACAATGGAAAACCCAGGGAATTCATTAACCTCTTTTTAGAATGGTTTTCATTGCTTGAATTCTGTTTGTACCATAAAATAGAAATAAGTAGAATTAATTGAATTTTTACTTCAATTCGGAGGAAAGGGGAGATGGAGTTGGAAAATATAAAAAATCAATCTTTTTTAAGGAAAACAATCGATGATTGGCAGGTTAAAGCGGAGGCCTCTCTAAAAGGAAAA
The DNA here is from genome assembly GCF_036965645.1 of Neobacillus drentensis. Classification (GTDB taxonomy): domain Bacteria; phylum Bacillota; class Bacilli; order Bacillales; family Cytobacillaceae; genus Neobacillus; species Neobacillus drentensis_D. The sequence goes on from NZ_JBALPZ010000032.1 coordinate 22,019, forward strand.
AAGCTTGAATCCTTACATTGGCATACATATGAAAATATTTTTTTGAAACCGCTTTACACAAAGAAGGATGAGTTTCCCGTTCCGGATTATTCAGGAGGATCCGATTATCGACGAGGAATTTATCCGCTTGGTTATCTCACAAATAAGTGGAAGGTGGCACAGCCGTTATCTTACCAATCACCTGGAGAATTGAAAGAGAAACTTCATGCAGCGCTTGAAAAGGGGCAAACTGCTATTTCCTTTAGCGTATCGGAAGAGTTAATTGAAACAAATGACAGTCTTTCGAGTGTTTTAAAAGGGCTCTATCATCAATATCCATTAGTGCTTAATACAAAGGGATGGTATTCAGAGATTCTAAATGTATTAGCTAAAATGGCGGATGACGAAAACCGGTCTGATAAAGTTACGGGTTATGTGGGTTCGGACCCGATTTCCCTATTTGCCGAGGAAGGAGCTTTTTCACAGGAGTTTATTGAGGAGTGGAAACGAAATATAACCAAATTTAGTAAAAAGTTTTCAAATCTTAGCACCATTCTAATCGATACAATCCCTTATCATAATGGCGGAGCAAATGCTGTGCAAGAGTTGGGAATTGCTATTGCTGAAGGGATACATTATCTTGATATCCTCCAGGATGGTGAACTGGACCTTAATCTAATCGTAAAAAAAATGGTCTTTCAATTCTCTATTGGTAATAACTTTTTCATGGAAATTGCTAAACTTCGCGCAGCAAGAATACTCTGGAATCGAATAACTGAACTATACAGTATCAAAGATGATGCCCGGGGGATGATCATTTCTGCCGAAACCTCTACTTTTACAAAATCTTTATATGACCCCCATGTCAATCTTCTTCGGGCAGGAAATGAAGCTTTTGCTGCCATCATCGGAGGGGTTCAATTTTTACAAGTTACTCCTTTTGATAGTCTTCTTACAGTTACTACACCATTTGCAGAAAGAATCGCTAGAAATATTCAACTACTCTTGAAACAAGAGGCACAACTGGACAAAGTCATTGATCCAGCCGGCGGCTCTTGGTATGTGGAAGAATTAACAAATCAACTCGCTGAAAAAGCCTGGGAGTTCTTTCAGCAAATAGAAAAACAGGGCGGTATATTGAATGTTTTAACATCAAATTGGCTTCAACAGGAAATAAACACTACTTATGTAAAAAGAAATCTGGATATTCAAACAAGGAAGCAAAGCATGATTGGAACCAATGTTTATGCCGATATAAATGAACCGGAGCCTTATCCCAAGCAAAGGAACAAGAACGGATTATTGACAAATGGAACCTATTCCGTAAGCAAAATAGAAGCCATCCCTGCACGTAGACTTTCGGAGCCATTTGAAAAATTGCGAAGAATGGCAAAGCAGCTTGAAGGAAAAATAGGCACCATTCCATCCGTAGGGATGATCTGTCTTGGCGAAATAAAGCAGCATAAACCAAGGCTCGATTTTATGAAGGGTTTTATGGAGGCTGGTGGTTTGAAAGTAGTGGATAGCAGCCCAATCTTAACATTAGAAGATGCAAAACAATTTATCTTAGATACACCAACTTCCTATTTCTGCCTATGTGGATCAAATGAACAGTACGAGTTAGCAGGGAAGAACATTCTCACAGCTTTAAAATCTACATTTCCTAAACGTATATTTTACTTAGCTGGGCTCCCTGAATTAGAAAAACAACCTGAGTGGCAAAGTGTGGGGATTAAGCAGTTCATTCATGCAGGGACTAATTGTTATGAAACATTATCAGACATCCTTACTGATATGGAGGTGAACGCGGTTGAAGAAACAAAAGCCTGATTTTCAAAGTATTCCATTGTTCGCTGACCAAAAATTCATCTCAAAAAAAGAGTGGGAAAAAAAAGTCAATCATGAAATTTCTTCTTCCTTTGAAGATTTACTGTTTGAAACGAATGAGCAAATATACCTTAAGCCTATTTATACAAAAGAGGATCGTGCAGGTTTAGAGCATATTGATGACCTTCCCGGATTGCCTCCTTATACAAGAGGACCGTATCCGACCATGTATGTGAATCGGCCCTGGACGGTCAGGCAGTATGCAGGCTTTTCAACCGCTGAAGAAAGTAATGCCTTTTACCGCCGAAATCTTGCAATGGGACAAAAGGGTTTATCAGTAGCCTTTGATTTAGCTACCCACCGCGGTTATGATTCCGATCATCCTCGTGTAGTTGGGGATGTTGGGAAAGCGGGAGTTGCGATAGACTCCATACTAGATATGAAGACCCTCTTTGCTGGTATCCCTTTGGATCAAATGTCGGTATCGATGACAATGAACGGTGCGGTCTTGCCGATTTTAGCTTTCTTTATCGTAACGGCAGAGGAACAGGGAGTCAGCCAAGAAAAGCTTTCGGGAACCATCCAAAACGATATATTAAAAGAATATATGGTTCGTAATACGTATATTTACCCTCCTGAAATGTCGATGAAGATTATTGCAGATATTTTTGAATATACGTCCAAATACATGCCAAAGTTTAACAGTATTAGTATTTCCGGCTATCATATGCAAGAAGCGGGAGCTCCGGCTGATTTAGAATTAGCTTACACACTGGCAGATGGTTTAGAGTATGTGCGGACAGGACTTAAAGCTGGCATTGAGGTCGATTCATTCGCACCTAGACTGTCCTTTTTCTGGGCAATTGGGATGAATTACTTCATGGAAATTGCCAAAATGCGGGCAGCAAGATTCATTTGGGCCAAAATGATGAAGTCCTTTGATCCGAAAAATGAAAAATCGTTAGCATTACGGACTCATTCACAAACGTCAGGGTGGAGTTTAACCGAACAGGATCCATTTAATAATGTTACGCGAACACTTATTGAAGCACATGCTGCAGCAATGGGTCATACCCAATCATTGCATACGAACGCCTTAGATGAGGCAATAGCCTTACCAACAGATTTCTCAGCCCGTATTGCGCGAAACACTCAATTGTTTTTACAGGAAGAAACAGGGATTACCCATGTAATTGATCCTTGGGGAGGCTCTTATTATGTAGAAAAGCTGACAGATGATTTAGTTAAAAGGGCATGGACACACATTGAAGAAATTGAGGGGCTAGGCGGAATGGCTAAGGCCATTGAAACAGGTCTTCCAAAAATGAGAATTGAAGAAGCAGCAGCAAGAAGGCAGGCCCAAATCGATTCTGGTAAAGAAACTATAATAGGGGTGAACCGGTACAGGCCTGAAAAGGAAGAAGCGATTGATATCTTAGATATCGATAATACCGCTGTTCGTTTAAAGCAAATTGAGAAATTAACTACTTTAAAAGCAGCACGAGATAATCAAAAAGTAGAAGCAGCACTTACCGCATTAACAGCTGCTGTTGAAACAGGGGAGCAAAATCTATTAGAACTTGCTGTTAGAGCTGCCAGAGTGAGAGCAACACTTGGTGAAATATCTGACGCTATTGAGCGAGTGGCTAAAAGGCATAAAGCTGTCATTCGTTCAATTAGCGGTGTGTATAGTAAAGCCTTTAGCAATGAGGAAGAAATCAGTGAAGTCAAGAAAATGACCGATGAATTCCTTGAGAATGAGGGGAGACGCCCAAGAATCCTTATTGCAAAGATGGGTCAGGATGGTCATGATCGGGGGGCAAAGGTAATCGCCACTGCTTTCGCGGATTTAGGCTTTGACGTAGACATTAGTCCGCTGTTTCAAACGCCGGAAGAAACGGCCCTTCAAGCGGTTGAAAATGATGTTCATGTAGTCGGCATGAGCTCGCTTGCAGCAGGTCATAAAACATTGCTGCCTCAACTGGTGGACGAATTGAAGAAAAAAGGAAGAGAGGATATTTTAGTTGTCGTTGGCGGTGTCATTCCAGCCCAAGATTATCAATTTTTATATGACCATGGTGCAGCGGCCATTTTTGGACCGGGGACCGTCATTCCTGTTGCGGCTCAAAAAGTGATTAGGGAGATATATATGAAACTCGGTTATGAGGAAGTGTCTCAATAAATGGAAAAGGATCATAGATCGGAGTGGAGTGACTCTAATAATCCTGACAGCTGTTTAAGTATTGTGCGACGAGGCAAAGAGCTAGAAGGTCAAACAGTTTCTACTGAAAAAAATGTACGCTTTCAAAAACGAAATTCCACAGAGCCTTCCATTGATGTACTTTATGACGGGGTGCTGAAGGGTGAAAGAAGTCTGCTTGCCCGAGCGATTACGCTTGTAGAAAGTAATGCTGAACAGCATTTTCAAAAAGCTCAGCAGCTGTTGAAGATGCTCCTGCCCAAGACTGGTAAATCGATTCGTATCGGAATAACGGGTGTACCTGGCGCAGGCAAGAGTACCTTTATTGAGGCCTTTGGTCTATATTTGTGCAATCTAGGGTATCGGGTTGCAGTATTGGCTATTGATCCAAGTTCAAGTATCTCGGGCGGAAGTATTCTGGGTGACAAGACTAGAATGGAGCAGTTATCAAGAAATGAGAACGCCTTTATTCGCCCGTCGCCAACGGGAGGAAAACTAGGCGGTGTGCACAGAAAAACAAGAGAATCAATGTTAATTTGTGAGTCGGCCGGATTTGAAATTATTTTAATTGAAACCGTTGGTGTAGGCCAAAGTGAAGTGATTATTAGAGATATGGTTGATCTTTTCATTCTGCTTGTTCTGACAGGGGCAGGAGATGAACTCCAAGGAATGAAAAAGGGGATTATGGAACTAGCCGATGTCATCCTTGTTCATAAAGCCGATGGGGCAAATAAGAAAAAAGCCGTTCAGACGATGCAAGAGTATAATCGAATTCTTCACTTCCTTCAGCCAGCTACAAAGGGGTGGGTTACAAAGGCCTATACATGCTCTTCGACAACACTGGAGGGCATTCGTGACTTATGGGGTGTTATTCAATCCTTTGTGGAAACCGGAAAATCCTCCGGGGTTTTTGGGGAAAGAAGAAGAATACAAGCTAGGGAATGGTTTTACTCCATGATAACGGACCAGCTTCAATTTCTGTTTTATCATCACAAGGGGGTTAAAAGCACTTTGCCCAAACTTGAGAATGAGGTGATTTCTGGAGAAAAGACTGTCGCAGCAGCCGTAGAGACATTATTTGAAACCTTTTTATCAGAAACAAAAAGTTAACTTTACTTAGTCAAACTATTCCGCTGCAGGTCTGGAAGAAATCAATGTATCTATATTTGCCCAGCAGATTTCATTTCATTTGGAAAAAACACAATTGAGCTGTTATGATAATGATATACGGAAAAAAGGAGTTGTTTTTATGAGTATGAATTTTAACTTTTTCATGAATGATGTAGTTAAGCAGGCGCGTGAAGAGATCACGTCCTCTGGGTATAAAGAACTAAAAACCCCTGCAGAAGTAGAAGAAGCTTTTGCTCAAAGAGGAACTACATTAGTAATGATTAACTCGGTTTGTGGATGTGCAGGTGGTATTGCACGCCCGGCAGCCGCACACTCCCTTCACAATGATAAGCGTCCTGACCATTTAGTAACGGTATTTGCTGGGCAGGATAAGGAGGCAACCGAAACAGCAAGAAGCTATTTCACAGGTTATCCACCTTCCTCCCCCTCTTTTGCTTTGTTAAAAGACGGAAAAATCCTGACTATGATTGAACGTCATCAAATTGAGGGCTTTGACCCTGCTACAGTAGTGGCGAAGCTTCAAAATGAATTTGATCAGTATTGTGAAGAAGTATAAGAAATAAATAAATTTAGGTCAAGTCGTGAAAAGATTTGACCTTTTTTTATTGTCTAATTACCATTTTTAGTGTATATTTATTAATTATTTTGTAATTTTAATCATAAAATCAGAGGTGTTTTGATATGAAGGAATTATTGAAAAATAATTTAGAAGCTATACAGAATAGATTATGGGAGATGAATGATATCTTGTATGATCATCCAGAGCTGGGTGATGAAGAATTTGAATCTATGAAACTATTAGTAGAATTCCTTGAGCAACATCAATTTTCAGTCGAAAAAGGTATCGTTGGCCGTCCTACTGCCTTTAAAGCAGTTTATGATAGTAAGAAGGATGGACCTACCATTGCCTATTTGTCTGAATATGATGCCTTGCCGGAGGTTGGACATGGGTGCGGTCATAATATGATTGGAACGATGAGTGCTGGCGCAGGAGTTATCTTAAGTAAAGTCGTAGATGAAATTGGCGGCCGTGTGATTGTATTAGGTACACCTGCAGAGGAAACAAATGGCGCTAAAGTACCGATGGCGGAACAAGGAGTATTTGACGACATTGATGCAGCGATGATTTTGCACCCTGCCGATGAATCCTATGAGAGTGGTGATTCATTAGCAATGGACGCTATTCAATTCGACTTCCGTGGCAGAACGAGTCATGCTGCGGCATCACCAGAAAAGGGAATTAATGCATTGGATGCCGTTATTCAATTGTTTAACGGGATCAATGCTCTGCGTCAACACGTCACTTCAGATGTTAGAATCCATGGGATTATTAAAGAAGGCGGTGTAGCTGCCAACATAGTTCCAGACAAAGCAATCGCTCAATTTTATGTTCGAGCAAAAGACCGAAACTACCTAAATGAGGTTGTTAAAAAGGTAATTAATATTGCAGAGGGTGCATCTTCAATGACAGGTGCAGATCTTCACATTGAAAACTATGAGCTGAGCTACGACAATATGGTTACGAACCAAACCTTATCCGAATTATTTACAAGCAATCTATTAACAACGGGTGTTAAGCGTGTGAAGAAAGCGAAGGAATCTTATGGTTCTATTGATATGGGAAATGTTAGTCACGTCGTTCCAGCCATTCATCCCTATATTGGTCTTGATTCGCCTGGGCTCATTGCACATACAAGGGAATTTGCCAACTTAACAATCACTGACAACTCCCACAAAATTCTTGCCAGAGGTGCTTTGGCACTTGCGCTTACGGGATATGATTTAATCACAAATAAAGAAGTACTTGAAAAAGTAAAAAATGAATTTCGTCAGGCATAAATAATCGTAAACTGGCCTTTGAAGTACCTCTTTTTTATGAGGTGCTTTTTTGGTGGATAAAATCATCTCGGCACACCGAATTTTTAGAATATTTTTATATTAGAAAAACATCTTTTCAAAATAAGAATGATGTGTTATTATTCACTTTGTTGAATAAAAATCCAAATTTAAATAACAAAATATTTATATAACACAGGGGGTTCCACTATGAAAAGAACGATACTATTTTTAACATTAATTCTTACTTTAGTTGTTATGGCTGCTTGCGGTCAGAGTAATAAGGACGGGGCAACTGGAGAAAAAACAGCAGACAAGAAAGTATTAACAATGGCAACATCAGCTGATTTTGCACCATTTGAATCAAGAGATCCATCAGGAAAGGTTGTTGGATTTGATATTGATCTTGCTAATGCCATTGCAGATGAATTAGGTTATAAACTTGAAATAAAAGATATGAAGTTCGATGGTTTAGTCGGTGCATTACAAGCAAAGCGGGTAGATATGGTACTTGCAGGTATGTCGGCGACTGAAAAACGTAAACAAAATGTTGATTTTTCTACAGCTTATAACCATTCTGGTGAAATGTTCTTAACGAAAAAAGGTTCTTCAATTAAAACAATTGATGATCTAAAAGGAAAAACCGTTGCAGTACAGTTAGGAACTATTCAGGAAGAAGGAGCCAAAACACTTCAAAAGAAAGTTGATTTTACGCTTAAACCTTTAGATAATTCAACAACTTTGATTCAAGAGCTAGTAACGGGTCGTGTTCAAGTAGCATATTTAGATAAATCAGTTGCTACAGGATACATGAAAGAACAGGGCTTAGCTGGTTTTGATGATCCAACATCTAGTTCTCCAGGGATGGCTGTAGCTTTTCCAAAAGGCAGTAACTTAGTTGGTGATGTGAATAAAGCACTTAAAAAACTTGAAGAGAACGGAAAACTTCAAGAATTAAAGGATAAATGGTTAAAGAATCAACAATAATTAGTAAAGACCAAGTCATTAGGTTGATTTGATGAAGGTAAAGAATATATTGAAGTGAGGTGTAAGGCATGAATTTGGATTTTAGCCAAATTGTGCCTTATATTCCTTTTATTTTAAAAGGAATATGGGTTACATTAAAATTTGTTATTATTTCCATTATTTTAGGTTTTATCCTAGGTACAGTTCTAGCGTTATTTAAAATTTCACGAATAAAGGCTTTAAATTGGTTTGGTGACGTTTATACATCTATTTTTCGTGGTACACCATTAATTTTGCAATTAATGCTAATCTATTTTGCGATTCCGCAATTAACAGGTTATGACATATCACCATTTTTATCTTCCATTTTAGCTTTTGGTTTGAATTCATCAGCCTATGTCTCAGAAATCATCAGGGCAGGAATTCAAGCAGTTGATAAAGGTCAAACTGAAGCAGCTCAAGCACTGGGAGTTCCTTATCGTCTTATGATGAAGGACCTTATATTGCCTCAAGCATTAAAAAATATTTTACCAGCTCTTATGAACGAATTTATTACCCTAACGAAAGAATCGGCACTTGTATCGACGATTGGATATTTAGATTTGATGCGCCGTGCGCAAGTGGTGGGAGCCGATACTTACCGGAATTTTGAACCACTTATATTTGTTGGATTAATTTATTGGATTTTAGTAATGGTACTTACACTGGCTGGTAAATGGGTTGAAAGGAGGATGAAATTCAGTGATTAAAGTTGAAAACCTCTATAAACAATTCGGAGAAAACGAAGTCTTGAAAAATATTTCTACTAGTATAAATAGCGGCGAAGTTGTTTCCATTATTGGGCCATCAGGATCTGGTAAATCAACCTTTCTTCGGTGTTTAAATTTGTTGGAGATTCCAACAAAAGGACAAGTATGGATTAATAATCAAGAGATCACCGATAAAAAAACGAATATAATGAAAGTTCGAGAACAAATCGGAATGGTTTTTCAGCACTTTTATTTATTCCCACATATGACAGTTTTGGAAAACTTAACGTATGCTCCGATGAAAGTTAAAGGGGAATCTCGTGAAACGGCTGAAGCAAAAGCTCGGGAATTGCTTGCTAGAGTGGGTCTTACTGAAAAAGAAGCTGCTTATCCAAATAACCTGTCAGGTGGTCAGAAGCAGCGTGTAGCCATCGCACGTGCTCTTGCAATGGAACCCAAGTTAATGTTATTTGATGAGCCTACATCAGCGCTTGACCCAGAAATGGTAAAGGAAGTATTAAACGTTATGAAAGACCTGGCCCAATCAGGAATGACGATGGCCATCGTCACACATGAAATGGGGTTTGCTCGTGAGGTTTCTGACCGTATTATCTTCCTGGATGAAGGGAAATTATTAGAAGAAGGCGCACCGAATGAATTTTTTAATAATCCTCGTACAAGCAGAGCAAAGGACTTTTTAGAGAAAGTATTGTAAAAAGTTAACCTTACATCGATTTTTTAAAAGCTGTTTTTCTTGAAAAACATGTTTTAATAGGGATATGCTAAAGATGGTCTTTATGATCATCTTTTTATTTGTATAAGAAATTATAAAAGTTTTTGACTTTGAGAATTGTCTAGCTCCAGCACCTAGCCCCTCGAGGTCACAAGACAATCCGTCCAAAAGGTTAAAAGGCAACCTTCCGGCCGGCTTGTCTTGTGCTTGTCGGGGCTGACCAAGGCGCTTCCGCTTTTCTTATTCTAATCTAGGAGATAATTTATGAAATTTCGCATTGGTTATCGGACTATTAAAACTGCAGTAGGAACAGCTTTTTCAATCTTAATTGCACAGCAGCTGGGATTAAACAACTTCGCGTCAGCAGGGATTTTAACCATTTTATGTATCCAAGTCACCAAAAGAAGGTCACTGCGTACTGCGTGGGATCGTTTTTTAGCATGTGTATTAGCAATGCCTTTTTCGGCAATTTTTTTCGAGGGAATTGCTTATCATCCGATTGTTATTGGGATATTGCTGTTCTTCTTTATTCCGATTATTGTTATGTTGAAGGCACCAGACGGAATTGTAACCAGCAGTGTCATTATTTTACATATTTTTATGGCTCGCCATATTTCATGGGCCATTTTCTTTAACGAGTTAGGGGTAATAACTATTGGTATCGGTGTCGCTTTACTGATTAACCTTTACATGCCTAGTGTTGATAAAAAGTTAAGAGACTATCAAGTGAAAATTGAAGAGAATTTTAAGGTTATTTTTTGTGAGATGGTAATTTATTTAAGAACAGGCGAAAGTATCTGGGACGGAAAAGAAATTACTGAAAGTGCCAAGTTACTTGATGAGGCAAAGATGATTGCGCTAAGAGATGTTGAAAATCGTATACTTCGTGAAGAAAACCTTTTTTTTCAATACTTTAGTATGAGAGAAAAGCAATTTGAGATTATGGAACGCGTTTTACCGATTGTCACTTCCCTTACTAGGACGGTGGAGCAGGGTAAGATGGTAGCTTCATTTCTTGAGGAACTGTCAGAAAATATCCATCCTGGCAACACAGCCCATATCTATTTAGATAAATTAAGAGAAATGAAAAAATTTTTCGAAGAAATGGAACTGCCTAAAACCAGAGAGGAATTTGAAGTTCGGGCAGGACTGCTTCAATTAGTCAATGAAATGAATGAATATCTTATTATCAAAAGCTCCTTTTATGGTAAAAAAATAAACGTGCATGAAAAGAAGCAGGTAGAGGTAAACTAGGAAAAAAAAGGCAGGTAGTTGGATTGATTAAATTATTAACGCCGCTCCTCATGACTTTTTTTCTATCACCTCTTTGGCCATTAGGGCAGAATCCTGTACCAGGTGATCCCTTTGTTATTGTCAATAAAACAAAAAATGAACTTGCGCTCATTGATGATAACAAAGTTCAAACTATTGTTAGTGTTGGTACCGGTAAAACTCAAGAATTAACGCCGGAGGGCCTTTTTACGATTACGGTGAAGGCAAAAGATCCATATTTTCGTAAGAATAATATTCCTGGTGGTGACCCCAAGAATCCACTCGGATCTAGATGGATAGGCTTTGATGCAAAAGGAACAGATGGCCGTATATATGGCATTCATGGCACGAATCAACCAGCCTCCATCGGTAAATATGTTTCCCAAGGGTGTATCCGTACCCAAAATGAGGTAGTAACCTCAATTTTTCCCTTAATCCCACTTGGAACAAAAATATTGGTTATTTCCTCAAATAAATCTTATGAAGTTTTAGCAAAAGAAAATGGAGCAATAAAATAAGAGAAGGGACTGTTCAATTTCGAACAGTCCCTTTATTTTTTTATGAGTTGAGTAAGTATAAAAGTTTTT
>NZ_JBALPZ010000032.1:33348-33985 GCF_036965645.1 Neobacillus drentensis
CTTCCGCTTTTCTTATGATAAATAACTGGCAATACCTAATAGTAGGGTTGAGGCCAACATGGCAAAAAGCATGAGATAGACAATAATTTTTCTGGTTTTCTTTTTAGACAATTTTTCAGTACCTCCCTCTACTTCTATATGCTTTAATCTTATTTTACTAGGAAAAGCCCAAATGAACAACGGAACTACTAAGCAAAATAGGAAGGATTTATGAATTATTTAACGAATATGGTAATTGTCTGATTTATTTTAATTTTGGAACAGAGGGGAAAAACATGATTAAAAAAATCGACCATATTGGAATAGCTGTAAAGTCACTTGAAAGTACGCTGCCATTTTATACGGATGTGTTAAAGCTTTCTTTATTGGGAATTGAAGAGGTTGACAGCCAAATGGTTAAAGTGGCTTTTCTGAAAGCAGGAGAGACCAAAATAGAACTTCTAGAACCTACATCAGAGGAAAGTCCAATCGCAGGATTTATTGCTAAACGCGGTGAAGGAATTCACCATGTGGCCCTTGGGGTGACATCAATTGAAGATAGGATAGCCGAAATGAAGGATCAGGGGATTCGAATGATTGATGACCAGCCCAGACTAGGGGCAGGAGGGGCACAAATCGCTTTCATGCACCCAAAATC
>NZ_JBALPZ010000032.1:34012-66071 GCF_036965645.1 Neobacillus drentensis
CCCAAAATCAACCACTGGTGTGCTATTTGAGCTTTGCGAGAAAAAGGGGATGAAGGGGTAATGATAGATATTTATGAAAAAATAAATGAATTGTATGATAAGCGAAGAGAGGTAGAGCTTGGCGGCGGGGATGAGCGAATTGATAAGCAGCATGAAAAAGGAAAATTGACAGCGCGCGAAAGAATTGACCTGTTAGTAGACAAAGACAGTTTTATCGAATTAAATCCTTTTATTGAACACCGGACCAACGATTTTGGCTTGGATGAACAAAAAGGTCCAGGCGATGGGGTGGTGACAGGATTTGGAAAAGTAAATGGCAGGCCCATTTATTTATTTTCTCAGGACTTTACTGTTTTCGGCGGTGCATTAGGGGAAATGCATGCTAAAAAAATTGCTGCAGTTATGGATTTAGCAGCCAAAAACGGGACACCCTTTGTTGGCTTAAATGATTCCGGCGGAGCACGCATACAAGAAGGGGTAGTATCGCTTGATGGGTACGGACATATTTTTTATCGGAATGCCATTTATTCCGGAGTCATTCCGCAAATCTCAGTCATCATGGGCCCTTGCGCAGGCGGTGCCGTTTATTCACCAGCTATTACTGATTTTGTTTTTATGGTTGAGAAAACTAGTCAAATGTTTATTACAGGTCCAAAGGTAATTGAAACCGTAACCGGTGAAAAGATTTCCCCAGAGGATCTAGGCGGGGCAAATGTTCATAATTCTATTAGTGGAAACGCCCATTTTCAAGCCGCTACAGAAGCAGAGGCTTTGCAAGATGTCCGTAGACTCTTAAGTTATCTGCCACAGAATAATGGAGAAAAGCCGCCGGTATTAGAGGTGGAGGCGGAGAATGATTATCGTCCTGATTTAATGGATGTTGTCCCGTTCGATGCTGTCCGCCCCTATGATGTTAGAAAGGTAATTGAACAAGTAGTCGATGAAAGCTCGTTTATGGAGTTACATCAAAACTTTGCAAAAAATATTGTCGTCGGCTTTGCTCGGATTAAGGGTGAAACAGTCGGGCTTGTCTGTAATCAGCCAAAAGTAATGGCCGGGGGTCTGGATATTGATTCCTCGGATAAAGCGGCAAGGTTTATCAGGACCTGTGATTCCTTTAATATCCCAATTATTACATTTGAGGATGTAACCGGTTTCTTTCCGGGGGTCAAACAGGAACACGGAGGAATCATCCGCCATGGGGCAAAAATTTTATTCGCGTATTCCGAGGCAACGGTTCCTAAATTGACGGTCATTCTAAGAAAAGCTTATGGCGGTGCATATGTAGCATTAAATAGTAAGTCGATCGGCGCTGACTTAGTATTTGCTTGGCCAAATGCAGAAATTGCAGTAATGGGTCCACAAGGGGCAGCCAATATTATATTTGCAAAGGAAATCAACAGTAGTCAAAATCCAGAGCTTATCAGGCAGCAAAAAATTGAAGAATATCGCGAAAAATTCGCAAACCCGTATGTAGCCGCAAGCAGAGGTATGGTCGATGATGTGATTGACCCGCGTAATACCAGATTAAAATTAATTCAAGCATTGGATATGCTAAAAACGAAAAAAGAGTCTCGACCAGCCAAAAAGCATGGAAATATCCCTCTCTAATTTAACGCTTATCTCTTTGATTTGATGATATGACAAATAAAGAGGTATACTGATATAGGAAAAGCAGAGGCTGCTTGAATAGGGCTCTAGCTAGTTAATATACATAATTGGAGGGGCGTATATGGTTAATCAGGAACGTCTTTTAAATGAATTTTTAGAACTTGTCCAAATTGATTCAGAAACAAAATTTGAGACTGAAATTGCGAAAGTGTTGAAGCAAAAGTTTACTGAATTAGGCCTCGATGTTTTTGAGGATGATACAAAGGCTATTACGGGACATGGAGCTGGTAACTTAATTTGTACACTGCCTGCTGTAAAAGAAGGAGTAGACCCTATTTATTTCTCCTGTCATATGGATACTGTTACACCTGGTAAGGGTGTTAAACCGTCTATAAAGGATGGTTATGTTGTTACAGATGGAACGACGATTCTTGGTGCGGATGATAAAACGGGGATTGCTGTGATGCTTGAAACCATACGTCTTATAAAAGAACAAGGCATTCAACATGGTCTAATTCAATTTATCATCTCAGTCGGTGAAGAGTCAGGATTACAAGGTGCAAAGGCGATTGAGCCTGCCTTATTAAAAGCAAAATATGGCTATGCTCTTGATAGTGATGGTTTAGTTGGTAACGTGGTTGTTGCTGCACCAACGCAAGCAAAGGTGAAAGCCGTCATTTATGGCAGGACAGCCCACGCAGGTGTCGCACCTGAAAAGGGAGTATCTGCGATTACCATTGCTGCAAAATCGATTGCGAAAATGCCATTAGGCAGAATCGATCATGAAACCACGGCTAATATTGGCCGTTTTGAAGGCGGGCAAGCTACGAATATTGTTTGCGATCGCGTTGATATTTTAGCAGAGGCTCGGTCGTTGATTCCTGAAAAGATGCAGGCGCAGGTCAACAAAATGAAGGATGCATTTGAAACAGTTGCAGAACAAATGGGAGGCAGGGCAGAAGTGGATGTAGAAGTCATGTATCCCGGTTTCAAATTTGGCGAGGGCGACCAAGTGGTAGAAATTGCGCGCAAGGCAGCAGCAAAGATTGGCCGCAGCTGTGAACTTCAGCATAGCGGCGGAGGCAGTGATGCCAATGTATTTAATGGTTTCAATATTCCGACTGTCAATTTGGCGGTAGGTTATGAAGAAATTCATACTACAAATGAACGTATGCCAGTTGCAGAATTGTATAAGCTTGCAGAAATGACTCTTGCTATTATCGATGAAGTGACGAATCAGTAATCAAGCTAACTGAAGGAGAGCCCAACGGCCTCCTTTTTTGCTATAATAAAAAAACAGAACAAATGTTTTAAGGGTGTGTTCGTCATGAAGGAAATGTATCCAAAAAATGGACGAGTCATTTTACATGTGGATATGAATAGCTTTTACGCTTCTGTTGAAATGGCCTATGATGCTGACCTGAAGGGAAAGCCGCTTGCCATTGCCGGTAACGTAGAGGAACGAAGAGGAATTATTGTCACCTGCAGTTATGAAGCGAGAAAATTTGGTGTAAAAACAACCATGCCGCTTTGGGAAGCGAAAAGGCTTTGTCCACAGCTTGTGGTGATGAAACCAAATTTCGAACGATACCGGGCTGCATCGACCGCGATGTTTGAAATACTTAGACAATATACGGAGCTTGTTGAACCTGTATCGATCGATGAAGGTTACATGGATATAACCGAATGTTTTTCATTAGGAAGTCCAATCGAAATAGCTGAAAGTATTCAAAAAAGAATATTAGAGCAGCTAGATCTGCCATGTAGTATTGGAGTTGCACCGAATAAATTTTTAGCAAAAACCGCTTCTGATATGAAAAAGCCACTGGGAATAACCATCATGCGAAAACGTGATATTCCTACAGTATTGTGGCCCTTGAATACGAATGAAATGCATGGGGTTGGGAAGAAGACTGCTGAAAAATTACAAACAATTGGAATCCATACGATCGGAGATTTAGCTAAGGGAAATGAAGTTCAATTAAAATCACTTCTCGGAATTAATGGGTTAAGGTTAAAAGAAAGGGCTAATGGAATTGACTTGAGGCTAGTTAATCCTGAATCAGTTTCGGAATTTAAAAGTATCGGAAATTCTACCACATTGCCAAGGGATATTAGCAATCAACAAGAATTGTTTCAAGTGCTTGATGGATTAGCCGAAACCGTTTCGACCAGATTAAGACGTAAAACCGTGATGGCCTCCGCATTGGCGATAACGATCCGCTACAAAGATCGAAAGACGATTACCAAAAGTATGAAGCTGCAGAACCCGCTTAAATCTAGGGATGATATTTCCACGTATGCTAAGCAGCTGTTTTTAAAGGCCTGGAATGGCGACCCTGTTCGTTTGTTAGGAATAACTGGTAATGACCTGATAGATCAGGACCATGCCTATAAACAGCTTGATTTATTTTCTTACGAAAAAGATGCTAAAAAAGAGCCGCTCTTAAGAACCCTTTCCAGCCTGCGTGAAAAATATGGGAAAAATATTATTGAAACTGCCGGCGCCCATAATGATGAACAGGCTGAAAATGTGGGAACAGAGACAAGCTTTAATAAAGATTTTTTACGCTCTTTTCCCGATAAAAAGAAGGAAGAACACTAAAAGCTCCACTTTGTACATGACAAAGGGAGCTTTTTTTAATTTCGCCAATTGAATGATTCAGTTAAGTACCTAGGGCGAAAAACAGGCGCTTACGTAGTCTATTTACAAATATCTACTTCTAAATCAGCGACTGGCCACCAGAAGTAGCCGTCCTTTTCGAGAAGTTCATCTGCTTCCTTAGGACCCATCGTTCCGGATTCATAATTAGGAAATGCTGCTTTTGTTTTTTCCCAATCAGCTGAAATCTTATCTACAAAAGCCCAAGAGTACGCTACTTCATCCCAATGTGTGAAATTGGTAGCATCTCCTCTCATACAATCGTATAAGAGTTTCTCATACCCTTCAGGAGTATTCATTGCATGAATGCCAGTATTGGCAAAGCTTAATTTTACTTCTTGAGCATCAAGATGTCCCCCCGCTTTTTTAGCGTTTAGATGCAGTGTTATTCCTTCTTCAGGCTGAATATGGATGACAAGCAGGTTTGGATTCAACATTTTTTCTGTTTGATAATATAAATTCATCGGAATGTCCTTAAATTGGACAACAATTTTCGTTGACTTAGTGGCCATCCTTTTACCTGTACGGATATAAAAAGGTACACCCGCCCAACGGAAATTATCAATCATAATTTTTCCAGCTACAAAGGTTTCCGTATTGGATTCATTATCAACCATGGCTTCATCGCGGTATTTAGGAACATCAACATCTTCAATTGTTCCCTCACCATACTGTCCGCGGACAAAATATTGCTTTACTTCCTCACCCTCAACAGTTCTTAGGGACCTAAACACTCTGACCTTTTCAGATCTTACTTCGTCGGTGGTCAGACTAATTGGCGGTTCCATCGCAAGCAATGCCACCATTTGCATCATGTGATTTTGCAGCATATCCCGAAGAGCGCCGCTTGTCTCATAATAACGCCCTCGCTCTTCTACACCGAGTGTTTCACTAGAGGTAATTTGTATATTGGAAATATATCGGTTATTCCAAAGAGGCTCAAAAATAGCGTTGGCGAAACGGATTACCTCAATGTTCCGCACCATTTCTTTTCCTAGATAGTGGTCAATCCGGTATACCTCTTTTTCGGAAAAGGCACTTCTAATCTGTTTATTTAACTCCTTTGCAGATTCCAAGTCGTGTCCAAATGGCTTTTCGATGACAAGCCGCTTATATCCTTTTACATCTGTAAGGCCATCCGATTTTAAATGCAAGGCAATTGGACCAAAGAACTCTGGAGCCATTGCCAAGTAAAAAATTCGATTGCCTTCTAAATCATAATTTGCATCAATTTGATCCGCAAATTTTCTTAATGAAACATAAGAGCTGGAATCGGCAACATCATGTGATTGATAATAGAAATGAGAAACAAATTCATCTAGGTTTTCTTTGTTTCCTAAAGCGGATATCACCGATTCCTTAACAGATTGCTGAAACTCATCATTAGAAAGTGATCTTCTTGCCACACCAATCACGGCAAATTTGTCTAGTTTATTCCGTGAATATAGACGGTAAAGTGATGGGAATAATTTCCGTTTTGCTAAATCTCCAGTTGCCCCAAATATCATAATTAACGAAGTCATGTTTTGTTCCACGTTGTGTACCTCTTTTCTAATAGCCTATTTATGTATTTTTTGCTTTTATTTAATTTATCTGTTTTCTTTAGGTTTCGCAAATATATTGAATTGCATGTAACAAAATATTTTGATTTGGATAATGAAGTTAGTCCTGAGTGAGCATAAAAAAAGAGTTTGTGATATAGTTATTCATAAGAAAAAACGGAAAAGAGAGGAGCTTTTATTTGGATTTATTTTTCTTAGGGACAGGCGCTGGGATGCCGGCAAAACTACGAAATGTTACTTCCATTGCCCTCAAATTACTTGAAGAGCGGGGGGCAGTATGGCTGTTTGATGCTGGGGAAGCAACACAGCATCAAATATTACATACTACGATTAAACCACGGCGGATCGAAAAAATATTTATTACCCACCTTCACGGCGATCATATCTATGGGCTTCCGGGGTTGTTATCCAGCCGTTCCTTCCAAGGGGGAGAAACGGAAGTTACGGTCTATGGTCCAAAAGGCATTAAAGAGTATATTCAGGTTAGTCTTTCTTTAAGTCAAACTTATTTGAAATACCCATTAACTGTAGTTGAAATTTCCGAAGGGATTATTTTCGAGGATGAGCAGTTCACCGTGGAAGTACGGAGATTAGAACACGGAATTCCCTCTTACGGCTATCGGATTGTAGAGAGGGACAGACCTGGTACACTGCTTGCAGACAAATTGAAGGAAGCCGGGGTACAGCCAGGACCCATTTTTAGAAAAATAAAAAATGGTGAATCGGTCACCCTCGAGGACGGCAGAGTCATTGAACCAGACAAGTTTCTTGGGCCTTCTCAAAAGGGGCGGATTGTCACCATTCTTGGAGATACCCGGTATTGCGAAAATTCGCAGTGGTTAGCTCAGGATGCTGATTTTTTAGTACATGAAGCCACTTTTGCAAAAGGGGAGGAGCAGCTTGCATTTGACTATTTCCATTCAACAACAAGACAGGCAGCAGAAATTGCAAAACAGGCTGATTGCAAACGATTATGCCTCACCCATATTAGTTCTCGGTATGACCGGCAGGCATGGCTCGAACTTGTTGGCGAAGCACGAGAGGTTTTTCCGGAGACGGACATTGCCGAAGATTTTAAAGAATTTAATATCCCGTCTAAGTAAAAAAAGCACAACCGTAAATTGTACTTCACCCCAAAAGTTAGAGTTGGAATCTAAACTTTGGGGTTACCTCAATTCGGTTAGTGCTTTTTATTATTCTGAATCCCTGTTTATAATGATTTTCCTACATTTAGGTCTGAACTTAATGCTTTCCCCATTTTTTTTGATTGCTCAGTAGCAGCCTTAATACAAGCGATAAATGCTTGCTGTACCCCGTAATCCTCTAGAACATGGATTCCCGCTTCAGTTGTTCCGCCTGGGCTCGTCACTTCTCGCCGCAGCTGTTCAGGCGATTTTGAGGAGTTTTTCACCATTTCGGCAGCACCTATAAGGGTTTGAACGATCAGTTCCTGGGCAATTTGCTTATCGAGGCCAATCTCTTCTGCGCTATTTTCCATTGCCTCGATAAGATAATAAATATAGGCAGGACCACTTCCGGATAATCCGGTTACAGCATCGAGCTGCTCTTCCTCAACCAGCTTCGCTAAACCTACCGTCTCAAAAAGTTTTTTAATGTTATCTAACTGCACAGCTGTTACCCGTTCATTTACGGCGATAGCAGTAGCTGATTTTCCGACTGCTGCCGATGTGTTAGGCATCGACCGGGCAATTGAAAGTGGTCTTCTTGCTAGGGTTTCAATTGTACTCATTGATACACCTGCTAAAACTGAAACAATAAGCATGTTCTCTGTTAAATATTCACGAATTTTGTCAACCGCGCTATCAGCATCCTTTGGCTTCATCGCAAGCATAACGATATCTGCCCCTTCAAAAAGAGTATTCAACTCATATGTACTAGAGATGCCATATCGTTCCTCAAGGAGCTCCAATCTTTTTTTATTTCCATGATTGGTCACCCAAATGTGTTTCTTATTAATTAGTTCATTCTCAATAATGCCTGAGATGAGGGCTTCGGCCATGGATCCAGCACCTATAATCGCAATCTTTTTCATTGTTACTCCTCCTATTGAAATGAAGTGATTATGCTTGAAGACAGCCTGTTTGTCAAGGAGAATTATAAGAATTTTTCCCTTTTTCTAATAAAGGTGCTTCAAAAATGACAATAAGTAAAAAAATGGCTAAACTTAAATTTATAATCTAAATGACACATAATGTTCATTATTTCAAAATACATTTTTTATCCTAGATAAGGAGTTTTGTTAAATGACACAATGGAAAGATGGAATTGCTAAGATCACATTGCCAACACCGTTCCCCGTGGGAGATGTTAATGTCTATTTGATCAAGGGCGAGCGGTTAACACTAGTGGATGCCGGAGTAAAAACAGATGAGTGCTGGAACTCCTTTATAGAGCAGCTTGCTGAATTGGATTTGAGTCCCTGGGATATTGAGCAAGTTGTTCTTACCCATCATCATCCAGATCATGTTGGGATGCTTGAATTTTTTTCGGATACGTTAGAGGTCTACGGCCACCGCCTAAATGAACGATGGATCCATCCAACTGAAGAATTTTTTCAACTCCAAGAAGAATTTTTTAAAGAAGCATACAAAGAGTTTGGTTTACCAGATGAATTTTTCCCTTTTTTATCTAAGCTGCGAAATACTTTTAAATATTCCTGTAACCGTCCGTTGACAGCGCATTTAGTGGAGGGAATGAATCCTATTGGGCTTAGTGACTGGCAGGTAATAGAAACACCGGGCCATGCCCAAAGTCAAATTGCGCTCTTTCGAGAGAAAGATGGAATCCTGATTGCTGGTGATTTGATTTTAGCCCATATTTCACCTAATCCGTTACTGGAGCCCCCTGCGCCTGGTGAAACTGAAAGGCCGAAACCGCAGCTGCAGCATAATAATTCTATGAAAAAACTATTAGCCTACCCAATTCATTGTGTTTACACTGGTCATGGGGATGAGGTCACACAATTAGCCGAATTGATTGAAAAGAGATTTACCCGGCAGCATGAGCGTGCAATGACAGTATATAGCTGGCTAAAGGAAGAACCGCTTACGGTCTTTGAAATCTGTAAACGTCTTTTTCCAACAGTCTATCAGCGTGAATTGATGTTAACAATATCGGAAAGTGTGGCCCAGCTTGACTATTTATCATCTATCGGGGAAATTATTAGTAGTACTAGTAAGCCTGTTTTCTATCAAGCAAGGGATTAGGTAGTTAGGGCTGTAACTCTGATGGGGTGTTAAAATGGTGAGGGAACAATTGAAAGGTAAAAATATAGTGATTACAGGTGCATCTGGCGGAATTGGCGCAGAAATTGCTAAGCTTTGTGCCAAGAGTGGCGCTAATCTTGTCCTGTTGGCAAGAAGTGTGGATAAACTCGAGCAGCTTCAATTAAATTTAGAGGAACACCATCACATTCATGTGGATGTGTTTCGGCTAGATGTATCAGATACAGATCAAGTTAAAGCTGTATTTGAGCAAATATTTGAAAAAATAGGCCATATAGATATTCTCGTTAATAATGCAGGGTTTGGGGTATTCCGTGAGGCCCATGAAGCGACGATGGACGAAATGAAAGGGATGCTTAATGTGAATGTCATTGGCTTAATGGCATGCACCAGCATGGTTTTGCCGAAGATGCGAGAACGCCGATTTGGCCATATTATTAATATTGCCTCCCAGGCAGGAAAGCTGGCGACGCCAAAGTCCAGTGTTTATTCTGCTTCAAAGCATGCTGTTCTCGGCTATACAAACGCCCTAAGAATGGAGCTTGATGATTATAATGTCCAAGTGACATCGGTAAACCCTGGACCGATTGCGACTAACTTTTTTAATATTGCGGATGAACAAGGCACCTACGTGAAAAATGTGCAGAAGTTCATGCTGCAGCCTGAATATGTAGCTCAAAAAGTAGTCGATAGCATGCTGACAAAAACAAGAGAAATTAATCTCCCGCGTTGGATGAACATGGGAAGTGTTGTTTATGTTCTTTTTCCACGGCTGTTTGAGCGAATCGGAAAACGGGTGCTTAATTCAAAATAGATAGTGGTATGAAGCTGCTTTTTCAAAAAAAGGCAGCTTTTTCATGCGATAAGAAAGTATAAAAGTTTTTGACTTTGAGAATTGTCTAGCTCTAGCGCCTAGCCCCTCGATGGTCTACAGCCAAGCCGTCCAAAAGGTTAAAAAGCAACCTTTCGGCCGGCTTGTCTTATGCTTGGCTACAGAAAGCTATCGCTTTCTGTACGCATTAAGGGCAACTAGTCTTTGACCCTGCTTTCACTGGCCAGTCGACAAGTCGCCCTATATCGGGGCTGACCAAGGCGCTTGTGCTTTTCTTATTTCTCTTTTTTAGAAATGGTATAATGGATTAATTCTTAGATAGATAGAACTGTCTTCGGGAAGGAGTCAGGGATTTGAGTATTAAAATAAATCAAAAAATGATTAAAGAATTGTGCGGGACTGTCTCCTTTAAAAGAGGGGAGGCATTTTTTCGCTCTAATAAAGTATTGTTTGAACAATATGGACCTGAGCGGTATCAAGCAACCGTCTCCGGAACCGAGAATTTTTACGTGGTGATTGAAAAGGAAAACGATCAGCATTTTCTTTCTAGATGCAGCTGCCCTAAACTCGCATCTTTTCAAAAGGATTGTCAGCATATTGCTGCCGTTTTGTTAGCCATTCATGATTTTCAGCTGAAAGGAACCAACCCTGTCGGATCTGCTGAGGTCAAACAAGGGGGATTGGCTGAAGAGATGTTGAATATTTTTCAAAGCAAACCAAGACGTCCCAGCGGTCATCAGCTTCATTTTGAAAATAGAGCAGTTCTTGATTTAGAGTTTATTATTAAACCTTTCAACGATAAAGGACAGCCTTCACTTGGAATGGAGCTGTTCATTGAAAGGACTAAAGTGCAGGATATCAAGAGTTTTCTAGAAGGTGTCCAATTCGGTCATCCATGCCAGCTTTCCAGCCTATTTTTGTATGATCCGAGTCTTCATTGTTTTCAATCAGAGGCAGATTCGGTTATTCAGCATCTTAGCCAGCTAATCCATGACGGTGCCGATTCTTCCGTATTTCACAATACAGAATTGCTGCTGATTCCACCGTCTTCGTGGAAGCAGCTGCAAACTCTGTTAACGAGGGCGCCCCTCGTAAAGTTGGAACATGACGGTTTTACTTTTAATCCTCTACAAATAACAGAAGAACTGCCGCCCTTACAGTTTGAATTTTTGGAGGCTGAACCTTCTGGCTATTGGTTAAAGGTAAAAGGGCTGTCTCGCATGATTGTTTTAAATGCGTATAGTTCGGTAGTGTCTGCCGGTAAAATAATTAACTTAAAAGCCGAGGATTGTCAGCATTTAGAAGACATTAAACAGATGCTGGATATTTCAGGAACCAATCAACTTTCTATTCACCAAGAGCAAATTGCACCCTTTTTCGAAAAGGTAGTTCCAGGTTTGAAAAGATTGGGGCATGTCCAGTTATCAACTGCCCTTGCTAGAAAGTTTATGAAAACACCATTGACAGCGAAACTGTACTTAGACCGGGTAAAAAATCGGCTGCTGGCCGGCCTTGAGTTTCATTATGAAAATCTCGTGATTAATCCTTTGGAAGATAACACTTTCTTTGCAGGCGATCGGATTATCAGGGATAAAGAAAAGGAAGCGCAAATTTTAGAATTAATGGAGGAAAGTTCCTTTGTTAAAACGGACAGCGGTTATTTTTTACACAATGAAGAATTAGAATATGAATTTCTTTACCATGTTGTCCCAAAGCTCCAAAAGCAGGTACAAATTTATGCGACGACTGCCGTAAGAAATCGAATCTTTAGAGGACCTGCCCCTCCAGCTCTCAGGGTAAGTTTGAAAAAAGAACGAACGAATTGGCTGGAATTTAAATTCGAGCTCGATGGCATTTCTCAGCAGCAAATCAAAGACGTATTAATGGCATTAGAAGAAAAGCGTAAATATTACCGTCTGCCAAGCGGCAGTCTTCTCTCGTTAGAGACAAGAGAGTTTGAAGAAATTCAGCGTTTCTTAAAAGAACTTCCTGTCCAGAGAGATGAGATTGAAAACATCTTTGAGGTTTCCATTATGCAGGGGCTCTCCCTGTTTGATTCGGTAGATGACAGTAAGGTATTAATGCTCGAGGACTCATTTCAACAGTTTCTTGAAACATTAAGAATTCCCAACAGTTTAAGCTTTGAGGTGCCGATGTGTTTGGAGTCTATTCTGCGTGACTATCAAAAACACGGTTATCGATGGATGAAGACTCTTGCCCATTATGGTTTTGGCGGAATTCTCGCAGATGATATGGGGCTTGGCAAAACACTTCAGAGTATTACGTTTATTTTATCGGAGCTTACTTCGATTCGGAATCGAAAACAGCCGGTTCTAATCGTTTGTCCTTCCTCATTATCCTACAACTGGTTAAATGAAATAATGAAATTTGCTCCTGAACTGCAAGCCATTGTTGTAGACGGAACTCAGCGGGATAGGTACAGGATTCAGAGAGAAGCCATGGATATGGATGTGGTCATCACCTCTTATCCGCTGCTGCGGCGGGATATTCAATGGTATGAGAAACAATTCTTTCATACCATCTTTTTTGATGAAGCACAGGCCTTTAAAAACCCAATCACGCAAACGGCAAGGAGTGTAAAAAGGCTGAGGTCTGACTATCGCTTCGCCCTCACCGGCACACCGGTAGAAAATTCACCAGAAGAATTGTGGTCGATTTTTCATGTTGTCTTTCCTGAATTATTTAAGGGATTAAGAGAATTTAGCCATCTTCCCAAGAAGAAGATCGCTCGTAGAGTGCGCCCCTTTTTGTTGCGGAGGATGAAAGAGGATGTAGCTTCTGAGCTTCCTGAAAAGCTCGAATCCCTAGAAATGGCAGAGCTTCTTCCAGACCAAAAGAAGCTGTATGCAGCTTATTTGGCCAAATTAAGGGAGGATACCTTGAAGCATCTTGATAAGGAGACGATTAGGAAAAACCGGATAAAAATTCTCGCCGGTTTAACCCGTTTGCGGCAGATTTGTTGTCATCCAGGCTTGTTTGTTGACGGTTATAAAGGCAGTTCTGCAAAATTGGACATGCTGCTCAGAATTGTGGAAGAGTCCAGGATGTCCGGACGCAGGGTCCTGATTTTTTCACAGTTTACTAAAATGCTTGGATTAATAGGGCGAAATTTGAGCATGATGGGAATGCCCTTTTTCTACCTGGATGGTCAAACTCCCTCTCAAGAAAGAGTTGAAATCTGCCGCCGCTTTAATCAAGGTGAACGGGACTTTTTCTTGATTTCATTGAAAGCCGGCGGGACAGGTCTTAATTTGACCGGAGCTGATACCGTCATCCTGTATGATATTTGGTGGAACCCTGCAGTTGAGGACCAAGCAGCGGACCGGGCCCATCGGATTGGTCAAAAAAATGTTGTCCAAGTGATTAAACTTGTTACTCGCGGGACAATTGAAGAGAAGATTAGCGAGCTTCAGGATAAAAAGCGGCATCTGATTGAAGAAATTATTCATTCTTCTGATGAGAAGGAAACTTCCCTTTTAACTGAGGAGGACATTCGTGAAATTCTTTCATAAAAAGCCTCTTTAACAGTAACGGGTTCTAATTTGAAGTACAAAATTTAAAATAGTTGGGAAAATAACAAGTTAATTCGCATATAAAAAAACACCGTAAATGACTAACGGGTTCCGTTCCTATCACAAAACACGAAAATGCAATCGAAAATGTAACCAATTTTGTACTGCCTTTTGTATCTGTTTTTGTAATTAAAAATTTAATGGCTCAGTTCATTTGAACTGAGCCCATTTTTAATATCCATTTTTGGTTAGCCTGTTGAATTAACGCACCCATCAGTTGAATAACTGATAAGCCTTTACAATAAGCCATATGATAATTAAACTCCAAATCAAAACTATTAGTGAACCAACTATCCAATTCTTCGGCTTACCGTTTTTCATCATTTCTTCTGCCTTAACTTCACAGTCAGATAATACATCTTTCGGTATCATCTTCAATGCAAACATTATTCCTAACGGAAGAAGAATTACATCATCTAAATAGCCTAGAATAGGTATGAAATCTGGAATTAAGTCAATCGGACTGAAGGCATATGCGACCACACAAGCGGTAAATACTTTAGCATACCAAGGCACTCTTTCATCTTTATAAGCTAAGTAGAGCATAAATATCTGTTTTTTTAAATTCCTTGCCCAAGCCTTAATTTTCGTGAACATTTTATCTCCTAATAGTAGTTAAGATTTTATTTCCATTATAACAAAATAAGATGGATTGTTATTCCGAACAAATGGCTTTATACCAATACAAAATGAGTGTCAATTTAATATACAAATGGGTACTCATTTTAACTTACATTTTTAATGTTTGCGATAGGAAACGGAACTCGTTAGTAAATGACGTGAATGAGGTTCTTTTGGATTTTTGAGATAAACCTCATTTCCTTTTAAATAAGATGTCTTGTTCTTAATTGAGTAACCAGTAAAATAAAAGAAGCGGAGATTTTTCGGTTAGATGTAGAATGGAGCTCGTTTCGGGGGATATAAGGGAAGGTTTTCCGATTATGCAAAGCAAAATCTCCCCTTTTCGCATTTTTCGAGTCAATAGGCGGAATCTCTCCGTCTATTTAAGCTTTTTTTATTAATATTACCAATTAGGCGAAATTTTTCCGTCTATTTATCGGATCGGGGGCTTTTAACCTGATCCCCCAACCGATAAGTGTGGACCCTCTTGATCCTCGATGCGGGAATCAGCAGTTTTTTATCGACCAGCTGAGAAAGTATCCTTGTCCCTTAGCTTTAAATACTTCTCAACTTTCACAGGGTATATGGCTTCTCCTTTTCCAACCGCTTCCTTTTTCGAAAAAAGACAGAGAGGTCCATCACCTTGCCAACGGTACCTAGAAATAATGTAACTTAAATTCTATTAATTGAATTAGATTTGAAAGCAAAAAAGTATATTAATTTTTGTTGGTACAGAAACTTCTGTACGGTTACTTTTTTATATACGATTTAGCTTGTCAAAAACTCGCTATTTTTAAGAAAAACACCTATATATCAATAAAAAAGAGGTATCCAAATAATCTGGCACCCATATCAAGGACATATAAAAAAAAGAGTTAAGATGCTAAAAGATGGTTCCTATATTGAATAGGGGCCATCTTTTTTAAATTCCATTGATAACGATAATTGTTATAGTAAACCATGTAATGATTTATTTTTGCTTTTAGTTCCTCTAATGATTTACAGGATTGATAGTCGACTTCATCCTTTAAGTGGCCAAAGAATGACTCTATCGGGGCATTATCCCAACAATTTCCCCTTCTAGACATTGATTGTCCTAACCCGTGTTTTTTTAACAATTTCTGATATCTTGGGCTTGTGTAATGGCTCCCTTGATCCGAATGGATAAATGCCTTCGAATGTAACTTAATTTTCTTATTTTTCATTAGTTTATCGATTGTTTTTGTGGCAATATCTAAAGTGATACGATCTGAAACATGATAAGCCAAAAGCTCATTGGTGGAGGCATCTTTTATGGCAGACAAATAAGCCATATCTTTACCGTTATATGGCAAGTAGGTAATATCCGTTAATAGTACCTTTCCTGGAATTCCTTGTTTAAACTCTCTGTTTAAATTGTTTGAAACAACCTGGTGTTCTTTTGTTGCTTTTGCTATTTTTTTATATGGATTTGGCTTTCTATGGGGGCAAATGATCCCATACTTATTCATAATTCTTTGTATCTTTTTTCTGCTGATTTTAAGGTCATATTCATTGTTTAAGATCATTTTGATAGAACGTGAACCTTTCTTATAGCCACGACGATTAAACGCTTTCATTATTATTTCTTTTACTTCTAAGTCCTTTTGTTCTCTTTCAAAACGGATGTCCTCAGCTTTTAGGTAACTATAATATCCAGAACGAGATACCCCTAAAAGCTCACAAAAATACCTTGTCATTCGCTTAAACTCATTTTGTTCTATGGTTTCATAAATTAACTGAAAAATATTATTTGTTTCGAGATTTTGACTTTTGCTTAGCAGCCTCCTTTCTGTCGTTTCTAGCTTTTTTAGCAGTTCCACTTGTCCTTCCAGTAACTTAATTCTTGCTTCCTGTCTCTCTATAATTTCTGCTTGAGTCAGTTCTCGCTTCAAATGCCTGCCGACGGCTGTTTTCCGACTGTCTGAAAGTCCGATTAGCCCATCTTTTTCATAAGCCTTTTTCCACCTATGTGCAGATTGTTCGATCCGTTTAATACCTAAAATATTAATATCGAAACCATTCTCCTCAAAGATTTGTCTAGGGAGTTTACCTGCAAGATATTCGTCCATGAATTTATTTTTGAAATCATCTGTATATGTAATAGCTAAACTACTCACACGTTGTACATTTGGGTTTTTTTGAAGTGTTTTTATTTCTTTAGAAGAAAATGTTATTTTGCTCATTGTCGTTCCCCTGATCCCCATATCTTAAAATTTAAGTATATAAAAAAATACCTAGAGTTGAAACACTCTTTTTCAAGTGTCCAATCTCTAGGTACCATATTAAAATCAGATACGATTTGATGCCCCTTTTTAATGTTTTTTATAAACTTGTACTCGAAAACAGAGCCCGTTACTTTAACAAAGGTTTTTTTATTTAATCGGTCAAAAATTCATATACCACATCATTTACAACTTCATATAAATCCGCTGCTGGTTCTCCTTTTTTCAATTCGAGAATCCGATTTGTTAACCATTCTAAATCCTGCTCGCTGATCGGGCTGGAATCCGTTTCGTAATATTGCTTAAAACAATTTTTTATCATTTTGACGACTAGTTTTTTCTCCATCACCGACACCTCACCTTATTATAACGTTTTTCTATATTGGAAGCCGCTCAAAAAATTTCCATTGAATACGAACGCATATTCGCTTAAAATATGAATAGACTAAAGAACAAACGTTCGATATTTAAATTGTGAGGGAAAAGTCATGATTGATTACAGCGCAATGCCGAAAAATAAAATTTTATGTGTGGACATGAAGAGTTTTTATGCAAGCTGTTCCGCTGTTATGGAAGGTCTTGACCCTTTGAATTGTTATTTAGCCGTTGTGGGTGAGAAAAAGCGGCAAGGGAGTATCGTGCTTGCGGCCTCGCCGCGCTTAAAAAAAGATTTTGGCATAAAAACGGGTTCACGCTTGTATGAAATTCCAGATGACCCCAAGATTAAAATTGTCGAGCCCAAAATGGCCACGTATTTACGGATTTCAACTGAAATTACCCGTGTATTTAACCGTTATGTTCCAAAAGAAGCGATCCACGTCTATAGTGTCGATGAAAGTTTTATTAAGGTCGATGGTGCCGTTCATTTGTGGGGTGATGCTTGTACGATTGCCGAAAAAATAAAAAGGGATATTGAGCGGGAATTTCAGCTGCCATGTGCCGTTGGAATTGGACCTAATATGTTATTAGCAAAGCTTTGCCTCGACTTGGATGCTAAGAAAAAAGGGGTGGCGGAATGGACATATGAGGATGTTCAGACAAAACTTTGGAACGTCTCACCACTTCGAGAAATGTGGGGCATTGGCAGACGCGTTGAAAAAACATTAAATGGCATGGGGATTTTCACCGTTGGTCAATTAGCCCGTTATGATTTAGAAAAGCTGGAAAAGAAATTCGGGATTATGGGAAACCAGCTTTATTATCATGCTTGGGGAGTTGACCTATCTGATTTAGGAGCACCTATTATCGAAGGACAAATCAGCTTTGGAAAGAGTCAAATTTTGTTAAGAGATTATAAAGAGGAAGAAGAGATTAAGGCTGTCATGTTAGAAATATGTGAAGAGGTCGCCAGAAGAGCACGTACCCATAGGAAAGCGGGAAGAACGATTAGTCTCGGAGTTGGTTATAGTCAAGATGAATTTGGCGGCGGATTTCATCGTTCCCGAACCATCATGCAGCCAACCAATATAACCATGGAGCTTTACCGTGTCTGTCTTGAATTATTTAAGGAACATTATAGTGGAAAAACCGTAAGGCAAATTTCAATCGCGATTGGAAATATTGTCGACGACCGGGAACTGCAGCTTGATTTGTTTGATATGGGGGCGTCTAAAAGACGGGAGCTTGGCTATGTGGTGGATTCAATTCGCAGGCGTTTTGGGTCAGGTTCTTTGCTCCGGGCTGTTTCCTATACAGCTGCCGGAACCGCTAAACACCGAGCGACATTGGTTGGGGGACATAAAATGTAATGAAAGAAGGAAATACCTATGATACGTGACCGTGGAAAAATTAAATGGACGTCCATGATGCTTCCTGAACACGTCAAATTACTTAGGAACTGGGTAAAAGAAGATCGATACGAAGAGAAAAGGGAAATGGATGAGCAGCAGCTAGAGCTTATGAACGAAACCTTGTCCGAAGCCATTGAGTTTAACCGATTTGTTACAATTACCCATTATCGGAACCAAAACTATGAAATGGTAATTGGTAACATCCATTATTGGGATGAATTCACGCAAAAGCTTCATGTGGTAGACCGTTTTGAAGAGGTGCATCGGATACGAATTGCCGATATTGCTGATATTCGGTTAACTGATATGTAACATAAAAAAGAGCGGCAGCAGAAAGCCGCCCTAATTAACTATTCTTCCTTATTCACTCTAACTTGTGAATCAAATTTTCCTTTGTGAGAACCGTCGCAGAATGGTTTATTATTAGACAAACCACAGCGGCAGAGAGAAAAGGATGGCTTAGTAGTAAAAACATTGCCTTCGCCATCAAGTAATTCCACATCACCGGTAATTCTCAGTGAACCATTATCGTTGACCTTGATTTGAACCTTTGACATGTTAGGCACCCCTTATAAAAATTCGTCTTAACAATGAGAATAAATGGAATTACAAGGAAAAGCAACAAGAATATAACAATAATTTTAACTTGGAAGTGCATGGTCCACATATTTTTGCAAAAACTCATCAATGGCACGTTCATAATCAGCGCGATTTTCATTGAAGGACTGAGCATGACGTCCATTCTCCGCCATATAAAGCATTTTTGGGCCCTTTTTTTGCTCAAATAAATCCTTAGACATGGAAGGCAGAATAAAATCATCTTTTTTACTATGAATAAACAACACGGGATGTTTAATATTTTCAATCACCGAAATCGGAGAAACATGTCGGATTGAATACTTGTCGCGCAGGCGCAAGAACGCATCCCCAATTGGAAGCAGAAGGCCGGGGATAAGCTTAAAATCCTTTTTTATTAGGTAGGCGAGCTGCTGCTTGAAATCAGAAAAGGGACAATCTGCAATGTAAAAATCGGCTCCATCCTCTAAAAGTCCGGCATATAAAAGCATCGTTGCAGCACCCATGGAT
The DNA here is from genome assembly GCF_036965645.1 of Neobacillus drentensis. Lineage (GTDB taxonomy): Bacteria > Bacillota > Bacilli > Bacillales > Cytobacillaceae > Neobacillus > Neobacillus drentensis_D. The sequence goes on from NZ_JBALPZ010000032.1 coordinate 53,258, forward strand.
TCACCGTGGATCCCCAGTTCAAGATTAGGGCCTTTCTCCTGCTTCAGCCAATCCACAACGGTTTTTAAATCAAATTTTTCATAGTGGCCAAAACTCGTTGTTTTTCCACCTGATTCTCCGTGGCGGCGATGATCGTAAATTAACGTATTAAAGCCGCGCGTTAAGAAAAGGTTTGCATATTTAATCGAATTAATTTTCGTTTCCGTCACACCATGAGAAATGATGACATACCGATTTGTCTGGTGCGGTTCAACAAGCAGTCCTTTAATGGGATATCCAAATGGGGAAGGAATGTCCACATCACGCTTTGGAAGCGACTCAAATTCCTCTGGAATATACCTGCCGGCTTCCTTCTCACGCCTTAAAATTAATTCCTCATCCTTCTTTTTCATATACATCAGACGGTTTGTAAAATACAAACCGAGAGATAACCAGAAAAACAACAAAACAAACAGAGTGCGGAATGCCTTTTTCATATTGGCACCTCCAACAGGATTAAGTTAGTAATAAAATATGTAAAACAACTACACAGTGCCCATAAAGGAACAGAATTAATTTTAACATAGAAAAAGCCGCTGACACCAATACGCGGCTTTAGGGATTAAAATAAGGGGCTATTGTTCAGAATTTTGTCTTTTGGTAGGGTGAAGGGCTTTTTCAAGCTCTTCAGCGGCAATGATCCGTTTTCCGCCGCCTGCTGTGTCTGCATAATTTTTTCCACTTTGACTGTTTCCTTTTTCACGTTTCTGGCTCATAGTCAGTCTCCCTTCATGGTAGTCTCAATATTAAGATGGGTGATAAGGAGAACGTTTATTCATATGAAAAAATTTCTAAACTGTTTGAGCATGAAGACGGTAATAGCCAGTTTCAATTTTTCTTGATAGAAAAGGGATGACAATTTCAATGGCAGTCATTAGTTTATTAAGGTCAATACCTGTAGCAATTCCCATTCGTTCAAGCATATAGACAACGTCCTCTGTAGCAGCATTGCCTGCCGCACCAGGCGCAAAGGGACAACCGCCTAAGCCGCCGGCGGAAGTATCAAACCGATCAATTCCTGCTTGAAGGGCAGCTAGAATATTCGCCAGAGCAAGTTTGCGTGTATCATGAAAATGGGCCGTTAGGAGGGTTTCAGTGAATTTGGCTTTTAGCTGCGAAAAAAGGGTAAAGGATTCAAGTGGTGCAGCCATTCCAATCGTGTCAGCTACACTTAATTCATCAACACCTGCAAGAACAAATTCATGACAAAGCTCTAATGTATCTTTCTCACTGATTTTTCCTTCATAAGGACAATAAAAAGCAGTAGAAATACAGGCACGGACAAAATAATTCTTATCTTTTAATTCTCGGATAATCGGCTTTAATTCCTCCATACTATCCCGGGTTGTTTTATTGATATTCTTGAGATTAAAGCTATTGCTGACACCGACAAATACGGCAACTGCCTGACAATTAGTCGAATAAACCCGTTCAATTCCACGGCGATTAGGGGCAAGAACGATGTTTCTCGATTTATCATCAAAACAGTCAGCCGTAATTTCAGCAGCATCTGCCATTTGCGGCACCCATTTCGGTGATACGAACGAAGTCAACTCCATTTCCTTAAGTCCAGCATCCCTCAAACTGCTAATAAATTGTTTTTTAATGTCAGTTGGAACTAATAACTTCTCATTTTGAAGCCCATCGCGAGGACCCACTTCGATAATAGTCACTTTTTTAGGTAAATTTAACATCATTTTCCCCCTCCGCTGTTCATATTTTCATTGTAGCGGGGGAAAATTCTGAAAATCAAGAGTTAATGAAATTTTGACAAAATCAGAGGAATTTTTTGACTAAAAGTAGAAGTAATAAATGTCAGGGAGTTGTGATTCTTTAGTGAAACATTAATTTAAAGGGAGAGAGAAAGGATGAAAAAAATTTGCACGTCCTTCCAGGATGCAGTTGCCGAGATTCAGGATGGGGCAACATTGATGGTTGGTGGATTTGGTTTATGCGGAATCCCAGAAAATTTGATTTTAGCTTTAGCAGAAAAAGGCGTAAAGGACTTAACCGTCATTTCAAATAACTGCGGAATCGATGAATGGGGGCTAGGCTTACTATTAAATAATAAGCAAATAAAAAAAATGATCGGTTCTTATGTTGGAGAAAATAAGGAGTTTGAGAGACAGGTTTTAACCGGTGAACTGGAAGTTGAGTTAACCCCGCAAGGAACATTGGCAGAAAAAATACGAGCCGGCGGTGCCGGGATTCCAGCCTTTTATACTCCAGCAGGGGTTGGGACACCAATTGCTGAGGGTAAAGAAACAAAGGTGTATAATGGTCGAGAATATCTTTTAGAGGAAGCACTGACAGCTGATTTTAGTCTTGTAAGGGCATGGAAAGGAGATAAGATGGGAAATCTCGTTTACCACAAAACTGCCCGAAACTTTAATCCGATGATTGCAGCTGCCGGGAAAGTAACGATCGCAGAAGTGGAAGCGCTTTACGAAATAGGTGAATTAGATCCTAATTTTATTCATACACCAAGTATTTATGTTCAAACCATCATTGAAGGGAAACAGGAAAAACGAATTGAAAGATTAACCGTAAAAAAGTAGAGTGGGGGAAGGGAGTTAATAGCGATGGCAAATGATAAAGCCAATGTCAGAGAAAGAATTGCAATTAGAGCAGAAAAGGAAATAGAAAATGGCTTTTATGTAAACCTTGGAATCGGAATGCCAACCTTGGTGGCGAATTATATTTCAGAGAACAAACAGGTGGTTCTACAATCGGAAAACGGTCTTCTAGGTATCGGACCTTACCCAAGTGAAGAAGACGTGGATCCGGATTTAATTAATGCAGGGAAAGAGACGGTTACAGCCATCAACGGGGCAGCTTATTTCGATAGTGCAGAATCGTTTGCCATGATTCGTGGGGGACATGTCAATTTGGCTATTCTAGGAGGAATGGAAGTATCGGAAACGGGGGATTTAGCAAACTGGATGATTCCAGGGAAAATGATTAAAGGAATGGGAGGCGCAATGGACCTTGTCCACGGGGCCCAGAAAATCATCGTCATTATGGAACATGTTAATAAAAAAGGTGAATCAAAGATATTAAAGAAATGCACCTTGCCGCTAACCGGAAAAGGGGTAGTAAACCGAATTATCACGGAGCGGGCGGTGATGGATGTGACGGATACCGGATTAAGACTAGTGGAAGTGGCAAGCGGGTATACAGTTGAAGAGGTTGTTCATTCGACCGAGGCCGGCTTGCTGGTAGATGAAAATGTTAAAGTAGAGGCTTATTAATAGTCAAAGCAGGCTGAGAAAAGCTCAGCCTGTTTTTTTATACTTAGTACGTTTTTTGAAGTGGTATAATAGAATCGGATTTTAATTATGGAGGCGTTTAGAATGAAAAAACAAAAAAGACAAACCAATCAATCTAAACCAAAAAAGGAAGATAAAGCAGTAACACTCAAAGATTTGATTAATCCGGACTTAATGAAGCAGCTAAAAGAGCAGCAGGATCAGCTTAAGGCTGAAGAAGATAGAAAAAAGGCAGAAGAAGAACGAAGAAAACGAGAAGAACGAAGATTAAAAGAAAAAAATAAATCGTTTGAGGAACTGCTAAACGAGAGTGGTATGAACTGGAAGGAATTTAAATAAACAGGGGAGCGAATGCTCTCCTGTTTATCTGTGTTCTTTATAAATGCTAGGCTTTGTAACCTCTTTAATGATCGACACTTCCTCTTTGGTCAGAGGGTTACTTCTTATCGCAGCAGCATTACTTCTAATCTGTTCCGGGCTGCTTGCTCCGGCAACAACGGAGGCAACAGCTGGATTTGCCAAATTATATTGTAGAGCAACTTCTGTAAATGACCGAGCAAAAGCAACGTTTTCTTTTAATCCAGGCAAAACTTCTGATAATTCTTCGTAACTGTAATCCAAATAGCCTTTTTCAGATGCTTTGCCGAGCAGCTTATCGCTTAGCAGCCCTTTAGCAAGCGGCCCGCGTGTTACAACGCTGACCCCGTGTTCATGTAAAAGTGGTAAAGCTTCTTCTTCTGGCCGTCGGTCTAAAATGCTGTATTGCATCATAACGGACACGATGCTAGATTTTTTTATATATTCTCGGATGACATTTGGTCGAATAGATGAGATGCCATAGTGACGAATAAATCCTTCTGCTTTTAATTCTTCAAATGCTTCAATGGTTTCATCAATAGGGTCATCAATGGTTCCGCCATGTAGTTGATATAAATCAATGTAGTCAGTCCCTAGACGTATTAAACTATTTTTTACTTCTTCTTTAATATAGGCTTTAGAAGGATCCCATGTCCAGCCAGTTTGAGCCGAATTCCAGCGGTTTCCCACCTTTGTTGCAAGAATTACCTGCTCCCGGACGGGTTTTAAGGCCTTTCCGATCATTCTTTCATTTTCGCCAAAATCATAAAGATCAGCCGTATCAAAAAAATTAATCCCTTCTTCAAGTGCGGCTTCGATGATACTTCTAGCGGCCTTTTCCTCTGTGCCGATGGACATGCATCCGAGCCCTAATTCGGTAACGTACAAATCAGAGTGACCTAGTTTTCGTTTCTTCATAAATAAAACCCCCTGCTCCTTTCTTACAATATTAATAAAGAAAAGGGCAGACTACAAATGGAAGCTACTTTTTTTGCGAAACATCTTGAACCCATTCGTTAACGTAAACATAGTCCTTGTTATACTCCTTCAATTTCTGCACAATTTCCCAGGCTTTGCCGACAAGAATAATTCCCAGTTCGTGGGTATACACCTTCATTACCATACTCCTCCAATTAAAGTATGGTAAGATGTATACGTATATTTTTACGGAATAGAACAGGAGTTGACGTCAATGGACAACCTAACAGAAAAAACAATTAAGAGTGAAGAAATATTTTCTGGAAAAATCATCAGCCTTCATTTACAAGATGTGGAGCTGCCAAATGGAAAGCATTCGAAGCGTGAAATCATCAAACACCCAGGGGCTGTAGCGATTATAGCTGTTACCCACGAAAATAAAGTGGTTATGGTGGAACAATATCGGAAAGCATTAGAAAGAACGATTGTGGAAATTCCTGCTGGTAAACTCGAAAAAGGAGAAGAGCCTGAAATCTGTGCACGCCGAGAATTAGAGGAAGAAACTGGTTATGAGTGCAGCAGTCTGGAACTATTAACATCTTTCTATACATCCCCTGGTTTTGCAGATGAAATTGTCCATGTTTATGTGGCAAAAGGGCTAACAAAAAAAGAGGATGCGGCGGCTCTTGACGAAGATGAGTTTGTTAATCTTGAGGAATTAACTCTTGAAGAAGCGTTAGGATATGTAAAAGAACAAAAGATTTTTGATGCGAAAACAATATTTGCAGTTCAATATTTACAATTACAAGAGGCGTTGAGACATAAATGAACCGCTATTATGTAGATTTGCACATTCATATTGGCCGGACTTGGACAGGAAAGCCGGTTAAAATCACGGGTGCGAAATCACTAACATTTACGAATATTATTGAACATGCCCGACATGAAAAGGGACTTAATATGGTGGGGATCATAGACAGCCATTCACCCGAAGTCATTTTGGAGATGGAAAGTCTTATCCAAAGCGGGGAGATCAGTGAACATCCAGATGGTGGTTTGACGTTTGGCGATTTAACCGTGATTCCCGGTTCTGAATTGGAAATTTATGATGAACAGTCCAATGGTCCCATTCATTTGCTTATGTTTTTTCCCAATCTAACCATTATGCGCGAGTTCTCTACCTGGCTTACGGGCCATTTGAAAAATATCCAACTGAGTTCTCAACGCATATATGTAACAGGCCTTGTATTACAAAAGAAGGTCAAGGACTTAGGGGGCATTTTCATTCCAGCCCATGTGTTTACTCCATTTAAAAGTTTATATGGAAAAGGGGTTAATAAGTCACTAACAGAGGTATTAGATCCAGATTTAATTGATGGGATTGAACTGGGGTTAAGCTCAGACACACAGATGGCAGACCAATTAGGGGAGCTGCACAAATATACGTTTGTAACCAACTCGGATGCCCACTCGCTGGCAAAAATAGCTCGAGAGTATCAAGTAATTTCGATGAAAGAGCCGACATTTTTAGAGTTGCAGAGAGCGTTAAAAGGAGAAGATGGCCGCCATATCATTGCCAATTATGGTCTTGATCCCTTATTGGGTAAATATCATAAAACTGTCTGTGCAGAATGTCTAAATCCATTAGCTGTGGACGCTCAACTCTGTAATCTTTGCGGAAATAATAAAATCATTAAAGGGGTGGCAGATCGAATCCTGGAGTTGAAGACGGCAGATAAAAGTCCGGCTGGGCGCCCGCCATATATTCATCAAGTACCGCTGGAGTTCATTCCAGGGTTAGGTCCGCGTTTGTTGGAAAAGTTGGTCAATCATTTTGGCAGTGAAATGGCCATTTTGCATGAAGTCCCATTTGAGGCTTTAATCGAAGTGGTGCCCGCTAAGATAGCTGATCTTATTATGAAAGCAAGAGAAGGTAATATAAACCTTGCAGCCGGTGGTGGCGGTAAGTATGGAAAAATTTCCGAATAAAAAATCCTGGCAGGTGAGTTTTGCCGGGATTTTTTAGTTACTTGTTCCTGCCTCATGTTTGTAATCTATTAAAATATTTCTCGTCATAGAAAAGCTAGACTGGCATAAACTTTAATAACCGACCATTAGTAGTAGGAGGAAATTAAAGATGAAAAAACGATTGTACCAGTCAGATGCAGCAAGTTATTTTCGTGAACATTCCTCAATCTTTTTATTTATTGTTGTCTTATTTTTCATGGGGGTCATTTTCGGAGCGATTGTCGTAAATAGCATGAGCATTACCCAAAAGGAAGATTTATACTATTATTTATCGCAATTTTTTGGCCAAGTTTCCGATGGAACGGTAACCGAGGACAACGATTTATTTTTGCAAAGCTTTTTTCACAATAGTAAATTCATTGGACTTATGTGGATTCTAGGAATCTCCATTATTGGCCTTCCTATTATATTAATACTTCTATTCCTAAAGGGGATGGTTGTAGGTTTTACGGTGGGATTTTTAGTTAGTCAGATGGGCTGGAAAGGCTTTCTGTTAGCCTTTGCATCCATTCTTCCTCAGAATCTAATTATCATTCCTGTGTTTATATTGATGTCAGCATTCTCAGTCATTTTCTCAATGAGGATGATTAAACGGCAATTTATGAAGAAATATGCACAGCCCATCATGCCATTTTTTAAACGTTATATTGTTGCCTTAATCGCAGCCGTATTATTCATTTCGGCTGCTTCGGGAGTAGAAGCGTATTTGTCTCCTTGGTTAATGAAAAGCATTATAAGTTCTGTTACATTAAAATGATTACTAGTTAATATTAGTTATTGTATCTTATTTATAATAATTTTATTTTGAATCTCTTTGCCCATCTGTTATAATGGAAACTAACAGTGGCGAGGGAGGGCCTTCAGGATGGAAACTAGAATTGAGAGAATTAAGAAACAGTTGCATTCAGCGAGTTATAAATTAACTCCTCAGCGTGAAGCAACCGTTCGAGTTTTGTTAGAAAATGAAGAGGATCATTTAAGTGCAGAAGATGTGTACCTCCTCGTAAAGGAAAAATCGCCTGAGATTGGTTTAGCAACTGTTTATCGAACATTGGAATTACTTACGGAATTAAAAATTGTCGATAAAATAAATTTTGGTGATGGAGTCTCACGGTATGATCTTCGTCAGGAAGGTGCAGCCCATTTTCACCATCATCTTGTATGTATTGAATGCGGTGCTGTTGATGAAATTCAAGAGGATTTACTAGAAGATGTAGAAGCCGTTGTTGAGCGCAGATGGAATTTTAAAATAAAAGACCATCGATTAACCTTTCATGGTATCTGTCACCGCTGCTTGGATAAAGATAAGGAAGAGCAAACGGAATAAAATGAAATTGAAAGTCCATTTCAATGAAAAGGACTTTTTTCTTTTGTCTTAAATACAGCAGGTATATATTTTGTCCATTTTGGCATACCCTCTTAATAGTAATAAGTATTGGGGGATGTTAGATGGTCTCTTTTCTTAAAGTGGCGCTGCAGACATTAAAGGTATTTATCATTTTCACCGGGTGCACGATACTCTTTTATTATGGTATGATTTGGGTATCTGAAGAATATCAAAATTATCATCGCTATGATGAACCGGAAGGATCGGCTCTAAAGGTATCAAACGCAGTGAAAGAAGACAGTTCATCTGTTTTAGACCGATTGATGTTGTTTTATTTAAATGGGGAGTAATCGTGATGGAAAACCAGTTAAAAGCTTTTTTGGATTACTTAATAGTAGAAAAGGGTTTGGCTAAGAATACGATTATTTCGTATGAACGTGATTTAAAGAGCTACCTTCATTATCTAAAAAGTGTGGAAGTAATCCAATCCTTAAATGAGATTCAGCGTATTCAAATTATCCATTTTTTAAATTATTTAAAGGACCAAGGGAAGTCCTCAAAAACGTTGGCAAGACATATTGCCTCTATTCGGGCGTTTCATCAGTTTTTATTGAGAGAAAAGGCAGCAGACCAAGATCCCTCTGTTTTAATAGATACGCCTAAACTTGAACGTGCACTTCCTAAGATTTTGAGCATAGTTGAAGTAGAAAAACTGCTAAATACGCCTGACCCAAATGACCACTTTGGCCTAAGAGACAAGGCCATGCTAGAGCTCCTATATGCAACAGGAATTCGTGTAAGTGAATTAATAGCTTTAGAAATAGAAGATGTTCATTTAACACTCGGATTTATCCGGTGTATTGGAACGGGAAAGAGGGAGCGGATTATTCCAATCGGAAAAACTGCTTTAGCAGCAATCAAGCAATATCTTGAAACTGGCAGACCTCATTTTGTTACGGAGAAACACAAGGCTGATGCATTGTTCTTAAATCATCAAGGGCACCAGTTAACAAGACAGGGTTTTTGGAAAATATTAAAAAAACTTGCCCAACAGGCAGGGATTGATAAAGAGCTTACCCCGCATACCCTTCGCCATTCTTTTGCTGCACACTTGATTGAAAATGGTGCCGATTTAAGAGCCGTTCAAGAAATGTTGGGACATGCCGATATTTCTACTACGCAAATATATACCAATGTTTCGAAATCAAGAATCAGGGATGTTTATAGTAAATTTCATCCACGAGCTTAATAGAATACTAGTCTAAACTCCATTCATTCAAGTGAAAAAAGTCGTCAACAATTTTGGCGGCTTTTTTCTTGTGTTTTTAGAAACTTAGAGTAAAATATAGATGTCAGACTTCTGACGAATAAATTAATTAATCACTTTCATAAACCTATTTTTATGCGGACAACCTATTAGTGTCTAATTTTTAGTTGCAAACGTTTTCTATGCCAAGGAGGTAGTAGTGTATGACTGCAAATACATACAAACGAATTTTTATTATCGTAATGGATTCTGTTGGGATCGGCGAAGCACCGGATGCTGAGAAGTTTGGAGACAAAGGTGCAGATACATATGGTCATATTGCCGAAAGGATGAACGGTCTGAATATGCCTAATATGGGCAAATTAGGGTTAAGCAATATTCGTGAAATAAAAGGAATCACCAAAGCGGAAAAGCCATTGGCTTATTATACAAAAATGATGGAGGCATCCAATGGGAAAGATACCATGACAGGGCATTGGGAAATTATGGGTCTGAATATACAAACGCCTTTCCAAGTGTTCCCAGAAGGCTTTCCGGATGAGCTTGTAAGAGAATTAGAAAAACGAACAGGCCGAAAAATAATTGGGAATAAACCTGCAAGTGGAACGGAAATATTAGATGAGCTTGGTGAGGAGCATATGAAAACAGGGGCATTAATTGTTTATACTTCAGCAGATTCCGTTCTCCAAATTGCTGCACATGAAGAAATTGTCCCACTTGAAGAGTTATATAACATTTGTAAAATTGCTCGTGAACTGACATTAGATGAAAAATACATGGTTGGACGCGTAATTGCCCGGCCATTTCTGGGTGAACCAGGAAGCTTTAAGCGAACGCCAAATCGTCATGATTATGCCTTAAAACCATTTGATAGAACCGTCATGAGTGAGTTAAAGGATGCAGGATTTGATGTAATTGCAATTGGAAAGATATCAGATATCTACGATGGTGAAGGAGTCACAAAGTCTCTTAGAACGGTATCCAATATGGATGGGATGGATAAACTTGTCGAATCCTTCGAAATGGACTTTACAGGAATAAGCTTTTTAAATTTGGTTGATTTTGATGCATTATATGGCCATCGACGTGATCCAGAGGGGTATGGAAAGGCACTAGAGGAATACGATGCCCGCCTGCCTGAAGTGTTTGCTAAGATGAAGGATGATGATTTATTAATGATCACAGCGGACCATGGAAACGATCCTGTTGCTGAAGGAACAGATCATACACGTGAATATGTCCCATTACTTGTCTATTCTAAGAGTATGAATGGCGGGCAGGAACTACCGTTAAGGGAAACATTCGCTGACCTTGGTGCTACAGTTGCTGACAACTTCAATGTTAAGATGCCTAACTATGGCAAAAGCTTCTTACATGAATTGAAATAAGGAGAGAATAAAAATGAATATTCAAAATGCCGCTCAATTTTTAAAAGGGAAATATCAGACAACGCCAAAAGTAGGTCTTATTTTAGGTTCCGGTCTTGGTGTCTTAGCGGATGAAATAGAGAATGCAGTTAAGATACCTTACAATCAAATTCCTGATTTTCCTATTTCAACGGTAGAGGGCCATGCTGGACAACTGGTGTTCGGACAATTAAATGGTGTCGAGGTTGTGGCGATGCAAGGAAGATTTCATTTTTATGAAGGCTACAGCATGGATAAAGTGACATTCCCCGTTCGTGTTATGAAAGAAATGGGTGTCGAAATGTTAATTGTCACGAACGCTGCAGGTGGAGTAAATGAAAGCTTTTCACCAGGTGATTTAATGATCATCACAGATCATATTAATAATATGGGAACGAATCCGTTAGTAGGTCCAAATGATTCTAATTTAGGTGTTCGTTTCCCTGATCTATCTGAAGCCTATTCTAAAGAATTGAGAAGGATGGCTAGAGATATTGCCGACCGATTAAACCTAAACGTCAAAGAAGGTATATACTTTGGAAACCCTGGTCCGGTTTATGAAACGCCGGCAGAAATCCGAATGGTTCGTATTTTAGGTGGAGATGCGGTAGGGATGTCCACTGTTCCTGAGGTCATTGTGGCTCGTCACAGTGGGATGAAAGTTCTTGGGATATCCTGTATTTCTAACATGGCAGCAGGTATCCTTGATCAGCCTTTAACCCATGATGAAGTGATTGAAACAACTGAAAAAGTGAAAGCGGACTTCCTTTTATATATTAAAGAAATTGTCAAAGGAATTGGCCAGTAATCAATTTAATTCCGCTAAGTAAGACCCCAAAATGATATTAAAAAGATGTGGTGATATTGAATGAGAATGGTTGACTTAATAGAGAAAAAGAGAGACGGGCAAGAATTATCAACTGAGGAAATAAAATTTATCATAGAAGGTTACACAGATGGTTCGATTCCCGATTATCAGGTAAGTGCTTTAACAATGGCTATTTATTTCAGAGGCATGACAGAAAAGGAAAGAGCAGATTTAACCATGGCAATGGTTCAGTCGGGTGACCAAATCAATTTATCACAAATTGAAGGGATTAAGGTCGATAAGCATTCTACTGGTGGAGTTGGTGATACAACCACCCTTGTTCTAGGCCCGCTGGTAGCTGCCGTCGGTGTGCCGATTGCAAAAATGTCCGGCCGTGGTCTAGGTCACACTGGTGGAACCATCGATAAATTAGAAGCAGTTAAAGGCTTTCATGTTGAGATTGAAAATGAGGAATTTATTGATTTAGTCAATAAAAATAAAATTGCTGTTATTGGACAGAGCGGAAACTTAACCCCCGCTGACAAGAAGCTATATGCATTAAGGGATGTTACGGCAACTGTCGATAGTATTCCGTTAATTGCAAGCTCCATCATGAGTAAAAAAATTGCCGCAGGGGCCGATGCGATTGTACTAGATGTTAAAACAGGTGCCGGTGCCTTTATGAAAACGCTGGATGATTCAAAGGAATTAGCAAAGGCAATGGTGCGGATTGGAAATAATGTGGGCAGGAGGACAATGGCTGTTATTTCTGATATGAGCCAGCCGCTTGGATATGCAATCGGAAATGCCCTTGAAGTAAAAGAAGCGATTGATACCCTAAAAGGAGAGGGTCCTCAAGATTTAACAGAACTGTGTCTTACACTAGGAAGTCATATGGTTTACTTGGCCGAAAAAGCCAACACATTAGAAGAGGCACGTCAAAAGCTCGAAAATGCGATAAAGGATGGTTCTGCATTAGAAAAATTAAAGGTTTTCTTGAGTTCCCAGGGTGGAGATGCCTCAATCGTCGATAATCCTGCAAAATTGCCGCAGGCAAAATATACATTTGAACTTGAGGCAAAAGAAGATGGCTATGTAGCTGAAATAGTAGCTGATGAAGTTGGAACTGCAGCTATGATCCTCGGTGCGGGGAGAGCAACAAAAGAATCTACGATTGATCTAGCTGTTGGTCTTGTTTTACGGAAGAAAATCGGCGACAAAGTGAAAAAAGGGGAATCCCTCGTTACAATTTACAGTAACTATGAAAAAGTGGACGAAGTAAAAGACAAGCTTTATGAAAACATTAAGATTACTTCTGAAAAGATAGAAGCTCCAATTCTTATTCATGGCGAAATAACAGAATAAAAACGGGCAGGGTGACAGGCACCATGTGAA
>NZ_JBALPZ010000033.1:0-15849 GCF_036965645.1 Neobacillus drentensis
CACCGCCTTCCAGGCACGATAAATATCTTGAATTACTCGAATGGTTCCTTTTTCTGCCGTAACACTCTTCATGATTTGTTTTTGTTTTTCCCGTTTTGGAGTACCGTCCACTGTAAAGAATTTGCTCATTGCCTTATTCATCATTGGAACATACTCATTAAAATATTGTGGGTACTTCTCAAAAGTATGGGCTGCATCTTTATATTTTTCTAAGTCTTTGATAATAAAACTATCATATAGCTTTTCACGGTAAAGGTTTAAGGTAGATTGAGAAAAATCACCCCTTGTCTTAGCCTCAATCACTGTTTCAGCTGCTAATAACCCTGAATGCATGGCCATATTGGACCCCTCACGATGAATGGCATTCACCAATTGTGCAGCATCACCAACGACAATCACCCCATTTCCCGCAACCTTTGGTACAGATCGATAGCCGCCTTCCGGTATAAGATGGGCTAAATACTCAGCAGATTCTCCGCCGGCAACCAACGGTTTCACCATCGGGTGATTTTTCAAGTAATCTAAAAGCTCATAGGGCTTTAATTTAGCCTTAATCATACTGGATAGGGTTGTTCCTACCCCGATATTTAAACTGTCTTTATTTGTGTATACAAAAGCAGTGCCAAGATTGCCCTTTGTTGAATCTCCAAATATTTCAATTGTGCAGCCTTGGTTATCCTCTAAATTAAAGCGGTCATTAATTTTTTCTTTTGGAAGATTAATAACTTCCATAACCGTTAAGGCAACTTCGTCGGGACGGAATTCTTTATGGAAACCTAATTGTTTGGAAAGCAGAGAATTAACCCCATCTGCCAGTACCACAACATCCGCGTAAACTTCACCATCAGGCCGGTCAGTTCGAACACCGACAACCTTGCCATTTTCAACAATACATTCTGTTACTACAGTTTCATTGATAAGAAGTGCTCCTGCTTCGACCGCTTTCCCTGCAAACCATTGGTCAAACTGAGCACGCAGCACGGTGAAATTATTATAGGGCTCCACTGCCCATTCGAGACCTTTGTAGCCAAAAGACACAACCGATTCCTTATCCATCATCCAAAAACGCTGCTCAATAACGGGTCTCTCCAGCGGTGCCTCCTTCCAAAACTCAGGAATCAGTTCTTCCATCTGCTTCCGATACAAAACACCGCCCATAACATTTTTTGCCCCTGGGTATTCACCTCTTTCTATTAGTAAAACATTCAGCCCATTTCGTGCACAAGTTAACGCACATGCTGTTCCTGAAGGTCCTGCTCCCACCACAATCACATCAAATTTCTCAGACATAACTAATTTCACCGCCCTTTTCCGCCTTGAGCAGCTTAAATTGCTCGATAAGCTTAGGTAAAATTTCTATCGCATCCCCAACAATCCCGTACGTTGCAACATCGAAAATTGGCGCATTGGGGTCTTTGTTAATGGCGATAATAAATTCTGAATTTTTCATTCCCACCACATGCTGTATGGCACCTGAGATTCCAATGGCAAAATAAATTTTCGGTGTAACCGTTTCACCGGTTTGACCAACCTGCTGTTCGTGTGGCAGCCAGCCTGCTTCAACCACATCTCGAGTTCCACCCACACTTGCACCAATTGTGTCTGCTAACTCATGAATAAGCTGAAAGTTCTGCAGGTCCCCCATCCCCTTGCCCCCACATACAATTACATGGGCTTCAGCTAAACTAGCCTTTTTTGTTACGTCATTCACAATTTGCAGCACCTTTGTACGCATATCTTCTTCTTTTAAATCAATCTTTTCTTCCATAATTTTACCTTTTCTGCCTGCATCCGGTTCTAATGCTTTCATAACCTTAGGCCGTACAGTTGCCATTTGCGGCCGATGCTTTTTACATAGAATGGTCGCCATTATATTTCCGCCAAACGCCGGCCTGCTTGCCTCAAGTAATCGGTTGGATACATCTACATCAAGCATGGTCGTATCAGCCGTTAAACCTGTTGATAGATCTGTTGCAACCGCACTGGCTAAGTCCTTCCCATTCGGCGTAGCACCATAAAGAATAATTTCTGGTTTATACTTTCTTGCCAACAATATAACGCCCTGCATATAGGATTCTGTTCGGTAGTCCTTTAAGATGGGCTGATCAATGACATAAACCTCATCGGCACCATATGCAATTACTTGATTGGATAATGATTTGACTTCGTGGCCCAGTAAAAACCCTGCTAACGGAACTTGTAACTTGTCAGCTAGTTTTCTACCTGCACCAAGCAATTCGAGTGAAACTCCCTCAATTTTACGATCGTTTTGTTCAATAAAGACCCAGACTCCCCGATAATCGTGCAGATTCATATTTACCCCTCCCTAAAGCAGAAAAATAACTTTTATTATTTCGACGACTGAATCGCAAACAGGTCCTCTTTCTCTAATAAGACTTCCATGAGCTGTTTTACCTGCTCATCGGCAGAACCCTCTAGTCTTTTTCCGCCTTCAGGCCGTGGTGGTGTAAACATTTTACCTACAATAGTTGGTGAGCCTTTTAAACCAAGCTGAGTCCTGTCTACATTTTCAAGGTCGCTGACTGCCCAGATAATTGGTTCATATCTTGATGCTTTAATCATGTTAGGCATTGGTGAATATTCAATCTGGTTAATTTCCTTTTCAACTGTTAATAGGCATGGAATTTCAGATTGGATTAATTCAAAACCATTAGTTAACTTTCTTTTGATTAAAACTGTATTTTCCTCTACATTAACTTCTGCCACTTCAATCACATTTGTCACAGGAGGGATATCCAATCTTCTTGCAATCCCCGGTCCAACCTGTCCAGTATCCCCATCAATGGCATGTTTTCCACAAATAACCATATCAATAGGGATTTCCTTGTTAATTCGTTCTAAAGCCTTAGATAAAGCGTAACTGGTCGCTAGGGTATCTGCCCCTGCAAAGGCACGGTCGGTAATTAAATAACCTCTATCTGCCCCTATTTCCATACTTTTTTTGATTATAGCCGTTGCTTGCGGCGGACCCATTGACAATACCGAAATTGTCCCACCCGTTTTTTCTTTAATTTTGACAGCCTCTTGAACCGCATGAGCATCATAAGGATTCAAAATGGCTGGTGCACTTCGGCGATCGAGTGTGTTTGTCTTTGGGTTAATCTTGATGATTTTTGTATCAGGGACTTGTTTGATACAAACGACAATGTGCATGTAGGATTTTCCCTCCTCCATCTAAACTGTGATTATTGAAAGCGTTTGCTTTCTTTGGCTATTTGAAATGCTTTTATTAACGATATATGTATCGCAACATAAGCATAGTACCAAACATACAAGTTTTTTCTTTTTCCTTTGTAAAAATTAAATGACGGGAAGTACAATCTTAGAAGCATTTTCGACAAACTGAATATAAAGGATGAAGTGACTAGAAGCAGAAGATTGACATAGACTAAAAATGCATTTATTTAAAAATCCTACTAATTTAACTATATGAAATAATATGATATAAACAATGAGAAAAATCACAGATTATCGATTTTATAGAAATATAAGGAATTATTCTGGGGATAGAATACGGCTCATTAAGAATTGTATGTTTACAATTAAAGGGGAAAATAGTTTTTAACCGGAAGGCCTTCTTGTTGGATCAATAATATGTTAAACAGAAACTGAAGACCTTCTAATATTAAATTAATACCTTCGGCCAGATCATGGTCATGTGTTTAAAGGCAAATTTTATTTCTTCATTTGAATTTGGAGTTTGTCCTATCACTCTTTGATAGTGATTTATTAATTCATCTAACTCTTGGCTATATTGAATTGTTTTTTCACTTGTAAAACCAAATTTATTTGCACTATTTATCATTAATTCTCTTTTAGCTTTTATCTTTTCAATCATTTCAGATTGATAATTACTATCCTTGTACACTTTAATCCTCCTACCTTATACGCTAACTAAATACCAATCACAAATAGACTACCTGAAGAATTATGACAAGAAAATCATTAAAAGTAAATACAATCGCAAAAGTAGACAAAACAATCTATTTCTTTTGTTTTTCGACATTTTTTTCTCTCTTTCTTCGTTTGCAAACGACAATGTCCCAAAAAATCCTGTATAGTAAATAATTTGTTGTTGATAATTTTTGCTTTAAAGAACTAGAATGAAATTTTTTTAAGATACTGTTTAGTACATTAGATCTAGTTCAATTTTACCGAACGAAATTTTTTATTTAGTCTAATTTTATATTGTATTTCTAGTGATAAATGATATAACCTCTTTATAAAGACTTGTACTTTAAAAATCCAGAATACAAATGGGGTGTTTTTTTTGAAAATAAAAGTTTCGTGTCTTCAAATGGATATTTCCTTTGGTGACCCTAAAAATAATTATCAATCTGCTGAAAATTTAATTGAAAAAGCCATGGAGGAACATCCTGATATTATTGTTCTGCCTGAGCTTTGGACGACCGGATATGACTTAACCAGACTAGATGAAATAGCCGATCAAAAAGCGCAGCAAACTATTTCCTTTCTTCAGGCAGCTGCACAAAAACATCAAGTCCATTTTGTAGGAGGTTCAGTTGCAAATCGAGGGGAAACTGGAGTAAAGAATACTCTTCTTATCATTTCAAAAGTGGGCACAGTTACACACCAATATGACAAACTCCATCTCTTTAAATTAATGGATGAACATCTCTACCTGGAAGCAGGAGCTGACAAAGGACTATTTCTTTTGGAAGGTCAATTATTTGCAGGTGTAATTTGCTACGATATTCGTTTTCCTGAATGGATCCGGGCTCATACTTCTGAAGGAGCCAAGGCCTTATTTGTGGTAGCAGAATGGCCTGCAGCCCGCTTAGAGCATTGGCGTGCCCTCCTAATCGCCAGAGCGATTGAAAACCAATGTTATGTCATTGCCTGTAACAGATCTGGCAGTGACCCCAATAATCAATTTGCCGGACATTCACTCATTATTGACCCATGGGGAGAAATATTGGCTGAAGCTGGAGAGCATGAAGAGATCCTTACGGCTGAAATCAACCTTGATTTAGTCAGCGAAATACGCAAGCAGATTCCTATTTTTGAAGATAGAAAGCCGAACTCTTATAATTAATTATTGAATATTTTTTTAAAGCAATCCGAATTAGTTACGGATTGCTTTTTTATAACTTCTCTTTTAGGTCCATTGGCAACTCGATATAAAACGTGGTTCCCATTCCTTCGTCGCTTTCTATGAAAATCTTACCTTGATGATCATTGATAATTCGATAACTAACCATTAATCCTAGGCCCGTTCCCTGGTCTTTCGTGGTAAAAAATGGTTCACCCAGCTTTTTTATCTTTTCCTTAGAGATTCCTGATCCCTCATCTTGGATACTAATTTGAACGCGTTCACCTTCCACCATCTTCGTAGTAATCGTTATATTTCCACCGTGAGGCATCACTTCAATAGCATTTTTTATTATGTTAATAAAAACCTTTTTTAATTGGTTAGGCTCACAAAATATAAGTGGAAGTTGGCTTTCCATGTTTGTTACTATTTGAATATTATGTAGAACTGCCTGGGCTGTTAGTAAATCGACCGTTTCCTTCATAATCTGGTTTAAATCCTTTTCTTGAAATCGAGTAGCTTTCGGCTTCGCAAGAAACAAAAACTCATTTATTATCGAATCTATCCGTGCCAGTTCAGAAGTTATCACCTGATAATACATCGGATGATTTTTGGTTATTTCATTCTCAAGCAACTGAATGAACCCTTTTAGAGCGGTCATCGGATTACGTATTTCATGCGCAATTCCCGCAGCAAGTTCACCAATTACAGTCAGTGTATCGGATTTACGGAGCTGTTCCTCAATTTCTATCCTTTCAGAAATATCTTTAAAGACGGTGAAATTTATCCCACTTAAGATATCAAGCTTGGATGAACAATCAAAATATCTATTATTTCCTTCCTCATCTATAAAAAACATCGTGGAGCAGGTTTGTCCTTTTTCAAGCACTTGTTCAATATGTCTCAAAATCTCTTTTTTTCCATTTTCTAAAATGTTGTTCGGCTCATAAATCCGATGGCCGATTAAATGCTTCTTAGGAATACCTATCAATTTTTCACCAACACGATTCACATCAATAATGCGGTGATCGTTATCCCAAAGGAGCAAAGCATCTATTGAATCCTCAAAGATACGTCTATATTTTTGATCATTTTCCAGAAAGTTAATGGTCTGGTTTCGTTTTTCACTACTACCAAGATGTAAAGTATCCTGCTTCTCCACGTACTGACACCCCGCGAAATCCTTAGTCTTTATATCCTATATTAAACCATATATTCTACATTAATCGAGAAAAATCCTTTTAAGTCGACAGTAAAATTCTACTATTACTCGGTGACTATTTATAAAAAAAAACGCAAAGCACTTTGCTTTGCGTTCTTTGGTAAATTCAAACATTTTAAAGTAGTGGATTTTCATGTTTGGCTTTTAGACGCTGCCATCTCTTTTCAACTTCTACCTCAAATTCTTCTAATATAGGCCTATTCTCTTCTTTTAAAAGATGTTTTGCTTTTCCCATATATTTTAACCAATCAGCCAGTGGCACCCGCTTATTCTTTTCTTCTGGGTTATACGTAATAGTAGTCACGCCTTGTTCAATTTCATAGAGCGGGAAGAAGCAGGAATTCACAGCCTCTTCGACAATTTTTGTACCATAGCGGTCATCAGATTTCCAGTTTAATGGACAGGTAATCAATAGTTTCCCATAGACAGTGCCAATATTCTGGGCATACCACTGTGCTTTTGCACCTTTTTTCACTAAGTCCTGCGGGAATGCCTCTGAGCCTGTAAATACATACGGAATATTTGTCGCAGCCATGATTTGAGCTGTATCTTTATGGTGGAATGCTTTTCCACGTTGTACTTTTCCAACACCAGAAGTGCTTGTCATATGTCCAATAGGTGTTGAATATGACATTTGTGAACCAGTATTCATATAGCCTTCATTATCATATTCTAACATAATAAGTTTATGTCCGCGAAGGGCCGTTCCAATTGCTGAACCCATCCCTATGTCCATACCGCCGTCGCCTGTAATCATAACAAAAGTTGCATCATCCGCTACATTTATTTCTCCTCGGCGCTTTAACTCCATAAATGCCTCAACAGTACCAGAAAGGCAAGCTGCCCCGTTTTGAAATAAATTATGAATCATCGTTTGTTTATGTGAGGTACTTAGATAACCAGTGGTAGTAACATATGCACAACCCGTTTGGAATAAAGTGACAATATCTCCCTCAATGCCCTTGAAGAATAATTCAAGACCGGCAAAAATACCACAGCCCGGACATGCACCGTGTCCTGACGCAATACGTTTAGGCTTACCAGTTAAAGCCCGAAGCGGAGGAATTTTGACCTTCAATTTATTTGTTTCTTCATCCATTTTCACATCAATTAAACCTGTCTTATACACTTCGCCATGTTGGGGCACAATAACAGGCTTTAGAATGTTCTCAGGGTTACCTGGAACATGACCATAGTAATCAAATGGTTTTTCCGCATAGCCTCTTTCCATTGCAGCGATTGTCATTTCAAAGAATGCTTCTGCATCACTTGCATAGAAATCTTTACCACCAAGACCAAAAACACGGCTGAGGACAATGGTTTTATTTTCTTTGTCATCTTGAAGGGCGGATTTCGCTTCATGTGTTAAGTTTGGTCCATTGGCACCATAAGAATCGGCTCTCTCGCCAACTAATAGAGCTTTAACCTTCTTTACCGCCTCCCGAATTTCTTTAGCAGGGAATGGGCGAATTATATTAGGACTGATAACACCAGCTTTAATGCCCTTTTCACGGAGTTGATCGACCACATCTTTTGCTGATTCGGCAGCAGAATTCAATAGGAATAATGCTACATCAGCATCTTCCATTTTATATAAATCTAAAACAGGGTATTCTCTACCTGATAGTTTCGCGTAATCCCCAGCCACTTCTTTAAATACTTCACCAGCATTGTAGATAGCTTCTGATTGTTGGTAGTGGTTGTTAAGGAAATCGTCACCGCTCATATGGGCACCAACTGTAACAGGTTTGCTCAAATCTCTAACAAAGTTATAATCTGTTGGACATTCACCAACAAATTGTTGAACAATATTTCGATCTTTAAAGTATTCGACTCGGCGCTTCTGGTGGGATGTAAAGAAACCGTCATAAGCGACAATAACCGGTAAACGCACTTTAGAATGTTCAGCTATTTTCAGGGCCATAATATTCATATCATAAACAGCCTGAGGTGTTTTCGCTGTTAAAATAACCCATCCGGTATTCAAGGCATAATATAGGTCAGAGTGATCACCGCGAATATCCAGCGGCCCGCTGACCGCACGTGTTACAAGGTTCATAACCATAGGGTAACGAGTACCTGACTGAACAGGCATTTGTTCAAGCATATAGAGGAAACCATTTGCACTTGTTGCATTGATGACACGTGCACCAGTTGCTGCGGCACCATAGCAAATACCTGCTGAGCCATGTTCACCATCTGCAGGAATCAATTTAATATCATGCTGACCGCGTGTTTTCATTTGATCTAAAAATTGGGCAACCTCAGTAGACGGTGTGATTGGAAAATATCCCATAATATGATAATTAATTTGTGCTGCTGCAGTAGCTGCCATCTCATTTCCGGATTCAAAGGTAGAAATTTGCTCAGCCACATTTATTGTCGTTAATTTATCTTCTGAAATAGCCATTATTGAACCCCTCCTGCAACAATATAGGGAAAGTTTTGTTTCACACGGTTTTCATCCGCATACCCCAAGATTTCACGTAAATCTCCTAGAGCATCGGTTGGACATGCTTCTACACACTTTAAGCATCCTTTACAATATTGATAGTCAATTCCTTTTAGGAACATCTGCCTCCTGCCGCGTTTATCTTCTCCTTCTTCCCAAACAAAACAGAAGTCAGGACAAACATTATCACACGCCGCACAATGAATACATTTATCTTGTTTATATTCAGGAAGGAAGCCTTGCCTAGAACCGCTTAAATCTTTATGAATACTATTTGCCTGAGAAACCATTACGCCGCCAATGGCCTGAGTCATATAGCCAAGTTGTGGCAGCGGGCGGGAAAAGGATTTTCCTTCCGCACCTTCTGTCACATCATACTTTTTAAATTGAACTTCATTGTATCCGCGGTTAAATGTACGAATGTTTGGTTCGACTAGATGAGGATATTTCTTTGTAAAGGTTTTCCGGATTACGTCTCGCATTGACTCTGGATCTAAAAAATCACAAATACGATATAAGGCACCAAGCATTGCTGTGTTTACTTTTGTTTTTTCCTCAACCGCAATGGTCAAGGCATCTACAATAGCAAGAGTCCCATATTCTAATTGTAAATCTTTTTTAACATCATCAAATTCTCTTGTTGTATTAACTAAAACGATACCATCCGCATCCAAGCCGCTTACCACATTCACGGTCTTATATAATGCCTCATGAAAAACTCCAACAATATGCGGTTGTTCAATTGGACTATGATCCCTGATTTCAACATCAGGTTCACAAAAACGGATAAAACTCTTTACTGGTGACCCTTTCTTTTCAGAACCGTAAGATGAAAAATTTGATCCCCTTAACCCAAGACTTAGTACCCCTGCCTCGGCTAACATTTTGCCTGCCAGGTTTGCCCCTAGCCCGCCAATTGATTCTAATCGGATTTCAAAAAATCCAAGTTCATTCTTTTTCGGTAAAATAGACATAATTTCCCTCCCCATTTCGTGCCAAAAAATACGAAATAAACTATTAATTAATTCTCTTTCGTTATTGTAGGACAATTAACAATTTTAATCTGTGACAAATGTTAAACATCTACCGAAAATTTTGGAACACATTATTTTTTAATAAAAAATCATTATTAGGTCAAACTTTAAAACGTTTGCCATATTGGTATAACAGATTGAAACATGTATTATAACAGATGAAATTCTTTAGTAAATTTTAAGAAGAAATCGGATGGGCTAGCATCGGTAGGGTTTGCCATATACTCTTTTCGTCAAAAATAGGTTATAATTATTATTTGGTCATATTGAAAAAGGAGTAACAACATGAATGTTATTTGTTCTACATTAAATGCTAAGTTTATTCATACAAATCTTGCTATTCGTTATTTGAAGGCTTATGCAGCCCCAGAATTTGCAATCAAATTAAAAGAATACACTATTAAGGATCCAGTCCTAAATATCGTTTCGGACCTTTATCAAGTAAAACCAGACGTAATCGGTTTTAGCTGCTATATCTGGAACATTGAGGAAACACTAAAAGTGGTAAATATGTTAAAAAAGGTTGACCCTTCGATTTTGATTGTATTGGGAGGACCTGAAGTGACTTATGATACGGCCGAATGGATGGAAAAATCCTCCGATGTGGATTTTATCGTGATCGGTGAAGGAGAACAAACCTTTAAACAGCTTCTTCATGAAATCTCTGGTGATAAAGATTATCAAAAAGTCCATGGAATTGCTTATCGGGAAAATGGGCAATTAAGAGTAACACCACAAATGAATAAGCTGGACCTTAAAGAATTACCTTCACCCTATCGGTTTCCGGAAGATATCGCTGACTTAGGAAAGCGTGTCACTTATATCGAGACAAGCAGAGGCTGTCCGTTTAGCTGCCAATTCTGCCTCTCCTCCATAGAAGTTGGCGTGAGATACTTTGACCGTGAAAAAATAAAAGCGGATATTCGCTATCTAATGGAAAACGGGGCAAAGACGATAAAGTTTGTAGATCGTACCTTCAATATTAGCAGAAGCTATGCCTTGGAAATGTTCCGTTTCCTTATTGATGAGCATCTGCCAGGAACGGTTTTTCAATTTGAAATCACGGCTGATATTATGCGCCCAGAGGTCATTGAATTTTTAAATCAAGAAGCCCCAAAAGGACTATTCCGATTTGAAATCGGCGTTCAGTCTACAAATGATTACACCAATGAGCTTGTCAAAAGAAAACAAAACTTCGCAAAGCTGACAAGAACGGTCACAATGGTAAAAGAGGGCGGTAAAATAGATCAGCATCTCGATTTAATTGCCGGGCTTCCCGAAGAGGATTATGCCTCCTTCCGAAAAACATTCAATGATGTGTTTGAGATGAGGCCGGAAGAATTACAATTGGGCTTTTTGAAAATGCTTAGAGGGACTGGGGTTCGTCTTCGTGCCGATGAACACCATTATGTATATATGGACCATTCACCATATGAAATCTTAAGCAATAATGTGTTATCGTTTGATGATATTGTTAGAATTAAACAGGTTGAAGACGTATTGGAGAAATATTGGAATGATCACCGAATGGATTTTACGGTTGAATATCTTGTCAGCAATGTATTCCCATCTCCATTTGACTTTTTCCAAGAGTTTGGTTCTTATTGGGATAATAAGGGATGGTCACGAATTGGCCATCAGCTGGAGGACTTATTTAGAAGGTTATACTCGTTTCTAGAAGAACGTTCCGTCGAAAACCTTGAAGTGATTGCAGGATTAATGAAGTATGATTATTTAAGAAATCACAAATACAAACCTAGAAAGCCTTGGTGGAACACATCTTTGGATAAAGGTGTTCGCTCACAGATTTACAAACATATATTGGATCATCCAACATTGCTGGAAAGTAAATTCATTCAACTCCATCTTGATGAAAAGGATTTATATAAGCATACAATGCTTGAGGAATTATCCTTTGATTTAGGTCAGTATATTACGACCGGTCAATTAATAAGAAAATCAAGCTACTTATTAGCTTACTTTGACCCAAGCAATAACCAAACATTAATATTTCCATTTTAACAAGCCGGGCGAGCCCGGCTTATTTATTTTTAACATTTTTCTTTATATGTTTTTTTGTTTCGTAAAGCTTAACCCCATTAACTTCACCAATTTCAATGCTAAACTCTTCCGTTAAAATGGGGTCTTGTGTTTTACGGACCTTCACCATTAGCTCCTACCTTTTTTCCCCTGTTTTGAATTACGATTTTGAAACCGAATGGCATTGTTATTATCCGTAAACTCTGCGGAAAATTCACTTTCCTGCACATTTTTATGAGGCGTCTTCGAATATTTTTCCACTGCATTAAATTCTGCTTTTCGCTTTGCCATTAAAAATCCTCCCAAAGATATGATAATACATCCTTAGTTTAAGCAAAGTGTGCGGGTTCATTCCTTTCCTTATTTTTCATAAATAATATTGACATACAAACAGAAAATAAAAGAAAAAGGAGTGAACAAACCATGAAAAAATCAAATCATAAACAATCCTCCGATAAACTAACCATAAATGAAACCATGCCCCATCAAATTAATGCCCCAAGTTTTGAAGGGACTGGTATTAAAATGGAGGCCCCTTTTGAAAATAAATATGGCGTAACTATTGGTGACAGTTTATATTCTTCAGATAATTCGCCTCTAGAAAATTGGTCAAAAGATACAGACCCCGCCATTATGTCTGGCGACGAGTGGGTTCACCCGACAAATGATATTGGCTGGAATACATCAGAAAATCGTGAACTGCTCGACAGCAAAAAGAAACCTCAAGCCTATCCGTTTATGCACCCAACAAAGGATGTCAGTAAAGGTTCTGACTAAGGATAATATCCAGATTAACAAAACATTACCACTTATGAAATTTAAAGGGGAATAGATACTAATTATACAGAGGATTACACATCCTCTAAATTTTTAACTAAAGCGAGCCTCATTAGGCCAACGAGACCCAACATGCAAGGTTTAATTTTTCTACAACAAAGGAGTGAAATTCATGGCAAATAGCAGCAATAAATTATTAGTGCCTGGAATCGAACAGTATTTAGATCAAGTAAAATATGAAATCGCCCAAGAATTCGGAGTTCAATTAGGTTCTGATACCGTTTCAAGAGCAAATGGTTCTGTAGGTGGGGAAATTACCAAAAGGCTAGTCCAACAAGCCCAAGCAGAATTATCCGGGAAATTTAACAATCAATAATTGAATAAATATGGAAAAAAGTCCGGTTTCAATGCCGGACTTTACTTATTTTTTTGTTCCTTTTGTTTGGACTTCTTTTGATTGTTTGTTGTTTTAACTGATTTACTTTTTGATGACGGCTGTTTTTTGACTTGCTGTTTCGGCTGTTGTTTCGCTGGCTGTTTCGGCTGTTGTTTGGCTTGCTGTTTCACTTGTTGTTTCGACGGTTGTTTCTCTTGTTGTTTCTCTTGTTTTTTCGGTTGTTGTTTATTGTTATTCCCCGGCTTTGGCAAAAATTGATTCTCAACTTTTTTAAATTGTCCTGGCGGGATTTTCCCACCCTTTGTGCCAATTAAACTAGTGTCCTGTTTATCAATTTGTTTTTCAACTGATTCCTTTTGCTTTCCGGGTGTTATTACTGCCTGAGATAAAGGAACTGTAAGTTGTTTCAGGTTAGCATTCTTTTCTTTCCGTTTTTCCTTCTTTTGGGACTCATATTTATTTTTTTGATATTTACCGGTCGAAATACCGAGATTCTGTGCCTGTTTACGATCTTTTTGGGTTGCTTTTAATACGGTCATAGGCAGCTCTTGCTTTTCTGCCAATGATTTTATCTCATCTACATTCTTTTGCAGATCCTTCTCAGATTGCCTATCCATCTCTTTCGATCGAACAGTAGAAATAATAACAGGTTGATTATGATCAAGCAGACCTGATTGTTTCATCTCAATTAAAATAGACTGTGTAATTTTTGAAACATCTTTCTTCTTCCAATTTTTCATCTTAGAAATAACCTGTTTACCCTCTTTATTGAACCCAGTTAGTTTTACAACCTGCATTTCCTTATTCACACCAAGTTCAATACTTGAGTTTCCATCTATAGACATATAAGCGTACGCTTTATTATCTTGATAGAGCGGAAGAAAGGAAGCAAACAAGACAAGTAGTGCAGTCATCACTACCAAGGCGCTTCGAGCTGTTAAGATATTCTTTAATAAAAATAATGATTTCCTGTTTTGAACATTCGGACTGGGAAAGAAATGTATTTCTTGACCAATCGAATAGATTTGATCTTGCTTTTTGGTCCGCAAGAACTCACCTTCGGGGGTTAATAGTGTTAAGAAAGCGCCGTCTATTTCCATGATAATTCCTTTTTTCATATATCTAGCACCCCCTTTATATAATCCTTCATATACACATAATCACTAGATAAAATTAGTGCAACCGCAATGATGTATTTCCGATTTCTCTCAATCGTTTTTCGGCTGACATTAACCATTGATTCTAACTGTTTTATGGGAAGACGTTTTTTTTCCAGTAATATCTCTTTTAAATCTGGATTATCTACCAGCATTTTTGCTATTAAGATCGCACTTTTTCGAGCATCTGCATGCTTAGGTGAATTCTCCACTAAGTCACTAAAACTTAAATCAAAAGAGATTAACATTTTTTGAAAATGAAGTATTTCCTCTTTCCTTAATTGTTCATCATTTTTTTTATGAAACTCATCAAGGGAAAGTTCATTCACAATGACAGTACCCGGTGATTCTTCCTCTTGTAAGGGATTCGTAATATCAATACTAACGTGTTGGTTTTTTGTTTGTTTACGAATATAATCTATTACTCTTCTTTTAATTATGATTTCGGAAAAACTTAATAACGAACTTCCCCGCTCTGGAGAATATTTTTCAATCGCTTCATTGAATGCAATAAGTCCAATGCTAAATTCATCATCAGATTCATAAATATACCGTCTGCATACAGAGGACACTGTTTTTGCTATAAAGGGCTTGTAGGCATCAATTAATTGATTTAGCAGTTCTCTTTCACCTTGTTGGACTAATAATACAGTCTCTTCCAAAGTTCTTTTTTTCTTCTTGGTCATAAACAATAAGCTTAGCATATGCTCACCTCTATTCGTCCCATTATAACATATATAGTACTATGGACTTTATAGGGTTAAGCATTTTGGAAAAGAAAGCACCAAAAAATGTAGTCTTTTCCTGTTTATTGTTTATTATTTAGTTCCTGTTTATAAACTCCGTTTGCTTTAAAAGTCCTATAAATTTTCTCCTCTCTATCTTAAATTCTTCACCTCATCAAAATAAATGTATAAACATTTTACTAAATAGGTACGTATCTTTAAGAACCGTTTCTGGGGGTTGGAAGTAAAATTTTGCCCTTTTATCCCTCAAAAAATTTAAAAGCTTTAAATCAAATCATTGATTTAAAGCTTTTAAGTCCCTGTTTTGGAATTTCGATACCATATTTTTAAAATTTGTTTTATAATGCCGCCCATAAGTAACCCTGGAACAAGGAAAATCATTGGTAAAAATATAGGTCCTGGATGAATACCCAAAAAAGTGACCTTTGGCGAAACCATTAATCCAACTGTAACTAAGTAAGCACCAAAAACAAATGGCAAATAAGAATACTTTTCACCGTCCGGCATCGCAAATCGATACGCATCCCACATCGAAAACATATAAATACACGGATAAAACATAAGCCATTGATAGTCAACCACCATTTCAGCCTGCCTAATTTCACCTAGAAAGCTGAGCATAATAGCCCGGTTAAAATGACTATTTACATTCATAATAAACTCTAATACAACAAATAAGACCCCTTTAATATACTGCCCTGTCAATAATTGGGTGAAACCAGGGAATGCAATATTCCACAAAACTGCTTCCAATTTGCTCACTTTTTTCATTTTTCTATCCCGCTTCTTTATGGCATCTAAGAAGAAAAACTTCTCCACTTAGCATATCCATAACTTTGTCAAATTAACGAGAATACGCTAAAAAATTTCCAATGTTTTTCCAATTTATGCAAATTCGCTTTTAAATGATTGGCTGTGTTAAAGTTTATTATTGATTTTGAAACGATGTT
>NZ_JBALPZ010000033.1:15862-36740 GCF_036965645.1 Neobacillus drentensis
CCCGGCACGCCCGCGGAAAGCGAGCGACTGAAGCGGAAATCAACATCCAAGTTTAACACAGCTAAATGATAAAAAAAAAACAGCGGAGCCTTACCGCTGTTTTTTTCCGTCTATTCGTGTTGATCCATAGGATTATATAGTTTAACATTAGGATTTTTTTCCTGAAACCATCTTAATGCAAAGTCATTTTCGAATAAGAAGACGTAATGATCATATCGATCCTTTACCAGAAGACTTCTTGAGCTCGATAGGTTTTCATCAATTGTCTCATTTTCAACCCATCTGGCAATTTTTGAACCCATACGCTCCATTAATACTTCTGCGTTATATTCATTTCTCATTCGGTGCTCAAATACTTCAAACTGAAGCTGGCCCACAGCACCCAATAAATATTCTTCCATTCTAACCGTTTTAAAGAGCTGAATAGCCCCTTCCTGAACAAGCTGTTGAATACCTTTATAGAAGGATTTTTGTTTCATGACATTTTTAGCCGAAACCCTGACATATAATTCAGGGGTAAACTGTGGCAGCCTCTCATATTGGAAGTCATTTTTACCCGTAGTTAAGGTATCGCCAATCTGATAAGTTCCTGTATCATATAATCCTATTATATCCCCGCTAACTGCTTCTTCGACTGTATTTCGTTCTTCCGCCATGAAAGATGTTGACTGGGAAAGCTTTAATTGTTTTCCTAATCGAGGGATATTAACCGTCATTCCACGTTCAAACTTACCAGAACAAACACGCACAAAGGCAATTCGGTCACGGTGAGCAGGATTCATATTTGCTTGAATTTTAAACACAAACCCCGAAAATTGTTCTGTTAAAGGATCAATTTCACCGATGGATGATTGACGTGCTTTTGGTGGTGGTGCAAATTGCAAGTAAGACTCTAAGAAAGTCTGAACACCAAAGTTTGTTAAGGCACTTCCAAAGAAAACAGGTGTTAGGGTCCCCTCAGCAATTTTTTCTGCTGAAAACTCATTACCTGCTTCATTGAGCAGTAATATTTCCTCAAGTGTTTGATCATATAGACCAGATTGTTTTAGCGAATGGTCCCCAGCAATTTCCCCTTCTTCAGTCAGGGGAATATATCGATCCTCATCATTTACCCGGAATTGTTCAACCCGTTTATGAAAACGGTCATAAATGCCTAGGAATTCTTTTCCCATTCCGATTGGCCAGTTCATTGGGTAAGATTCAATTCCAAGGACTTCCTCAAGTTCGGCAAGCAGTTCAAGCGGTGTTTTCCCTTGGCGATCCAGCTTATTAATGAATGTGAAAATGGGAATCCCACGCATACGGCATACTTTAAACAACTTAAGTGTCTGTTCCTCAATCCCCTTCGCTGAATCAATGATCATCACTGCACTGTCAACTGCCATCAGTGTTCTGTACGTATCTTCACTGAAATCTTGGTGTCCTGGAGTATCAAGAATATTAACTCGGAAACCATCATAATCAAATTGCATAACACTGGACGTAACAGAAATACCACGTTGTTTCTCGATTTCCATCCAGTCACTTGTGGCAAACTTCCCTGTCTTTTTTGCTTTTACCGTACCAGCATCTCTAATGGCTCCGCCAAATAATAATAATTTTTCTGTTAATGTTGTCTTACCAGCATCCGGGTGGGAAATAATCGCAAATGTCCGGCGTGATAATACTTCTTCTTTAAAATTGTTACCCATCTTGTCTTCCTCTCTTTGACAAAGAAGTCATACTTCCTTTAAATAAGGTTCCCTCTAACTTAGGGTGAAGGAACCAATTTGCTAATTCGGGCCGCGTGTGCCATTCTTAGCGAGAAATTTTTATCCATAACTTCAATCTTATCTCGCAAACGCCAACTTTGCAATATGTCAGATTATTTACTCCTAATTTTTCTTTTATGATCTAGATGAAAGGAATATAATGAAGATAATGAAAAATATTTATATTCCTCGGGAGGAACTATGCATAATCAGCCAGTTGATCAGAAAACCTTAAGCTTATTACATAAAGCTTTCGAAATCGTTCTTCAACAAAATAAAATCTCCTATCATAAAATTGGCATTGCCGAAGAAGGGGATCAATTGTTATTTTTGTATGAAACAAAAAAGGAAAAGGTTCATGTTTTTAAATGGAGCAAGGAAGCATCAGTCGGTATGAGTATTGGCACTTTAGCTCAAAGCGTGCTCACACCCATCATTCCACAACTCCGCTTATTATCATAAAGTCTTGAACACACTATCCTGCGCAGGATGGTGTTTTTTTCATACATCCTAAAGACGTCCCCGATTTCTTCCACCGATTCCCATATCCATTTTTCTGGAAATGCCGTTATAATAGATTATATAACTCTGTTAGAGGAGATGAAGAGAATTGAATGAAAGTAAAAAGCTAGTTTCAAAGTTTGTTCCGCTGATTACAGCGTTGATAATAGTCATATCAGGAATTATTTGGTATATACAAGCCTCTCATAATGAAATTTCGATTCCTTTCTCGTCTGTGGAGAAAACAATCCAGGCACAAAATGGAAAAGTAGTTACGCTAACTGAACAAGCTGACGGCAGCCTTTATATGAAAGCGGGCAATCAAGAATATATATCCCATATTCCGCCGAACAGTCAAATGATTGAAAAACTTGTGGAAAAGTACAATATTGATTACACCTATACGACTAGCAGCAGGTATGGTAAATGGATTATGGGCGGTGTGATGATTTTACTTGCAGGTGCTGCTTTTGCTTTACAAAAAACAAAAGGCGGTTTTGGCATTCATAATTCGATGAAAAATAGTGTTGCCAAGTCACGCCCCCTTCCTTCTATCAGTTTAAGTGATGTAGGCGGACTTGGAGCTGAAATGAAAGAGGAAATTTTACAGACATTATCTACTTTAAAAGAACCTGAACGGGCAATAAAATTGGGAATTAAACCGCCAAAAGGAATTCTTTTATATGGACCCCCAGGGACCGGTAAAACTTTATTAGCTCAAGCAATGGCACGAGAGTTAAATGCTTCCTTCTTTTCTGCGAGTGGTTCGGCATTCAATGAACTGTTTGTAGGTGTTGGTGCAAGCCGAGTTCGCTCTCTGTTTCAAACCGCACGTAAACAGGCACCTGCCGTTATCTTTATTGATGAAGTGGACGCACTTGCAGGAAAACGTAAAGCTCATGGCGGCGAAGAAGCCGAAAAAACTTTAACAGAACTGCTTGTTCAACTTGACGGCGGTCAATCTAATGATGGAATTCTATTTATTGCAGCTACAAATAGAAAAGATATGCTTGATGAAGCCTTCCTTCGTCCTGGCCGTATTGACTTCTCCTTCCATGTATCTCTCCCAGATACAAAGGGTAGAAGAGAAATCATCGAGATTCATACGAAAGGAAAGGCGCTTGCAGAAGATGTGTTTGCTTCCCTTGATGACTTAGCAGAAAGTACCTCAGGATTCTCGGGCGCGGAGCTGCAATCTCTTTTTGAAACAGCCTCAAGGCGTGCAGTAAGAAATGGCCAAGATGTAATTAAAAAGCAAGACCTTGATTATGCCCTAGACCGGACTATTTTAGGCAGTACTTCTCGAACTCTGCAGGATCTCGATACAAAACGCAGGGTTGCCATTCATGAAGCCGGCCATGCAATAGTTGCTTCTTTAACCAAACCTGGCTCAGTTAGAAAGGCAACGATTATTCCTCGTGGTGAGGCCCTTGGTTATGTAGCGCCGATACCAAAAGAGCTCCACTTATCTACAACCAGTGATTTACTTGAGCGTGTTGCAATGGTATTAGCTGGTGGAGTGGCTGAGAGATTGTTCCTTGGTGAACATAGCATCGGAGTGAGCGGTGATGTTCAGCAAGCAAAACATCTTATTGAACAAATGGTTGACACTGGGATGCTTCAGGATGGGTTTACACTTACTTTTAACAAACAAGATAAAGAAATAAAAATGCAGGAACTTTTTGCAAATGGATTAGAGAAAGCAGAATCCTTGATTCAGAATCATCAACAACAGTATCAACAATTAGTCGATGCTTTATTAAAAAAAGAAACATTAGAAGGATCCGAGGTGGAAGCAATCGTTGCAGGTTCATCTAAAGGAGCTGAACAACTTGTTCTTGCATAATATACCAGGTGCATAGGCTGCACCTGGTTTTTCTATTTTAACTTTGGGGTAAATATATAATGAATTATCATTTTGGTGGTAAACTAAGCTTGAATTCCGTTAAAGGAAGTGAATCCTATGTATAGAAATGATGAATTAATTGAAAAAGAGCAGCATAAATACTTTAACAATGCAAAGGAATTTATCGGGAACCCGCAAAAAATAAAGGACTTACTTAGTAATGTGATTCATAAAGCAACCGATAAGAAAGGCTATTTAGGAGATGCCTGGGATAAGCTCCATCTCCTAGTTGATTTAGTAAAAGCTTACACCAAGGGCGAATATAAAAATGTTCAACCAAGCACGATTGTTACCATAATTGGTGCCCTGCTCTATTTCATATCTCCGATTGATTTAGTTCCTGATTTTGTTATCGGTCTTGGACTTTTTGATGATGCTGCTGTTATTGGTTTTACACTAAAGAAATTATCGAAAGAACTTGATGAATTTAAGAAATGGAAAAACACGATCCCGATTCCATGATAAAACCCGCTGGATTAACCTAGCGGGTTTTTTGGTTAAATATCTATTTAAAATTGAAATCGCCTTAATTTAGAAATTAGGCTCCTGCTTACTTGATTACTACCATCTAAAGCAAGAAGCACCTACAATAATCAATAGGATAAATAATACGACGATTAATGCAAAACCGCCGCCAAATCCATATCCACCGCCATAGCCACAACAGCCGCCAGAGCCGTATCCTCCATATCCAAACATATGATTTCCTCCTTTTATCTTAGTAAAAACCGCAACCCCAAGAAGCCCCAATAATAATTAATAAAATGAATAAAACGACTAGCAGGGCAAATCCGCCGCCATAGCCACCTACTGCACCAGACATTTACATTACCTCCTTTATCGATTTCTTTATATCCTATTCACCTAGTTATAGATGTGCGATAGACAAATATCCATAATAGGCTTCTTTAAAAAAAAAGAATAAGCCCATTCTTTTTACATAGACTTATTAGCATTATTTATATTTGACCTATAACTTTGAAGCATCAGCTCACGATGTAAATACCCAGTTGACAATTTGCTATGTTTTTCATACCATGTTCACAAAAAGGCGATGGGGGTATAAGTTATTGAAGTTTCCTACATCCATTTGGTCATCATTGATACGGAAAAAAATAAAAAGTGATCCTAATACATCGGTACCCCTATTTCCTATAAAAATCGGCCATAGAGGTGCAGCAGGATACTGCCCTGAAAATACATTTGCTTCTTTTCATCGAGCGCTTCTTATGGGAGTGGATTTTTTAGAAATGGATGTACAGATGACAAAGGATGACGAGTTAGTGGTCATTCATGATTCAACAGTTAATAGAACAACAAATGGGAAAGGAAAAGTGAAGGATTTTACCTTAATAGAAATTCAAGCACTGGATGCAGGCCGCTGGTTTGACCCTAGGTTTAGTAATGAAAGAGTTCCTTCACTAGGTGAATTCCTAGATGAGTTTGGCGGTAAAGTTGGTATATTGCTGGAGATAAAAAACCCGTCCCTTTACCCAGGAATTGAGAAGAAAATTGCACATGAGCTACTTAATAGAGGTCTTGTAAGCTCTGAAGAACATCCAGTGATTGTTCAATCCTTCGATCAAAATTCACTAAAAAAGTTTCATCAGTTAGTACCCTCGATCCAACTAGGGGTCTTACTAAAAAAATTCACACGAAAAGGTATATCCGATCAAGAATTAGTATCCTTTTCAAGCTACGCTTCCTTTGTGAATCCCAAGATTACGATGGTTAACAGAAGGCTCATTGAAAAAATCCACCAGCACGGCTTTAAAACTTTTATATGGACCGTTAAAAAAAGAAATGAAGTCGACTTTTTAAGATATTATCATGTGGAAGGGTTGATCTGTGACTTTCCGGATTTTTTCTAAACTAAAAGGGCAGCTCCTTAATGAGAGCTGCCCTCTTCAATTATGACAAGAACAATAAATAGATAATGATGGCTAATACGATTCGATAAATAGCAAATGGCAGAAGCTTAATTTTATTAATCAGCTTTAAGAAGAAACGAATCGAGATTAACGCAAAGATAAACGCACTAATAAATCCAGCAATGAAGACCGGTAACGCATCGATAGTCATATACTCCCAGTTTTTTAATAAGGAGAGCAAACTAGCACCCGCCATAATTGGTACGGCCATGATAAAGGTAAAGTCAGCCGCTGCACGATGACTCATTCCCATTAGAACTCCTCCAGAAATAGTTGAACCAGAACGAGAAAAACCTGGCCAAAGGGAGAAGCATTGAAAAAGTCCAACTATAAAAGCTTGTTTATAGGAAACTTGATCTACCGTTTGTGTTCTTGGATTTTTTGAACCAAAAATATCAGCAAGAATCATCAGGATGGCACCAATTACTAACCCCACTAAGACCGTTTTCGTAGAAAATAAATGATCATCTATATAATCATTAAACAATACCCCTAATACACCTGCTGGTATTAGTCCTACAATCACTTGAGATAATTTTAAGCGGCTTTGTTTTTGGACAGACTTTTTAGTAAATCTGCCCAGACCTAATAAATCGATAAAGCGGTCTTTAAAGGTAACAACCACTGCCAAAATTGATCCAAGCTGGATAACTACTTTAAAAGTATTAGCTCCATGTACCGTTAAAAAAGTTTCAGACTTTAACCACATATCATCCACGATAATCATATGTCCGGTTGATGAAACGGGGGCAAATTCTGTTAATCCCTCCACGAAGCCTAAGATAATGGCTTTGATCAGTATTAGTAAATCCATGTTGTAAAACGCTCCTAACTCGTTGATAAATAAAAAAATATGACAAGCATACTCCCTATTTTACTAATGAACGAGAACCAATAGCAATACTAATAATTACTTATATTGAAAAACAGTGCGAAAAAAATAAACTATTTATTGATAATCCGTATTACACGTCCGTTAAATTTTTGCAGGTAATACTAAGTAGCCGAGCACCATCTTTTCCAATTTCAGAGCATAAAAAACCACAAACTCTAAGAAGAGAATGTGGTGTTGTCTTGCGTCTTTATATACCGGATTAACGAGTTTTAACGAGCTCTTTTAAACTATTTTTGCTGCGCTCTACTAAATCTAATTGTGTATTGCGTGCTTTTTTAGCATATTCCTTACGAACTTCAAGCCATGCGTTACGATGCTCACGGCTATAAGCAAGCCCAGATTCTGCATTTTTTTCAAAACTATCTTCTAATTGATCAATAATATTGAAAAAGGATCGAACTGGTGTTAACGCTAACTTTTCCAATTGCCCAGAAACTTCATTAAACTGGTTTTTAAGCTCTTCACGGTCCTCTGAAGCAACTGCCTCTTTATCTATGCCGGTATTAATTTGCTGCACTACTTCAGAAACCACTTCTTTATTAGTCTTTCTAGCTTGCTCATATAATGAAGAAAGGGACTTTCGGTATTGCTTGTTGAAATTTATTACCTCTCTTAAAGCATTAAAATAAGCATCTTCTTGATCTTCTCTTAGCTTTTTTGCTCGCTCACTTGATTGCTCAAACTGATCCCAAAAAGTTGTAACAAAAGAACCTACAGGTATAGATTCTACTAATTCTTCAACAGGAACCGTTTCATTTCTCTTTTGTACCATCATTTTTCCTCCTCGTAGAATTAACTTTCTCTATCGGATCCTTCTTCTGAAATGAAGGAATATAGAGCTCAAGTAAACTAGAATACATCTTGAAGAATTGATCTAGGATAGATTGATACGTCTCAAGTTGGTTAGCATATCCTTTTAAGTATGTAATCCCAGCTTTTGTGATTGAATATCTTCTTTTTGCCGGCCCGCTGCCTGTTGTATCCCATTCAGATGAAACTAATTCATCCTTTTCAAGTTGCCTTAGCATTCTGTATAAGTTCCCTTGGTCAAGAGTCTTAAAACCAAATGCCTCTAGCTTTTGGCTAAGTTCATAGCCATGAAGAGATACTTTACTAAGAAGTAATAAAATAAATGGCAGCACAAAATTCTTGGATGGATTGACTGATTGGTTTTCTTGGTTTACCAAATCTTCATCACCTCACCTATATGTATTTTACACCTATGGGTTATATTTTGCAATATTTTAAATAAATATAAATTAAATTACTATTTAGGTGTTTACAATTTACTAACGTTGGTTTTAAACTTATGAAAACCGGAAAAGGTGGTGTAAAATGGAAATAACTAAATTTAGCAAGTTAGGTGTGCCCTACTTGCATTTTGGGAAAGGGGAACCACTAGTCCTCATTCATGGTTTAGGGGAGGTCAAAGAGGGATGGAGTAACCAGTTTGAATTAGCAGAACAATTTGAGTTGATTATTCCGGATTTACGTGGCCACGGGGATTGTACAAGAACCGATGGTATTTCTATTCCCAACTTTGCCTCAGACATAATAGGCTTATTAAAAGAATTGGATATTATAAACGCTCACATTCTTGGGCTGTCAATGGGTGGTGCTGTTGCACAAGAAATCTACCGCCAAGCCCCAGACCTCTGCCGATCACTCATGCTAGTTAGCACTTTCCACTATTTTCCGAAAAAATTAAAGAAAATCCTATATAACAATCGGAGAAAAAAATTTGAGGCTGTTACAGCATCGGGAAAACAAACAGAATTCCTGGCTCATATGGCTCTTTACTCTTGGAGTAAGAATACAATAGATACATTTATCCATTATTTTCGCCCAAGATATTTTATTTTTCTCGAATCCTTAAAAATGTGTCTTGAAGTAAATAATCGATCTTTATTACCAAATATCAAAGTTCCATCACTGATTATCGGGGGACAATATGACTCTGTTTTACCGGTTTGGATTCAAGCCTCTATGCACAAGCTGATACCAAATTCAAAATTTATAATTATGAGGAATACCGGTCATCTTGCCAAGCTTGAGGCAAAAGACCGGTTTAACCAATTGCTGCGGTGGTTCCTCAACCAGCAAAAAAATGCTTTGTAAATTGTATTAACTGGATAATAAGCCCACCCAGTTTCCTATTAATAGTATTACTATACCTTCACATCCTCTAATTTATTTGAACGAGTTTTCAGCCATTTGTCGGCAAACACAGCAAACTTGCCTGTTAATGCAAGAGAAACATGGCCTCCTTCGAATACCTCATAGGTTTTATCTTCACTTGATATCATGTCCATAACCGGGAGGCTTTGTTTTTCCAAAACTAGCGTGTCTCTTGAAGTCGAGAAAACAAAAACTGGACAAGTAATATTTTTTAAATCTACTTTTCTGCCTCCGATTGTAAGCTCACCTTTCATTAGCTTGTTATCTTTATATAAATCATTAAACATCTGTTTAAAAACCGCTCCTGAAAAAGAGGTGGTATCCTTTGTCCATTTATCCATTCGCCGCCATTTTTCAACATACTTTTCGTCGTGTGCACGACTGAATAAATTGACCCATGGACTTACGTATACTGGGGAAAGCCCCCTAAACATAAGATATAAATATTCTGATGGAATCGCACCATACACCTCCGAAAACCGATCGAAGTTTATAAGACCATTTTGAAGTCCTTTTAACCATTTATCAGGGACAATTCCAATGCTAAAATCTATTGGAACAGTGGCCAGTACGAGGTTCTTTATTGGTAAATTTGTGATCGATGTAAAAATCGCCGAAATCGTTCCACCTATACAGTAACCGACCATTGAAATTTCATTTGCCTCGGAATGGCGTAAAGCTCGTTTTACTCCCTTTTCCAGAAAATCAATTATATAATTATCTAAAGTAATATCACTGTCCTCATAGCCAGGAGAACCCCAATCGAGGAAGTAAACATCATATCCACGTTCCGTAAGACCGCCTACAACACTGCTCCCTTCCCCGATGTCTAAAATATATGATTTATTCAATAGTGAATAGACTAAAAACAATGGAGTTTGATATTTTTTTTCCTTTGCTGGATGAAAATATAAAGTAGATTTATTTTTTTTCCAAATAATCTCCCTCTGCGTTGGTACAATGTCTGGTTTAGGTTCTGTTAATACTTTATTTATTTGGTTCCACCTTACTTTTTCCTTTTCTAAATCTATTATTGGAATCAGGTTTTTAAGTGATGCTGTTGAACTCATCATCATTGCTCCTTCGATTATGATTCAGTTGTGCCAGCAGCCGCAAGCACTAGTTCATTGTTTCTATTTTTCTCTTCCTTTAATAAGTTCCTCAAGTTCTCAAGTTCGCTTTTGATATCTTTTAATTGACTGAGTTCTTGCTTTAATTCTTTTAATCCCAACTGAACAGCCGACAGTTCGTTAGCATGATTTATTTCTACTTTCTTAACATCATCTTTCATTTTTTTAACGATGTTGATTATTTCTTGAGACATCTCGATGTTTCCTTTATTTACCTCAATAAGACTATCCTGAAGATTCCATATTTGCTCCTCGAGAATATCGATTTTTCCCTCGGCTTGGATTGATAACTTAGCCACTTTTGCCACATCTTTTTTGGTTGGTAGATTCATTACACCCGCAACTAGTTCTTGTCTTTTTCTAAGCAGTTCCAAATATCGTGCATGGCTATCTGTTCCAACCTTTAAAAGGTTAACGAATTCATTGTTATCACTCATCATGTATAACAATCCATTGATTTGCCTTTCCCACATTTCACTTATTCGTTTAATTCCTTCAAATGGTTGGTATGTTTTATCATTTAACATCGCTGTCACTCCTCTGTTTATGATTTGGTAAGCTCTTATGGTTTTTCTAGATACTTACTCATTGGAAACATGAATGATTTAATCTGCCTTGTGAACAAATTGACAAACCCTTTTTGATTCTCATAAATTAAGTTTCCTGCTTGTTTGACCGTTTTAATATATTGCTCTCTGCCTCTCCTTCTCAGTGTTATGTATTGCTCAATAATTTCAACATATTTATCCACTGACAGTGTGTTGACAATCCGCGTATATGGGGCTGCTAATATATTTAAAGTCTTTTCTTGGAGCTGATCTATTTGTTTATTAATATCTTCATAAGACTTAAACGGGAAGAAATGCTGCAGGCTGGTGGTAGACATTAAAAATTCTTCTCTGGCAGTTTTTTCCCATGAAGAGAATTCTTGATGAAATTGACTTCCGATTTCAATAAGATTTCCATGATTACGCTGCACTCCTTCAGCATATTGTTTTGCTGCATTTAAGAAAACAGCATCACGATTCTCGGCCCGTTTCCCCCATTCGTCTAATTCACCAAAAGCAAGGCTCCATAGTAATTCTAAGCTTGAAAGCTGTTCTTTGCTTTCTTTTTTAACAGAGGCCTTTACCTTCTCTTCTTCATTAGATTCAGTCTCCAGTATTTCAGTTTTTTCTGGTTGCATGTTTAATTCTTTTTCATTTTCCCTTTTATCAGCCATTTTCTACTCATCCTTTCAGGAAGTTTATCCATTTTCTACATCAGCTGTTTTAGACTGGGAGGTTTGTTTTTGTGGTAAATAAAGCTAGGATTTAAAAATTCAGTCTCAAAGATGCTGGGATTGTATTTTAGTTAGACCAAAAACTATATCCCTTTGAAGGCCTGTTGATAAATTTGAGCTAGTTCACTGATAAATGGCTGTTTTGGATTTGCAATTGTATCTTGGTCATCAAAGGCACGTTCAGCTATTTCAGCTAGCTTACTATCAAATTCTTCCTTATTTACACCATTTGCTTGAACACTCATTGAAATATCCAGCTCTTTTGCTAGGTCAACCACTGCTTTTATTAAACTTGCTATTCCTTCCTCCGTGGTATTTGCAGGTAAACCAAGCATTCTCGCAATTTCTGCATAACGTTCATCGGCAATAAAATGTTCATATTTAGGATAAGTCATGAATTTATTTGGTTTGGCTGCATTATACCGGATTACATGTGGCAGCAGGATCGCGTTAGCTCGACCGTGAGAAATATTAAACTCGGCTCCTAACACATGGGCAAGGCTATGGTTAATACCTAAAAATGAGTTAGCAAATGCCATGCCTGCGATTGTAGAGGCATTGTGCATTTTTTCACGGGCTATTTCATCACTGCCGTCTTGATACGCTCTCGGTAAATATTGAAATACCAACTGAATTGCTTTAAGTGCAAGTCCATCTGTATAATCATTAGCTAAAACTGACACGTAAGACTCAATGGCATGTGTTAGAACATCCATTCCTGTATCCGCTGTTACATTTTTAGGAACTGTCATGACAAACTGCGGATCCACAATTGCCATATCAGGTGTTAGTTGAAAATCAGCAAGCGGGTACTTGATATTGGCTTTTTTATCTGTTATTACTGAAAAAGCAGTAACCTCGGACCCAGTACCAGAAGTAGTCGGAATGGCGACAAATTTTGCTTTAGTCCGCAGTAATGGGAATTTAACAACACGTTTTGTTGGATCAAAGAATTTTTGTGTTAAACTTCGGAACTCTGTATCAGGATGTTCGTAAAAAAGCCACATCGCTTTTGCAGCATCCATAACCGAACCTCCGCCTAGTGCAATAATGCAATCAGGCTGGAACATCCGCATTCTTTCTGCTCCATCCATAACCGTCTCAACAGATGGCTCCTGCTCAATGTTTGAATAGATTTCAAATTGAAGGCTGTTTTGATTCTTTTTTAAATAATAAAGAACCTTATCGACGTATCCGTTTTTCACCGGGCTTCCGCTTGTAACGATAAAGGCTTTGGTAATACCTGGAATTGAGGCTAAAGTTTGAACCGAATTTTTCTCAAAGAAAACTTGTGATGGTACTTTAAACCACTGCGTAAACGTCCTTCTTTTGGCGACCTTTTTAATATTCAATAGGTTTTGGGCCCCAACATTCTGTGACACCGAATTCCCTCCATATGTTCCACACCCTATTGTTAAGGACGGCAGTGATGTATTATATATATCCCCAATGGCTCCATGAGTCGATGGTGTATTAACCATAATTCTGCCCGCTTTTAAACGCAGTGAATAGATATCTACTAGATCTTGGTTTGAAGTATGAATTGCGGCGGAATGTCCTAAGCCGCCGTATTCTAATGTTTCCTCAGCAATTCTTAAGCCTTCAGAAAAGCTATTTACTTTATAGCACGCTAAAATCGGGCTTAATTTTTCACAGGATAACGGCTCATTTGGCCCTACTCCTTCTAAATCTGCAATTATTATTTTGGTATTTTCAGGTACTTCAATACCAGCAATCTTGGCAATCTTAGCTGCCGGAAGCCCCACTATTAGATTATTAATAGAACCTGTTTTTTCAAAAATGACTGCCTTTTCTACCATTTTCCGTTCTTCTGCACTTAGAAAGTAGCAATTATTTGATATTAGTTCTTGTTTTACATCATTATAAATCTCTTGATCAATTATCAAGGCCTGTTCAGAAGCGCAAATCATACCGTTATCGAATGTTTTTGAAA
This sequence comes from Neobacillus drentensis, assembly GCF_036965645.1. Lineage (GTDB taxonomy): Bacteria > Bacillota > Bacilli > Bacillales > Cytobacillaceae > Neobacillus > Neobacillus drentensis_D. Next base: position 29,391 of record NZ_JBALPZ010000033.1, read on the forward strand.
GAATAACATCATTGACAGCTCGTTTAATATGGGCTGTTTTTTCTATATAACAAGGTACATTACCTGCACCAACACCCAGTGCCGGTTTTCCGGAGCTATAAGCAGCCTTTACCAAATTGGGTCCTCCGGTTGCTAAAATAAGTGAAATCTTTGGATGTCTCATTAAGGATTGGAACGCTTCATGCGAAGGAGATTCAATCCACTGTATGCAATTCTCCGGAGCACCAGCTTGAATTGCTGCATTCTTAAGTATTCTTGCCGTTTCGGTACAGCATTTTTGGCCATATTGCGGAAAGGCAAATATAATTGGATTTCGCGTTTTAATTGAAATTAATGTTTTAAAGATAACGGTAGACGTTGGATTAGTTATAGGGATGACACCAGCAATTACTCCTACTGGCTCTGCGATCTCGACCATGCCTTCATTTTCATCCTCCCTAATCACTCCCACTGTTTTCATATCCCGAATGTTATTGTAGATAAATTCTGTTGCAAACATATTTTTAAAAACCTTATCTTCATAAACACCACGTCTAGTTTCTGTTACCGCTAGCTTTGCGAGTTGTTTGTGATTTTCAAGTGCAGCTAAAGCCACTTCCTTCACAATCTTATCGACCATTTCCTGGTTATAACAGCGAAATTCTCCTAGAGCTTTCTCACCCTGATCGGCTAACACATTAATTGCTTCAGCAACGTTTTGCTTTTCTTGAATAACTTTTTCTTCCACAGCCATTTATGAACACCTCAAATTTTGTCGATATTCTATAATCCCAAAAGCAGACTTCCCACGGTTGAATGTCTTAGTTTCCTATGGCTAAAATATATCATATGAAAAACTCGAAGTTTGTCGAAGTTTGCTTAAAAATGAATGAATAACCATTCACTTTTAAAAAATTCATAAAGTGTTCAATATTTGCCCAAAAAACAATAAAAAGACCATAAACTCATTTAGCAAGAGTTTATGGTCTTTTTTATTTTAATCAGCCTGTATTACGAAGTCCTGCAGAAATTCCGCTAATAGTAAGGAGGACTTGAGTTAGTACTTCTTCATTTGGCTCTTCCTGCTTACGTAACTCTTTAATAAGTTCTACTTGTAAGAAGTTCAACGGATCAACATAAGGATTTCGTCTATAAACTGATTCTTTGATATTCGGCGTATGGTCGAGTAATTCACTATCTCCAGTTATTTTGAGGAGAATCGCCTTTGTTTTCTCATATTCCTCAAGGATATTTGTAAATATTCTTTCGGCAATGGTTTTGTCTTCAACAAGCGTTAAATATTCTTTGGCCGTTGTGATATCCGCCTTCATTAATGCCATGTTTAAATTATCAATCGTTGATTGGAAGAATGGCCATTTTGCGTACATTTGCTGTAATAACTGCAGATTTTCCCCGCTTTGGGATATGAAGCTCTCTAATCCTGTACCAGCAGCATACCAAGCAGGAATTAACTGACGGCTTTGTGTCCAGGCAAAAACCCATGGAATTGCCCTTAAATCTTCAAACCTGCCTCTATTTTTACGGCTCATTGGTCTTGAGCCAATGTTTAAGTCTCCGATTTCTTTTAACGGTGTGCATTGATTAAAGTAAGTAAGGAAATCAGGGTCATCAAAGACAAGTGATTGATATTTTGATAACGCATAACCAGAAATTTCCTCAATTGCTTCTTCCCAAGCACTTTCACGTAATGTTCCCCGCTCTGTTTGAGAAGAAAGGGCTACTGAAAGAAGTAGAGTTGACGTTGCCTGCTCCAAGCTGCGATAAGCTATATCTTCAAGCAAGTACCTTGAAGATAAAACTTCCCCTTGCTCGGTAATTTTAACACCATCACCAGTGGTTTCCGCCGGTTGTGACAGGATGCTCTTATTTAAGGTACCGCCGCCGCGTCCTAATGAACCCCCACGGCCATGGAAAAACTTAGGACCAATTTGATACCTTTTCGCCAACTCATGAATTTCGATTTGGGCTTTATACAGTTTCCAGTTGGCTGTTAAGGTTCCTCCATCCTTACTTCCATCAGAATAACCAAGCATGATTTCCTGTTGATCCCCTAAGATTTGAAGATGCTTGCGGTAGATAGGCATTTCAAACAGGGTCTCCATAATTTTTGGACCAGCTGTTAAGTCATCAATGGTTTCTAAAAGCGGTGCAACATTTAAGTGGCTTTCAAGGGTACCATCCGCATGAAGACGATAGAGCCCTGCCTCTTTTGCAAAAACAAGAACTTCTAATAAGTCGCTTGCCGATCTGGTCATACTCACAAGATAGACGGTAATCGCACTCTTGCCAAACTCTTCATGTGCAGATTTTATCATTTGGAATACTTTAATCATTTCTTGTGTTTCTGCTGAATAGTCCTCATTCAACAATAAAAGTGGACGAGGATCCATTAGGATATTTTCTAATAGTCGTAATTTTTCCTGTTCAGGAAGTTCTGCATAATTTTCTGTCAATCTCACTTTTCGCAGGATTTCAGTCATCGCAGCCTCATGCTCTCCGCTATGGTTCCTGATATCCAGTGTCGCCAAGTGGAAGCCGAATAACTGTACTTGTCTAATTAACTTTTGAATGGTCCTTAACTCATGATCACTAGGATGATGGTTTTTTAAGCTCCTATTAATCATTTTTAAATCAGCCAGCAATTCATCTGCTGTTTTGTACCCAATCTCGGATTTACCTACCTGTTTAACTCGTTCAATAATCACCGCAACAACACGACGGTAAACCTCTGTTTTATTTGGCCACTTTTTGTCATCAGTTAAGTATAAATCTTCTTTCTCATCAAGGAATGTAAGAATTTCCTGATCGACGTTGACCCTTGTTGTTGAATGGCTATATCGTTTCATAATGTCGATTAAAACACTCTTATATTTCTTTAATACAACTCTCCGCTGTCTTTGGAGTGTCTCCCAAGTAACATCACTAGTTACGTTCGGATTGCCATCACGGTCTCCGCCAATCCATGATCCAAAACGAAGGAAATTAGGGACATTCCAAGTATTGTCTGGATAATACCTTTCAAGGCACTCTGCTACTTCCTGATGAATTTGAGGAAGGACGTCAAATAAGGTTTGATCAAAATAATAGAGTCCATTACGCACTTCATCCAATACTGTCGGTTTATGATCACGTAATTCATCTGTCTGCCAAAGAATGGCTACCTCGTTGAATAGATTGTCCTCGAGCTTTTTTTGCTCTCTAGTCGTTAAAAGAGGATGATCGAGATTTTTCAAAATGACCGCAATACGCTGCTGAATCTCCAGAATAGAACGTTTTGTAGCCTCTGTTGGATGGGCAGTTATAACAAGCTCTAGAGATAAAGTCTGTAAGACTTTTTGAATAATATCTTCACTTATACTATGTTCTTTAAACTTTAGAATGGCACTCTCAATAGAAGCAGGCTGAACGATATTTCCTTCTTCAAGCTGATATTGTCTCCGTCTGCGAATGCGGTGATTTTGCTCAGCAGCATTTATTAAATGGAAATACATTGAAAATGCACGGATGACTTGTTTACGTAATGGAGAATCAAGGCTAGAGATCTCCTTTTTTAATTCCTCATAAATTCCTTCGTCAAAATGCTCCCGCAATGTTTTACACATAAGTCTTATTTTCTCAACTTTATCAAAAAGCTCAGGCCCGCCATGATTGACAAGGATTTCACCAAGCATTTTCCCTAGTAATTTCACATCACGACGCAATGGAAGACTGCTGTCATTTATTTTTAATTCTGTTGTCATTCTATCACCTTCCCCATAATTCAAAAGATTCACTAAATTTTTTATATATAAATATAACATATCTTTTCGAATCATGTTAATTTTTTTGTTCCATTTTTCTATTTTTTCTAAAAAAAATAAACCTGACCGGTACTATTTCAGGTTTATTTCGTTTATTTAATAGGCTTCCCACTAACTCTCCGCTCTATCAAAAACTAGTACATAAGTTTTCCGATCTGTGTCATCGTAGGTTACTCTTACTGAAATGACTGTTTTATTGTCTTCATCCAACTGGATAGTTTTGCTAGTTCCACCTTCAATGGTAATTTCAGAATTGCTGTAACTTACTGTTGGGTTAATGGTAACGGTCTTGGTATCACTTGAAACAGCTATATGATAGGTATACTCGCTTGAATTAAATGAACTGTCCCAGGTTCCCGTAGAGACTGATAGCTTTGAAAGGGTAGCATTACTTGTCTTTTCTACGGTTCCTGATGCTCCCTGTTGGGCAGCTACACTTTGGTTCATCGTACTACCTTGTCCTGAAAACGAATTGCCAGTCTGAGTTACAGTTCCGCTTCCACTCTTCCCTGAACCAAAGCTTCCCAGTTGTGTTGAACCGCTATTTCCAGTTGGTGCTGACCCAAAGTTCCCTTTTTGGGTTGACCCAATGTTACCTGCCTGTGCTGAACCATTGTTCCCAGCCTGAGTTGAACCTCCGCTTCCAGATTGTGTAGAACCGCTGCTTCCAGGTTGTGCAGAATCAGTGCCTTTTCCTGACGTAGAATCCTGGCGTTCCACATGGATAGTATACCTTAATTTCGCTCCATTTTCAGCTGTTACTACAACAAGAATATCAGATTTCCCCACAGGAATATTAACCGGTACACCCTTCTCGGTCACTTCTGCACCATTTACCTCCACTACAGCCGTTTTTTCTATAGCAGTTGGCAGCACCGTAAGAGTTTGTGCAGCATTAGGCAGTTGTACATTATATTCTGTCACTGATGAAGAAAAGGCTGGTGAAAGTTTCCCAGTTGATAGGTTAAGGTTTTTCAGCTGATTATTACTATTTTGCTTTCTGTTTACAGTTAAAGTGTAGGTATTAGTTAGATTGGTACTGCTATCTTTAACAGTGATGAGAAAAATATTTTGTCCGGTTTGCAGTGCGTATTCTTCTGCTGTTCCGCTTGTGATATTTTTATCATTGATGCTGATTATGGAACTCTCATTACTGCCTTCTGCCAGAAGTTGAATCGAGTTTGTTTCATTTTCTACTGTAGCTGAATATTGATTGATCTCTGCTGAAAAATCTTTATCCAGCTTAATGCCTTCGATTTCTAACTTAGCGAGTGTGTTGGTAGTTTGGCTTACTTGAGTTACAGTCTCTTCCGCGTAGGCGGTTGGCAGATTATAACTCGTTCCAAAACCAAGTATCGAGACAATAAGGACAGCGTTTAGCCCCTTTTTAGGTATTTTTGTTAGCATTGTTAATCCTCCCACTTTTAACTAAGTGATTTTGGACTAACTTTACCATCGGATACTTAAGATTATCTTAATTTTTAAAAGGGGTGCATAACTGTTATATATTTACCCTCTTACACGTAATTGAAACCAATTTTTATAAAAAAAACCGCAACCCTTTTAGAGGGATTGCGGCTCTATGTCTATTTATTACTAAATTCTTCAAGTTTAGAAGAAATCGCTGCGGCTACCTCTTCATCCGAGAGATTCACTGCCTTATTAAAAAGCGTATTAGCCAGCGTTCCCATTGGGCCTGTTGCATTTATATCAAGAAACCCTGTCAGCCGGGTTTTTTGCCTGTTTAAGGCTTTTGCTTCAAAGTATCCCTCCCCAAGATACTTTTCGTTTTTCCGCCTTAATTCAAAGCTCACCTTGCTAGGTTCATCCCACTCCTTAATATCAATTAACAAAGTGACCTTTTTTTTCATAATCCCGAGGTCACTTTTAAACTCCCAGCTAATTTGCCGGTCATTTATTTTTTGATGTTGAATATAACCGGGAACAAGCGGTGCCCAATTATTTTCATCTCGAATAAAGTCCCATATGACTTCAATCGGGATATCTAATTCTACATGTTGTAATTCACTCGGCATGTTTGTTTCCCTCTTTCATTATCAAAGTAAAAGACCTTCAAGGACTGAAGGTCTTTTTTTAAAAATATATGTGTCCATTTTGATTAATAGAAGTTGATTCTACCCTATTTCTTAATTAAACGATCCGCTAAAAATTTCTCTATCCGTTCAGCCGCCTGGTATAGCCGCTCTGGCGGCTGGACCAGGGCGATTCGGACATAGCCCTCCCCTAATGCACCAAAAGCATCACCAGGTATAACCGCCACACCAGCTTGATCAATTAATTCAAAGGCAAATTGGCGAGATGTCCATCCCGACGGAATCTTTGCCCACACAAACATGGTAGCAGGAGACTTCGCAATTTGCCAGCCGCTTTTTTCAAGCCCTGAAATTAAAGCATCCCTGCGACGCTCGTATTCCTTAACCTGTTCTCGTAAATAGGAGAAATCAGACGTTAATGCTTTTACAGCAGCATGTTGAATTGGATAAAAAACTCCGTAATCGATATTCGATTTAAATGTTGCTAACAGGTGGATTGCTTGTTCATTTCCGACCACATACCCAATCCGGCAGCCCGCCATATTAAAGGTTTTCGAAAGCGAGTTAAATTCAATTCCAATTTCCTTAGCCCCGGGAACCGACATAAAACTAAGCTGTGGATTTCCATCAAAAATCAATTCAGAATAGGCAAAGTCATGGACCACCAATATGTTGTATGTTCTTGCAAAAGCCACAACCTCTTCAAAAAAATCCCTATTCGCAAGTGCTGTTACCGGATTCCCCGGATAACTAATAATCATCATTCTAGTTTTCTCTAAAACTTCTAAAGGTATATCTTTTAAGTTGGGTAAAAATTTATTTTCAGCCAGCAATGGTATTGGATAAATAACTCCTCCAGCGATATGGACACTTGCCTCATAAATTGGATAACCGGGATCCGGTACTAAACAAATGTCACCAGGGTTAATCATGGCGGTAGCTAAATGAGCTAAACCGTCTTGTGACCCCATTAACTGGAGCACTTCTTTCGCAGGTTCTAAATCAACTTCATACCGCTGCTTATAAAAATAACCCACGGCTTCATTAAACTCGGCAATTCCCTTCAACGTATACCCGTATTTACTTGTATCTTGAGCTGCTTCAACTAAGGCATCGACTACAAAGGATGGCGGAGAAAAGTCCGGACTGCCTACACTAAGATCAATCACGTCTTTTCCTTTTTTATTTGACTCCATTTTTCGATCAGCTACTTCTTGAAAAATACTAGCTGTCATTTTTCTGAGCTTTTCTGAACCAACGAAATTCATAGACATTCCCCTCTAATTATTTATATTTATATAATTTTAACATATTTCTGATAATAGCAAGATAAAAAGAAAAGCCCGCCTTTTGACGGACTTCTAAATGTCTATTATGGGGACCACACTTCCTCAAGCATTTCTCTAAACAACTCATCCAACCTCGCTGTGCAGTCCCTGGTTGGGCCTGTTAAGTTCTTGGAATAATTCTCTAAATGATTGATTTCTTTTTCAATA
>NZ_JBALPZ010000033.1:36860-75534 GCF_036965645.1 Neobacillus drentensis
TCTCCATCCTTAATCATTTCCTCTAGTAACTGTTGAAGCTCATTGGGCGGGAAACGGTTATGCTTTTCTATCCACATGCAAGCTAAGATGGGCCGTATCACGTTTAGATAGCGCTTACTATTCTTTGCTGTGGCTTGAAGACCATGACGATAATTACTTTTTGCCATATTTATATAATGAAATAGGGATGCCTTTGGTTCAAATATTTGCTCCTCTAGTTCTATCATTTTCTCCCTCAGTGAAAAGGCTTGATAGTAAACGATGCTTGAATGCAGCCATTCTAACAAGGAGGGATTTGACTTTTTAAACAGCTGGAGAGTTTTCCGTAAATCCCACCCATTTAAATCGAGTTGTTTATTAATCGGCAGCTCAATGACATCTCGTTTTTGATCAATCGATAAGTACCAATCTTTTTTATGAACATATATAAACCGAACATCGTAATCACTTTCCATTGACGACGTGCCCCAAGCCCGGCTTCCTGCCTCAACGGCATAACATATTTTCACTTCAAATTCCTGCTCTATCCTTTTTAATTCCTCAATGACCCTCTCTTTCACAATATCCTCTCCATAAAACATTCTTTTAGAGTACAATTTATTATCAGCCTATTTTCAGTTTTTTGGGGCAATCAAATGAAATATCCGTAACTTTATAAAAAAGGACTGACTCAATCCTTTCAACGGCTTACTCTATTGTCTATTGATTAAAAGAAACAACTTTGAAAGCGTTTCCTGAATAATCTAATACAGAGACACTAGAATTTTTTATTTCCATTTCATTATTAAATTGAGAAGAAAATTTACTAATAATATTTCTTATGATAACCCCATGTGTTACAAGTAATATGTTTTCATTATGACGTTTACTAGCTGATACGATATCATTTAATCCCATTTCAATCCGTTCCCATAACTCAGCGTAATCTTCGGCATGATGAAATGGGTCAGATATTTTTATGAAATTCATAACAGCTTCTAGATTATGACTTTGAAACAATTCCTTCGTGCTCAAACAGTCATTGTCTTGGGCTATCTTTTGAAAAACAACCTCAGAATATTCTCCCTCAAAGCTTCCAAAAAAACTTTCTCGAAAGGCTTTTCTTCTATTTATCACCAAGTTATGGTTGAAATTATTTTGTTGTATTATTAATTCAGCGGTTTCAACGGTTCTCCCCGAATCACTCGTATAAACGCGATCAAATTGAACATCGGCCAATCTTTTCCCCGTTTCGATTGCGACTGTTTTACCTTCCTCAGTTAGTGGACTATCAGCCCAGCCTTGCATTTTCTTATAGCGATTTAAATAAGTTTCACCATGTCTGATTAAATACAAATTGAATTTCGTTTCCATGGAATCCCCCAGCATCTAGTTTTTGAAAGTTAACACTTTGAATATGATTATATCAGCAGTTAATACAAGGTGACACAACAAAGACCATTTTATAACGATAATCGATTCACTCAAAACAGAAAGAAACCCTTATCCAATTAAGGATAGGGCAGACTTATTGATATTTGATTACAATAGTAAGTAATTATGAAATTTTCTTTAGCTCTTCTGTTAATTTTAGGAATAACTCCTTATCCCCATCTTGTAATGTTTGGTCGATTTCCTTACGGATTTTCTCCCTTTTAAATTCAAGCAGGACATTGTTTAGGAACATCTCAGCAATAACAGCATCTTGATTCTCATCCGAATGTTGTGGTGAATTAAGTAACTTCTTTTCCATGGAAATCAACTCCTTGAGCTTTTTTTCATTATACAAGGAGTTTTCTAAAAATTCAAACATTTTATTTCAATTTTCTAAAAAAATTTTTTTTGTCATTTCTTTTAGTGGTGACAGGCACCAAAGAAAGACATTATCCACCTCGGGTGGACACTCGAAGTAAAGTTTAGTGGATTTGACTTTCAAAAAGAGCGTTTCTTTGGTTAAATTTTGTGATGGCCTTTAGTAATAATACATTAGCAATTAGCAATCCCGCCCCGATAAGAACGAGTAATAACGGGCTTAAGAAGAACAAACCACTCACTTGGCTGATAATCAGACCAACCGCAGGGAGTACCATCAATCCGCCAAATTGCTGGGCTTCTTGAAATGATTTTACTCTGGCTGACACTAAGACATTCAGGATAATATTAAAAATAACTAATGCCGGAATCACCCAAAACATCAATAAAAGCCATGTAGAATTAAAAAACAATATCTCTTTAAAATAAGGGTAGGTAATCACATTTACAACAATTGCATTGATCAGAAAGGATGCAAAAGAAATTAGCAGTGATGGAAAAAAGGATGCTAGCACCTTTCCCATGAATAGCTCTTTGACTGTAATCGGCGCAAATAATAATGTTTCGAGCGTATTTCTTTCTTTTTCTCCTGCAAAGCTATTTGAAGCAGTTACCATCGAGTTAATAATAGCTACCATCAAGAAGAAGGGAATCATCATAAAGTTTAAAAAGAAATAAACAGATTTGTATCCCAATGTTGGCAGAGATGCCAGGGTGTTCCGCATATCACCATTAGGAAAGCTTCTTAAAAAATCATTGATTGGCTCTTCTAAATCATTGGTATTCCCGCTGACCAGACCTGTATGAATTCCAATAAAGGCAAACACTGCCGGAAGAATAACACAAAGTATAACAGGGAGAAGGATCATCGGTATCCATACCTTTTTGGATGAAAAGGTTGTCTTGATATCCTTTTGGACAATGGCCATAATAATTCGTTTATTCATGGTCTTCACCCCTTATTTTGAAATAAAGTGTTTCAAGCCCTCTATTGGTGATCTCACTTGAATAGATCCATGATTCTCTGAGGATTTCCTTTAGTAATGGACTGATCTGTTCCTTTGTTAGAAGAGTGAATTCCAGATGAGTTGGACCCTTTCTGTTATAGGGATATCCTCTATAAACTTTAGAATCAGAAGGTTGAAGCCCGGTCTCCACTAAAAGCTTAATCTCAGATAAATATCTATCCTCTAACTCTCTTCTGGTACCCTGTTCTATCAAACGGCCTTCCTTTAGAAAGAGAAATCCCTCACAAATCGTTTCTAGTTGGTGAAGGACATGAGAACAAATCAAAATGGTAACACCCTCTTCTTCGTTAACCTTCTTTAATAAGTGAATAACCTCATTAATCCCTTCTGGATCCAATCCATTTGTAGGTTCATCCAGGAATAACAGCCTAGGCTTATGGATAAGTGCTTTTGCTAATGATAATCTTTTTTTCATACCTGTTGAAAACGTACCTACTAATTGATCTTTTTTATCAAACAGCTCAAATTGTTTAAGCAGGTAATCGATACGCTTTGAATCAAATGTCCTATAGATCTTGGCAAAAAAGACAAGATTGTCCCAAGCACTCATGTCGTGATAAAGTGCGGCACTCTCTGTTACAATCCCACTCTTAGTTCTTATTTCATCCCCTTGAAATTTAGGATTGTAATTCATTACGTTTATCGTTCCGCTTGTGGCATCAATTACCCCATTAAGCAGCCGAATAAGCGTGGTCTTTCCAGCCCCATTTGGACCAAGCAGCCCATTAATCGTTCCTTCCTCAATCGCAAAAGATACATCCTTCAAAATAGAACGGCCATTAAACTCCTTATTCACATCACACGCCTCAATAATTTTCAACCTTCTTCCCCCCTTAAAAGTTGGTGTCAGGCACCAAATAAATACATTTGTATGTACACTGTGTACAGTGAATTTGAAGACTTTTTTGATTTAATTTTATCAGATTCTTATAAGTATTTAGTACTATTTTTAGAAGAGACGTACACTTTTTTCCTTATTTTTCCTCACTGAAATATTAGCATTTTTTCTGATGTAGAGGGAAAATTAATGGCAACTATTTATGTGGAGCAGGAGGAATAAATGTATGGAGCAAGCAGCGGCCATAGTTGGCCATCAGTCGGTAAATAATATCAATGTTTATTATGAATTTTACCCTCATCAAACAGCGAAAAAAACGTTTGTTTTATTACATGGTTTTCTTTCATCCACCTTTACATTTCGGCATTTAATCTCACTATTGAAAAAAGATTATCAAGTTTTATCTGTCGACCTTCCGCCATTTGGAAAAAGTGGAAAATGTAATCAGTATGTATATTCTTATAAAAACCTTGCCCAAACGGTTATCCAACTAACAGAATTCTTAGGATTAAAAAAGATGACATTCATCGGTCATTCAATGGGAGGGCAAATCGTTCTTAATATTCTCCATCTGATGCCGGATATTGCCGACAAAGCCATTCTTCTTTGCAGTTCAGCTTATTTAAAACGTTCAAAATTTCCTTTAATCTTAACAAGTTATTTACCTTATTTCCATCGCTTTGTTAAATACTATTTCGCCCGTACAGGGGTTAGAAAGAATCTTCAAGATGCCCTTTATAACCACTCGATTATTAATGAAGAAATGATCAACGGCTATCTCCAGCCCTTTTTACAGGATGAAATTTTTAGAGCTCTAACCAGAATGATCCGTGACAGGGAAGGTGATCTGCCAGGGGAAGTGCTTCAACAAATCAAAACACCATGTCTATTAATATGGGGAGACCATGATAAATCCATGCCCCTTAAAGTAGGGGAGCAGCTGCAAAAAGATTTAGCGAACTCTGAATTAATTGTTTTAAAAGAAACTGGACATGCTGTACCCGAAGAACGTCCATTTGAGGTATTCGAATATATCAAAAACTTTTTAGACAGATACCAAACAGCAGTTGAATAGAGAATACATCCCCAAAAAACAAGAGGTGTATTCCTAGGAATACACCTCATTTAAACCAGCCCTTTTCTTTTGATTGGGTGATTGCTTCAATTCTGTTTTTAACTTCTAGCTTATCTAAGATAATCGAAATATAGTTGCGGACGGTACCTGTTTTGATGCTAAGTTTCTCCGCAATTTCTTTTGTGTTTTTCCCATCTGCCACAAGCTCGAGCACTTCTTTTTCCCTGTCGGTCAATGGGTTTTCTTCTCCATACACATCATCCATTAACTCGGGCGCATAAATTCTCCGGCCAGCCATCACATTTCGAATGGAACCTGCCAATTCCTCGCTTGGGCTATCCTTTAACAAATAACCGCTAACACCGGCCTTTAAGGCCCGCTGGAAATACCCAGATCGCGCAAAGGTTGTTAGAATGATGACCTTACAGCCGAGCCCTTTAAGTTCTTCTGCGGCCTCCAGACCGCTTTTCCCTGGCATTTCAATGTCCATAATGCAAACGTCCGGTTCTAGTTTCTTAACAAGCGTCACAGCCTCTTCTCCGTTTGAAGCTTTTCCGATTACATCCATATCCTCTTCCAAATTAAGCAGGGAACCAAATGCACCCAGCAGCATTTGTTGATCTTCAGCAATAACGATCTTAATCATTTGCCATCCTCCTTATCGCTTGGTTTGACGTCATTAGGCACCGTTATGATTATAGTGGTACCGACTTCTGATAAAAGCTCTAAACTGCCATTAATAAATTCAAGCCGTTCTTTCATGCCAATTAATCCATGGCCCTCGCATAGCTTATCAGCCTCTCCTTTGAAGTCACCATCATCATGAATCGTCATTATTGTTTCCTTCCACGATTGCGTAATGGAAATAGAACATGTCTTAGCATCACTATGCTTCACCACATTGTTGACTGCTTCTTTTAAACACATGCTGAGTATATTTTCGGTTAAAAGGGAAACATTCTGAAGTGCAAACTCACCTTTAGATTCAAAATTAATTTGAGCAGCTTTAATCATTTGTTTTACCCGAAAGATTTCATCTTTCAATCGAATCCCGCGCATGGAAGAAACTAATTTCCGTACTTCACTTAGGGCTGTTCGGGCGGTCTGCTGTACATCTTTAAGCTCATCACGAGCCTGCTCAGGGTCTTTCAAAATTAATTTCCGAGCAAGGTCTGTCTTTAAGCCAATCAAGGAAAGTTTTTGACCAAGTGTATCATGCAAGTCCCTGGCAATCCGATTTCGTTCCTCCATCTTAACAAGTTCCGAAATACGCTTGTTGGCATCCTCAAGCTTTTCTTCGAGCTGACCGCGCTCCTTCCGATTATGAATACTAAATGGGAGAAGGATCACACTAATCCAAATAATGATGACGAACGGCAGCTGCTGGAGAAACAATTTTTCTTGCATGACAATATTATAGTTGATCGATGCAGACGTACTTATGAGATGAATAAAATATAAAGTTAAAAAAGCAATTCGATCTTTAATATTACCGATAAAATAAGCAAGAAAGAAAGCAAAATAAACATAACTATAGAGACTGGACGCTGTTATCGATATACCTATTAAAATCAAGGTCCATAAATAAACAGGCCAGCCCTTAGAAATAAATGCAATCCGGTAGAGAATAAAGAAAACCAACGTCAATAATATACCAACGACAATTTTAATCGTAGAAGCGGACTGGATGATAAAATAAAAAGGCAGGATGCAAAGTATGGTCCAAATATAGGGTGCAATGCCATTACTTTTTTGAAAGGTTAAATACTTTTTAATCATTCCTGGTACCTCATTTACAAATACTTTACTGCAAAATGTTTTGGTTCTTAATACTTCATTTTAGCTGATATCCCCCTATCTTAAAACAAATTTCTCCTGCAATACTGAATTTTCTTTATATATGTAAATTACACTTATTGGTAATAAATGTACCTCAACAACTATATAATTAAGCAATCAGGATATTATAAACGTTTACACCTTACAAATCTTGGCAACATATATTTATAAAAACACTAGGGGGAATCAAAATTGGGAGAATTTTATATTGGTGGCTCTAGTATTCCTTATTTGCGATTTGGTGAGGGTGAACCATTAGTTTTTATTCATGGTCTCGGAGAAGTAAAAGAGGGCTGGTCGAATCAGTTTGAATTTGCCGATCAGTACGATTTAATCATTCCGGATCTACGTGGTCATGGTGAGTATCAAAAGCCTGGAGAAATCTCTATTAAACACTTTGCGAAGGATGTTATCTGTTTATTAAAAGGTCTCGGGATTGAAAGCGCACACATATGTGGTTTGTCAATGGGTGGCATGGTGACTCAGGAGATCTATCGTCAAGCCCCTGAGATGTGCCGTTCCTTAATGCTGGTCAGCACCTATCATTATGCGCCAGAAATACTTGGGAAGCTCTTTTTAAAATATAAGAAAGCTCATGCAGAAAATAGTTCACCGGATGTACTAAGAGAAAAAGCCGCCAAATTTTGCCTTTATTCTTGGAAAAAAGATAATTTAGAAAAATTTTACCAATCTTATCGACCAAATAGAAAATATCATTTAAAAGCGATGGAGGCTTGCCTGGAAGTTAATAATTTGACGTTACTTCCAAGGATAAAGGTTCCCACTTTAATCATCGGTGGGCAATATGATTCCGTCATACCTTCTTGGGTACAACTGTTAATGCATAAACAAATTCCTCATTCTGAATTTGTGATTTTCAGAAATACGGGTCACATTGCAAAGCTTGAAGCAAAAGATAGCTTTAATAGGACACTAAGAAACTTTTTAAACAAGCATAAAGCGGCAAGTTGAAGGAGGAGGGAATTTCTTCCTCTCCCCCTTTAGCTATACATATTATATATTTACTTGTACTCGTTATTATGACTACTTTTAGAGCGGATTCGAACGGCTTGAGGCCCATTGATGCACAATTTTTGCAAACAGACCCGTTAAAGCCAAACTGACATGACCGGCTTCAACCGTGATATAGGTTTTATCCTTACTCGAGGCTAAATCCATAATCGGTTTACTTTGCTCTTCAAGAATTAAATTGTCCCGAGAACCTGAAACGACATACAGATTGGCCTTAATATTTTTTAAGTCTACTACTTTATTACCAACCATCATTTCACCTTTAACGAGTTTGTTCTCTTTAAAGAGATCACTCGCCAATTGACGAGAGGCTTCTCCAGTAAATGGAACCTGATCAAGTGTCCATTTATTCATCCTGCGCCATTTGTCAACATATTTTGAATCATGTGCTCGATGCAGGAGATTTGTATAATTTGTAAAATAGATCGGCGCACCAATTGCCCGGAACATACCTTCTACCATTTTAGGAGGAATTAGCCCGTATGTATCAATAAAGCGCTCAAAGTTAATATCTCCTTCTCTAAGCCCTTCAGCCCACTTATCGGGCCCCATAAATGGGTGAAAATCAATTGGTACAGTCGCGACGATTAAATTTTTAATTGGCTCTTCCGCTATGGACGCATAAATGGAGGCGATTGTTCCGCCTAAGCAATAGCCTATAAGCGTTATTTCCTCAGCTCCTGAATGACGTATAGCCCGCTTAACAGCTGTCCGTAAATATTTCTCAATATACGTGTCAATCCCCAGCTTTTTGTCTTCATACCCTGGTGTACCCCAATCTAACAAATAGACTTCATAGCCCATATTGGTAAGTCCCTCTATGACACTTGCCTTTGGGGCGATATCTAAAATGTATGGTTTATTAAACAAGGAGTAAACGAAAAATAAAGGAATTTCAAATTTTTTTTGCTTCGCCGGATAATGCCATAAAACGGATTTATTTTTTCGCCAAATTTCATTTCTTGGAGTGTGACCAATTTTCGGCTCAGGCTCACTTAGAATATTAATTACGTTAGCCCAGCGCTTCATTTCTTTGTCATAATCCAAGGTGGGAATGAAATCTGTTAAAGGTGAATCTGCTGCCAATGTAGTTTTCTCCCCCTCCTAGTTAGTTTCCTGAAGCTGTGCTTGTTAACACAGGTTCTGCAGACTTTTCTGCTTTAATCAGATCTTTAATTGTCTCGAATTCCTGTTTAAAATCATTCATTTTTAATAATTCAAACTTCAATTCCTGAAGTTCAGCATGTAAGCTCTTTGTATCTGACAGCTCTTTCTTTGTCTTAACTAACTCAGTCTTTAACTGCTTGGTTAATTTGATGATTTCTTTGGATACTTCGACGACACTTTCAATCTCTTTATTTTGTGACTTTACAGAATCCTGTAAATCCCAAATTTGCTCTTCTAAGGCTTCCATTTTTTCTTCCGCTTGAAGGGTAAGGTTAGCCACATTTGTCACATCATTTTTCGTCGGGAAATTAAGGGCACCTGCCAATGTCTCTTGATTTTTTTTAAAAGTTTCAAGAAAACTCGCATGCAAATCTGTCCCTCTGTGCGACATTTTTACAAATTCTTTGCTATTGGTTAATAGGAAGATAAAATCATTGATTTGTTTTTCCCACAATAAACTATATTTATGAAGGGATTCATATGGTTCGTAATTTTTTTCGTCAGACATCTACCTTCACCTCTTATCATTTTGTTTACTCTATTACTTTTTCAAATATTTTTGAAAAGGTAAAATTGCTGATTTAACCTGTTTCGTAAAGACGTCAACAAATAATTTTTGATTTTCATAAAGCACATTTGTTGTTTTCTTCACACTCTCGAGATACTTTTCGCGTCCCTTTTTTCTCATAGATATATATTGTTCAGCGTTTTCTAATAACTTATCAAGAGCCTGTATCTGGCCTGTTGTTAATTTCTGAAGGGGAGTAATTAAAATCTGCGCCGATCTATTTTGAATATCTTCCACTACTTGATTGATTTCCTCATAGGATTTGACAGGGAAGAAATACTGCAGCGATGTAGTGGTCATTAGTAGTTCTTCACGTGTTGACTGTTCCCATTCCTTTAGCTCCAATCCAAATTGAGCCGCAATCGTAATGACATTTTCCTGATTCTGCTTGGACTTCTCGACATAGCTCTTTACCGCTTCTAAGAAACGCTCATCTTGTTTATTAAAGCGCTCAGCCCAGGCATCTAATTCATCAAACCCAAGTTTCCATAATAGGTCAAGGCTCGAAAGCTCCTTTTCTAATTCTTCAGTTCCTTGATTTTCTAATACTTTTTGATTATTTTCTGTCATGATCCATTTCCTCCTCAAATAATTTCTTTAATTCCTGCAGTTCATTTTCTAGTGTTTTAATAGAATTGCTGCGTTGATCTTTTACCTCGCTGTTTAAAAAAGTGGACCATTCCTCCAGTGATTCCCGAACCTTTGTCAGCTTGCGTTGATTGGCCTGTTGCTGGTTAATGATTTGGTATATTGATTCATCCAAAGAATCAATATCCCCCACAACATCTACCATTCTATTAGAAAGGGCAGCCAATTCATCCTTGGTTGCCAGATCCGAACGGGTTAACCATCTAGTGATTAATCGCTTATAAATCCTTAATTTTCTTAGATGTGAATCCAGTGCCTTGCCAACTGCGGCTGTAAAGGCTCGGGTATTGGTACGAGCATGAATTCTTTTATTTATCTCTGCTTCGATTTGTTTATAAAACTGGATAGGATCTTGTTGTTTAGAATTCATGTTTTACCTCTTTAATTCCTGCCTAACGAAAAATTATTGGACGGCTGCTGTCGTTCCCCCATCTACAACTAGGATATGCCCATAGACATAATTGGAAGCATCTGAAGCTAAAAACAAGGCTGGACCCTTCATGTCGTCATCTGAGCCAAACCTTCCTGCCGGAGTCCGCTCAAGGATTTTTTGACCTGAATAATCCAGGATAGCCTTTGCCATTTTGGTAGGGAAAAATCCAGGTGCAATGGCATTAACATGGACATTGTATGGCGCAAGTTTCACGGCTAGGTCCTTGGTTAAAGTAATAACCGCCCCCTTACTTGCAGAATAGCCAATCGCATCCATAACTAATGGATCTTGCCCGCCCATTCCGGCAATGGATGCGATATTAATAATTTTTCCGGACTTTTGCTTAACCATAATTTCTCCTACAGCTTGGGAGAATAAAAAAACACCCTTAAGGTTAATTTCCATCACCTTATCCCATTTATCTGCGGGCATTTCTAATGCCGGTGCCCCCCAGCTTGTACCGCTATTATTTACTAATATATCAATTCTGCCAAATTCCTTCAAAGTCTCGTCCACAACATGCTGAATATCTTCAGCGTTAGAGACATCACATTTGAAGGCAATTGCCCGAACCCCTTTTTCCTGAAGAGCTTCAGTAAATTGTTTACAGGCATCTAGATTTCTAGAACAAATAGCGATATTTGCTCCTGCATCGGCGTAAGCTGTCGCAATTTGCTGCCCCAGTCCTCTTCCACCGCCGGTTACAATCGCGGTTTTTCCTTTTAAACTAAAAAGCTCTTGAATATTCATCCAATACCCTTCTTTCTAGTAAGCTTTAACTTTCAATATTTCTTGTTCTCGAAGGACTCTTCTTAGTAATTTTCCTACCGAGGACTTCGGCAGCTCCGAACGAATTTCAACTTCTTTTGGTGCCTTATAGGGGGCAAGATTTTCCCTTCCAAATTGTTTAATTTCTTCTTCTGTGACTGAAAATCCTCCTTTTACCTTAACGTAAGCTTTCACAGTTTCACCACGATAAGAGTCAGGTACCCCTATTACTAACGCCTCTTCAATAGCTTCGTGCTGATAAAGGACATCTTCAATTTCACTAGGATACACATTGTATCCGCTTGCAATAATCATATCCTTTTTACGGTCAACAATATAAAAATACCCATCCTCATCCATCTTAGCAATATCTCCTGTATAGAGCCAGCCATCTTTAAGTGTCTCTTCAGTATCCTGTGGCCGATTCCAGTATCCTTTCATCACCTGAGGGCCTTTGATAACTAGTTCCCCTTCCATCCCCACAGGCGCATCGATATATGCTCCATCCTGTTGGATAACAATTTTTGCAATGGTACTTTGTACAGGGATTCCTACACTGCCATATTTTCTAGGGACAAACGGAGGGCTGAAAATAGCTGTAGGTGCCGATTCAGAAAGACCGTATCCATCTAGCAGTTTAACTCCTGTTCTTTTCTCGAATAATTTGGCTGTTTCTACAGGCAGCGGTGCCCCTCCACAGCTTATATAATATAAATGTTCAAATCCGCATTCTTCTAAACCAGGCTGGCTGTTTAATGTGAAATACATTGTTGGGACTCCAGACATTTGAAACGGTTTTTCGCGTTTTACCGTTTCCATGATTTCCTTAGGATCAAAGCGCGGCAAAATAATCTGATTAGCCCCTTCTCGAATACCACAAAGTGCCGTACTGGAGAGTCCATATACATGGAACATGGGCAGAACAGTTATCATTTTGAAGTCTTCTGGTTTCTCACAGGTCTTATAAGCAAAATCACAAACCTGATTAAAGTTAGCTAGTAAATTTAGATGGGTAAGCATGACTCCTTTGGATGGACCAGTAGTTCCACCTGTATATTGCAGCAATGCTACATCATTTTCCCGATCGATATGTACTTCAGGGATTATTATATTCTCATGGAGGAACTCATCAAAGTATTGGTCTCCTTGTGCAAGAGGGGCTCTCTCGCTTCCCAGGCTGACCACTATAAATTTTTTCAAAGATGTTTTTGGCTGGACTTTTTTAACTTTATTGTATAGAGTATCTAGAACAACGATATACTGTGAACCCGAATCAGTTAAAACATGTTCAATTTCTCTTTCTACATACATAGGATTTACCTGAACTGCTATCCCGCCCAGTCGAAAAATCCCAAATAAGCTAAAAATATATTGTGGGGTATTAGGAAGCATAATGGCAAAGCGGTCACCTTTTTGGAAGCCTTCATTCGCTAGACCTGCAGCAAATCGGTCAATAACCACCTTTGTGTCCAAAAAACTCCAAACCTTGCCATAACACGTGAAGGCTGGTTTATCTTTATATTGGTTAACAGAACCCTCTAGAAAATCATAAAGGGATTGGTGTTCAATATACACATGCTCATCAATTCTTGTATCATAGATTTTTAACCACGGCTTTTGCAGATAAACCATAAAAAAGATTCCTCCTAAGATTTTATAGTAACCTAGCAAATATTCTTTTTAATAAACGCCGCAATTCTTAGAAGTCATCTACTTATTAATAGAATACTGATATAATTATGATTATTGTAGGAAAAGACTATTTTGTAAACCCTTCCTTCTCGACATTTTTCTCCATTATTTCAATTCTCCAATCCTTCATTTATCAAACTATTTAAACAAGCCTATTTAATCAAGAACTCTCCAAACTAATTAATCAGCAGTTCTGGATGAGTACGGTGAATTTTGTCGAAAAAAATTCTTGTTCAGCTAGATTTTCGACAACATGAGCCTGACTCTTCTCTAAATATTTCTTGTTAAACGATCAACAAAAAATCTTTCAAATAGTATTCTTCTATAAGTTTTTTAACCTAGATAATAAATTTGATTTTTCATCCGCCCTTAAATGGGTTTAAGTTTAACTGGCTAAATGGTCTTCTATAAAACTTTTCTTCATATTATTTACTATTAATTGGAAGAAAGGAAGGATGGAATGCCAATAACTAATGCCAAAGGGGTCGACCTTTATTATGAAATACATGGGGAAGGTGAGCCACTGCTTCTAATCATGGGATTAGGGCTTAATTCAAAGTCTTGGTTCAGGACAATACCGATACTTAGGGAGCATTACAAGGTCATTATTTTTGATAATCGCGGAACAGGTTCAAGTAGTAAGCCCTATACGCCTTACTCTATCGGACAAATGGCGGACGACGCACGTGCAGTCTTAGATGCAGCTGGAATTGATTCAGCGCATGTTTATGGCATTTCTATGGGGGGCATGATTGCTCAAAGGTTTGCGCTAAAATATCCAGGACAGACGCGTTCTCTCATACTAGGCTGCACAACTTCCGGCGGGATCCATCATGTGCAGCCTGGTGCTGACGTTTCCATGCTGTTGCTTTCAAGAGGGTCGGCAATTGCGACACCCGAAGAAATCGCCTGGACCACAGCACCAATCCTGTACAGCCCAAGTTTTATTGAAAATCACCGGGATCAAGTGGCTGAAGATATTCAAAAACGGATCGAAGTACCTGTCAAACCCTATGCTTACATGCTCCAGCTTCAGGCTTGCTTAGCTCATGATACCTACAGTGAAATTGATCAAATCAACGTCCCAGTTTTAGTTATCCATGGAGATGCGGACCGGTTAGTGCCATATGAAAACGGAGTAACCTTAGCGGAGAAAATACCAAACGCAGAATTTTTGACCATCAATGGTGCTGGGCATATTTATGTAACTGAGGCTAATGACCTGGCAAATGAAAGAATATTAGACTTTTTAAGTAAACTTGATTAGAAACAATGCCCGATTTAGTTTAAATCGGGCATTTTATTATACATTTATTAACCTGGGCAGTAAGCTGTGGAGATTCATCCCATCAATAATTGAATAAAAAGCCATCAAAAAGGCACGAAACAAGAGATCAAAATCTACCCGATTTAAAGATGGAAAATAAAAGCAATAGGCTCATCGTTGTGCCTAATCCAAATCCAATTTCAATCAAAGGAACCTTTGAGAAAAGGACAGAGGTTTGTCCGGATAGTACCGCCCCGATAATGACCCCAACCATGATAATACTAAAGGAAAGCAGCACAATACTAAACGAAAACCGATTACTAATCCGGTTTAATCTTCTTAAAAAGATTTCTAACTCTGGTGTCGAGATCTCAATCCTCATTTTCCCCTTTTTCATAATCGATGTAAAATCTTTAACTGTCTTAGGTAATTCATTCATAATTTCACTGTATTCAAACAATTGGTTCCAAACCTTTTCTGCAACATTTTTAGGGTTAAAACGGTCCTTAACCATCTGTCTTCCAAACGGTTCCGCTACTTTAATTATACTTAACTCTGGATCCAGCTTCTCTACGATCCCTTCCATGGTAAGCAGCGTTTTCCCTAAGATAGTTAAATCCGTTGGTAATTGAATTCGATGTCTATAGGCAACAGAAAATAATTCAGTAACTGCCTGGCCTGCTCTCATTTCACTAAACGGAATAGTGATATATTTTTCCCTAAGTTGATCTACATCCGCTCTTAACTTATCTTGATTGACATCTTCAGGTACTAAACCCATATTTGTTATCGTTCTGACTACCTCATCTGTATTTTGGTTCATTAATGCAATCATAAATGAGGCTACATGTGACTTCATTTGGGATGTTAACCTGCCAACAATTCCAAAGTCTAAAAAGGCAATCATTCTAGTTAGATTAAACGGTCTCATGTTTTTCCACAATTTTCAAGCAATTCTTGGAGAATTCGCTAAATATTCAATTTCACCTTATCGAACAAAACATGAACCAAAGTTCACATTCCATTGACATTTGGAATGACATTATGTCATAATTGAATTAGATTTCAATATATTACTAGATTTTAAGACTGGAGGTGTAGGCCTTACCTATCGTAAGGCTATACATTTGGAAATAGTTAACCTGATCATGATCGCCATTTTTATTGCTCTCACAGCCTTTTTTGTCGCTGTAGAGTTTGCGATTATAAAAGTAAGAGGCACACGGATTGATCAACTAATGAAAGAAGAAAAAAAAGGAGCGAAGGCTGCAAAACAAGTAGTTACGCATTTAGATGAATATTTATCTGCCTGTCAGCTCGGAATTACGGTTACAGCTCTCGGACTTGGATGGCTGGGAGAGCCCACCGTTTCAAAGTTATTACATCCTTTTTTCGCTTTTCTAAACGTGAATAGTGCTGTAACACATGTTTTATCCATCATATTTGCTTTTGTTCTAGTTACCTTCATCAATGTAGTCTTGGGCGAATTAGCACCTAAATCTTTTGCGATTCAAAAAGCAGAAACCATAACTCTACTTTTTGCTAAACCATTGATTGGTTTTTATAAAGTTTTCTACCCATTCATTTGGATTTTAAATAGTTCATCGAGGTTATTAGTTGGCTTATTTGGTTTAAAACCGGCCTCTGAAAGCGAGTTAGCACACACAGAGGAAGAACTAAGGATTATTCTATCTGAGAGTTACCAAAGCGGGGAAATTAATGAATCGGAATTAACCTATGTTAATAATGTGTTTGATTTTAATAATCGGATTGCAAAAGAAATTATGGTACCTAGGACGGAAATGGTAAGTATCTCAGTCGATGATCAGCGGGATGATATTCTCTCGTTAATCAAAGAACAAAAATATACACGCTACCCTGTCACTAATGGAGATAAAGATAATATTGTCGGGATTATTAATATTAAGGATATCTTAACTACTAAATTGGATAAAAAATGGGTGGAGGAAAAGTCCCTAACACCCTATATTAAACCCGTCATTTCTGTTATTGAAACCATTCCTATTCAAAGCTTATTATTAAAAATGCAGAAGGAAAGGACTCATATGGCGATCCTCATCGATGAGTTTGGAGGTACTTCTGGGCTTGTGACAGTTGAGGATATTATCGAAGAGATTGTTGGTGATATTCGAGACGAATTTGATGCAGACGAGGTTCCTGATGTGCGGAAATTAGCCGATGAGCATTATATTGTCAGTGGTAAAGTACTCATTGAAACGGTAAACGATCTTTTAGGCACTTCCATCTCAAATAAAGATTTAGATACGATTGGCGGATGGTTCTTGTCAGAGAAGTTTGATGCTGCGATGGATGACTGTATAGATTTTGATGGCTATTCTTTTAAAATTAAGGAAATGGAAGAACATCATATTTTATATATTGAAATTCAAAAATTAATACAAGCAGCTTCCCCTCTTCCCCAAAAATCTGTTTCTTAACCTATATATGAATCTATTAAGCGGGCTGACATGATTCGGCCCGTTTTCTGTATTAATAGTATTTTACATATGAAATTCACCTAACAAACATTAAATAACAAAAGGCGTGAATTTTCTCTAAATGAGATCCTCACGCCTTTTACGCTTATGGGATAATATTCCCAGCTGCTTTATAAATTTGATACCATTCTTCTCTTGTTAGTCTAATATCTGAACCTTGACAAGCGTCTTTCATGCGCTCGACTTTAGTGGTTCCAAGTACCACCTGAATATTAGCCGGATGGCGTGTGATCCAAGCTGTTGCAATTGCAGTATTAGTCACATCATATTTTTCAGCGATACGGTTTACCACTTCGTTTAGCTCCGGATAATGCTCTAAATCGCCTAAAAAGGTTCCGGCAAAGAAACCATGTTGATATGGGGACCACGCTTGCATAGTGATATCATTTAAGCGGCAGTATTCTAGAATACTCATGTCCCGATTAATTGCTTGGTCTATCTTCATGTTAAGAGTTATTCCTGCATCGATTATCGGCGTATGTGCAATACTTAACTGCAGTTGGTTTACCACTAACTTGTGGGGTGTGTATTTTTGCAAAAGTTCTATTTGTGCAGGATTATGATTGGAAACTCCAAAATATCTAACCTTTCCACTGTTATGTAGTTCTTCAAATGCCTCTGCTACCTCAGCAGGTTCCATTAATGGGTCAGGGCGATGAAGAAGCAGTATATCAAGGTATTCCGTATTTAATCTCTTTAAAATACCATCCACTGACTCTAGAATATGCTCTTTTGAAAAATCAAAATAACCGTTGCGAATTCCACATTTACTCTGAATGATCATTTTTTCGCGGATAGAAGGGTTCATTTGAATCGCCTCTGAAAAAATCTCCTCAGATTTACCCTTCCCGTAGATATCAGCATGGTCAAAGAAGTTAATTCCCTCTTCCATCGCTGAACGTATAAGGTTCTCTGCTTCAGCTATGGAAAGCTGTGGGATACGCATATTCCCCATAATTATGTTTGATGCTTGAAGGTCTGTATTTGCAATGTTTATGTATTTCATTTAGTATTCCTCCCTTCTAATTTCCTTTCCATTATATCCTACAATGAAAGCGTGTACCAAAGATTACCGCTAGAGTTTAATCTAGTTTTGTTTTCTCATTTACTGCCTGTTCTCTGAATTCTTTTGGGGTCTGACCATACTTTCCTTTAAAAATCCGATAGAAATAGCTGATGTTATCATATCCAACTTCTTCTACAATAGAAGAAATCGACATATCGGTACTCTCTAATAATTCTTTTGCTTTTACAAGCCGTCTTTCCTGCAGCAATTCTTTGAAGGTATGCGACGTCGCTTTTTTGATTGTTTTACTTAACCCATAGTGGGATTGGTTTAGTTTCTCAGCCAATTCATAAAGAGAAGCTTGTTTATAATTCTCTTCAATGTATTGAAGAGATTCGACCACCAAATAGTGGTTCATGGATGCTTCCTCTTTGCGCTCTACTAGATCCGTATTTTTGATTAATTCGATCATCAATAGCCCCATGTAAAGCTTAATAGTGGATTCCGAAAAAGGGGAAGGATGCATAATTTCATTGATGATTTTTCCAATCATATCCTGGATTGTCTCGACTTCGGCTACTTTAAAATATAAAAATTGTCCATTTTGTGTGTTATTGTATAAACCGCTGATTAAAAAGTCACTGACAATATTACCTGAATTTAAAAACGAAAAAATAAAATCAAAGAAGGCAGGACGAATGATAAAGTTGATAACAATATCTTCCTTGGCACATGCTTTAATTTCATGTTCAATATGTTGATTTAATAACAATAGTTCCCCTTTTTTTAACGTAATGGGCCGCCCGCCCGCCGTTTGCTTAAGCTCACCATGATAAACATAATTAATCTCAATATAGTCATGCTTATGCAAAGGAAAATCAACGAAACGCGTATGCTTTCGAACCATAATCATCTTGTCATTACTCAGAAATTTTTCACTCTCTATGACAAAATTCGTTTTACTTGTATAGAGTTCTTTACTTACATTCTTTCGCTGATCCAGAATGATTTTCTCTTCATCCGTTACTTGGAGAAGTTCATCTAAGAGGTCCTGGTTCAATGTATTCACCTTTTTCTCAATGCCGTTTTTCTTTACTAGCCAAATCATATCATATTTTGGTGAACTACCTGAAAAATTACAAGGAAACATAAAAACCTGGACCAACGAAAAGCTGGACCCAGGTCATGTTCACTTTATTCAGTTAAACCGCTTTGCCTTTAATTGCCTTTGATTTGCCAAAACGCTCTTCTTCAATTTGTTTCAATGTTTTACCATTCGTATTTGGAGCAAGAAGAATTCCAATCACACAATGAATGGCTAAGAAGACAAGCATTACAATTCCAGCGGTTTTAAATCCTAATTTATCCATCACAGTCGGTAAAATAAATGACCAAATTGCAATGCCGAGTCTTACTAAGAAGTACATAATTCCTTGTGCACCAGCACGATATCTTGTTGGGAAAAGTTCGCTTGCCCATAAACCGTAGAATGCTTGAGCACCGAAGCCAGCAGCACTGCCCCAGAGAATAACGAAAGCAAAAAGTGAGAACCAGTTCATTCCTGTAAATGTTAGAATTAACCATGCTGCGATTCCCATTACCGCTCCTATTCCAAACAAGGAACGTCTGCTAAATTTATCTCCTAATTTCATGAATACAAAATAAGTGGTAGCCACTGTTAAACTCCAAAGCAGAACTTGAAGTAAATTCGCTTGTGTGCCTGTTAACCCGCCAACATTTTGATAGATATATGGCATGAAATAACCCATAGCACCTGCGGTTAAATTCCAGAATAAATAGATACCAATTAATAAAAATAATGCTTCACGATTCGGTTTCAGGCTTAATAATTCTTTGAGTACACCTTTATTATTGCTGCTTCCTTCTTTCGCTTCTCGTTCTTTGCCTTCTTTCCAGATCGCTGATTCAGATAATCCTTGTCGGATGTACCAAGTAATAAAAGCAATAATTAATAAGTGGATGAAAATAATCCGGCTTCCTAGAAGTCCAAGTGGTGCAAGTAAGACGGCAAGTAAAAATGTAATTGCTGGGCCGGTTGACCATGCTAACTGTGCTGTTCCAACATGTGCAGCCCTTTTATCAGCCGGTGCTTCTTCTGCAATGTAGGTCCATGAGGCTGGTACCCCGGCCCCTACAGCAATTCCTGTAATAATGGTTCCGACTAATAGCATTGGGAAGTTAACTGAAACAGCAATCAATAAAACACCCAGCATATAAGCCAGCAAGTCATAGGTATAAATAAATTTCCGTCCATATTTGTCACATAAATAACCGCCAAACAAAGCTCCTACTGCCGCTCCAAATGCATTGGCACTCAGTGCACTTAATAGGCCTACCGCAATATTATCTAAATGAAGATATGCTTGCCACATGGTTAAACTACTTGCAGCTGCAATGATGGACCCAGCTTCAATATAGTTCGCCATTGCAACAGAGATGGTTGCTTTCCAACCGGTCGTTTTTTTAGCACCAATCTTAGCCATTATAATACCTCCTAAAAATTTGTTTTTTCGGGAAACGGTTTCATTTTTAAAACTAGTACATAACCACTAATCTAAATAGAATAATTCCTCTAAATTAATTGAAACTGGACTATTATCTGCATTCGTGTCCATTAGCGGCTCCATATACGCCCACCATTTTTTACAGATAGCTGTTTGCGACATATGCTCCCATTTCTCTTCATCCTCAATTTCTACATAAGCAAATAATCTACCAGTCTCTTTATCTAGAAAAATAGAATAATTATGTGCACCATGTGCCTTTAATTCTGAAGCCATCTCCGGCCATATTTCATCGTGGCGGCGCTTATATTCATCGTAACTATCACGGTTGACAAACATGATACTCGCTTTTCTGATCATTGTTATTTTCCTTTCTAGAATTTAATTTTCCTTATAGTTTGGCTGTTAAATTTGGTTGTTGATTTCCGCTCCAAGCGCTCGCTTTCCGCGGGCGTGCCGGGGAGCCCGCAGGAGTCGATCGCCTTCCGCTCCAATCAACAGAGTATAAAAACAACAATGTCGTTTAACAGCGCCTATAGTTAAACTATACCGTGATAAAACGCTTACTTGTAGGAGACAAAATTCAGTTAGGGGTGAAAATATTCAGAATGTTGGAAGGGATTACAAAGAAAAAGAGTCAAGGAGATGGTTCCTTGACTCTTTTATCCTCTTAATTTTCTGTTGGTGTTTTAGAGAACTGTTCCCTGAATTGCGACGGTGTCTGCCCTATCCATTGTTTGAATAAGCGACTAAAATATTTTGTATCTTGATAACCTACAGATAAGGAAATATCATAAATTTTCAAATCCGTTTTCTCTAGCAGTTCCTTGGCTTTTTCAAGTCTCGCGGAGGTTACATAATCTAAAATCGTCTCCCCCGTTTGGTTCTTAAAATAATCACAAAAATAGTTGGGGTTCATATAGACCTGCTGTGCAATTTTCTTAATTGAAATATTGTCCCCCAAATTATTTTTTATCCACTCTTTCGCAACCTGAATAGGATTATGCTGCTCCTTTTTCAAATCAGTCATTTTCTCCATCACATGTACAATCCACATTTTCACCCTATCCTTCAACTGGATGAAATTTGCTGCATTTTTTGTAATATTTAAAGCATCTGTTAGTAAATTCGGATCCTCACTATAGCCATCATTTTCAATCCAATTATTCACAATCCCAATTAATAAATAATGTACTGCTTCATTAATCATCACGGGTGATGATAAAGATTCTATTTCGCGAAAAAAGCCTTGTAATGCCTTAAGTAAATCATCCCTTTTCCCTTGTGCAAACGAATTAATCACTTGTTCTGTAAATTTTAAAATAGAAGATGAGATTCCCTTCGATTTTTGAACTTTAATGCCTTCCAACAAATCAGTCTCAAAGACTTGATTTCCTCCTTGAATCATTCGAAACTGAAGTAAGGAATGCAACTCGTTCTTCATATCACTAAATAATGCAAGATCATTAAATTCTTGGCCTAGAGCAACAGATACTGTTACAGGGGTTAATTTGTGTATCGAGATTCTAAGTTTTTCAGCAAATTCTCTTGAAATGGATAAAAAATTAGGAGCATAGGCTTTATCTTGAATCTGTAACAAGATCCAATAATTTAACTTATTGCCCCGCCACCACCAGCTATTAATCTGGTGAACTCGAATAGAACCTGCAACTGTTTCTTCTACAATATTTTCAATACTTTGAGTCCAACTATTCCAATCTTCGGGCAGATTTTCTCTAGTTTGTGAATAAATCTGATCAATACTAATATGAATTAATTGATAACAGCCGCTTGGAAACTGCCGGATCCACTCTAAATAAGCAATATCTTTTTCTTCATTCCAGGTCATTTCGCTTAATAGCTGCAGCTGTTTAGTATACTCCAGTTGGGAAGCCTTCTCTTGCATTCTGTGCCATTCCTGCTTTTCTTTGTTAAGCATCTGGATTTTTTGTTTCACTTCATCCATCTGGATTTGAAACTGTTCCTTATCAATTGGTTTCAAAATATAATTAACAGCACCATCTCGAAGGGCAGTCTGCAAATATTCAAAATCATCAAATCCACTTATAAATATGGTCAGGAAGGATAGCTGGCTTTTAAGTTTTTTATTTAAGGTTAACCCATCCATTTCCGGCATCCTAATATCGGAAATGAGCAGGTCAAAAGAAAGGGATTGATTGATAACCGCTTCATAAACTTCTAATCCATCAGAAAATACACCAACGATTTCCCATTCATCTCCTAATGAACGAACCATTCGTTCAATCCCTCTTCGAATTCTTCCTTCATCATCGACAATAACCGTTCTTATTTGTGTCATCTTCCCTCACCATCCCTTTGAATCACTGAGTAATTTGTAACTTCATTCTTTAATATTGCTGGAATTTGTATTATGATCTCTGTCCCTTTTTCAATGGAACTATTTACTCGTAATTCATATTGATCCCCAAACATCATCATCACCCGGGCGTGAACATTTAATATCCCAAAACCTGACTCTCTTTTTCCCATTGGATCGGATTTTAATTTGCAATTTAACTCATCAAGCTTGTCTTCATCTATTCCTGGACCATTATCACGAATGGTAAAAAGGATATCTTTTTTTCCGTGCTGCTTAAAAATTTCTTCCACAAAAATCTGAATACGTAACCCTTTTCGTTTCTCCAATCCATATTTAATCGAATTCTCGACAAGCGGCTGTAAAATAAATTTGGGTGTAAAATAGAAACCAGTATCAAGCTCCGACTGAATTTCATAAGAAAGTCTTTCTTCAAACCTGTATTTTTGGATTTTTAAATAGTCCTGAATATGGTCAACTTCTTGTGAAATCGGCACCAGCCGATCCTTGTTACTTAATGAATAACGAAGCATCCTGCCAAGAAGTGTGACCATTTCAACGACTGTTTCAGATTCTCCGTCTTCAACAGCCATACTAATCGTCTGGAGAGTATTGTACATAAAGTGCGGGTTTATCTGTGATTGTAAAGCATATAATTCAGCGTTCTTTTGACGTATTTCAATAGAATAGTTTTTCTGGATTAAATCCCTGATTTCTGTAAGCATGGAGTCAAAGCTTTGAGCCAAGACACCTACCTCATCTTTTGAATCAACGGGAATGGAGACACTTAGATTGCCCCCCTTCACCTCTTGCATGATATATCCTAGTTTTTTAATAGGCTTTGTGACTGACCAGGCAAGAAATACCGATAGTAGACTCGTGATGATGACCAGCGTAAAAAAAGCAAAAATAGTTACATTTCTAACCATATCCGTTCCCATTGTTAGATATTTTAATGGAATACTATGAACTAAAATCCATTTATGACGTGTTGATTTATTTATACTAATGAGTGTTTTTTCTTGAGCTGTCCCTGTCTGAAAGCTTCCATTTTCTAATGGGTAATCCTTTACTTCAGTAAAAATCGAACCAATCTTTGACGGATCTGTATGAAAAATGACCTGGCCATTCTCGTCCATCACCCACATGGCCGCATTTTTTTCTTTCTCTAAATCTCCTAAAACATTTTCAATAAATGATAATTTAACCGCTAAAAAAAGCGTACCAAGTGATTTTCTATTATCAACATCTGTTACCTGTTTCATTAACAAAATATAGGGAGGATTCCCTTCGAACTTCAGACTTGCTTGTTTAGGCAAAATGAGTTCGACTTTCTCTCCCAAATCATGTTCTTCCCCATATGGAAGAGAGAGATTTTCAAGATTAAATCCCTCATAGGGAATCCGGGTACTGACAAAGGATCGATTTTTGGAGAGAAGGAATGCCCCCAATATTTCTGAGCTATTATCAAGATAGGTATTCGTTAAGAAACTCTCTACTACAAATTGGTCCTGATTTAATTGGGATTGATTCTTATAGCGGCTATCTCTTAAAACAGACATAACATCACTGGAGCTATAAATTAAATCTGGGAGTCTTTCTAACTCAGCTAAACTGTTTTCGATATTATTATTCGCTTGCTTTAATAGTTTGGGAATATATTCTCCCACTTTTTCTTCAATGGATTTGGTATATTCATAATAAGCTAGGAAACCTAAAAGGCCCATAGGAATAACTGTTAACAAAATATACGTAATAATTAGTTTCGTTGATAACCGGGAGTTTTTTAATTTTATTGTTTCAAGAAGCCTAGAAATCATATTGGTCGATATTCTCCCTTGTAAAATCAATGGGCAGTCCCATAATAACGGTATCCCCTTTTATTTTGATATTTCCAACCCTACCGATATGCTGCCCATCCTTAAGATTTTCACCACTCAATAATTTTTTCGCTAAACTAACCGTTAAATAGCCTAGTTTTTTAGGGCTCCATAATGTAATCATTTGAGCTGACCCATCTTTTAGATAACTCCGCATTAAATTAGGGGTAGACAGCCCTGTTACAGTAACCATCCCTGCTTTTCCCGCATCCTTAACTGCCTGTGCTGCTGCGGGAGGACCGACTGAAGAACTGCCTAATATCCCTTTCAAGTTAGGATAAGTTTTTAATAGCTTTTCGGCCCCTGTATATGATTTTTGGGGATTATCTTCCGTCTCCACTACTTCTACTAATTTCATATCAGGGTATTCTTCTTCCTGCTGCTTGATGATATAGTTCATCCATGTTGATAAATTGGCCGCAACATGAGAACCCGTCATGATGGCGTACTCGCCTTTTTCCCCCATCTTAGAGGCCAAGTTATCCATTAAATGCCGGCCTAGGTTTTCAGGGTCAACCATATTTATGAATAGTTCTCTATATTTTGTGTCTGTGTCCGAATCCCAAGAAATCACTTTTATGCCTTTTTCTCTTGCCTTTTGCAATACAGGTCCTAATCTATCCGGGTCGTTGGCTGAAACAGCAATTAAGTCAACGTCTCTCTGTATGAAATCTTCAATAATATTTCGCTGTTGCTTCCAATCGGCAATTGGCGGCCCTGTGAATAAAACATTAACGTTAAGGTCCTCCCCAGCTTCGAAGGCCCCTTCTTCCACTGCGTTGAAATAAGGAATCCCACTTACTTTAGGTACGATGGCAATCGTGTAATTTTCTTTGTTTTCATTTTGTTTAATTTGCTCTTTCTTTTGATCTCCATTATAAATAATTTGATATTTTCCGGAATTTAGTTCGCAACCGCTTACAAATATTACTATTAAAAAACAGACCAAAAATTTTAAGTAGTTTTTTATGTTCAGCACCTCACAAAAAGAGCAGACTCATTAAATGTAAAGAAGAGGCCATCTATTAACTTGGCCCCCTTAACATTATAACATATTTTGAAATCGCTTTTATTATTTTAATAAATTATAAAATTTCCTTAAACATGGCAATTACTTCTTCTTTTGTAGGCTGGAATGGGTTTCCTGGAGCACAAGCATCTTTTAACGAGTTGACAGAAAGTTTTTCTAAATCTACTTCTTCCACGCCTAATTCTGCAAGCTTGCTAGGTATGCCTACTTCTTTCGATAGAGCTTTAATCGCTTGAATTACTTCTTCTGCACATTGCTCATCCGTCTTTCCAGCTGTTTCTAACCCTGCTGCTTTTGCAATCGCCCGGAATTTTCTTGGATCACGTTTGGCATTTTCTCTTTCTACAATTGGAAGCAGCATCGCATTACAAACTCCATGTGGTAAGTCATAGACGCCGCCAAGCTGGTGGGCGATTGCATGAACAAATCCAAGGCCGGCATTATTAAAGGCAATTCCTCCCAAGAACAGACAATAGGTCATTTGCTCACGAGCTTCCATATCATGACCATTCTTAACGGCACGAGGCAAATAATTAAAGATGATTTCAACCGCTGCTAGGGCAGTCGCATCCGTTACTGGATATGCACCCGGGGTAACAATTGCTTCAATTGCATGTGTCAGGGCATCCATACCTGTCGCTGCGGTTAAGGCGGCTGGCTTATCGAGCATTAATTCAGGATCGTTAACAGAAATAGTAACCAAGCTATTTTTATCAACCATAACCATTTTTACTTCACGTTCTTTGTCGGTAATAACATAGTTAATTGTAAATTCACTTGATGTTCCCGCAGTCGTATTGACCGCAATGATCGGGATGGATTTATTTTGGGTTTTGTTAACCCCTTCATAATCACAGATGTCGCCGCCATTCGTAACATACAAACCGATTGCTTTTGCTGTATCCTGTGGTGAACCGCCGCCAATTGATACTAGACAATCACATTCATTTGTTTTAAAAACATCTACACCCTTATATACATTTTCAATGGTTGGATTTGGTTTTACTTCATCATAAACAATATATTCTAGATTAATAGAATCTAGTTCAGCTAAAACTTTCCCTGCAACTCCGCTTTGATTTAAAAATTTATCGGTTACCACCATGGCCTTATTAAAACCTAGATCTTTTACAAGCGGAGCTAACTCCTTTAAACAGCCTCTACCCATTAAATTTGTACTTGGTACATAATAAACACTCATTTGAAATCCTCCTTCTTTATGTTCACTATTTCACAAATTTATTTTTAAAATTAAGGGACAATGATGTCCCCTAATAGTAAATCCGTGTTACTGGTTTTATAAATTTAAGATTCCTGGTCTTGGAACCACTTTGAAAGCATCAGCAAGGTCTTGTAGCTGTTGGTCGGTAATCGTTTGTTTTTTACCACCTTGCGCACAAACAATCGTATAAACCTGAGCTGCTTTTTCGGCTGTTTCAATCAAGCCAAATGTTTCATCCATTGTTGCTCCAGCTCCGAAAATCCCATGATGCGGCCAAACGACAAGGCGGACATTCTCCATTTTCTCTGCAGTTGCTTCGCCAATTTCATTTGTTCCTGGAATGATCCACGGGATAACGCCGACACCATCAGGGAAAACAACAATACATTCTGTACACATTTCCCAAAGCGTCTTCGTAAAATCTTCTTCCTTCAAACTATGTGTAAACGTCATTGCAATTAGGTTTGTAGCGTGGCAGTGCATAATTACACGATGATTTTTATCTGCAGTTAATCGCTTCATATGATTCATTAAATGTGTCGGCAGTTCACTTGTTGCAACTCCGCCATCTTCAAGACCCCAGAGAATTTCGTAGCTTTTGCCGTCTGCTGCAATACGGATGATGCCTAAATTAGAAGCTGGGTCCTCTTTTACATTTTTAAAGTATTTTCCAGAACCAGTTACAGCAAAATATCTTCCAGCTAACTCAGAAGCATCAAAATTCATTGGTACTGTTCTTATCACTTTATCAACATCCAAGTATGGTAATACTTCATATTCATTTAATAAATAACTGATATTTCCGCCATTACGCTCATCCCAGCCTAATCGGTAAAGGTTTGCTGTTGCTTCAATCATTTCTTGTAAAAATGGTGCTGTATATATTAAATTTCTCAATGTCATGCTCATGATTTTCTCTCCCTTTTAAATAAATGATTTATGTTTGATTTTATTTAATTTGTTTATGTTTATTTATCTTCTTTACATTTACATCATAACTCCACAACAAACATAAATCAACATAAACAAAGAAATTATTTTTGTTTATTTTTGTTTGATTAACACATTTGTCACAAAATATATTTGTTTATTTCTGATTACAAAAATAAAAACAGACCTATAAGGCCTGTTTGCTTTTGGTTTTCGTCTTGTTTTAATCAATGTGATTCATAATGTTACTAGAGTTGGCTTGTGAGTATTAGCTAATTCTCTTACCATTTATTAGCATTCTCGTATTTTTAGGTGTTGTTATTTGTACTTCAACTTCTTCTGGGAGGGTAATTTGCAAATCAACATACGTACCTAAATCTTTACAATAGATGTCAATCTTACCTTGTGGAATTGGTACCGATCCTTTTATCCACTTTAATCCATTTAAATTAGGGGAAATAGCTACTTTCGTAAATCCAGGTTCTAATGGTTTCACGCCTAAAAAGAGAACTCCAAACACATAGGTTGGTGCTGCGGACCAGGCATGACAATGACTGCGGCTATAGTCACCTTCAATTAGTTCCCAGCCTTCCCAACATGTTGTTG
The DNA here is from genome assembly GCF_036965645.1 of Neobacillus drentensis. Taxonomy (GTDB): domain Bacteria; phylum Bacillota; class Bacilli; order Bacillales; family Cytobacillaceae; genus Neobacillus; species Neobacillus drentensis_D. Next base: position 65,063 of record NZ_JBALPZ010000033.1, read on the forward strand.
CGTCGTTTTCCAGCATATAACCATAGATTTCCCTGATATTATCGAGTACTATTTCATTTTTCTCTAAATCCATTAGTGCTTGATAGTAGAAAAATAGGACAAAGGGACTTTTTATTTGAACAAAATTCTCTGGTGGGTTAATTAGATATTCCTCTATAACTTTTCTGCGCTGTCCTTCCGCACAATTTGTTAAATAAACAATTAAGTTTGTTTGAACACTGTGAGTTTTAGATTGGGATCCATTCTCATGAATACTATCAATAAAGACTTTTTCTTCCTCATCCCATAAATACTTATTGATCGTACGTTTCAATTCCTCTGATAAAGTTAAAAAGGTAGTTTCATCTTCCTCTTCGCCAATAATAGATGCTAAGTAAGCAGTTTGTCTTAATGCATCGACAAGGAGTGCATTTTGATGAGTGACAATTTTATGTTCTGTATCCATAGGTGCCCAATCTAACATATTCCAAGCAGAAATTTCTAATAACCCATCCTTATTTATAAAATCTTGAAAACGTTGAACGGTCAGCTTTAGTTCGGGATAAACTTCTTTAATAAACTCTATATCTCCGGTGTATCGATAGTATTCGCGGCATGCCATCATCCACATGATTGACCAAGCAGTTAAAACATTCTGCCATCCACTTGGCACATGAGATTCTGGCAGTGGTGAACGGTAAACAGATTTAGAAATTATTCTTAAACATCTTTTCACTAAATCATAGTTTCCGAATGTATAATAATTCATTAGAGAAATATTATAAGAATCACCCGTCCAAAGAGCCTGTTCATAGGCTGGACAGTCAATGATCGTATCTTGAGCACACATACGAACGGTATGCTTCGAAATTTCCCAAATCTGGTTTAATAAATAGTCCGAGCTGCTAAATGTGCCTACATTTCCTGTAGGGAAAGTGGTAACATCAACTTTAATATTGAAAATTTTACACGGGGTTTTTAAATTACGAATTGTAAGCAGCATAAATCGGAAGCCTCTAGGAATAAAAGACCGGTAGATTTGTCGGCCTTCCTTTGCAATATACCGTAATGAATTATTCAATGAAAAGGTATGCTCGATTCTTCCATCATGGTGGATACTTTCAAATAGAAAGAAGTCAAAAATAGTCCCTCTTGCAGCTTCAACTTCGAATTCAATGTGGCCTAGATACTCCTTGCCAAAATCAATCAGATATTCTGTATCCCCGTTTTCCTTTGGTGTGACATTTGTATAACTTTGATTGGCCAATACCATATTTTGATGCTGAAAATCGAAAGGATATGTTTTTAGGTCTTCCTTAAAAATAGAAAGAAGACTTACATTATCCGTACAAACATGGTTGTCCGGAATTTCTTTTGCCCACTTTTTATATGCTTCAAGTTCGTTAACAGATGTTACTTGTTTCATTTGTGTATATTCATTTTCTTCAGGAATCGATAAGTCGACCGGTTTACCTATTTGAAGCAAAGTTGTAGCATAAAAGGGTCCAAATCCTAGGAATTTATATTCCCCAAGACTAAACGGTGCTTTCAATTTTATTTCTTCTGAGAATGTAAATGCAAGATGCATGGTTGGTTCGTGAAAAAATCCGCCGACATCAATGATTAATAAATTTGCCCCTTTTCTTAGAGTTACTTTCTCGTATTTTCCATTCTGCGTTTTATACTTTTCTCCATTCAGGGTAAATTCCCATTTAGCACCTGCATGGGCATCATAAGTAAGAGTCATAACTCCTGTTGTATCTTGATTTGAGTGGAGTTCAGTCACTAAATAACTCTGCATCATTTTTCCTGAGTTACAGTCATACTCACCAGGAAAAAAAGTGGGTTTTAAATCAACCGAATAGTGTTGTGATATCGGCCTCACTGCTTTTAAAGATAAGACACCCTTTGGAATAATCATTTCATTGGTTAAATGGGGAATATCTCTAGGAATAAGAGTTTTCCATGGGCCGGCCTCATAAGGACCGATAATTTCAGCGTCTGTCCACGCAGAATCATCGAAAGAAAGTTTTCCCCAATTACTATCAAATCGATTGGCATTATAAATTTCAGCCCATGATAAACAATTGGACATTTTAACCGATTGTTTTATAAAGCCATCATGGTTGACTGTTTTCCATCTATCATCGGTAAGAAGCTGTCCACTCAGTTGACCTTGATGATAGAAATCTATTTGCGCTATTAATCCTCCACGGCCTTCTATATACTGCATCGTTCCTATTCCATAATGATTAACTAATACGGCAATGACATTTTTTCCTTTTTTTAGACTGCTTAATTCATACTGGTCATAATACCATTCGGAAGTCCAGCCTCGCACAGGGCCAGATCCTATTAGTTCGTCATTAATATAAACAAAGTATTTGGTATCTGCTGAAATAGATAAGACAGCTGCTTCATATTCCGAATTAATAGTAAAGGTCCTTCTAAAACACGACCAGTGATTTCTCGGATGCTCCCCACTCCTATCCCAGATCCAATTTGCTTCCCATTCCATGAAAATACCTCCAATATGAAGAACCGATTCATTGACTTGAACAGGAATCGGTTCTATTTTTTTATTTAATTTTTTACTTAACCGATCCTGCAGTCATACCGGCCACAATTTTCTTGTTAAAGATAATAAATAGAACAAGCGGTGGAATAGAGATAACTAGAATATTAGTAAACAGTAAATTCCACTGTGTAATGTACATACTCATAAAATTATAGAGTGTTAGCTGTAAGGTAGCATTTTCCGCTCCTGGAAAGAAGTACAAGGGATTAACAAAATCATTATAGACACTCACTGCCGTTAAAACGATGACAGTTGCTGAAACGGGTTTTAACAATGGTAAAATAATATTAAAGTACAATCGGAATCTTCCACATCCATCTATTAAGGCAGCCTCATCAAGAGATTTAGGAATCGTCACCATAAACCCTCGATACAATATAATCGTAAATGGCAAGTTTAATGCCACCTCAACAAGGACAATTCCCGGCATTGTTTTAAAAAGTCCCATTTCTTGGAGCACCCAAATGGTTGGGACTACTGCTGGGGGGATGATCAGCCCCGCTAGAATTAAAAAATTTATAAATGGAGTTACTTTGGATACTTTACGCTGCAATACATATCCCGCAGCAGAACCAAATAAGATTAACAGAATAATGGATAATCCCGTAATCATAACACTGTTATAAAATGCCCGGAGAATCATACCATCTCTCGCACTCCATACTTCCTGGAAGTTTTGGATTATATGGAAAGAACTTGGCCAATTCATATTTAATAATGATGATTCCTGTACATTTTTAAAGGCGTTGATAATAACAAAATAAAAGGGTATTCCAAAAATACCTAATGTTAATAAAACCGCCAAGCATTCAACTAAAAGCTTGCCAATTTTTTTTCGTGCCTTAACCTTACTTTTCTTTGACATGATTGGTTTAGTTTCAAGATCACTGATGACAACTTTACTCATTATAAATCCACCTCTTTACTATTGAGATAAGCATATAGAGGGAACGCTAATGCAGAAACAAGTATGAATAAAATGACATTTCCAGCGGTTGAAAGACCAAAAAAACCTGACTGATATTGCTTATATATAATGGAGGCAATCAGGTCTGTGCTAAAACCTGGACCTCCTTTTGTCATGGTCCAAATTAAATCAAACGAGCGTAAGCCGCCAATAAATGAAAGAATGATAACTGTGTTCATCGCAGGCCTGCTAAGCGGCAAAATGATACTCTTAAATTTATGCCATGCGTTTCCTCCATCGATCATCAGTGCCTCATAGTAATCTTCGGGAATAGACATAATTCCCGCTATAAATATGACGGTCGCCATACCGACCCCTTTCCAAACATCAACCAATGCGACAGATAATAAAGCAATTTTAGTATTTCCTAACCAATCTGGCCCAACAATCCCCATACCTTTAAGGACAATGTTAATAAGTCCTTGAGAAGGGTGCATTAACATGGTAAATGCGATACCTACGGCAATTGTACTTAACAATGTCGGGAAGAAGATCATCGAACGTATAAAACCGACTGTTTTCAGTTTCGAACTTAGAAAAACACCTAGTAATAGACCAAGAATAACTTTTAAACCACTCGTTACAACCGCATATATTAGGGTGTTTTTAAAACCAATATTTAAAGATGGTTCAGACAAGAACGTTTTAAAGTTTTCAAAACCAATAAATTTCCAATCTGTTAACGTCCACCATGTCATACTGAAAAACAGGGACATTATGGTTGGCAGTAAGAAAAACACAAAATAAACAATACCCGCAGGTAATAGGAAGTAATACGTATACGTTTTATTTGCTAACTTATTCATCATTTGCCTCCTTCCTTCAACCCTTAATAAGCTACTGGCCCTGCTAGAAACTAGTCAGGGCCAATAAATGATTAGATTAATAAATTACCAACCTTTTAGCCCTAACTGTTTTGCCTGCTTTTCAACATCTTTGTCGTATAGCTTTGCACCATCTAAAGCTGAGCTGATTCCGCTGCCCACTTGTGTGGTAATTTGTTCAAGATTAGGTCCTTTAACTGGGCTAAGGAATTCAAGAGCTGGAGCCGTTTTTCCTGATTCAAAATATGGAAGCATATCTTTAACTGCAGGGTAAACATCGTCAGAAAGCTTGATACCCTTTATGGCAACAGGTCCAGTCGGTTTGATTTTGGATGTATATAAATCTATACCTTCCTGAGAAATATAAAACTCTAAGAATTTCTTTGCAGCATCGATATGCTCACTATTTTTATTGATAAAGATTCCCGCAGGCATCCACACCGTTAAACCATTTTTATCAGCACTGTCACTTGGTTGAGGGAAGAATCCAATATCCTGAATTTTATCAGGAGAAGTTGTCGCAAGGTTAGCCAAGGCGAAAGTTATCATCGGGTAGTGGGCTCCGGTCCCATCTGCTAACATTTTTAAACCTGCGTCATAGCCGGTCGCAAGGAAATCCTTATTTAAATAACCTTTCTTAAAAACCTCTGCTAACTTTTCAAAACTTCGAAGTGCTGCAGGAGTTGTAGCAATTTTTGCCTTGTTTGCTGTATAGTCATCCGCGAAATTCGGACTTTCCGCAAGGACATTGTAGTTATCAGCTAAATAAATGACTTGTGAGGTCCAAGTATCTTTATAGGTTCCAATTACTGCTGTTTTTCCAGCTTGTTTAATTTTTTCGTTATTGGCCATCAATTCATCCCATGTTTTAGGAACGGAAAGACCTAACTCAGCATAAACCTTTTTGTTATATAACCAGCCGCCAGCATTTGTTGGGGTGCCCGGAATTCCAAACACTTTTCCATTTGCGGAAACAGCTTCTTTATAATCATCCATAATATTTTCCATGAAAGGTTCTTTACTTAGGTCAACAAAATTTTGTTCAGGGTTTAGTGCCTGTAGTTGTGATCCTGAGTTATTCCAGACTAAATCTGTCATATCACCTGTAGCTAAACGCGTTTTTATAATATTATCTCCCTCAGAGCCACCAGGACGAGTCTCAATTTCTACTTTAATTTTATTCTTCTTTTCAAATGCATCGATAATCGCATTGATTCCATCCAGTTGTGTTTGATTATCAATGAGGAATGTTAGTTTTTCTTTATCATTACTCTTACTGCCACCACCTGAAGTGGTTTCTTCTTTACTGCTGCATCCAGCTAAAATACCAGCCATAAGTGCACTACTTAACAATAATGAAACAACTTTTTTTCTCTTTCTTTTGTTCATTTTTTCTCCCCCTTTTTAAATATCTAACCACTAAGATCTGTCTGCATCGCAGCTTAGTAATTAATTTAATTTTAAGCGCTTTCACGCTATTATTTAAGTGATGCTTTTTTTGGATATACGTCTGTTTTTTTTAGATATAAAAAAAGTCCCTCTTACATGGTTTAAATGAAAGAAGGACAATTTTTTATTAAAAAGTATAAAAGTTTTTGACTTCGAGAGTTGTCCAGCTCCAGGCTCCAACGGCTCGAGGTCACAAGCCGATAGACGGGCGCCTTGCGCTTTTCTGGTTACCACCCTTTAAGCCCCAGCTGTTGTGCCTGTTTTTCCACATCTTTATCATATAACTCTGCACCTGCTTTTGCTGAGACACGCCCGCTGCCTACCTCTATGGTAATTTGCGGTAGATTAGGTCCTTTTAATGGGCTTAAGTTTTCAAGTGCAGGCATAGTATCTTTGGATTCAAAATAAGGAAGCATCTCCGTTACAGCCGGTATGACCTTATTCGAAAGATCCTTGCCTTTTACTTTTAGGGCTAGGGGTCCCACGGGGCTTCTCTTAGCTTGGAACGTTTTCACTCCGTCTGGAGAAACAAAATAGGTTAACCACTTTTTGGCTGCTTCTAAATGTTGGGTATTTTTATTAACATAAATGGCAGCTGGCATAAAAACGGTCATTCCGTTTTTATCTGGGTCGTCGCCAGGCTGTGGGAAAAATCCGATATCATTAATTTTATCGGGGTAATCTGCTTTGATCGCCATTAACACCAATGAAAGCATAGGATATTGAACGCCGCTTCCTTCAATGAGCATTTTTATTCCGTCCTTATAGCTTGCTGATTGAAAGTCCTTATTTAAAAATCCCTTTTGGTATACTTCTGATAATTTTTCAAAACTTCTTAATGCTGCAGGTGTAGTAGAAAATTTAGCTTTATTTGTGGAAAAGTCTGTTGCAAATGTTGGGTCCTCAGAAATAACATTGTGATTGTCGGCAACGACTATCAGTTGGGAAGTCCAATCATCCTTATAGGTGCCAATTACTGCTGTTTTACCAGCTGCCTTAATGATTTCACTATTAGCTATTAATTCTGCCCAAGTTTTTGGTACCGATAGTCCAAGCTCGCGATAAACCCTTTTGTTATACAGCCAGCCGCCAGCAATGGCACTCCCCATTGGGAGACCGAATACTTTGCCGTTAATGGTAACTGACTGCTTAAACGTATCTCCTATATTTTTCATAAACGGTTCTCTTGTCATATCAACAAAATATTCTTCCGGGTTGAGTGCTTGTAAAAGAGAACCAGAATTATAAATAACCAAGTCGGTCATATCACCAGTTGCTAATCTGGTTTTCATCACCTGATGACCTTCCACTCCACTCGGGCGTGTTTCAATTTCTGTTTTAATATGATATTTCTTTTCAAATTTTGCAGCAACTGCTCTGATTCCCTCTTGATCTGCTTGATTATCAATTAAAAGGCTTAAGGTAACTTCCTTTTTGTTTAAATTAGTGGAAGTATTTTTATTGTTATTGCTGCATCCTAATGTAATACAAAAAAAGATTAGTAGAATACTTAAAATAAGTGGAATTATTCTCTTGTTTTTCAACATACTCATTTCCGCTCTTTCTTTAGTTTGTTTCGATAATTTAATGTTAATGAGTATTAAAAAGAATCTCGATATTGACCAGGATTTATTCCTGCATGCTTCTTGAATAACTCGGAAAAATGTCTATACGTATGGTATCCTACTTTCTCACTTACTTCCGCAACTTTATGCCCCTCCCTTAATAGTTCCTTTGCCCGCTCCATCCGCAGCTTGGTCAAATATTTTATATAAGAAAGCTTCATTTCTTCCTTAAAAAGAAGACTAAAATACGTTGGATTCATTCCTACATATTCCGCGACATCCTGTAAGGTCAAATCGTTCGAAAAGTTTCTTTCTATATATGTACATGCTTTTTCAACTGCATTATGCTTTTTATCCTTTCGTACCCTGAGGAACCAGTCCATTATCATTTCCATTTGTGACCTTAACCAACTGAACATTTTCTCTTTTGTATTTAGTAATCTTATGTCTACATGCGGGAGATAGTTTCCTTGACCTAAATGTGATACGTCTTCCCCTGTTTCTTTTGCTACTTCCATTCCAAGATAAATTAGCTTTAATATTTCACGCTCAATCACATCTGGATTCAAGCGCTGCGACTGAATTTTGCTAATAAATTCATCTACCTGCTGGAAAAGCCCTTCTCTATCACCAGTCCGTAAATAGAAAATAATAGCTTCTTCTTGCTCCGAAAGGTCACTAGGGATATTAGGATTTTCTCCAATTTCCTCAAAACGTGTCCATTCTCCCTTATCCATAAACTGTCCATAGCGTAATGCTTGTGATGCCTCTTTGTAGCTTTTGGGTGCATCTGTAAGTTTTGGATAGGTCCGGCCTGACCCTATTGCTACTCCGTTTTCACTTGGCCAATATAATAACTGATTTAATAGTTCTGTAGAATCATCTTCAAAATGAAAAATAACAAGCAAATGTTCTGCTCCATTACGAAGATATACAGGAAAGTAAGAGGGATGACTTGGCAAGGCATGACTTTTATCTGATAGGGCCAGTACAGTAACCGCGGCAATCTCCTCCACTTCTTCCTGAAAACTCTTCCTCCACTTAGGTAGTGCCTCATCACCCTGAAGAAGTAAATCCAAGGTCGCTTTTTCAATCAACTCTGTACGGCTATCCTCCCATTTCTCCTCTAGAGAAAGAACCGTTTTCTGGTGTTGCAATTTTTCGAGTATTCTCTGGATGGTATCCTCGATCATTGGGATAGTGATGGGCTTTTCCAGATAGTCCGATACACCTAGCTTGATTGCTTTTTTTACATATTCAAATTCATTGAATCCGCTAAAAACTACACAGATAATTTCAGGTGCAGCTTCAAGAATTTTTTCTACAACCTCCAGGCCATTCATACCCGGCATTCGAATATCGGTAAAAACAATATCTGGAGAATGTGTTTCAACTAAATCAATAGCAGCGTACCCATTACTTGCTGTGCCTACCAGCTCAATTCCATACTTTGACCAGTCAATCATCTTTTGCAACCCATGCAGAACAATGTATTCGTCATCAAATAAAACTGCTTTTAGCAAACCATTACTCCCCCTTTGCAACTTCCCGAAAACTAATCTCTATACAGGTTCCGTCATTCACCTTACTCGAAATATAAATGGTGCTGTCCTCTCCGTAAAACAATTTTAGTCTCTCACGTACATTCTTTATTCCATAGCCGCTTTCAGTTTTCTCCAGATCCTCGATTCCCACGCCATTATCCTGAATTTTAAAAGTAACCCAGCCATCAGAGATCCTTCCAATTAAGTTAATGGTCCCTTCCCCTACCTTGGTCTCAAGACCGTGATAAATAGCATTTTCGATAAAGGGCTGAAGTAACAGCTTAAGAATTGGTTTATCCATTAATGCCGAGTCAACGTCCTCGATATAACGAAAACGGTTTTGATAACGGAAATTCTGGATCGTCAAATAGTGGTGAATATGCTCTAATTCCTTTGATATTGGAATCAAATCTTCTCCATTATTTAAACTTAGTTTAAAACTTTGTGATAAGGCAACAGCAATTTCCGCTATATCCTCATTGTTTTGCAAGACGGCCATCCAATAAATAGAATCCAAAGTATTATATAAAAAATGGGGTTTAATTTGCGCTTGCAGAGCACGAAGCTCGGCTTCCCGCTCTTTTAACTGTGAATGAACAAGCCGTTCATTTAATTGTTTATTTTCAACGGTTATTCTTTGGAATGTCTCTCCGATAACACCAATGGTGTCTTTTTCATTGTCTTGTCCTGAACCCCACAGCCCTTTGGCCCAATCCACCGTCATCTTTTTTAATTGCAGCCATGGCCGCGCAACTTTACCAGATAAAACATAAGAGATTAATAAAGCAATGAAAGCAATGATAGTCGAAATGCTAGCCGTTATTATGCCAATTTTATTAGACTGCTTTAAAAGCTCTTTTTCTTTTGTTATATTAGCGAATGTCCATCCCGTCGTACTGTTAGTATAACTGCTAATCAAATATCCTTTTTGTTCCAAGTCTTGAAAAATGGATAAGGTATTCTTACCACGCGACAACTCGTTATCCAATTTAGAAGAATTACTAAACACTGTATGTACTGAGTGATTGGAAGAATCGATAACGGTAATAACACTATTACTTTCATCATTTAGAACTCTAGAAAACATTGATTTTTTAATATTAACAACTAACAAGCCTATTTGTTTTGGGTTAAAAACATTTTGTGGATCCCGTAATAATTTAACTGAAGAAAAAGTCGTATCATCCTCTGTCTTTACTAGGACATTATAGCTGAAGAAAGTTGGCCTTCCTTGAGCGATAACACTCTTTTTATACCATTCTGAATTTGAAATCTCCTTGTACCTATTGTTAATGTCATAACTGCCAATGCTATTATGATTACCGTAACACACAGGGCGAAAATGAATATCAAATAGACAGACCGAATCAATATCTTCTGTATCAATAAAATAACTGGATATCAAATCTTGCATTCTTTTTGTTGTGTTTTCGTCTAATACATTCTTGCCCACTTCTGAAAAAGCAGCGCTGTCAATCAATTCTTCGCGTACACTATTGCTCCATGAAATGACTCTTTCCATATTAATGATATTTCGGAACAAAAGATCCGTCACTTCACTAGAGG
>NZ_JBALPZ010000034.1:0-20227 GCF_036965645.1 Neobacillus drentensis
ACTTTATTGGGTCAGATCAAGCAAGTCCTTTTGTTTTAGGTGATTGACAGCATGTTAAATATTTAATCGCTAATTCGGTTCTACATGAACATGGACATCATAAACGTTATGTTCGTTTATTAACTTATTCTCCACTTCGGTTGATATATCATGAGCTTTTCGAATATCTAAATTGGAGTTGACTAAAATAACAATATCAACAACTACGTTATTGCCATAATTTCTTGCCTTTATATCCTTTACACCTTTTACACCATAGCAATCTTTAATTGTTTCTTTATACAATTCTATCTTTTCCTCATCAAATCCATCCGTTAAATTATGAGAAGCTTCCCTAAAAATCTCCCAACCTGTCTTACAAATAAGAAAACCAACTATGATTGCCGTTAAAGGATCTAGCCATGGAAGACCGAAATGTGTGCCAATAATACCAATGAATGTGCCAACACTTACCCACGCATCAGAGAGATTATCCTTTGCCGCTGCCATGACAGATTGACTATTGATGTTACTCGCTAACTTTTTGTTATATCGATAAACAAAATACATCACTAACGAACAAATAAGACCAGTCCATGCAGAAACTATATCCGGAGATTCATTTCTGCTAGTAAATATACTGGTTATGGCTTCATAAGTTACCTGTATACCGACAACTAACATAATGAATGAAGCAACCAATGATGCAATATTCTCAGATTTCCAGTGCCCATATGGATGATCATCATCAGCTGGTCTTTGGGACAATTTTAAACCTATTAATACTGCCAGTGATGCAATTATATCAGTGGCATTGTTGAATCCATCTGCTTTAAGAGCTTCAGAATGTGACAGATATCCAATCGTTAATTTTAATGCGGACAAACAAATATAAGCAATAATACTTATTATTGCTCCGCGCTCTCCGCGTTTTAAATCCAAATATGCTTGTTCCTCCATTGTTTCCTCCTGCACTTATTATCCTTTCTCAATTATGATATACAAATATCAAGTGGGTCTAGAGAAACCTTTTGTCGCAATTCTAACTATGTAAAGGGAATGAAAAAGTGTTTCATTAGGTAAACAATTACACTGAAAAAGCCATTTGTGAAGTTGAGAATGATCAAAAATTGGCCTTTTACTTTTATCACAAACCTGCTTCTATTGCAGCTTCAAAACTGTTTCAAGCAAACTTAAATGGATTGCCCACATTCTCCCAGTGCATTTACATTAATCTTGGATTCTCAAAGAGCCAATGGTTATGAACAGTAGTAACGATTATTCTGAAGTGAGAAATGGTTTTAAAAATGAGAAACTTTGGAGGCGGCTAATCCTTTAATTGAAAAATGGTTACTAATACACTACAATTTGTAATGAAGGGCGGGTGTATGTATTGACTATAAATAACTTTCGTGTTGATCAAGAAGGGCTTAATCGTTTTTTCGGTCCGCTAGAATCCAAAATCATGAATATCCTTTGGAATAAGAATGAAAGTAGTATTAAGGAAGTTCAACTAATTTTAGAAAAAGAGAAACCTATAAATTTTAATACGGTTATGACCGTTATGAATCGTCTTGTTGATAAAAATATCCTTACAAAAAGATTAGAAGGGCGAACTTCTCTCTTTAAACCTGTCACCACTAAGGAGGATTTTATTAATAACCAATCCAAAAAACTAACAGAAAACCTCCTGGATGAATTTGGGGGATTAGTGGTTAACCATATGCTGGATTCATTAAAAGAGGTGGATGATCATTTATTGCAAAAACTGGAACAAAAACTGGAACAACTAAAAAGGGAAAGAAAGTAAATGGTTTGGAAACAAAAGTCAACCGCAGTGTTTGGATTAGCCCTTTTCTTTGCGATCATTTTGTTTGTTCAAATGGGATTGTATCTATTGAACAATTTAATTGGGCCAATAGAACTGTTTAATATTTTCATTTTTTGCGTAAGTTTATTTAAACCAGGTACTATTGGATATTATGCTGTTGAAGTTATGGTAAATACCTATATTCTTTATACGGTTTTCATTATTAGTAAAATGGTTGCGAACCAGATTGTTCTATTAAACTCATTTCGACACAAGATTCAACAATGGTTGAATAGGAATAAAACAAAAGAATTGAATCAAAGGTTTAACCGAAATAAAAATGATATTGTTGTTATTAATGATAAAGAGCTATTGGCATTTACCTTTGGCTTCTGGAAACCCAAAATAGTGCTATCTACAACCTTAATTGACATGTTAGATTCTAGAGAACTAGAAGCAGTAATATACCACGAGACATCACATCAAAAGTATTATGATGGATTGAAGGTTTTTATTTTACAAATCATCTCAGAAGTAATGTGGTATATCCCTCTTACGAAATGGTCCTATCAGAATTATAGAATCTTGGTTGAACTAGTGGCGGATGAATTTGCGATTAAAAGAATGGGCTCTGAACTTGGTTTGGGTAGTGCTTTATTAAAGTTAATCAAGAAGCAATTAAAGATTAATTCAAATCCTGCACCAGCTCTTGTCCATTTTGCGGATGAAACAGTGGATTATCGCCTAAAACAACTTGTAGATCCACAACAGACTATTCCAGTTAAGATGCAGGCCGGGTCAGTCATTATTTCATTAAATATCTTCGTTGTCATACTACTCATTTTAGTAATAGCATAACCATTTTACTTTTCTAAAGGATTGGAGCCAAAATCCAATCCTTTAGAAATACAAGAGATAATTAAATTCCTTGACCAGCAGCTGGGAGTTACACTACAATTGGTAGTGTGTTGGTTCGTAAGATTTTTGAAAAAGGAGATTTATCAGTTATTAACACTACGTTTTGTAGTTAAATTGATTGGAGGAATAATGTAATGAAAAAAACAGAAATCGGTGCGTTAATTTTACGAATATTTTTAGGCTTATCTTTCTTTATCCATGGTCTTTCTAAGTTTCAAAGTGGAATGGACAACACTGCTGGATGGTTTGAAAGTATCGGGATTCCAGGCTTTATGGGATACATAGTTGCGACCATTGAGTTATTGGGGGGTCTGTTGTTAATCATCGGACTTGGTACACGATATATAGCAGCTCTCTTTGTATTGATTATGATTGGAGCTATTGTAAAGGTAAAATTAGCGGCAGGCTTTATGGGAAATGGACAAGGAGCAGGGTACGAGCTTGATCTTGCTTTTGCAGTAATGGCGGCGTTCTTATTCCTAAATTCAAATTCGGCTCTATCACTGGATTCCAAATTGTTCTCTAAAGCTCAGTAATAGAAAGGTATTTCTTAGGGCTAAGGAAAAGAGGGTGAGTACATGTCTTCTGGAAACAAAAAAGCAAATAAAACGAAAAAACAATCTTCGAAGTTCCTATTCTGGGTGATTGGTTTAATAACCGTTTGTCTAGTTGGTTTGATTTTTTTATCAAATAGCGCCAAAAAAGAAGCCATTGACTATGTGGGACAGCCATTTTTAGGAGAAAAGTCAGCTCCAGTAAAAATAGTCGAATTTGGTGATTATAAGTGTCCGTATTGTAAAAATTTCAACGATTCACTTCTTCCTAGCATCGAAAAGGACTTTATTGATACAGGAAAAGCATCGTTATACTTTATGAATTATTCATTTATCAATGTTGATTCTACCCGTTCTGCTAAATTTGCAGAAACCGTATTTAAAGAATTAGGAAATGAGACGTTTTGGAAGTTCCATGAGCAATTATATAAAAAGCAGCCCGAAGACACAAAAGCAGAACAAATGGATGTCTATACAGAGTCGTTTTTAAAGGATACATTAAGCGAAATTGTTTCTGAGGCAGAAGTGAATAAAGTGGTTAATGCTTTTAAAAATGACGAGGCAAAAGGGGCATGGGAAAAAGACATGGCAGCGGCTAGTAAGCTAAGCATTACTAGTACCCCTGCTATTTATATCAATGGTGTTAAGTTTGAAGGGAATACGTATAACGATTTCAAGAAAAGAGTAAATGAGGCAGAAAAAGAGAAGTAAGGATTTAAAAAAATTAAAAGTGAGCCATTGGTTTCCAAAGTTTTCGGTTTATAATATTAATAGGTTGTTCATATGAAAGATAGATTACAAAAGAGCTTTCCAAATGTATGGAAAGCTCTTTAAAAGTGAAAAGAAAAAGAAAGGTGCGACAAATGAAAAAAATACTTACTATCCTCAGCTGCCTTTTGATGATACTTCCTTCGATTGCCAGTGCCCATACAGAACTGACTAACTCTTATCCTGCTGAACATCAAGTGATCAAGGAGGAGTTGGAAGAAGTTGTTCTTACATATGAAGGTAAGATTGAATCGTTAAGCACTATGAAATTAGTAAAAGATGGACAGGGAATACCATTAGCTAGTGTAACCCCAAAAGAAAATCAACTAATAGGCACATTACCGAATCCTCTGGAAAATGGAACCTATACGATTCAATGGAGTATTGCGGGTGAAGATGGTCATCCCATAACAGGTGAGGTTCCTTTTTCCGTACAGAAGGAAGTAAAACAGGAACAAACGGAAACGAAAACTCCAGTAACAACCAAAAACGATGAAACTAAAAAAGAAAATGAAAAACAGGAACAGACAAATGAACAGCCAACTGCGTCTTCGTCTATTTTTAAAAATATTATCACAGTGGTAGTTCTTGTCATTTTAGTAGTTGGGGGGTTCCTGTTGCTCAGAAGGAAGGGCTAATATGGGGTACTTAATTCCATTTGCAGAATTCGGAAATTATTTATTGTATTCCATATTAGTCGGACATGTGGCTTTACAATTTGTACCCGAAGCCAATAAACCTAGGTTTTCTATTCCAACCCCTGTATTATTGCTTTCCACGCTTGGCATTATTTTCTGCTCATTGGGGCCAATCGTTCAGACCGTTTCCTATTTTCAAGGTGGAGTGGGTCTTTCTTTAGCCATTAGATCCGTGATATTTGGCTTTCAAGTAGGTAAGGCATGGATTTTTATTGGATTTATGGCCACATTTTTATATTTAGCCATTTTGTTAAAAGGCTCCAAATTTGTACAAATGATTTTGCTTCTATTGATGATAGCAGCTGTTGGCTATTCTAGTCATGTTGCTTCACTGTCTTTTTGGCCTGGTTTATTGGCTCACAGCACACATTTTTTAATCGTTACATTATGGACAGGTATTCTAATTCAGGTTGCCTGGTTCTCAAAAGAAGAACTGAATTGGTCTAAATTTTTACGATGGTTTACTCCATTTGCCGTTTTCTGCATTATTATCATTATTATTAGCGGGTTCTGCCTAATGTTCTTTGTGGTTGAACCAAAAGACTATGTGAAAGCATGGATTCTGCCGTATGGGCAGATGCTTCTTCTCAAGCATATAAGTATCATCCCTGTATTAGTCTTTGCCTTCATGAATGGTGTACTTTCAAGAAAAGTCTTAAAGCATTCTTCCTTCAATCCTAAACCATGGATAAAAGCAGAAAGCATTATTTTAATGATCGTTTTCTATTTTACGGCTGTGATGGGGACGCTCTCGCCGCCTCATGAGGTTGAATTCACCGTTAAATCGGAAGGGGCATCTAAGTGGGTGGAATGGGTATTAGGGAAAAATATTCTTTCAACCATAGGGGTGCATTTAGCACCAACATTTCAATCAATCTTACAAATCATCATGTCTATTTTATTTTTGGTGCTGATTTTAATTAGTTTTAAGAAGGTAAAGCCTATTTTAGGCGTATTTTTTAGTGTTTGTTTTATCGTTACCTTGTATTTTGGATTGTTACTGTCCATTGCAATATAAGAATCGAGTTCTTAAACGAATAAATACCACATAAATAACATAAAGCCGCAAAAAAAAATTGGCGGCTTTTTTCCATAAAAGATACTATAAAGGTTGTAAAAATTGATAAATAAGAAGGAGCACTGTCCTAATAGTAAGATTAATAGTGGGTTGAATATAATAACCTATAATTTGAGTTTAATCCCTGCAAAAATAAACCCTGCCCCCGTAAATAATGCCCCAAGGACTTCAATGATCCTCTGGTGATCACCTGCCATACCCGCTGCCGCAAACACAAGCGTGCCAATGAGCAGCAGGTAGCCTATCGAAGCTGGCAGCCTTTTTCCTCGAATAATTGAAATTCCTATAAAAATCATCCCGATAACAAACAATAGCGGTCCAAACATATGGATTGGTTCGTTCACAGGTGTGGTGAAGACCGGGATTGTTTTTTCTGTGGAAGCCTCCGCCAATTCCACATAGACAATTGCTGTCACTATAACGTTGCCAATGTTCCCGAGAAGCATGGCTAAGAATCCCACGACTCCATTTGTTTCCCCTTGATAAGAGTACAAACTGAAAAACACAAAAACAAGCAGGAGATGAGCGAAGAAAACTAGTAGACTTCCAGGAACTGACCCAAAGTCCCTTGCTCCAAGATTCAATGAATGGGCAATGATTAAAAGGATTCCTGCCAATACGGAAGTGAATTTTCCTAAACGTGCGATAGCTTGAGTCATCATAGTTTTACTCCTTGTAAATATTAAGGTTACAGTATAGGGAATAGGAAATGAGTTAAATGATTGCTTTGTTTTAGCTGAACTGTAATTTTTAATCTTGAAATAAAACAAGACGGCAAAAGCCGTCTCGTTCATTTATCCTTTGAACCTTAGTTACCAGAATTTCCATCGTCAGTTTGTGAACCATCGTCAGTTTGTGAACCATCGTCGGTTTGCTGGGTGCTTGGATCATCCGTTTTTGAACTAGCACTCGAGCATGCAGTAACCGCTCCAAGCAACAATAATGCTGACATCAAAGCAAATAACCACTTTCTAAAAGTCTTCATTTGTATTCCTCCTTGAATGCTTGCATTTTGTAGTACAGTCTTATAATACAAGCTTTCAAGGAAAAGAGAATACGATTTTCCATTTCTTAACATAATTTAACTGTTTCATAAATCGCATGAAATATTTATAGATAAATATTTACAGAGTATTAACTTAATTTATATTTTACCGCATGTACAATTTCTAATGATTGAAATGTTAGTAATGATAAGCCAAGGAAATCTGATATTTAAAGTTGATACAGCGTAAAATATATTGAAAGTGACAAGGCACATAGAGAAAGGGAAGGTTTTTGAATGAGAATTATAGGCATTGATTTGTCAGGACCAAGTAACCATAAGGATACGGTTCTTGCTATATTTGAGAAACAGGATCGCCATTTAAAATTTGTAAAATGGATCAGTAATGTATCTGATCAGCAAATTTTAAAGGTGATTACAGAACAAAGCCGGTTAGATGAAGTGGTCGTAGGCATAGATGCTCCGTTATCTTATGAAGATGGGGGAGGAGACCGGCAAGGTGACCGTGAGCTGAGAAAGTTTATTGTTGGGTTGGGGATGAAGCCGGGATCTATTATGCCGCCGACTTTAAATAAAATGGTGTATTTAACGTTAAGAGGTATTAAATTAACAAGAGAAATTGAAGATATTCATGCTCAATATCCGATTTCCATAGTTGAGGTTCATCCTGGGGCTGTTATCGGGTCAAGATTATCTAAATGTGATTTGGGGTATGTTCTAAGTTATAAACAGGATTTACCCGCACGAATGTATATATGGAACTGGATATCCAAACAAAATTTAATTGAACTCCCAGTTCTGTTCGAGGAACCAAGTCATTGGCTTGATGCGTGTGCAGCGGCATTGGGTGCATGGCATTGGAAAGATCCTCTTTTTAAACCTAGCTGGTTATATCCTGCAAATCCGCCCCTCCATCCTTATGACTATTGTTGTTAATTATTAAAAGATGGAAAAAACAGTTGACTTTATTAACTGTAAATATTATTATTACAGTACAAGGTAGATTATTTTTTCTATCGTCAAACTGTAATTATTTTTATTACATTTTAAGGGTTTGTAAAGTTAGGTTCCGTAAAATATAAATATGTTGTAGCCAACCCACTTTGTGGGTACAACCTAACTGATATCTATGTAAACCAAATTATTTGTAAGGAGTGTGTGTCGCATGGTGACTCTTTATTCGACTCCAAGCTGTGGTTCCTGCCGAAAAGCCAAAGCGTGGCTAGAGGAACATCATATTGACTATATCGAAAGAAACATATTATCTAATCCCCTTACAGTTGATGAGATTAAATCGATACTCCGCTTGACTGAAGAGGGAACTAGCGAAATTATTTCGACTAACTCGAAGACATTTCAAGAATTAAATATAAATATTGAAGCACTTCCGCTTAATGACTTTTACAAATTAATCATGGAGCATCCAAAAATGTTGCGCCGGCCGATAATCATGGATGAAAAAAGATTACAGGTAGGTTATAACGACGAAGAAATTCGCAGCTTTCTGCCTCGTAAGCTTCGCACATTTTTGAGTAGCGAATTACAAAAAATGGCCAATTAAATATTGAAGGAGGAAAATGAGATGATTGAGGTTTTTGTTACCGTTAATTATAAAGAAAGAAACTATAATACAAATGTTCTTGTGAAAAAAGAAATGTCATGGGATAAAATTAAAAAGATCGCAGAAGAACAAGTAAAAAAACAGTGGAATGTTTAATCTTATAAAGATAGGTTAACTCTATCTGATATTTGACAAGCTAATCTGTAACGTTTAGTATTACAGTGCGTTATTAAATGCTAAAAATGTGATTTGCAGTTTTTATTTCATAGGAGGGCAGGCCATGAATAGTGATTTTACACTAGCCATTCATAGTTTAACTTTTCTTGCGCTGCAGCCCGACCGGATGTCGACAAGTGATGCTATTTCAGCGAGTGCCTGTGTACACCCTGTGCGGATTCGTAAAGTGCTAAGTTTGTTAAAGAAAAATGGAGTTATAAGATCAAAAGAGGGACCTGGCGGCGGATTTTTGTTTGCTCTGGATCTAAATGAAGTGAATCTCTGGGATATTTATAAGATCACCTCTGAAGGAGCTCTGCAGCCCAAGTGCCCGGATTCAAATGAGCATTGTATTGTAGGTGCGAATATGCAAAGAGTCCTATTTTCTATCTTCTTAGGTGCTGAAGAACATTTGGGTGAATATTTAAAGAACTATACACTGAAAGAAATTATCGATCTTGTTAATCAAGAACCATAAGTGGCTGATCCTGATATAGGATCGGAGATTTCTTTTTAGTTGAATTGTAATAAAAAAAATTACAGATTAAGTTAGTAAGCAAACAAAATAGTTAAGAAGGTGAAAAGAATGTTGTTACAAACAGGTGATTGGATTAAAGGAACATTGCGGGATGGGGAGTTAATCATGGGCTATATTGAATCACTTGATCCTTCTGGAATCGTTAAGGTAGCTGTTGTTACAAGTGACAATCATGAAATCATTGGAAAAAAGGTTTCAATGTTAAGTGAGCGAGTGAAGAGACTGCCTGTTTCTAACGTATCCAATAAGGCACAAATTCAATTTCTAATCGACTTGGCTTTATCAACTGGGGATGAAGAATGGTTTATTGAGCTTTCTTCGAAATTAAACACAATGAATCAGTTGGTAAATCAATTATAAATAGATCCTTAAATTATGTGAATCAAAGGTCAACCAATTTTCTGGTTGACCTTTTTGTATAGATTCTATTTCCCTAAATTTGAGAACTGTGTTTTGGCCTATCAGAGATTGTAAAAGTAGGCTCCACGATAACACTTGGCTTAACCTTAAACCCTTAAGGAAGAGTAGTAATATTTTTACTAAAATTTACATAAAAACATTGAGAGCCCTTTTATTTGTTGTTAATATAAGGAAGTACGAAGAAGATATTTAATAGAATTATATGGGTAACTATACTTCACAGATCTGCATACTGACAAGCTTATCCTAGTAAAGCAGCATATAACGGAAGTTAGGGAGGATATTACATGTCAAAAATTACATTTTTAGGTGCGGGAAGTACAGTTTTTGCAAAAAATGTTCTTGGGGACTGCATGCTTGTTCCAGCGTTAGAAGGATTTGAGTTTGCCCTTTTTGATATTGACGAACAACGATTAAGAGATTCTGAGAATATGCTCCAAAATTTAAAGGAAAGTTTAAACAAAAATATTGAGATTAAGGCTTATCTAAATCGTAAGGATGCCTTACGAGGGGCTAAATACGTCATAAATGCCATTCAAGTCGGCGGTTATCGTCCAAGTACCGTCGTTGATTTTGAAATTCCTAAGAAATATGGGCTTCGCCAGACGATAGCGGATACAGTCGGTATTGGCGGTATTTTCCGTAATCTTAGAACGATTCCCGTGATGCTTGATTTTGCAAAGGATATGGAAGAGGTATGCCCGGACGCTCTTTTCTTAAACTACACGAATCCGATGGCCGTTTTAACAGGTGTGATGAACCGTTTTACGTCTATAAAAACAGTTGGCTTGTGTCATAGTGTTCAAGTGTGTACTAAGGATTTATTTAAGTCGCTTGAAATGGACCCTGAAGGGATTCAAGAAAAGATTGCCGGCATCAACCACATGGCCTGGCTGTTAGAAGTAAAAAGAAATGGGGAAGACCTTTATCCTGAGATTAAAAGAAGGGCAAGAGAAAAGCAAAAAACGAAACATCATGATATGGTTCGTTTTGAATTGATGGATAAATTCGGATACTATGTGACGGAATCCTCTGAACATAATGCGGAGTATCATCCATACTTTATTAAATCCAGATATCCGGAGTTAATTGAAAGATTTAATATCCCGCTTGATGAATATCCGCGCCGCTGTGAAGAGCAAATCCAGCGCTGGGAAACAATGAGAGAGGATTTAGTTACTAATAAAGCATTAGATCATGTCCGCTCTAAAGAATATGGCTCCCGAATTATTGAAGCCATTGAGACTAACATTCCATTTAAATTTGGCGGAAACGTTTTGAATACTGGAAGATTAATTAGTAATCTTCCTGAAAAAGCCTGTGTGGAGGTTCCATGTATTGCCGACCGAAGCGGCATCACTCCTACGTATGTAGGGGATCTTCCCGAACAGCTTGCTGCCTTGAATCGTACGAATATTAATACGCAGCTGTTAACCATTGAAGCGGCGGTGACACGGAAGCGTGAATATATTTATCAAGCTGCCATGTTAGATCCGCATACGGCAGCGGAATTATCGCTCGATGATATTGTTTCGCTTTGCGATGATTTAATGGAGGCACATGGGGAATGGCTTCCAGAATTTAAAAAAGGTGAAGATGCAGCTCTAAAGGTTTAAAGTGGCTGGGAGGATTTAATTTGGTGGAGCCCCAAAATGAGTCACCACTATTGGATGTAAAAAATGGATGATAAAAAACATTTTTAAGAAACACTTGGAAACCTTGCTGATTTGGCAAGGTTTTTTTATACAGGTAAAGCTATTCAAACGTTTGATTTAATCCTTGGATCCCTTGGTACATAAGGGTTAGATAGATTAATTAAACGTTTGATTAAATAAAAAAAGCACCGCAAAGTGCGATACTTTTATCAATTGTTTCCTATTGTAAAGTACAGATAGAAGATAGTAAGAGCGTGGGCTAATTATACATACCGATTCCGCCCTGACATCATACCAAATACCGTAAGAACGACAGAAACGACCGTTAAAGCAATAAGTGGAATAGTCCATAAATGGGTCATATCATACAAGTAACCGATAAGCAGAGGGCCGATGGCAGCTAGAATATAACCAGTTGACTGGGTCATACCAGATAACTCTACAGCGCGCTGAGCGTTTCGAGAACGAAGACCAATATAACTTAGAGCCAATGGGAAATTTCCGCCCAATGCAACCCCAACAAAGATAATACTTATGATTAAGATGGGATAGGATGAACCCAACAATAACCCAGCATAACCGATAATAGACAACAGCCCTAAAACGAATGCAATCCATATCTGTGAACGGTACCGTCCTGCGATGACAGGGATGAAGAAACTTGCGGGAATTCCGGATAGCTGGGTAATAGAAAG
Organism: Neobacillus drentensis; assembly: GCF_036965645.1. GTDB lineage: Bacteria > Bacillota > Bacilli > Bacillales > Cytobacillaceae > Neobacillus > Neobacillus drentensis_D. The sequence continues at coordinate 11,897 of NZ_JBALPZ010000034.1, forward strand.
AAGCCAGCCAGCAGTTCCAATACTTATCCCATGACTCTGCAAGATTTCAGGTAACCATGAAATTGTTACGTAGAATAAAAAGGATTGAAAGCCCATAAATATGGCGATTTGCCAGGCAAGAGGTGAGAGCCACATTTCCTTAGAGCTTGATGCTGCCTTTTTGATTCCTGCATGCTCCGCCCCACGACTATACCTCAGCAGATAAATCCACAATAGTATCGCTATAACAGCGGGTATTCCCCATACGATAAGGGCTCCCTGCCACCCAAGACCCAAATCTTTTGCAAGAGGAACACTCAATCCTGATGCTAATGATGCAACCAATCCCATTGATGTAGAATAAACACTTGTCATGAGACCGAACTTGTCGGGGAATTTATCTTTTACTACGGCAGGAAGCAGTACATTTCCAACGGCAATGCCTACACCAATTAAAAGAGTCCCCGTGAACAGGAAGAACGTCATGGGGATGGAGCGAATCCCTATACCAATAACAAGTGCGATTAGACCAGCAAGTAACGTCATCTCATTTGATAAACGATTAGCTATCCTTGGAACGATGGGGGACATCGTCGCAAATACAAGTAATGGAAAGCTCATTAATAAACCTGCACTCCAATGGGCAAGTCCCACATCCTCTTGGATCATGCCAACTAAGGGTCCCACCGATGTAATAGCAGGACGCAGATTAAAGGCTACAAGTACAATTCCAATAATGAATAAAAAAATAAATGTCGATTTCGTGCGTGCCGTTGATTCATGTTGTAACTCCACTAATATAAGACTCCTTTCAAAAAACAAACCTTTACAAGTATATCATAGTGGTTTGTGATGGAGCTAAAGGTTCTTTGACGGTGGATACCAGGCAGTCAGTTTTAATTCTTTAACTCCTTAATAAATGCCTGATACTCGGGCCAATTTACAATCCTTGGCATATTTACGTCCCGGTTATAGGATTGATCCTTCAGATAGACCTTCACTGCCTCTTCTGAAAGAGTCTTTAAAATTTCAGGCTTATCATCAAAGTAAAAATCTAAATGTAACTGCTTTATAATGTTCACTTTTTCGTGGTCCTTCATACCCCAGAAGAACCTTTCATCGTGAACTGGGAATCCGTGTTCTAGCAGCCACGTTTTTGTCCTCTCGCCATGTTCCTTAAAACGCGCGGTTATATAAAAAATTTCATGGCCTTGCCTATCTAGCTCCTGAAGCAGTTCCACAGCTCCTGGAAAGGCGGGACAATTGGTGTAGTAGACTTCTTCTAAAGAGTTTTTCCACATCTGTGAGCCTTCTTCTGCTGTCATCCCAAATGGCTCATGAATCTCGACCTTTTTTAACTCATTGAAAACCTCGAGCCCGATTTCCTGGCCTAATTTTTTATTATAAATATGGAAGGCATGCTCTCTTAAATTAATCAATGTATCATCAATGTCAAAACCGAATCGCATTTTAGCACCTCTTTCAGAAAAAAATGGATGGTGACCAGCACCGTCCATTTTTTAATAGATTGGATATCCTATAAATTTAAAGTCTTTCCCAATTGGCATAACACTTAAGTTTGCTAACTCGACAGCATTGCCCATCTCCGCAATACCTGTTCCTTCTAAGAAGGTAGGGGCGGACTGTCCTCCGACTAGTTTAGGAGCCACGTAAAGAACAACTTTATCAATTAATTGTTTTTCAAAAAGAGCTGCATTAATGGTTCCACCAGCTTCAATTAGCACGGAAGACACCAGCTTTTCGCCGAGGGTCTTCATCACTTCCTCCGGATTCACTTGCCCAGAGCCGCTTGTTACAAAGACGGAGATGCCATGTTCCTCTAACTGTTTCCGCTTCTCTTTGTCGTAATTTTCACTAGTAAAAACCCAAGTATCTGCTTGCTGATCAGTTACCACCTTTGCATCCAAAGGAATTCTGAGCTTAGAATCCAAAATCACACGAATCGGGTTCCGTCCATTTGGAATTCTTGAAGTTAGTTCTGGGTTGTCCTCAACCACTGTATTAACCCCGACGAGTATCGCCATATTTTCACTTCGCAGCTGATGGACATCGCGGCGTGCATCAGCTGCGGTAATCCACTTGCTGCTAGCTGTATGGGTAGCGGTTTTGCCATCTAGAGTGGTGGCGGCTTTTAAGGTGACAAATGGTTTCTTCTCGACGATGAATTTATTAAATACTTCATTCATCTGGCGGGATTCTTCCTCACAGACCCCAATCACGACCTCAATTCCGGCATCTTTAAGGATTTTTACCCCGTTTCCTGCGACAACAGGATTCGGATCTAACGTTGCGATGACAACTTTTTTGACTCCGGCCTCGACTAGGGCCACTGCACACGGGCCTGTTCTGCCATGATGGGAACAAGGCTCAAGGGTTACATAAATCGTCGCTCCCTTTGCATGATCCCCTGCCATTCGAAGAGCATGAATTTCGGCATGCGGTTCGCCGGCTTTCATATGAGCCCCGACTCCTAGAATTCGGTTGTCATTAACGATCACTGCGCCGACTAGCGGATTCGGGTCGGTCTGACCTTTCATGGCTTGGGCATTTTTTAATGCCAATTGCATATAAAATTCATCATTCATAAAACCTAACTCCTCCTGCCGTTAGGATGGTATTCCTACCATCCTGTTTTTCAAGCTTATCCAGTTACTCCAAATGTCCAGATTTATTAACTTTTGTCTTTAAGTATTTCTCGTTGTACTCAGAAACGTCGCCCCATAATGGTGTTCTGCCAGAGAGTGGGGCACCTGCATTTTTCAAGGCTTTGAGTTTTTTCGGATTGTTGGTAATCAGCGTAACTGGCTTAGATCGTAGTGCCTTTAATACTTCAATTGCGTCATCATAGTTTCTCGTATCATCAGCAAAACCTAACCCTTCATTCGCCTCAACTGTATCATATCCATTTTCTTGAAGAATATAGGCCATAGCCTTGCTGAATAAACCAATTCCTCTGCCTTCGTGATTAGCGAGGTAGAATAAAGCGCCCGTACCATGCTCGACAATCATTTTCATCGACTGTCTAAGCTGGAAACCGCAATCACAGCGCTTGCTGCCAAAGATATCGCCAGTGTGGCAGATGGAGTGCATCCGAATTAGGGCATCATCCCCGTATTCAAAATCGCCGTAAACAAGAACACTCGATTGTTGAAATTCTGCTAATTTAGCAGAAGATAAGTGCTGGATAACTTGTTGAAAGTCTTCTGTTACAGCATCGGTTTTTAACCAGCTGTACCATTTAAACTCAATCGTTTCCCCATATAGATTCACTGGCAGCTTAATTGGACCAACAAGATAGATGGCATCATTGTCTTTTTTTATTAATTTTATTTTATCCTCTAATAATGAAAGGACATCCGCCTTTAATTGAACTTGTTCCATGATCATTTCCCCAATCCCATGTTTTTATTGGTTTCTAAACGCCTGTTGGCAGTGCAGGAATTTTAAAATTATCTCGATAAGTTTGTTCTTTTATCACTTGCTGCATCTGTAATTTCTCTGCAGCAGCCCGCCTAGCGTCTTCTATTTTTCTTAATTGTGCGGCACTCCAATCATTTTTGTCGAGTGCTTCCTCAATAATATCAGCTAGCGCATCTGCGTCTAATAGAGCGCAATTAATCCCGAAGGCACCTGTAGGACTCATCGTATGAGCGGCATCCCCCATAATAACAACCCCGTCCTTCGCCCAAACCGGTGATTGACTGCTTTGCACTTTTAATAAGATAAAATCGTTCCATGATTGAATGTTCTGATGAACAGTTTCTGTTAGCTCTGGAAAAGCCTCAATCACTTGCTCAATAAATGGTGCAAATGATTGCTTTTTCAATACTGGGTACGAGTCCTCTTCAATATTCCAGCCAATCTGAATAAATCCGCCCTGCTGGGTAAATAGTGCTAGCTGCTTACCGCCGATTAATGCATTTTTAATGGTCGGTTCCCATCCTTCTGGGCTTGGGATTTTTGCCCAAAGCAAGTCATATCCATGTTTAATGGTTGAAAAGGGAATCTCCGCTAGTCTTCTAACTGTTGAAAAACGGCCATCTGCACCAACGACGATCTTACTTTTAATGGTTATTTCTTCGTCTCCTTTTGTTGCTTTAAGACCTGTTACATCCCCATTATTATTAAAGCTTAATTCAGTCACTTTTGTCCCCATCAAAAGCTTGTAATTTTGATATAGTTCAGATTCACGAATTAAAACACTTAACAGATTCTTCTGCGGTACATGGATACCGACATGCGCTTCTCCAGCTGCCGGGGTAACAGTTTTTATTACCTGACCATGCTGCCAATATTCAATACGTTCCATTAAAAGCAGCCCTGCTTCTTGTACTTTATTATACAGATTATATTTTTTTAAAACTCGTTCTCCGTCCTGATTGAGATGTTCGCCTCTAAATTCTTTATCAATCCCTGTGTGACGTTCGAGAACGATGGTTGTTATCCCTTTTTTCGCAAGCAAATATCCTAATAATGCGCCGCCTGGACCACCACCGACAATACAAGCATCTGCTTCAAGTTTCATGTTTAAGGACCACCTTATTTAGTCTCGTATATATAGGATTAATTTTTTTAAAATTTGTCAGTAATAAACATTTATCATGCTTCTGATGCTATTATATCATAAGACATAATAACTTACTTACTTTATGTAACTCATTATATTTTTGAAATTAAGTTGTGTCAAATAATTTTATTATGTATTGTAATGTTGTTGTGATTTGTAATATGATAAAAAGGAATAGGAGGGGAAACCATGAATCAACCTGAAATTTGTCCTCGATTCGAAAAAGCCATGGTGATGATGAGCCAGCGCTGGACAGGGTTAGTGATTTACCAGCTGCTAACAGGGTCGAAACGCTTTTGCACACTAGAATCTTCTATGGGAATTAGTGGAAGGGTTCTTTCGGAGCGTCTAAAGGAATTGGAGAATCAAGGAATTGTTAAACGCGAGGTGTTCCCCGAGACACCGGTACGTATTGAATATTCCCTAACCGATAAGGGACTAGCCTTAGAGCCCATCATTAGAGAAATCGAGAAATGGTCACAAGCCTGGCTGCCAATTGAATCGGAATAATAAAACAAAACAAAGCGAAACATCCGGATGGCGAATAAGCCATCCGTTTTTTTATCCTAAGAATTTACTGATTCATTTAGTCCAGGATCCCATTGATAGAAGGAAATATAACTTTTCAAACTGGGTCGCAAAATAGACAGACTATTAAGAGTTTTGGGAGATTATCATACCAATCTGGAAAGGAATCGATTATAATTAATGATAATACACTCCAATTAATATAAATGTTAATTATAGTGTATGTAGAAAATGTTAGCGCTTAATCTCACTTGACATAATTGAAAGGAGGAGCCTCTGAGGTTTTTAAAAAGATCATTCATAGATTGGTAGAGGAGAGAGAAAAGACATGGATTTAAAAGTAAAACGTTCCGTAATGGCGGTTATGTTGGGAATGTCATTCCTATTGCCCAATACCGCAGCGATGGCAGAAACGAATCAAACCGTTGTAGAAACAGATCCTACTTTTTCAAATGTTTCTGTACATGATCCGGATGTCATCAAGGTAAATGATACATATTATGTATTCGGTTCTCATTTAGCAGTTGCTAAATCTACAGATTTAACGCATTGGGAAAAAATTGCGGATGGTGTAGCCGATGGGAATAAAGTAATCCCAAATGTACAGGAGGAACTGAAAGACACATTCGCTTGGACCCAATCAAATGATTTATGGGCCCCTGACGTCATTCAACTCCCTGATGGGAAATTCTATATGTATTACGACAACTGTAAAGGGGATTCCCCACGGTCAGCTCTAGGCGTTGCAGTTGCGGATAATGTAGAAGGACCTTATAAAGATTTGGGGATTTTTCTAAAATCCGGGATGTGGGGAGAGATAAGCGAAGATGGAAAAACCATCTATGACGCCACCAAGCAGCCAAATACAGTCGACCCGGATGTCTTCTTTGATAAGGATGGAAACCTGTGGATGGTTTATGGATCTTTTTCAGGAGGTATTTTTATTTTGAAGCTCGATCCTAAAACCGGAAAGCCTTTCCCTGGCCAGGGATACGGGAAAAAGCTTATCGGCGGTAACCATGCCCGCATTGAAGGATCCAACATGATGTACAGCCCGGAAACTGGCTACTATTATATGCTGATGACATTTGGAGGCCTTGATTCCACAGGAGGATATAACATTCGTGTGGTTCGTTCCAAACAGCCGGACGGTCCGTTTTATGATGCGAATGGAAATGATGTGACCAATGTAAAGGGTGCTGAGGGTACGCTTTTTGATGATCGTTCCATTGAGCCTTTTGGAGTAAAGTTGATGGGGAATTATCAATTTACGAGAGAGATTGGTGATCCAGGAACTGGAGCCGGCACAGGCTATGTATCAGCAGGTGGAACTACCACTTATCGTGATGCCAAGACGGGAAGATATTATTTAATTTTCCATACCCGTTTTCCTAACCAGGGTGAAAATCATGAAGTCCGTGTTCATGAAATGGTGATGAATAAGGATGGATGGCCGGTTGTTGCACCAAATAGATATGCCGGTGAAAACGCGAAGAAAGTGAATCCAAAGCAAATTGCTGGTGATTATAATTTTGTTAACCATGGAAAAGAAATTTCCACAGCTGTTAAAGGTTCTAAGGCCCTGCATTTGGAAAGTGACGGGAAGGTTTCAGGTGCGGCCACTGGTACATGGAAATTAACCGATCAAAACAAGGCTGAACTAACCTTAGATGGCGTAACGTACGATGGCGCATTCCTTCGTCAGTGGGATGAGGCAAGACAAAAATATGTCATTACTTTTAGTGCACTATCCAATAAGACTAACGATAATATGACTAGCGGCGTGGCTGTATGGGGCGTTCAAAGGGCAGACCTTAATGACCACCAGGTTGTTGAAGCAGTTCAACAAGATTTAAGTCTTGGAGATACAAGCAGGATTACTTCAAATTTGACGCTTCCTTCAGGAGGAACACGTGATACTTCCATCACTTGGAGTTCTTCTAATTCTGATATTGTTTCTGCTGCTGGGATTGTTAACCGTCCAGCGTATGGAGCAGGTAAAGCAACAGTTACATTAACTGCAACTATTTCTAAAGGCACTGCAAAAGCTGTTAAAAGCTTTACAATAACCGTGCTTCAACAGTATAAAGATGGTCTAGTCGCTGAATTCAACCTTGATGGCGGTTTGGCGGATTCCACTGGGAATTTTAGTGACGGTACTGTGATTGGCAGCAAAATTGGTGCAGCTGGAGGGAATCTTTCTTATAGCAGTGGTGTAAACGGCCAGGCTGCAGTGTTCGACGGTTCGTCCGGTATCCAATTGCCAAGTGGTTTAATTACTGGCAATACGTATTCTGTATCATTGTGGTTAAATCCAGATCAACTCAGCCAATACACAACGGCCTTCTTTGGTGCGAAGGATTCAAATAACTGGGTGAGCCTTGTACCGAAGGGATGGGACGGTAATACCATGCTATGGTCGGCAGGGGCAACATGGTTTGATGGCAGGACGAACGAACTCGTTCCTACAGGTCAATGGACACATTTAGTGTTTACCGTGAATAACGGGAATGTGGTTGTCTATATTAATGGTGCTGCTAAGTTTACTGGAACGGGGATTTCTGATGTTTTCACTGGTTCAACTGGAGTCTTTGCTCTGGGTGTAAACTGGTGGGATACTCCATTCAAAGGAAAAATGGATGATTTGAGAATTTATGAAACGGCCCTTACGCAAGAACAAGTGACTCAATTGGCAAATGTGACTACAACTCCATAAAATGTATGATAGAAAGCAGCCGTTGGAAGAGCGGCTGCTTTTTTTATGTGAAAATACTTTTAAATTAGAGTTTTATATTACTGGCATCCATTTTCCATTGGACAATCTTGTGATGTGGTACAGTCAGAAATACCGTGTTTCATCTCTTTTGCACACATTGCTGCACATTTTCCTTTATCCATGTGAGCACAGTCTGCCACACCTGCTGCAAAGACGGAAGTTCCTAAAGCCATTGTTGAGACAAAAGCGAGAGTTGCCATGATTTTTTTCATAAGTATCCTCCTCTTAAGTAACTAAATTTCTCTTCCAGACTACAGGGAAACTTTGCAGAAATTAAGGAGAAAATGTGATTATTGCAATTGTTAACAAAAAGCTCACAAATTTTTCTAACGGGCTTATGTGCAACCTTTAAATGCTAGGGCAATTCGGACAGGGGTAGCAGGTAGGTGCCGATGGAAGTCCGAAGGCAGTTCAGATTCAGACAGGGAGCTTGGGAAAAGGAGGAGGGTAGTCCGAAGTC
>NZ_JBALPZ010000034.1:20307-42474 GCF_036965645.1 Neobacillus drentensis
AGGAGGGCTGTCTGAAGTCAGAGTAGGTTCGGACAGAAGCCTCGAGAATAAAAGGAAGATAGTCTGAAGCCAGGGCAGGTTCGGACAGGGGCCTTGAGAAAAAAAGGAGGGCTGTCTGAAGTCAGAGTAGGTTCGGACAGGAGCCTCGGAAATAGGAGGAGGGTAGTCCGAAGTCCGCTCATGTTCGGACAGGAACCTCATGAAATAGCGGTTCGCTGTCCAAAGGCGGGGCAAATTCGGACTGTCAGCATCCTCATAGAAAGGCTGATGACAGTCCGAATACCAAGACTAATGCAACTCCTTGATGCTTTTTCAAATGGTGATAACAACTTTTCCCTGCGCATGCCCCTCTTCAAAATACCTAAAGGCATCCGGCACCTCGCTCAACTCAAAGCATTTATCAATAACTGGTTTTACCTTGCCGGATTCAACGAGTTCCTTCATAAAAATTAGATCTTGCTGATTTGCCCTTTGTAAAAAGCTGCTCATTTTCTTACTCCCAATCATAGAAATCAAAGGACCCAGGGCCATGGCTTGAAACATTTGCGAGCCAGACCCTCCTACATGAACAAAAATACCGTTGGGATTTAAAGTACGCTTATAATCTGAAAGCGGGTGACTTCCGTTAACACCAAGAATCAGGTCATAACCCTCCGGCTTGTCAGTAAAGCTTTCCTTTGTATAATCAAGACAATGGTCTGCACCAATCGACTCCAGAATATCTAAATTTCTTGTACTGCATACCCCAGTTACTTCAGCGCCAAATGCTTTAGCAATTTGTACAGCAAACGTTCCGACTCCGCCAGAGGCACCATTAATTAATACCTTCTGCCCGGTCTGAATATTACCCTTATCCCGGAGACTCTGCAATGCGGTGACTCCCGCCATTGGTACCGCAGCAGCCTCCTCAAAGGACAAATTGGCCGGTTTTAGTGCTAAAGCATTTTCAGGAACAGATACATACTCGGCAAAACCAGCCCATCCACATAGAGATAAGTCGCCAAAAACTTCATCTCCGAGTTGAAACTGTTTCACATCTTTGCCAATAGCTTCGACCTGACCTGCTATATCACCTCCAGGAATGGAATATTTAGGTTTTAATAGACCAAAAGCAAAGCGGGCTAAGAACGGTTCTCCTTTCAAAAGAACAAGGTTGCCATAATTCAAGGATGCTGCATGAATTTTTACTAGTACATGATTGTCCCCCGGAACAGGTTTTTCCACTTCTGTTAATTTAAGAACGTCAGCCGGCCCATATTTGTTATAAACAATAGCTCTCATAATTCCCCTCCTAAACTCTTCAATATCTAATAATTATCGTAAAAAGTACTATAAAAGAACTACTCATTTGAAATGCCCACCTCTTCTTAATGAATTAGATTTTTCTCAGGCTAAAGAAGCTGGAAGAAAAAACAAAGTGAATTTATAATCTTATATAAAAGTGAAAGAGCTAGGCAAAAAATTGCATATACAAGGACAACATGGTAAGAAATAATTTAGAAGTAAAAGTATAAAGTGAACGAATAAGTTCAATCATTAAAAAATAGACGAAAAAAAGAGGGAGATAAATATGAACAATCTTACAAAATTTAAGATTTTAAGACCCACGGATGAAGTTTTTGAGGCGTTTGTTGATCCGTCCAAAATCGGAAACTTCTGGTTCTCATCGAGTTCTGAAAGATGGGAGCAAGGCAAAATCATTACAGTGAAATACGAAGAATACAATGCACAATTGGAAATAGAAATAATTGAAATCGAGGTCAGTAAGAAAATCAGGTTCCGGTGGGGTGCAAATGGAGAAGGTCACATTGTTACGATAACTTTAAAAGAAGTAGATCACTCAACTACCATCATTGAAATTCTTGAAAATGGATTCAATGAAAACGAGGCGGATTTTGTAAGTCAGCTGATAGACAATAAAGAGGGCTGGGTTTTTATGTTAAGCTGTCTTAAAGGCTATCTCGAATTCGGTGTCTCAAATTTAAGAGGCGGGTTAGTGAAAGATTAGTTGTTTTGTAAACGAGTCTACTATATAGATAGGTATAACTGAAGCAAAAGGTCGATCAGGGTATCATCCCGGACCAACCTTGCTTTAGTTATTTTTTTATCAGACCGCTATTCCTTAATCAATCCGATGTTTTAATAAATAGGACTCAATCCATTTAACCGAGTTTGTAATAATGTTAGACATTTTGCTGTAAAAGTTGCAGCTCTAGTTCTTCTATAAATAAAGGCAAGGATGGGTTTGTATTTTTTTTCTTCCAAGAGGCTAATACATCTACTTTAAAATCGTCCCCTTCAATGCTAATAAAACGAAGAGAAGGGGATGCGTATAGCTGAAGATATTTCGGTAGAATTGTTATACCAATTCCAGCATCCACCATCATTAACACAGCATCAATTTGTGAAGCTGTATTTACCAAGTTTGGAGAAAACCCATGATTGGCACATGCAGCCAGCAATAGATCAAACCCTGGAGGGGATTCTTCCCTTTCCAGCATGACAAAGGGTTCTTCTACTAATTCTTCGATGTTTATATTCGTCCGATCCGCAAGTGGGTGGTCCTGATGTAAGATAATGCAATGGGGCTGAGTCCATAAGGTTTTATATTCCAGTCCACCAATACTTTGTAATCCTAGTGAAAGTGTGAAGGCAATATCAAGTTCATCGGACTTCAATTTTTCAATTATTTGCCCAAGATGATAATAGTTCAACCGAATATTCACCTTTGGATATTTCTTTCTGAATTTTCGAATTAATGGGGGCAGAAATTCCCTTACCGGCACGCTCAATAAGCCAATATTAATGGTACCAATTAACCCTTCCTCAGCTTGCCTGGCATTTACGAATGACGCATCAAGCCTTTTTATAATTTCCCTTGCCTCTTTCAAAAAAACAGTGCCGGCTTCTGTTAATTGAACGGAATGCTTAGTTCGATGGAAAAGTTTTACACCTATCTTTTTTTCTAAATAGGCAATCTGTTGACTCACTGCAGGTTGTGCTACATATAGCTGCTTAGATGCCTCCGTGAAATTTAAGTGTTCAGCAACTGATATGAAATATCGTAATGGTCGTAAGTCCATTATACAGCCCTCCCCATTCCTAAAAACTCATTAAATGATGAATCTATTATAATAGGAATCTTTAAATGGAACAAAGGTTATAAGCAAAATCTTATTACGGAGATAGATTTCTGATATTTCCAAAAATAACGAAATTTATATATCATTTTACCTAAGGAAGACAACATAAAGGCAGTTAAATAAAAATGGCCGTCTCGGTGTAGGAGTATTGGAGGGATAGAATCGTAAACCGTAACATAGATTTTTGGAATTATGAATTAATCATAAAGGAGGCAGGTAGGTTTTGAACCAGTTAACTACACAATTAACTCATGAAGAAGCAGTGGAACGTGCTAGAGAGATAGCTTCTCAGCTAAAATCACGTTTTAAGTTATCAGAAGAAATTTGCCGTCAGCCAGAAGAAACGATTCAGGACTTTATCGATGCAGGGCTTATTCGGGCAATGGTCCCTAAACATTGGGGCGGCCATGAGCTGGATTTTAATACCTTGTTTAGAACTGGTGTGGAAATAGCGAAAGCGGATCCTTCAGCAGGTTGGTGTTATACGCTCTTGGTCGTCCATTCATGGATGCTTGCTTACTTTCCAGAGGAAGCGCAGCGCTATGTGTGGGCGAAAAACTTAGATGCAACGATTGCATCTTCATTTGCTCCATTTCCAACGAATGAAGTAAAGCCAGTTGATGGCGGATATCAAATCAGCGGTACATGGGGTTTCTCATCAGGGATTAATCACAGTGATTATGTCATGATTCAGGGGAATGTTGGATTGAATCCAGAAACTGGATTAGCCAATGAAGTTATCTTGATGCTGGTGCCTAAAGAGGATTTTGAAATTCAACAATCATGGAAAACGGTTGCGCAAAGGGGAACAGGCAGCAATAATATATTACTTAAAAATGTATACGTTCCCAAACACAGAACCATTGATATGATTGCCTGGTGTCAAAAGGGAGAGGGGCCTGGCAGAAGAACAAATACAAATCTCCTTTATAGCCACCCTCTATATGCAGCAATGCCAGTTTGCTTAACATCAGCTTTACTGGGCGCAAGCATCGGCGCTTACGAAGTATGGAGAGACGGTATGAAAAGTAAGCTCAGCACCAGAAATACAAAGGTGGCCGATTTTACTCATCAACAAATCCGAATCGCAGAAGTTTCGGCTAAATTAGCAGCTGCTGAAGCACTGTTAGAAAAAACAGTATCAAGACTAAGCACTGGCCAACCCATCGATACCCATGAAAAATTACGTATTCGCCGTAATTTTGGATATGTAGCGAAAATGTGCAATCATGCCGTCAAAACCATAATGGATCATAGCGGAGCCGGCGTTATTTTTGAAGGAAATCCTTTAAACCGTTATTGGAGAGATGTCCAAGCATCGTCTATGCATATCACGTTTAACTTTGATTGGTTAGGTGAAATGTTCGGGAAGATGGAGTTAGGAGTCCCTCTTAGTCCCAAAGATTTTTTAATCTCCTAAAATAAGCAATTAGCAAAAGGAGGTATTTTATTGAATCAGTTAACGGAACAATTAACGCATGAAGAGGCAATCGAACGGGCTAGAAATTTAGCAATCCAGATTAAACCGCGCTTTAAATTAACGGAGGAACTCTCTCGTCAACCACAAGAAAATATTCAGGACTTCATCACTTCCGGGCTTATCAGGATAATGACTCCAAAACGCTGGGGCGGATATGAACTGGGGTTTGATACCTTGTTTAGAACTACCGCGGAAGTAGCAAAAGCCGATCCTTCGGCAGGATGGTGCTACACGCTCTTGGTCATCCATTCATGGATGCTTGCATATTTTCCGGAAGAGGTGCAGGGTGAAGTTTGGGAAAAGGATCTCGATGCCCGTATCGCATCTTCTTTTAATCCCTTTCCAACGAACAAAGTGATTTCCGTAGACGGCGGCTATCAACTTAACGGCCAATGGGGTTTTTCATCCGGTATCGAACATAGTGATTGGGTAATGGTTATGGGATTTGTTGATGTAGATCCAAGTGATGGGGCACCTAAGGAAGTGTTAATGATGATGGTGCCAAAGGAAGACATAGAGGTTCAAAAAACATGGAAAACCGTTGCCACAAGGGGAACGGGCAGTAATAATATTTTACTGGAAAATGTATTTGTACCTAAGCATAGAACCTTGGATATGATTGGCTGGTGCCAAAAGGGAGAAGGACCAGGAAGAAAAATAAATACAAGTCTTATTTATAGCCACCCTTTATTTGCGGCAATGCCAGTCAGCTTAACATCGGCATTGTTAGGTGCAAGTCAGGGTGCCTATGAGCTGTGGACGGATACGATGAAAAATAAAGTCAGCACCAGAAATTCAAAGGTGGCAGATTTTACCCATCAACAGATCCGGATTGCAGAAGTTTCAGCTATATTAGCTGCTGCCGAAGGACTATTAGAAAAAACAATCACCAGGCTTACTAATGGGGAACCCATTGACACCTATGATAAATTGAGTAATCGCCGAAATTACGGGTATACGGCAAAACTGTGCAACCAAGCAGTCAAAACAATTGTTGATCATAGCGGGGCTGGGATTATCTATGAAGGAAACCCTATCAACCGTTATTGGAGAGATGTTCAAGGCTCGTCAATGCATTACGCTTTTAACATGGATATGCTGGGCGAGATGTTTGGAAAACTTGAGTTAGGAATACCGCTTAATCCAAAAAGTTCATTAATAGTATAAAAATAAATGTAATCGGAGGATATGAATATGCGTTTAGCAACAGTAAGTATCGAGGGTGAACAAAGAATTGCAGCAGTAGTGAATGAAGAATATATTGATTTGAACAAAGCATGTGAACTTTTATTTGAAAGCAAGGGACAGGCCCGTGCAAAGCAAATCGCCGAAGCCTATATTCCGCCTAATATGATTGGCTTTTTGCAAGGCGGGGAAGATAGTACGAATCTTGCAAAAGAAAGTATTGAATATGTCCAGAACAATGATTTTTCAGAAGAAGTGAAAAGAAAACTGTATTATCAAGGTAAACAAGTAAAGCTGGAGTCACCCATTCAAAAGCCTGAAAAAATCATTTGCGTAGGATTGAACTATCGCGAACATATTGAGGAAATGGGACGAGAAATTCCAACCATCCCGGTTGTGTTCGCAAAATATAACAATACCATTATTGCCCCTGGCGATCCCATTTTAAAACCAAAAGTCTCAGATGCTCTTGATCATGAAGCTGAATTGGTTGTCGTAATCGGGAAGAAAGGCAAGTACATCTCAGAAGAAGAGGCAATGGATTACGTTGCAGGATATACTGTCGGCAATGAGGCAACCATCCGTGATTTCCAAAAGCGCACCAAAGAATGGCTGCAAGGTAAGACGTTTGATACAACCCTGCCATTAGGACCTCATTTGGTAACAAAAGAGAGCCTGCCAAATCCTGACAACTGTGATTTAGTTCTAACACTAAATGGAGAGGAACGTCAACGCTCTAATACTAAAAATCTAGTATTTACGATTCCTTATCTTATCAACTTCTTATCCAATATTATGACTCTAGAAGTTGGTGACATTATTTGTACCGGAACGCCTGGTGGAGTAGGTCAAGCCAGAAATCCTCAGTCTTGGATGAAGCATGGAGATATCGTACGTGTGGAAATTGAAGGTATTGGCGCTTTAGAAAATCCAATTGTGAATGAATAAATGGTAAAGGATGATGAAAAATGGCAGGTCCAGTTAGAGTTACCCCTGAAATGGAAGCGTTTCATCAAAAAGTATCAAAAGATGGGCTTGAACCATTATGGATGGCAGCTCCTGAGGTAATGCACAGACAGCCCAAATCGAAACCGATTCCGTATATATGGAAAAGAGAAGTAATCGAGCGTCATATGAAAAAAGCGGCAGAAATCATTTCCTTTGAAAACGGCGGCGACCGAAGGGTATTGATGTTAATTAATCCGGGCATGCGGGATTTGGAGCCGTACGGTTGGGGGGCTACTACCCAAACATTGTCGGTTTGCGTTCAAATCTTGCTTCCTGGAGAGGAAGCCCCACCTCATCGCCATACGCAGACAGCGATTCGCTATATCGTTGAAGGGGAAGGCGCTTATAGTGGAGTAGATGGGGAAAAGGTGTATATGTGCGAAGGTGACTATGTCATTACTCCAAAGGGTTTATGGCACGAACATGAGCACGAAGGGACAGATCCAATGATGTGGATGGACTGTCTGGATACACCGCTAATCTATTATTTACACGGAACCTTCTTTGAGGGAAGTCCCGTGAAAAAGCAGTCTATTACAAGAAAACCGAGTGTGGATAAATATCAGGGCGGTATGGTTAGGCCGCTTGGCGATCATCAGCCGAGCAAGGCTCCGCTGCCAGTGTACAGATACCATTCGACACTTGCCGCTCTGAAAGGTTTGAGCAATCACTACGAGCCGGATCCTGTTGAAGGATATGTGGTGGAATACATTAATCCGTCAAATGGACAATCGGCCAATGAAAACATAGGGGCATGGCTGCAAAAATTGCCTGTCGGGTTTCATGGAAAAGCCCACCGCCATGTTAACAGCGTTGTATACCATATTAAAGAAGGAAAAGGATTTACCTTGATTGATGGCGTTCGATTTGATTGGGAAAAAGGCGATTATTTGGTAATCCCAACATGGGCTGTACATGAGCATGTTAATACATCCGAAAGAGACGATGCAATATTGTTCTCTACCAATGATATTCCAATCTTTGAGAGGATGGAATTGCAAAGGGTCGAGGAATATACGGAAAACAGTGGATATCAGGAGGAGATTGGACAGAATAATCCCGCTCAGGCTGAACCGTTGTTGAAGAAATGAGGGGGATGTCATGAAGCTTGGATATAGAATTCTTCCTTCAAAACGATATGTAAGTCAAAAGATCGTTAAGGCTTTTTCGGAAATTCCGACCTCCATCATTAGTGATTGCATGGAAAAAATGTTTGCCATGGATAGCAAAATTAGACCCTTTCATCCTAAACCAATGATGGCAGGACATGCGATTACCATCCATTGTCCGCCAGGAGACAATTTGGTTCTCCAAAAGGCAATTGAATTAGCAGAGCCGGGGGACGTTTTAATCATGAATACTGGGGGGAATACATCCCAGGCACCAGTCGGTGAAATTGTGGTAAGCAACAGTATTAGAAGAGGTGTGGTTGGACTGGTCATCGATGGAGCTATCCGTGATAGTGATATTCTGCCAACGCTTTCGATTCCTGTCTTTGCAAAAGGTGTTACCCATCGAGGCTGTTATAAAGATGGCCCTGGTGAAATTAACGTGACCATTGCCTGCGGCGGCGTTGTTGTTCGGCCGGGAGACTTAGTCGTTGGAGATAGCGATGGAGTAGTCATTGTACCTCATGAAGAAGCCGAGGGGCTATTACCTAAGTTACTTAAAATGGTCGAGAAGGAAGAGAAATTGCTCGAACAAATTCGAAATAAGACTGTCGACCGCTCATGGGTGGACCAAGAACTGATTGATAAAGGATATACGTTTTAAGATATAGGAAGATTACAAGAGCTCAGGATGATCTCCTGGGCTGCTTGAAAATACCATTAAAAGAGGATCTTATAAGGCAGTTGTGCCTCCTAAATGGAGGTATGTAGTAGAGTAGGTGATGATTGTGTTTGATCTGGAGATTTCCCTCTTGCTATTTATAATGCTTGCTGGATTGCTTTCTGGATTTGGGAAGACAACGGGGCTTAATGTATTGGGGATCTTTACAATGACGTTGCTAAGCTTGTTTTTACCAGCAAAAGAAGCAGTTGGGATTTTACTGCCAATTCTTTTAATGGGAGATCTCATTGCGGTGACCTATTATCGGCGGACAGTGGCTTGGAGGCATTTATTCTCCTTAGTTCCTTGGATATTGGCAGGTATCATCATTGGATATTTTGTTTTGATGAAAATCAACAATGAACAACTCAAGATTTTACTAGGGATCATGATTATAGGGCTTAATCTTTTTCAGGTCATTAGAGACTTGGCAGGTTCACGGATGGTTCAGGCGTTACCAAGCTCAGTCTGGTTTATCGGATTGATAGGAATTCTGGCAGGTTTCACCACGATGATTGGAAATGTTGCTGGATCCGTAATGGCCGTCTATTTATTAGCGCAGCGTCTGCCTAAGAATGTTTTTGTCGGAACAGGAGCTTGGTTTTTCCTTTTTGTAAATGTGATTAAAGTTCCTTTTTATGTCCATTTGGGCATGGTTACCTCGAGTTCAATGTTAGTTGATCTCATGGTCATTCCCGGAATCGCCATCGGAACTTTTATTGGTATAAAGGTGCTGCCTCTTATTCCGCAGCAAATGTTCAAATGGATTATTTTAGCACTGGGAACTCTTGGGGCTATTAAATTAATTTTTTCAGGAGCACTCCATTTTTTCCTTATCACAGGTGTGGTCTTTTTAGCCGCTGGAATCATCGCACTGCTTTTTAGGAACCGAAATACCTTTGATGTGAAAGAACAGCAGCAAAGTACTGATATCAATAAGTAATAAATACAAGAATACTAGTAAATAGAATCTACTAACAGGAGGTAATTTTTAGTATGGATGATCGTCAATTTCGTAATGCAATGGGTAAATTTGCAACAGGTGTAACAGTAATCGCAACAGAAGTGGCAGGTGAAGGAATTCATGGCATGACAGCAAATGCATTTATGTCCGTGTCATTAGATCCAAAGCTTGTTGTGATATCGATTGGACAAAAAGCAAAAATTCTTTCCAAAATTAGAGATAGTAACCTTTTTACAGTAAATATATTGGCAGCAAATCAACAAGAGCTTTCAATGATTTTTGCCGGGCAGCTGAAGGAACACAAGGAAGTTGTGTTTGACCGTCTCGATGGGAAACCAGTCCTTCCTGGTTCGGTTGTCCAGATTGCCTGTGAGGTTTCAGCCGAGCATGTCGAAGGTGATCACACACTATTTATTGGAAAAGTAACCGATATCCATATTGAAGATGCAGAACCACTAGTTTTTTACAGTGGACGCTATCGTTCATTAAAAGAAGATCAGCCTGTCAACGTGTAGGCACTTGAAGGGAGACTGTATGAAAACGATTCATTTGAACCGAGATAACTTACGAATCTGGCAGGAACAAGCAGAACCAACTGTGATGGCACTTGGATGTTTTGACGGTCTTCATATAGGACATTGTGAAGTTATTTTGACTGCTATGGAAAAGGCGAAGGAAAAAAAAGTCCAGCTGGCCGTGATGAGCTTCTTTCCCCACCCTAAAACAGTTCTCACAAATGGAAAAAAACAGATTCGCTATTTAATGCCCTTATCTGAAAAAGAGAAGAGGCTTCAAAGCTTAGGTGTGGACGTATTCTATATTGTTGATTTTGATATAGAATTTGCTAGTCTTTCCCCAGAACAGTTTGTTGTCCAATATTTAGCTCAGTTGGGCGTTATTCATGCAGTCGCTGGTTTTGATTTTTGTTATGGAAGCCGTGGGGCAGGTAATCTGGATCGGCTGAACCGTGATTCAGAGGGAAGAATCGACATAACCAAAGTGGAAAAGGTTACGTACCGTGGAGAAAAAATTAGCAGCTCCTGTATCCGTGAAAGATTGTTAGCAGGCAATGTCGAGGAGCTGCCGCATTTTATGGGTTCCTTCTATGAAGTAAAATGTGATTGGGATGGAATAGAATTAACACCTCAACCGTACTATACACTGCCTGCTCCCGGGTGTTATGCTGTTACGCTGAAAAATAAGTTGAATTCCCTGAAAACGGAGATAGTGGTACTTCCATCTCCATCTCATGATGTTCCAACATTAACATGTACAAGAGAAATTCCTCCCTCGCTCAAAGGGGAATTGTCCATTGTTTGGCAAAGTCTTATTATGGAAGAAGCTGTTGAAGCAGTTGATAAGAGAAAACTGACTCATAGTTTTTAGGTTTAATCTTCCGCAAATGCTCGGGATGCAATCCCTTTGAAAGTTACGAATGAAAGATGCCTTTAGTGTTCATATCCGGCAGTGAAAAAGGAGAAATCATATGAAGATAGATGAAGGTATTGGGTATATTGAGTTACATTCTGTTGTAAATGAGATACCGCTGGTTTTTCGTCCTACCGTTATTTGGGATGATAAGGATGTCATTCTAATCGACACAGGATACCCTGGACAATTCGAGGCGATTCGCGATCAGTTGGCAAAGCTTACACCAGGCAGACTAACCAAAATTATCATTACTCACCATGATTATGACCATATTGGCAGCCTATATGAGGTCATTAGCGGTTTTAATCACAAAATTGAAGTATTTGCCAATGAGCTTACCAAACCATATATACAAGGAGAAAAAAAATTAATGAAAACTGGGGTTACTGTGCCAGTTATTCAAGTTGATACGACCATTACAGATGGTCAGGTATTACCATTTTGCGGTGGGATTTCTGTGATTTTTACACCCGGACATACTCCAGATCACTTAAGCCTGTACCATCATGCTGCCAAAACCTTGATATCGGGTGATGCCCTAACAGCAGATCAAGGTCAATTACAATATCCCACTAAAAAGTTCACCCTTGATATGGATCAAGCCATTCAATCTATTACTAGGTTCCTTGATTATGAGATTGATAAAGCCATTTGTTTTCATGGCGGCGTTTGTAAAAATCAGGTCATGGAACGTCTAGCAGCCTTAGCCGCAGGAAAAGTGACCTCAGATCAATAAGAATAAGGGATGTTTTTAGCCCATCCCTTATCATTACTTTATTTTATTTTTCAGTTCTAGCATAAATTCTTTCATGATCACTGGAAAATGGTTTGTTTTTGGCAAGACACTAAGTAAGTAGGTTTTACTATAATCTGTGTCTGTATCAACATATGGAATAGTAACGATATCACCACTTAACACTAACGGGTCATTCCGAATCCAAAATTCTGAATAGATACCTGCTGCAATATTATTGGCTATGAGGTTTTTTATCACATCATGATTATTCGAATAAAAAACAACGTTTCCTTCCCCGTAATCTAAAAATAATTTATTCCAAAATCTCTCTGCAAATTTTTCATTTCGTATCACTAAAGGCTGGCGAATTAATTCTTCAGGGCCCACTGTTTTGTTATAAGCAAGTGGCGAATATTTACTAACACAAACCATGACACTTGACTGCAGCAATACTTCGAATTTTATTCTTGGGTCATCTATCTTCAATGTTTCGTCTGTACCTAGAACAAGTCCAATATCAAATAGATTATTTTTTATGGCTTCGATGATATTATGGGTATCATTTTCATTAATTTCTATCCGCACATTAGGAAATTCTCTCCTAAAAGAATAAAGAAGTTCAGGAAGAAAGGTGGAAAAGTAAATGGTGGAGGCTGCTATTTTGAGATCCCCTTTTAGCATAGCTGCTTCTTGACCAATGTTCTTCAATTCCTTTAGCTTATTCATAATCTCAAGGGATAATTTAATAACTGCTTTTCCTTCCGTAGTACATTTGCTTCCTGAACGCGAGCGATTGAAAATCGTCAGACCCAGTTCAGATTCCAAACTGGCAATAGCCTGACTGATAGCAGAATGAGATACATGAAGTTTTTCCGCTGCCTTTGCAATCGTTCCTTGCTCAGAAACTTCAATAATATACTGAAGTTGTTCAATATTCAATTTCTTCACCTACTCTACTAAATTTGCTAGAGGAATCATGGGGACGGTTCTCGTGCTTCCTTTGAAGCACAAGAACCGTCCCCATGCTCCTACTTTTATTGTAAGTTTTAATTACATAATTGTAAATATTGTTAACTTTATCTTTATTGTAAATTATCATACAATTTATATGAATAGTTTTCGATGAAAGGAGGGGAAAAGATACAATGATCACTAAAAAAATCCGTATTCAATTTGTCGATACAGATGCATCTGGGCGTATCCATTACAGTGCGATCTTCCGTTATTTTGAAATCATGGATCATGACTTTTTTAGACGTATTGGTTATTCCTATAAAAAAATTTTTCAACTAGGGTTAGATATGCCGCGAGTCCATGTGGAATGCAGCTATTTAGGGAATATCGAATATGATGATGAGTTAGAAGCACAAGTGTCGATTTCAAAAATCGGCAATTCTTCTTACACTCTTGCATTTGGCTTTTTTAAAGAAGATAAACTTGTAGCTAAGGGAAGTCTTACAAACGTGTTTATCGATCGTTCATCAAGCAAATCCATACAGATCCCCGAGTCTATTAAATCAGAATTAGTCAATCATCTTGAGCCTGTTTCGGTTTAGTCATTATAAAGAAGTAAGAATGGTAGAGGTGTCCAAAGGGCAGCCTCTTTTTATAATTCATTTCACTACTTAAGTAAGTATTTCTTAATATATATGTAAGAAACGTTAACTTTACTTATCGAAAAAGCAGTTATAAAATTTAAATAAATCAGATAATTGAAAGCGCTTCTCGCAAGCTGAATAAAAGTAAAATAAGAAAAAAGTTAGAAAGACGCTATCTTAATAGATTTCCAGATAATTAGAAATAGGAGGATGAAAGTTATGGACAAGGTATTTGATTCCCTTCAAGATGCCATTCGGGACATCCAGAACGGTTCCACGTTGGTTGTTGGTGGATTCGGTCTTTCTGGGATACCTGAGAATTTAATTCTGGCACTTCGTGATCAAGGAAGCAGAGATTTGACCGTGGTTAGTAACAACTGTGGAGTGGATGGCTGGGGGCTGGGTTTACTGCTTGAAAACAAGCAGATTCGTAAGATGGTAGCTTCTTATGTAGGTGAAAACAAAACATTTGAAGCCCAATTTTTAAGTGGGGAGATTGAAGTAGAACTTGTTCCTCAAGGAACGCTAGCTGAAAGAATCCGTGCTGGCGGTGCTGGTATCCCGGCCTTCTATACAGCAACAGGAGTTGGGACGCCGATTGAAGAAGGGAAAGAATTAAAAGAGTTCGATGGCCGAACATACCTAATGGAAAGAGGAATTGTAGGGGATTACGCGTTAGTGAAAGCATGGAAAGCGGATCCGTATGGGAATCTAGTTTTTCGTAAAACCTCCCGTAACTTTAATCCATTAGCAGCAGCTGCCGGCAAGATCACTATAGTGGAAGTAGAAGAGTTAGTCGGAATGGGGGAACTTGACCCAGATGAAATTCATACTCCAGGTATATATGTGCAGCGAATTGTAAAAGGGGATGTGTTTGAAAAGCGAATTGAGCGTCTAATGGTTCAAAGCACAATAGGAGGGAAGGCCAGTGAGTGACAGCCGTTTAGATATTGTCAAAAAAGCTGTTCAGGAAATTAAAAATGGTATGAATGTAAATCTAGGAATTGGAATGCCAACATTGATTGCGAATTACATACCAAAAGAATATAAAGTCATGCTGCAATCCGAAAATGGTTTACTCGGAATCGGGCCGTATCCAAATGAAGGAGAAGAAGATGCTGATTTAATCAATGCTGGTAAGGAAACTGTAACTGCGGTGCCAGGGGCTTCATTTTTTGATAGTGCAGAATCCTTTTCGATGATTCGTGGAGGTCATATTGATTTAGCTATTCTAGGTGGTATGGAGGTTTCTGAGGCAGGTGATCTAGCAAACTGGATGATTCCTGGGAAAATGGTTAAAGGAATGGGCGGCGCCATGGATTTGGTCAGCGGTGCCAAACGAATTGTTGTCATCATGGAGCACGTCAATAAACATGGCGAGTCTAAGGTAAAACGCTCCTGCACATTGCCGTTAACAGGCAAAGGAGTCGTGCACCGATTGATAACGGATTTGGCTGTATTCGATTTTAATGCACATGGAATGGAATTGATCGAGCTGCAAGAAGGGGTAACTCTTCAGGAAGTCTATGAGAAGACCGAGGCCCACTATATCGTAAATCCTAATGTTTTTGAAGCTTTAAAGATGAAAAGCATTTAAATTGAAAAACTTATTCATACGTCAGCAGCCTTAGCAATTTGGGAGGTGATGGTCGGAACAGGGCAGGTCATCGTTTTGGATACGGTTGTATGACTAGTTTAATATAAACCATTCAATATAGGAGGCTTTTAATATGGCAAAGAGAAAAATTATTGTAACGGTAGCACCTACCAGTAACTTTCACGGAAAGGAAGCTAATCCTGCGCTTCCAGAGCAGCCAAAGGAAATTGCAGAAGAAGTTTATCGTTGTTTAAATGCTGGTGCAGCGATTGCTCATATCCATGCACGGGATATAAACGGTATTCCAACAAATGATGTGAGTGTTTTCAAAGAAATTAAATCTGAAGTCACAGCAAAAAGTAATATTATTACACAATTTAGTACGGCTCCTGCGATGGTACCAGAAAGTCATATCGATGATGGCCTGCTGGTATTAGATGCAGAACCGGAAATGGCCTCACTTGATTGCGGGCTAATGCAGGCATATACTGGGAAATTTATAAAACCTACTTTATGGGACCGCGATTGGCTGATTAATGCGGCAAAGAAGATGAAAGAAAAGAATATTAAACCTGAATTAGAAATATTTAATCATGCACAGCTTGAAGACGTGTTAAACATTTTTATGCCAATGGGTATCATCGATAGTCCGGCTTCCTTTAACTTTGTTTTCGGTATGCAGAAGATCAATCAGGGATCTATTCAATTCAGTATGGAAAACTTAACTCATATGGTGCGTAAATTGCCTTCCAATGTATTCTTCGGGGCAATGGGTATTGCAGCCCAGCAGCATCAAGCAACAATCGCTTCTTTACTTCTTGGCGGGAATGTCCGTGTTGGATTTGAAGATAACATTTACTATAGAAGAGGTGAGCTTGCGACGAGCAATGCGCAGCTTGTAGAAAGAATCGTTGGCATTGCCACTGATTTAGGCTATGAAATTGCAACACCTGATGAAGCAAGAGAGATGCTTGGAATTAAGAAAGTAGAAGCAACAAAGAGTATTTAAGCTGATTGAAAAAGGAGTAACAGTGACAAACCATAATAAAGAATGATGTCAGGCATTCTAGATTTGTTACTCCTTATGTTTTACTAATTTGATAGTTAATCAAGGACAAAGACTTGGAGGATACTCAGGTGAAATTTTACGATTTGAGCGTTTACTGGGAAAGCAATCCTTATGCCGAACCTTGGCCGCCAAAGGTTGAATTCTCAAACAGTACGGAAGAAGCGGTAAAGCTGGCGAAAAAGCTGGATATAAGTCCAAATGATTTTCAAGACGGTCTAGCGTTAGCTGTAGAGAGTGTCAACGCTGAAGTTTTTACCCACATCGGCACCCACTGTGACGCGCCCATTCACTTTGGACCGACTACTGCAGGACAGCCCTCCCGCACCATTGATGAACTCCCTCTTGAGGATTTTTATGGCGACGGTGTCATTCTGGATATGCGGCATAAGGAACCTAGAAGCGGCATCACTTTGGAAGATGTACTGAAATCACTTTCCGAGATGGAATATAGGATCAAACCTAAGGACATCGTATTAATCATGACAGGTTATGATAAGCACATCTATGATGAAAAGTATTTAAGAGATCAGCCAGGTATGACTGGAGAAGCAACCGAATGGCTGATAGATCAAGGAGTTAAGCTTATGGGGATTGACGCCTACACATTTGACAGGCCGTTTGGAGCAATGGTAGAGGACGTAAAAGCTGGAAATAAGAGTGCGTTATTCCCTGCACATTTTATCGGCCGTAAAAAAGAGTATTATCATATTGAGAAATTAGGCAACCTTGACAAGGTACCGGTAAAACACGGCTTTAAGTTTTGCGCATTTCCGATTAAAGTCAAGGGCGGGACTGCTGGTTCTGTACGTGCAGTAGCAATGATTGAATAAATGATCGTATAAAAGAATTATACGAGGAGGTTTTATGGAAATACGTCAATTGCGTTATTTCATCTCCGTTGCAGAACATTTGAATTTTACAGAGGCCGCCAAGCAGCTTTTTGTTGCGCAGCCAGCTGTTAGCCAGCAGATTGCTAGTTTAGAAAAAGCAATTGGTCTCAAGCTTTTTCTGCGAGATAAGCATTCGGTGCAATTGACCCCCGCTGGCAGAGTCTTTTTGAATGACGCAATTGAAATGTTAAATAAATCTGAAGAAGCTGTTATAAAAGCCAAAAAAGCTGCATGGGTGAAGTTGGACAATTAAGTATTGGTTTTTTAAATGCACCGGTTAAAAATTTCTTACCTGGATTAGTTAAGAAGTTTAGAAGAAAGTTCCCTCATATACAATTTAGTCTTAATCATTATCAAACTGGACAGATTGTTGAAAAGTTAAAAAACGCTGAAGTTGACATAGCCTTTACGATGTCATTTAGACCCCAAGACATTGCCGAGTGGCAGCACAAAACATTGTTTTCACAGCCTTACTGTGTATTTATGAATGTGGAGCATCCTCTTGCCAGGAAAGATCGTATTTCCATTAATGATCTTGCCGAAGAGCCATTCGTGATGCTCGATAGAAAAGAATCTCCACAAGGATACGACCACTTATTCACTCTTTTTGCAAATCATTGTTTTTTACCGAATATCGCTATTCATGCGGAACGGATTGAAACCGTATTAATGTTTGTTGAGGCTGGATTAGGAATTGCAGTTCTCCCCAAGCATCTGCAAGTATACGCTAGTCCTTCCCTTCGATTAATAGAAATAGAGGAATGGGATCATAGCGTAGATATCATTGTTGCTTGGAAACAATCCAATTCAAACCCATCTATCCCTTTGTTTTTAAATGAGCTGGACTCAATTATATTTGGTAATAAATGATTTTTATAACCGAGATAATTTTTAGATATTTCAAATTGTTTTTGCTGTCTAGTAAAATGTATCTGTGTAAGGAGGCCTATATTTTTTAAAAGGGATTTAAAAGTGTTATATTTCTATAATTTACAGAAAATTCTTGCAGGAAACAAATTGGTTTGGTATATTAAAAACAAACTGGTCGGTATAGAGGGATTTCAATAATGGCAGCATAAACAGAATCGCTGACCATCTTCAGTAACACTAGAAGAATGTTACTTAAAGATGATACTGAAAGCGTTAACAACCAAATCCTCTTTTGACCAGTTTTGGATGCAAGTTAATAGCATTCAATAAAAAAATTGGCTTCACCTGATGGTAGAAAAAAAATAGAAGGAGTTGTTTCTATTGGAAAATCAGACTCTTCAAGATGTAAAGCTTAGTGACGGCACAAAGATTAACGATCTTGTTAACGCTGACAAAGGAATTATCTCACCAAGGATATTTTCAGACGCAGAGATTCATCAGCTTGAGCTTGAAAAAATTTTTGCAAAGGTATGGAACTTTGTTGCCCATGAGACAGAGATCCCGAATAAAGGTGACTTTGTCACACGATATATCGGTAACGATCGTGTGATTGTTGTTCGGGAAGAAACGGATAAAATTAATGTTTTACTAAATGTCTGTATGCACAAAGGAATGCATCTTTGCCGTACTGACTCCGGGAACAGTAAAAACTTCCGTTGTATCTATCATGGTTGGACATATAAAACAGACGGATCCCTAGTGGGAGCCCCGGCCGCTAAAGAAGCATATAAAGGTGCTTTTGAAAAAAATAATTTTAAATTGGTAAATGCCCGGGTAGAAACATACGCAGGTCTTGTTTTTGCAACATTTAACGAGGATTCTCCTTCTCTTGATGAATGGCTTGGGGATGCAAAGTTTTACTTGGATTGTTATTTTGACAGAACACCACAAGGGATGGAAGTCGTTGGGCCCCCGATGCGTTGGGTGATTAACGCTAACTGGAAATCTGCAGCAGACAATTTTGCTTCCGATTCTTACCACACTTTGATGACACATTACTCTGGCGTTGAGTTAGGGCAGCTGCCTCCCAATCCTATGTTTGCAAGCCATGGAGTTCAAGTGGCTTTGGAAAATGGCCATGGAATTGGAATTGTTGGAGCTCCGCCAAACATACCGCTGCCTGAGTATTTAGCTTTACCCGAAGAAGTTGTGACAGAAGTCAAAAAGAAACTGACGGAACAACAGATAGAAACGTTAAGAAGATCTAACTTTGTACCCGGAAATATCTTTCCTAATCTTTCAATCTTAAATGTTATGCAGCTTCCTGGATTAGAAGAAAACGAAGCACCTATTCCTTTCTTGAGCATGCGTGTATGGATTCCAAGAGGTCCGCAAGAACTTGAACTTATCAGCTGGTTTCTTGTTGAAAAAGAAGCTCCTCAATGGTTTAAAGATCAAAGCAGGGATAATTATATTCGTAATTTTGGGGCTAGTGGAATGTTCGAAGCAGATGATGCTGAAATTTGGACAGGTATTGCCAGGGTCACCCATGGAGTAACAGCACGTCAAAAGTTAAAGCTCCAATATATTATGGGACTAGAAGCGGATCATGATCCCAAAGATTGGCCTGGACCAGGGAAAATTACTCATACGACCTATACGGAAGAAAATTCCCGCAATTTCTTTGGCCAATGGGCGAAATTAATGTCAGAAGAATAAGGAAAGACTGAGTGATAAATTCATGGGAGGGTTCGATATGAATGGCAAAATCGATTTGAGAAGCAAACCGCTAGGGTTTAATGATCCTCTGTATTTAGAAGCCTATGGTTTTTTAGTGACCGAGGCCGCTTTTTTGGACAATAATCAATTTCAAGATTGGAAATCCATGTTAAGTGAAGATTTACTCTATACCATGCCAGTTAGGACTACTCATGAAAATGTCTTCCAAACGCAATTTTCTAAAGAGATGTTTCATTTTTATGAAAACTATAAGTCTATTGGATTGAGAATTAGACGGATGGAAACAGAGTTTGCCTGGGCAGAAGATCCAGCATCAAGGGCACGCCGCTTTGTGACAAATGTGCGCGTTTCGGAGCTTGATGATAATAAATTGGATGTGAAGAGTTATTTATTAGTCACACGCAGCAGGCTTGACGCGACCGACTCTCAATTACTCTCAATGGAACGATGCGACATATTAGAACAAACTGATAATGGTTTGAAATTGTTAAAGCGTGAAATATATGCTGATTCAACCATCATTGGAATGAAAAATCTGCAGATTTTCCTATAATACTTACAAGTAAAGATTCTATCATAACGGAACAGTTATGTAACCGCTTTATTTAGTGAAGGAGTGTTAGATATGAGTCAGCAGCCTTTAGTAAAAAAACCTTTACTAGGAACAAACGATATCAATCAAGTTTGTTTTGTTGTTAAGGATATTGAAAAGGCATCCGTATCCTGGGCCAGGCTCCTTGGTACGGTGGTTCCACAACCTTTTGTAACTGCGTCAGAGGAATTCTCACAAGTTAAATATTATGGCGAGCCTACTCCAGCAAGAAATAAATTAGCCTTTTTTAACACACCAGGAGTACAAATTGAACTGGTTGAACCAGATACAGTACAAAACCTGATGCGAGAGTGTTTAGACAGAGGTGGGGAAGGCTATAATCATTTTGCTGTTGACGTAGAGAAGATTTCAGAAACATTAGAAACCATGTCCGAAAAATATACCGTTGCTCAAACCGGCGAGTTTTATCCTGATAAAGGCCGCTATGCGTTCCTTGCAACACGCGAGAAGTATAAAACGTTAATTGAATTGTTAGAACATGAAGGACCAAAGCCGGATGGCTCTTTGTCACCACTGACAGGTGACAGCCAATATGAAGGCAGGCCTTTACTAGGAACAAACACAATTGCGCAAATTGCTTTTGTTGTTCGTGATGTGAAAGAAGCCCAAAAGGCTTGGTGCAGCATGCTAGGGGTGGAACCTTCGACTGTTTTTCATTCAGGCTATGAAGGTGTAAATAAGGTATCGACGTACAATGGCCAGCCTACAACTGGAAGAAGCCATTTTACATTCATACAAACGCCGCGCATCCAGGTTGAAATAGTTCAGCCGGACAGCGACTCGCCAAGTACATGGCTTGAACATTTAGAAAAACATGGAGAAGGATTGCACCATATTGCATTTTTTGTAGACAGTGTTGATGAGAAGCGAGATTTATTAAACAGCCTCGGTTTCCCAACTATTCAAGAAGGACTTTTCTATGATGGCTCAGGTAAATACGCCTATATGGATACAACTTCTGAATACTCAGTGATTATTGAGCTGCTAGAAATGTTCAAATAAGGATGGAGGGGTAACAATGGGAATTGAAAAGTTGGCGCATGCAGAGCTCAGAGTACCAGATATAACTCAAGCGGTTGAATACAATGTCAATGTGTTTGGTCTCAGAGAGATTGATAGAATTGGTGAAACTGTTTATTTGGGGTGTGGCTTTGATAATAATTACGATTTAGCTCTAACACCAGGTGGAACAGGAATTCCCCATTTCGCCTTTCAAGTAAACAATGAAGATGATTTAAAATTGTATAAAAGGCGAGTGGAAAACTATGGAATTAAAGTAGAAGAGCGCACCGATGCAGAACCAGGGGAGAAAAAAGCCATTTGTTTTGATTTACCTGCTACAAATATCCCCATTCGGATGGAATTAATCACCGTAGCGGACCGCCCAGCCTATTTTAATCCAGCTTCTAGCCCAAACAGAACATTAATTGGAGCAGGCGCTCATGATCTTGATCATCTCGGCCTAAAGGTAGCAAATTCCAATAAGGTAGCAGAGTTTTTAGAAACCGCTTTAGATTTTAAAATGTCGGATATATTTATGCCGGCTCCAGGCGTATATGGTGCTGTATGGTCACGCGTTAAGGATTATCACCATGAGTTAGCCTTTATGTCGGGGGTAGGTGGTCCGACAGAATCGTTAGATCATATTGCCTTTTATTTTGAAAATATCGACCACATGAAAAGAGCGCTGGATATGCTCGCCATGCATGACCTGAAACTCGAGTTTGGAATAGGCAGACATGCGCTGGGGGCTAATCTGTATGCTTACTTTTGGGCATGTGGAAATCGCTATGAATTAAGTGCGGAAATGCCCCGGGTAGTAGATGACCATGCAGAAACAGTATTTTGGAATGATATCACCAAATCAATGAGTTCATGGGGCGTCCAAATGCCAGCCTCATTTAAAAACGGATCTTGATTCGTTTTATGCTTATGGCTCTGTTAAACGACATTGTTTTTTATACTCTGTTGATTGGAACGGATACGCTCGACTTCTGCGGGAGTACGGGGCAG
>NZ_JBALPZ010000034.1:42528-91724 GCF_036965645.1 Neobacillus drentensis
CTGAGCGCCTGGAGCGGAATTCAACAGCCATATTAATAGAGCCATGTTTATAAACACCTTTGCTCCGTCAACGAAAGAATGATTCGAAGGATAATATAGTGGTTTGGAAGTTCTTTAATAGAAATAGATAGAACCTCCTTGAAAAGATTTTTTCAATCATGTGTAGACTTCTGGGTCCATTATTGTTAAGGGGAAAGGGTGTTTAATTTGGAAAAACGAAAATTTTGGAGTTATGAGAATCAATTAGTAACGATATTTTTCTTTTCAATTGGATTTGTATTCTTCGATCGATTAGCGATTAATTATCTTGTTCCATTCATCCAGAAGGATTTTGCTCTAACCAATACCCAAATTGGCTTAATTGGTTCGGCTCTAGCCATCACATGGGCCATTTCTGGACCATTGGGAGGTTATTTGTCCGACAGAGTTAAAAGCCCTAAAATAATTCTGGCTATTTTCATATTTGCTTTTTCTCTCGTGTCGCTATTGCAGGGATTTGCTGCATCTTTTGCTATGGTGCTTGTGCTGCGTTTGCTTATGGGTGTACTTGAAGGCCCGATTACACCTATTACACAATCCATATTGGCAATAGAATCGTCAGAGAAGCGTCGAGGCTTCAACATGGGATTTACGATGAATACCGGTAATGCTGTTTTTGGAAGCTTTCTGGCACCCCTTATCATTGTGGGTTTGGCTAATGCATTTGATTGGCGGACTGCGTTTTATTTGACGATCATCCCAGGCATTGTCTTGGCTATTTTCATTATGAAGTATGTGAAAAATCCGGATAAAGGTGCTGACATAGTCATTTCCCCTGCTGCTTCAAGAGAAAAAGTTGGTTTTAGGGACGTTATGAAACACCGGAACATTTGGTTATCCATCGTCATTTTCAGTTTCTTTATGATTTATGTTATGGCGTTCAACATATTTGGTCCAACCTTTCTTGTTAATTATAAGCACTTGTCTTCGGGTACCATGAGCATCATTATGGCAGCGTTTGGAGCAGGGTTCGCCATCTTCGGCATCGTAGTTCCTGCCATTTCAGATCGGATTGGCCGGAAGCCGACAACACTCATTTTCGGAATTTTATCCATATTTACTCCACTTGCCGTCTTGTATTTGGATAATGTTGGGTTAATCGTTGCACTGGTTTTTCTATTTTCCTCAGGTATGGGTGTAGGAGCTTTAGTGATGTCAGTGATCCCTACTGAATCGGTTCCCCGCCAATATGCTGGAGTGACTGT
Organism: Neobacillus drentensis; assembly: GCF_036965645.1. Lineage (GTDB taxonomy): Bacteria > Bacillota > Bacilli > Bacillales > Cytobacillaceae > Neobacillus > Neobacillus drentensis_D. Next base: position 43,773 of record NZ_JBALPZ010000034.1, read on the forward strand.
AGGCTTAACGATTGGGATTGGGGAAATCTTTGGTGGTGTTCTTAACCCGGTATTAAGTGGTATTGCCGCTGATGCTTGGGGTCTTACAGCTCCCCTTGTGATTAGTTCTAGTGCAGCGTTCCTTGCTTTATTTTTCTCGCTGTTTCTTCAAGAAACAGCACCAGTTAGGGTTCAGGTAAACAACGAAATCGAAACGGTAGTTTAAGTTTATTCTTTGTAAGCAAATATTTGAAGTTGTGAGCGAAGATCGGAACATGGACAGGCTGCTGCTTGTCCAGATGTTCCGGTACTTTAGGGATTTAGTTCTATTACTTTGTTAATAGATTTAAGCGGAAAGGGGGCGTGTCATGATTAAGGTTTGCAGCCAGCATGTAACCAAAGGATTAAATTTGTTTCCTGTTCCTCACGTCAAAATATTACCCTCTTATGCAATTCAATCCTGTTATTTTTGTGAGAAAAAAGCGAGTGTTAAATTATATATGCCGTTAGAAAGCCCCTATAAATCAAAGGCTGCAGCCATGTAGGGTATAGTACCTGAACATTGGGGCTGTGTTGAATTTGGGAGGAACCTTTTTTAGCAGGGCCAAACGGATTTTTTTTTACTCTTTTCTGGTAATAATAAATCCTTATTACGAGAATAATTTTTTGATATTTCAAATTATTATCCTAACCTATTAACATTAACTATAAATCGTTACATTTTTAAATATAAAGGAGAGATTAATTAAATGGCACAGTATACAAGACTGGAAGCTAGAGAATGGGCAAAGGAAAACTTACACGGAATGGCAAACGTTGTCATCCCATCCTTTTCTCAAGACTTAACCCGATTAAACGAAAAAGGAATTAGACATGATGTAAGAAGAACCATTGAGTTAGGATTTACGGGAACACTACTTGTGGCAGAAACAGCTACTACTCTAGAAGAATATATCCAATTTACAAAATGGGCAGCAGATGAGGCAAATGGGAAATTAACGATCATTCACCATGCAAGTTTTAATACGCTGGAAGAGAATATTAAAGCGGTTCAAGAGGCCGAAGAAGCCGGTGCTGGACTTGTGCTCCTTTCATACCCAGCAAATTTTTATCCAAAAGACAGTCAGGAAATCTATGAATATACAAAAGCGTTTGCTGAATCTACGAATTTAGGTATTGTTCTTTTTCCCGTACCGCTATGGGGGTTTGAACGCTTGCATCCTGCGGCTATTGATCCAAAAATTATCAGACAGCTTCTTGATGATGTTCCTAATATTGTCGCAATTAAGGCAGAGGGCGGAATGCCTTTAATTGCCGGCTTCACTGAATGCTATCAGCTGTTTAATGATGATGTAATTGTTACAACACCTTTAGAAAAAGATGCATTTGCATTAGGTAACCTAGTTCCAATTCAATGGATGGGTACTAGTAACTATGAAATGTACGGAGATGTATTACCAAAACTATTTAAATTAATGAAAGAAGGGAGATTTGAAGAAGTATATGAACAATATTGGAAATTACAGCCTGCTAGATCTACCATTGGAAAGTTTATGGCTTCTTCAGATGGCGCAGGTTTAGTCAATCGTATGCTTTGGAAGTATGCATCATGGCTGACTGGCTTTAATGGTGGACCATTACGCCAGCCAACCATGAAGGTTAACTCTACTCATATGACTGCTATTCGTCAAGCTCTAATCAAATCAGGAATTGAAGTATCGAACGATGACGATAGTCAATTCTTCATTGGCCGTTATCAAGACTAATAAAGAAAAAACCATGATGCAGGGGTGATTATATGACGTTGATTTTAAGTTTAAAAGATGTTGAGCAGGCAATAAACATGAAAAACATGATTGAGCAAATTGAGAAAGGGCTTGTCGAAGAACAGAATGGCAATGTGAATATGCCGCCGCGAATGAATATGTCTACGAATAACCAAGGTTTTTTTCGATTGATGCCTGCGGTAATGAACGATAGCGGTTATATGGGTTTTAAAGCTTTTTTCAAAAGTGGCCCAGTAGTACGGTATTTGATTGGTATCATTGATCAAAACGAAAATAATTTGGAAGCTATGATGGACTCCTCTTATTTAACGGCAGTTAGAACAGGAGCTACAACTGGATTAGCAACGAAATATTTAGCTGGAGAAAATGCAAAATCAGTGGGTGTAATCGGCTCTGGTCTGGAGGCTCGTACGAATTTGGAGGCCGTTTGTGCAGTAAGAGATATTGAGTACGTTAAAGTGTATAGTCCAACACCTCACCGCAGGGAACTTTTTGCAGTGGAAATGAGCGAAAAGCTTGGTATTAAAGTGGAAGCGGTAGAATCACCGGCATTAGCGGTTGAAGGTGTAGACATTGTTAATGTATGTACAAACACATCTACTAAAGGTAACGGCGTTGCATTTGAAGGTAAATGGATCAGGAAGGGTATGCATGTAAACTCGATTGGATCCACCATGCCTATCATGAGGGAAATCGATACCGACACTTTCGAAATAGCTGATTCCATAGTGATTGATACGAAACATCTGGAATCGGAATCCGGCGATGTGCTAGAAGCCAATAAAAGCGGACAATACGATCCTTCTAAAGTAGTAGAACTGAAAGAACTGGCAGCAGGTCAAAAGGTTCGGACGTATGACGAGCAAATTACCCTTTTCAAATCGGTTGGTACGGCAATTCAAGATATCATGGCGGCACGGGCTGTATATGAGGAAGCAAAGAAGCTAAATGTAGGAACCGATGTAGGAGACTTTTTAGAGGCAAAGATGTTTAATTAATATTCTTAATCTTAAAGGAGGGTAAGACACAATGAGTGGTGTTTCGACAACTCAAAATGGAACTGGTCTTTATATTAACGGTGAATGGCTGGAGACCAATGAAAAGATGAAAGTATATAACAAGTTTACCCAAGAGGTGATTGGTGAGGCTGCCGTAGCTAAGCAGCAAGATGTGGATGCAGCGATTAAAGCGGCAAATGAAGCAATGGCTAATCGACCACTAGCGTCCCATGAAAGATTTGAAATACTGAAACGTACGGCAGAACTAATTTCAAAACATGCAGAAGAGATCGCTCAATTAATCGCGAAAGAAGGGGGAAAACCTTTAAAGGATGCGACTGCTGAGGTCAATCGTTCTGTACAAGTTGTTACGACTGCTGCCGAAGAGGCGAAAAGAATTCATGGTGAAACGGTATCTCTGGATGCTGTTCCAGGTTCCGAAAATCGAATGGGTGTTTATATTCGTGTCCCTGTAGGCGTCATTGCAGCGATTACCCCTTTTAACTTCCCGATGAATTTAGTCGTTCATAAAGTAGCACCTGCTATCGCTGCAGGTTGTGCTGTTGTGCTCAAACCAGCATCCACTACACCACTGAGCGCGATCTATTTATGCAATTTGCTCCAAGAAGCTGGCTTGCCTAAAGGGTATATTAATTTAGTGATTGGCTCAGGCCGTACCGTAGGTGATTATTTGGTTACACATCCTGACAAAAAAATGATTACCTTTACAGGCAGTCCATATGTTGGCTTACGAATTAAGCAAAACAGCGGATTTAACCGCGTTACTTTAGAATTAGGAAACAATTCAGGAAATATCGTTCATTCGGATGCCAACCTAGATTTGGCGGCGGATTTATTAGCGAAAAAAGCATTTGGTTCAGCAGGTCAATTTTGTGTGTCGGTACAAAGGATTTACGTGCATGACAGTGTCATCGATTCTTTTACACAAAAAATGGTGGAAGCTACGAATCAATTAGTCGTAGGAAATCCTTTAGATCCGAATACCGATGTAGGCCCGTTAATTACGTTAGAAGAGGCTAAAAGGGTTGAACAATGGATTCAAGAGGCTGTAAGCGAAGGTGCAGAAGTGCTTACAGGAGGTAGTCGAGATGGAGTGATGGTGCAGCCAACTCTACTAAAAAATGTAAACTCTAGCATGAAAGTGGTCTGCGAAGAGGTATTCGGACCTGTTGCTTCTATTATTCCATACCAAACATTTGATCAAGCCATTGATCTTGTGAACGATTCGGAATATGGTTTGCAAGCAGGCGTCTTTACAAATAATGTGAACTTGGCGTGGAAGGCTGCCAAAAAGATTCAAACTGGCGGCGTCATTATTAATGATACTTCCTCTTATCGCGCAGATATCATGCCATACGGCGGGATCGATAAGAGCGGAGCTGGCAGAGAAGGTCCAAAGTTTGCCGTTGAAGAAATGACGGATATTAGAATGGTTGTTTTTAATGTGCAGGACGAGAAATAGAGTGTTCTAAATATAGATAATCATTGTTGTAAAGGGGCTATTGATGTATGGGCTGGTTAGAGGGAAAGGTAGCATTAATTACCGGAGGGGGTTCAGGCATCGGCAGGGCATTGGTTGAGAGGTTTCTTGATGAAGGTGCCCATGTCGGTGTATTGGAGCGTTCAGATGAAAAAGTAAAGGATTTGCAGGAACAGTTTGGTGAAAAGGTAATCGTAGTCCAAGGGGATGTTACACAGTTCGAGGATAATGAAAGAGCGGTAGCAGAAACGGTCCGGGCATTTGGAAAAATAGATACGTTTATCGGCAATGCCGGAATCTTCGATTACTTTGTGTCATTACCGGATTTACCTAAGGAAAATCTTGATAAATCGTTTGATCAGATTTTTGGTGTAAATGTGAAGGGACCTCTCTACGGTGCTAAAGCGGTTCTGCCTGAATTACTAAAAACAAGAGGGAATATTGTTTTTACAGTTTCTAATGCAGGATTCTATCCTGCAGGCGGAGGACCGCTTTACACGGCATCCAAACATGCTGTAGTAGGTTTGATCCGTGAATTAGCCTATGAACTATCACCTAAAATCCGCGTGAATGGAGTAGCACCCGGTGGTACACTTACAGATTTAAGAGGACCAGAAGCATTAGGACAGGAAAAACAAACGCAATCAAGTGTAGATAATATCGAAGAACTAATGAAATCTACGTCTCCTTTGCATGTAGTTCCTGCTCCTAGAGATCATACAAGTGCCTATGTCATGCTAGCTTCCAACAAGGATTCAATGGCGATTACAGGTGTTATTATTAACAGTGATGGCGGACTTGGTGTACGGGGATTTCATTCCATAGCAGGTGGAGAACACCTTTAAGATTTAACTGCTCAAATAATCATAAACTCATTAGAAAGCCTATTTAGATTATAATTATCTCTAAATAGGCTTTTTCCATTAAGCGACTAAACAAGCCAATTGTAAAGGCACTAGAGCCCACATCAACTTGTCCAGTTTGAACAAACGAGGCTAAGTTGTTAATCTAAGATAAATGGGACGGCTGTATAGTCTATTTTTCTCATTTGTATTGTAAAAAGATTAGCAACAAAAACTTGAAATAGAAAAAATTTTTGATAGTGTAATAAACAGAAGTACTGAGGAGGTTTGCAACGGAATGGATACAAAATCGATGATAATCGACACCGCGACCACTCTTTTCCAGCAGAAGGGATATATAGGTGTAGGACTGACTGAAATTTTAAAAACATGTAAAATTTCAAAGGGTTCGCTCTATCATCATTTTCCGAATGGAAAAGAAGAATTACTTATCGCCTGTCTGAAGTCAATGAGTGAGTCAATTACGACAGACATTGAAGATATTTTCAAACGATATCAAACCACGCAAGAAGCAACATTGGCTATGATTGAAAAATTAATTGAGAACTATAATCGTGAAGGTTCGATTTCTGGATATACCTTTACCAGTATCGTGAGCGAATTGGCAACATTAAGTGACCCGGTCCGAAATGCCTGTTCGTACCTATACATAAAGATGCAAGGAATCTATTCCAAAAAGTTAGTAGAGGATGGTCTTTCAAAAGAAAGCGCTGATTCAATTGCTCTCATGATGACAGCTGCTTTCGAAGGTGGAATTATGCTCTGTCTTACACAAAAATCAAGCCACCCTTTGAAAGTTATTTCACAATTATTACCTCATCTCATGAAGGAATTCCAATAATGGCTGTTTAAAGACAATAAGCCAATACATACAGGTTATTTATTGATAACTTGTATGTATTGGCTTATTTTTGCGGTGAATGGTACCCGTGTAATTAATTCTAATTATTCTTTAAATCCAATGACACGAATCCGTTTATAATCACCAATCCATCTGCCGTCCCTATATAAAACCTCTTTTAAATTGCTTTCCACCTTTGCTATTATGCCTGCTTTTTTGGTTTCAGGAACATCTGTTAACAGGCTGCTGCCAAACATATCAATCCAGTTTTTTATGGCACTATCCCCGTCTAATGGAGTTGGCCTGTCAAAGTGTTGTGCAAAAGTCACTCTAAATCCTGCTTGTTCCATTAAGGACGAGTATTCAGCAATACTCGGGAAAAACCAAGGGAATAGTTCCGAATTGAAAGTTATACCTTCTGCCTCCAATTGATGAATTAATTCATCCGATATAGCCTTAACATTATCTTTGCCTCCAAATTCAGCCACAAATCTTCCACCTTGTCTTAAACAGTTATAAATACAAGTTAATGCTTGCTTTGGCTGTTTGATCCAATGGAGTGCAGCATTTGAAAATACTGCATCAAATTCATGGTGAAATGTTAAATTTGTTGCATCTTGGACAATGAAATGAATGGTAGGGTATTTCTTTTTTGCTTTTTCAATCATTTTTTCAGAACGATCGACACCTGTAATTTCCGAACCATAATCAGATAATTGCTTTGCTAAATCTCCCGTCCCACAGCCAAGGTCAAGGATTTTTTCCCCTTTTTGAGGCGCTAATAATTCAATTAAACTCTCCCCATACAGCGATACAAATGAATGTTTTGAATCGTATAAGTTGGCATTCCATGTGTCCCTTATTTTTTCCATCTTGCAACCGCTCCTTTTTGTAAGAAATTTTAAAAAAACTGTATCTTCCTGTTGATTCGATTATAATGGAGGAGTTAAATAATGGATATTAACGAAAAATAAAGAATTTAATAACAAACTGTTATTGAATAGAGGGACCTAAATGGATATTAAATGGGTAAGAACCTTTATTATTTCTGCAAAATATGAAAATTTCCGGGAAGCATCTGAAGAGCTCTTTCTAACACAGCCTGCTGTCACCAAACATATTAAAAGATTAGAAGAAAGCTTGAACATCCTTTTATTTGAAAGAATAGGGAATAGAGTCACACTTACCCCAGCAGGTCACAAGTTCCTATTCCTTGCGAGGGAGTTAATCGCCAATTATGAACAAGGAATGATGGACTTTGAATCGTGGAAACAAGGGTATAACCGAAAGTTAATTATTGCTGCTGCACCACAAATTGCTTCGTCCTTTTTACCTGCGTTATTACGGCAATTTATAGATGAGCATCCGAATATCGAAGTGATTATAAATGTCCTGAGTTCATTTGAGATAGGCAAGGAAATCAGTGTTGGAAGTGCTGACGTAGGATTAAGCAGAATACTGCCTGTACAAACAAATATTAAAACAGAGACGGTACACACCGAATCTGTCAGACTGGTTGGACCCAATGAGCCTTTTTTAGAGGAACAAACCGTCCTTCAAAAATATAGGCTGATTACCCATAACCATCCTGATTATTGGGACGATCTATTGCCCGAGATTAAGAGCCATTATCCAACTGTAAAAACAATGAAAGTGAATCAAGTGGAAGTAACCAAGCGGTTCATTGAGGCTGGACTTGGCGTTTCCTTCTTACCGCTTACGGTTGTTAAAGAAGAAATCGCTTTGAACAAGCTGGTCGAAATAAAACCAGATAAAATTACTCCACCAACATCCTCTACGCATTTACTTACAAAAGTAGAAACAGAAGAAGTATTAGCTTTTGCTGAGTTTTTAAAAAGTACAATATAAATAGTTACAGAAAAAAAGCACCACAGATGCGGTGCTAATAAATAGGCTAATTGTCTGTTTCGAGATCTGCTGTTAAAGTGGTGCCGGCAGGTCTCTCGCCATTCTGCAAATCAGCAATGCTCAGGCCAAAATTCATTTCTAAATGGGGGTAATCTTTAAATCCTTTCCAATCGCCGCCCCATTCAAAACCCAAAGCTTTTGCCATCTTAACAACCTCAGCCCAGTCGGCTTTTCCATTACCATTTCGATCATATTCCCTATCCCAAACCACATCACCTGATGGGGTCTCTAAAGCAAAATCAATCGCAAGCCCATAATTGTGATAAGATTCTCCTCCTTTGGCATTAGTGACTATATTTCCATCCGTTGTCCGGCCTTGTTCATAAAGTTTATCCTGGTCTTCTGCACTTCGGAAACTATCCGTAATCACTACCACAATCCCCTTTTTTGCCGCCTGCTGAATTAATTGTTCGGTCCGTTCCTTGACAGTCGGATTGAGCTCAGTCGGCATGGAAACGGACTGCTTTTTTGGTGATTCTGTTGAGGGTTTAGAATCAAAATAGAATAGGATGAAGATCAATACAAGAGTTACAGTAAATAATACACTTCCTATCCGTTTTAGCTTCAAAATGAAAAATCCTTTCTAAAAATATTTCTATAAAAAAACAAAATATTGTCGTAGTTTCATATAATTGTATCGACATAAATCTACTATTCCATTCTTTATTATAGCTTAATTAAATATCGAATAAAGTAACTAAAAACGGAATAATGAGGGAATAAACGAAATTTCCGCGGAAATATGTAGAATTTTTTCTATATAAAATTTAATTTCTATGATAGTACTGGCAAGATCTGCAGAGTGAACGGTGGATAGAAATTAATAAAGTACTAAAGGAATGAAGACAGGGATGAAAAGGAGTATAATAGGGGCTAAATTTATAGTAATTATTGAAAAGGGACGTGAATTTGTTGCTTCAATCGGGTGATTCACTTTTTAGACTGCCATCTTTTCGGAACTATTGGGTTTCGAGAATTCTAGCATCAACCTCATTTCAAATGCTGTCCGTCGCCATCGGCTGGCAAATGTATGATTTGACGCATGATGCTTTTAGTTTAGGATTAGTGGGCCTTGCTCAGTTTATTCCGATGGTGCTGCTAACATTTGTAGTAGGTCATGTAGCAGACAACTTTGACCGGCGGAGAATTGTTTTTATTTGCCAAGTTATTGAAGGGATTATAGCTGGACTGCTTCTATATGGAAGTATTGGCCACTGGCTTGGGCGTGGAGAGATACTGGTGGCAGCGGCCATTCTGGGAGCTTGCCGTGCGTTTGAAGGTCCAACTTCTTCAGCGTTATTACCGCAGTTGGTATCAAAAAAGATTCTGCAGCAGGCGATTTCTCTAGCCACTACAGCAGGACAGACGTCTCAAATCTTGGGTCCAATGATTGGCGGTTTGCTTTTTTCATTAGGTGCTTCCTATGTCTATAGTACCGCAGCAGTTGCATTATTTGTTGGTGCCATTCTTACTTATATGATTCGTGCTGAGCATGAATTCGTTCGGAAATCGGAGCCAGTTTCATTACGGTCAATTTTCTCAGGCTTAGAATTTATTTATCGTCACCCGGTCATCCTAGGGACAATCTCGCTTGACCTGTTTGCCGTCCTGCTTGGTGGGGCTACTGCTCTTTTACCGATCTATGCCCAGGATATTTTACATACGGGTCCATGGGGATTGGGATTAATGCGGACTGCGCCAGCTGTAGGTGCGTTATTGGTATCGCTGGTCCTTGCCTATTATCCGCTTAAAAACAATATCGGACTGAAATTGTTTGGAGCACTTGCCGTTTTTGGATTGGCTACGATGCTTTTTGCTCTCTCTGGCAATTTAATCGTTTCGTTGTTCGCGTTACTTCTAATTGGCGGTTCCGATGTGATCAGTGTGGTCATAAGATCTTCACTTGTCCAGCTGCAAACTCCAGATGAGATGCGCGGCCGTGTAAATGCGGTTAATTCGCTGTTTATCGGGACATCCAATCAGCTTGGGGAGTTTGAGTCTGGAACAATGGCCGGTCTGATCGGTACGGTTCCAGCTGCTTTTATTGGAGGGGTTGGAACAATTATTGTTGCCGGTCTATGGATGTATTTGTTCCCTTCATTGAGAAGAATTCGATCTTTGTCGGAGAGTTAATCATGCAAAGAGATTGGGAATCCAATCTCTTTTTTGCTTATTTAAATATATGACGAAAAATGATTATTCCAAATATGAGGAGAATAACCAGCCATGATAGAGGATTTGCCCAGTTCAAGGTCCACCCAAAACCTAAAGCTTTTGGTACAAAGAGATTAGCATCTTCCTTATTATAATACACAAATTTGCCATTCCTTTTTCTGAACTCTTCTATTTCCTTATTTGACCATTTTCTTTTACCCATCTATAATCACACCTTCTTAATAAATGGTCTTTCTTTAAACTCCATTATAGTTAATTTGAAAATTAATAGCTGTTCATTTTTTTTGATAATGGTGTAAGTTATTACATTTCATCTCTTTGGCATAATTTTTTCATAATTAAAAGACCTATCATCTGATGCTCCCATATGGTAGAGTTACCTATAAATATCTAAATAAAGGGTGTTTTCTGATGGGAAAAGGACTTAAAATCGAATCTCCCAAAATCTCAGCCAACTTAAGTAAAGCTAAATTCCATGATCTTTATAATGAAGAAGAACCGCAGTTAATTAACTGTATGGTTACGGGATCTCGGGCAGATGAGGTTGAAATTAATAAACTGATTCTTTCAGAAGTTGTTTTTAAAAATGTAACGTTTCTCAATGCTAAACTCCATAGGATTGATATGACGGATGTTGTTTTTGAAAACTGTGACCTGTCTAATGCCAGATTTAGTGAAGGAATCATCCATCGTGTTTCATTTAGAGACTGCAAATTGATGGGCGTGGACTTCTCAGATGCCAATTTAGGAAATGTAACATTTGAAAACTGTATGGTGAATTTCAGTGAGTTTGTCGATGCAAGTTTAAAACAGGTGGTCTTTCAGCAAAGTATGTTACAGAGTGCGAATTTTTATGATAGCAAGCTTACCAAAGTGAAGTTAACGGAATGTGACTTAAATGATGCGCATTTTGAACAAACATTGTTGAAAGGGATTGACATCAGTACGTGTCGGTTTGAAAGGCTGAATGTGTCAATCGAAAGTCTGGCTGGGTGTGAAGTTTCACGAGAACAGGCAATCGGATTTGCTTCTTTGATAGGGTTAAAAGTGAAACAATAATAGACGGCTTACTTAAACGATGCTTGCTGGATTAGGCATCGTTTTTGTGTGTATTAAATGTAAAAAAGGTATCTGGGTGGTCGGTCCATACCAACATACCACTAAAAAATTTTGAACTCTCGCAATCTTTAGTCTAGAATAATAATAAAAGCGCTTACTTAAAAACGGATCTCATAGAGGATGTGTTAGCGTGACTATTATCGTTTCGGAAGAGAGTTATAGAATTGAAGAGGTTGCCGGTGACCGGAAGATTATCACATCTGCGTCTGTTTTCGGTATCCTCAGGCAGCAGCTTGCCAAAAATATTGGGATTAAGAGAATTAAGGGGTTCTTATTTCATTATGGCTGGGAAATGGGTGTAAAAAATGCTAAAGAAGCGTTACAAACCGAAACCTCGCTCGAATATCTCATCAAGAATGGACCGATCCTTCATATACAAAATGGCCATATAAGAGGGATTAAGCATGAATGTAAATTTGATGTGGATGAGAAGCAAAGGATCAAACATTTTCATTCGTTCGGAACTTGGATAGATTCTTATGAAGCCGAGGAACATTTAAAACGTTTCGGTATATCGAATGCTCCTGTATGTCATACCTTAATCGGTTTTGCGAGCGGTTTTATGACGACCATCTTCGGGGAACCTCTTCTAGCTCGAGAAATTACCTGTGTTGGAAAAGGGGACTCGAAATGCTGCTGGGAGTTGAAGCCAAAAAGAGAATGGGAAACAGAACTTCAAGACGAACATGAGCTGGAATTCTTTAATGAAACACCGATTGTGAAGGAACTAGAGTATACGTATGACCAGCTCCTGGACCAAAAAAATGTTGTCATGCGTTTGGCTAATTTTCAAAACAAGCTGACCGAAGAAATCATCAATGGAACTGACTTGCAGACGTTAGCCGATATGGTATATAAAATGGTCCAGATTCCCATTATTGTGGAGGATACAGCACTTCGTCCAATTACTTATTCAGGACTGACGGAGGAACAATTTTTACTGGTCAAAGCAGATATGGAGTGTTATTCCCATGACAGGAGGCTAGACAAGAATCGACTTTTCCCTTTTAGAAAAAAGATGATCAAAACTGAAATTCAGGAGCGTCTCATCACCCCAATCCTATTACAAAAAGAAGTAATCGGTTATTGCAGCTTTGTTTATGGTCAAATAGAGCATCACCATGAAGAGGATTATTTGTTCTTAGATCGTTTTGCTAATGCAGCCTCTCTCGTTCTACTAAATGAAAAAACAAAGTTTGAAACGTTTGAAAGAATGAAGGGCAGCTTTTTAGAACAAATCTTAGAGGGGAGGCTGCCAAGAAGTGAGATCACCAAGCGAGGGAAATATACAGGCTTAGACCTTGAGCAAAACTTTTATATATCGATAATGGAATATAAGAAAATACAGGGTTCGATTGAAGATGAATTCCTCTTGCAGGAACAAGTCTTTGAAACTACCTTCCGTTATTTTAAGGACAAACAGCATACTCTTTTGGTAGGACAACGGGACGGCAACTTGGTGTTATTGATTTCAAATGAAACAATCGATAAAAAATCGATCTATGATGTGATGCAAGAATATCTTACCTATATGATTGGAAATTATCCTCAAGGTCATTTTAAGATGGGTATCAGCCGTTTAGGTGACGATATACACCAGGCATCTAAATGTTATGAAGAAGCTGCGATTGCCTTACGATTAGCGGTAAAGAAGAAGATTGTTCCCTTTCAATCCTTAGGAATTGTCGGAGTGCTGATAAACTCAAGAAATATTAGCGGGATTAAAATGATTGCTGAGCAAGAACTTGGTATATTGTACAACTTAGAGGATCCAAGAATGCTAGAACTTTTGAAAACCTTATATAGTTTTTTATTAAACGGAGGAAAGCTTGAACAAACGATGAATGATCTATCATTATCAATGAGCGGGCTCAGGCATAGGGTTAGTCGGATAGAAAGCATACTAGAAAAAGATTTACGTGATCCCAACGAAATGCATCAACTACTTTTAATTATAAAATCGTTAATTGCAATAGGAGAAATCAGTTTAGATTAAGAGCCATCCGGCTTAGACCGGATGGCTTTTTCAATTTATTTAGGATGAACAACTTTTGTCTAATAAAATGAAAATGATGAGCAATTGTTGCTCTAGAATGGAGATTTTCAATTTTATACAATATTAACAAGGTTAATATATTAGAAACCTAAGTTGAAGTATAAATGTAAGCGATGTCAAATTTAATTTTTAACGGATAGTAGTCCACAATCACTTTTATTTTAAAAAAACGGAGAGGTGTAAAAGAAATGGCTAGTTTCGTATTAAAAGGGGAAGATGTGACCGTCGAAGAATTAATAGCCGGTGCGGAACGAATTGGAAAATTAGCAGAGCAGGAAGCCTTAGAGGCTGAGAAAAATGCTACGATTTCACAAAATGTGGTGAACCTGATTAAAGAAACACAAATTTCACGGATGATGCTTCCAAAAAAATATGGCGGTCCACAAGCAGATGTGAAAACGTTTGCCAGAGTAGTTCGCAAGGTGGCCAATTATAATATTTCAGCGGCATGGCTGACATATTTATATCCACTCCACAACATGCTTCCAGCCTTTCTACCTGAAAAGGGTGCAGACGAGATTGTCAATCATGGCGGATTAATTGCCGATATCTTTGCTGCCTTAGGTAAAGCAGAACGTGATGGAGATGGTTATCGCATCAGTGGTAAATGGAGTTTTGTAAGTGGCATCAACTACAGTGACTGGGTTGGCGTTGGAGTAATGATTCAGTTCCCTGAAAGTGCGAAACCAGTTTACTGCCTGCCGATGTTAAAAACTTCCGAGGTGGAGGTAATCCGCAATTGGGATACATTTGGCCTTAGAGGATCGGGAAGTAACCAAATTATTGCTGATAATGTATACGTCCCAATGGACCGGATTTTACGTTTGGACCAGGCAGAACTTACTCGAAGACCACCTTTTGAAGAATATGATGTGGACTATCCATTCTATCATGTCCCATTTTTTCCTTCCTTCTATATAGGGTTCGGCTATATGGCACTAGGCGGGGCAGAACGGATGCTTCAGGAATTCAAAGTGCTGACTGAAAAACGAGTACGCTTAATGGATGGAGTAAGAGAAAGTGAGTCACCTAGAAGTCAGCGGGTATTAGCAGAAATGACAACAGATTTTCACATGGCAGAGGCGTTATTGGAAAAATATATTGACCTGCTTGAAAACTATGAAAAAGATGGCTGTAAAACACCGCCTTCTGAATTTTTTGCCATTCGTACAAAAGCGATTAAGCTTTGCACAGATATTGCGGTAAGATCGCTGTTAACTCTAGGAGGAGGCGCCCTTTATAAAGGCGGCCCAATGGAATTATTCTTAAGAGATATCATTGCTGTAGCTACACATAAGACATCATTATATGAAGATGCTGTTGCAGCTTATGGTAAGGATTTGTTCGGTTTTGAAAGTGGAGTTCGGGGATAAGGGGGCTGAAAATTAGCTTTTTGAGAATATTGTTGTAATTTAGCATGTTGATTGGAGCGAATCCGCTTGGAGTGGAAATCAACATTCAAGATTAACAAAGCAAAAATAAAAAAAAATAGGGGGATTTTTTAATGGATGATCGTCAGTTTCGCAGTGCGATGGGAAAGTTTGCAACAGGGGTAACCGTTATAGCTACTGAAGTAGAAGGTGAAGTCCACGGAATGACAGCGAATGCGTTCATGTCCGTATCGCTTGATCCAAAGCTTGTGGTTATTTCTATCGGAGAAAAAGCAAAAATTTTAAACAAAATAAAAGAAAGTAAGATTTTCACTGTTAATATCTTAGCTGCTAATCAGCAAGAACTTTCCATGATTTTCGCCGGACAATTGAAAAAGGAAGTAGTTTTTGACCGCCTTGATGGAAAGCCTGTTTTACCTGGTGCTGTTGCCCAAGTTGCCTGTGAAGTATCGGCAGAGCATGTGGAAGGGGACCACACCTTGTTTATTGGTAAGGTCACTGATATTCACCTTGAAGATGCAGAGCCATTGATTTTTTACAGTGGAAAGTACCGTTCATTAGTAGAATTAGAGCCTGTGAATATTTAAGAACCGTGAGAGGAGACTGTTATGGAGACAATTCGTTTAAACCGGAGTAATTTGGCAGAATGGCAGGAAAAGGCGAGGCCAAATGTGATGGCACTTGGTTGTTTCGACGGTCTCCATCATGGGCATTGTGCAGTCATCAACACCGCTTTTCAAAAGGCAGCCGAAAAGCAAGTACCATTAGCTGTCATGAGCTTTTTTCCTCACCCGAAGACTATAATCAGCAATGGGAAAATTCACGTCCATTATTTAATGCCGCTTGCGGAAAAAGAGGCGAAGCTTCTAAAAATGGGTGTCGATACGTTTTATATTGTTGAATTTGATAAAGACTTTGCTGGGTTATCGCCAGAACAGTTTGCTGCTCAGTATTTAAACGGCCTTGGTGTCGTCCATGCAGTGGCGGGATTTGATTTTTCATATGGTGCCCGCGGGGCGGGAAATATGGATCGGCTAACGAGCGACTCCGGCGGCCTGATAGACGTCACAAAGGTAGCAAAGGTAGAACTTAGGGGTGAGAAAATTAGCAGCTCTTGTATTCGCGAACGGCTGTTAAACGGAAAGGTCGCAGAGCTGCCCGCTTTACTTGGACAATTTTATGAAACTCGGTGCGAATGGAATGGAGAGAGATTCAGCTTGTATCCGTATTATACTCTTCCAGGGCCTGGCCGATATCAGGTGTTGTTGAATAATTCGAGCGGTTCTGTCGAAACAGAAGTCATTGTCCTGAACGATGGCTCAACACTCAAATGTACGGATGATATACCTTTCATAGGAAAATTATCGATAGTCTGGAAAAAACAAATGGTTGAAGCTAGGAAGCTGCAAATATCTTAAAATCTTAAAAAGGAGATGATCGAATGGCTAAAATTATTGCAGGCGTGGCCATGTCACATAGTCCTATGATCATGACAAATGAAGAGAGTGGCGGAGAAAAAGGACAGCGATTCCTTCAAACAGCGGCTGAAATGAAGAAGTATCTCGAAGCTGCAGGAGCCGATGTGATGGTATTAGTGTCTGATGATCATTTTAATAGTTATTTCTACGACCATATGCCTTCCTTTACGATTGGAATTGGTGAATGTGAAGGGTGGGGAGACTGGCAGCTGCCTAAATACAATATCCCCGTCCAGCAAGATCTGGCAAAGCATATCCTACACACTGGTTTAGAAGAAAATGTTGATTTAGCGTTCACGTTAAAAATGAAGGTCGATCACGGTCATACACAGGGAATTTACTTTTTAAATCCTGATCTTCAAATACCGGTTGTTCCGATTGCAGTTAATACGTCTGCTCCACCGCTGCCAACAATGGATCGCTGTTTCCAAATTGGTGAAGTCATTCGCAAAGCGATAGAATCCTGGGATGCAGATCTTAAGGTTGCGATTGTCGCGTCGGGCGGATTATCTCACTGGGTGCCGATTCCTAAAATTGAGAGCGAAAAGCCGGAAGACCAATTCTTGGTTAATGTTTTAAAAAATGGCCGTCAGGAAATAGAGCAGCTTGATACCTATTTAAGGTTAAGGGAAACAAATGTAACACGAATTAAATCAGGCCCTGTTAACGAACAAATCGACCGAGAGTTTTTACGATTAGTTACTGAAAAAGATTATGCATCATTAAGAAACTGGAGTGCCGATTTTATTGAGGAAAATTTAGGAAACGGCGGTCAGGAGATTCGCAATTGGCTTGTTTTGCTTGGCGCACTACAAAACTTTGATCCGAGTGTCGCTTGTTATGAGCCTATTCCGGAATGGGTAACAGGGATGGCGATTGTTCAGTTTAACCAGCCGGTTGAACAGAATGATATAAAACCATCATCAGAATACGAAGTTAGCATTTAAGGGGTTTATTGTTTAAAAAAAAGGAGAGATTTAAATGACGATTTGGACAGACTTAGCAGATTTGGAATACAAACTTTATTACGTAATTGCGAACGATATTAAAACAAGAGTACTTGAAGCAGGAGCAGGGGAACCGTTGATTCTGCTTCATGGTACCGGCGGCCATATTGAGGCATATGCTCGAAATATCCGAGGCTTGAGTGAACATTTCCGTGTAATTTGCATCGATATGGTCGGACACGGCTATACAGCCAAACCAGATTGCCAATATGGAATTGATTATTACAGCGAACATTTATTAGGAGTTATTCAAGCATTAGGATTAACAAAAGTATATCTTTCTGGTGAATCATTAGGAGGCTGGGTAGCAGCATGGTTTGCAGCTGAGCATCCAGAGTATGTAAAAGCGATGGTATTGAATACACCGGGCAACGTTAATAACAAGCCTGAAGTCATGCAAAAACTAAAAGATTCTACATTAAAAGCAGTTCTTGAAGCCAACTATGAAAATGTTAAAACTAGACTAGAGTGGTTAATGTATGACAAGAGCCAAGTCACCGAAGAATTGATTGAAGCTCGTTACAAAATTTATACCCAGCCGTCTTACCAAGAAGCCGTTCATCATATTGTCTGCTTGCAGGATATTGAAATTAGGAAGTTATACAGCTGGGAACCATCATGGTGCGGCAAAATCAATGTACCGACTTTGTTAGCTTGGACAGACCATGACCCAACCTCTACTGTTGAGGAAGCAAAACCTATTCAGGATATGATTCCAAATAGTGAACTAACCGTCATTAAGGATGCAGGACACTGGCCGCAATGGGAGAAACCTGAAGAGTTCAATGCTGTATTAACAAACTTCTTGTTAAAAAATAGTAAAGAAGCTGCTAAGCAGGATGAAACACTAGTAATAAAATAATAGGACCAACCCTGAAAGAGTACTATTAATGATTCATAGCTTAACATGTTTTTGAATCAATCCAATAGTGCTCTATTTTTTTAAAAAGGAGTATTCTCTATGAGTAGTAATCAAGTCATTCTTCGTTCTCAACATGTTTATGAGCTTTTGCAGCAGGCTGAAGCAGCAAAGAAATCAATCACACCTCTTTCAGAAGTCTATCCAGATTTAACGGTGGATGAGGCATATCAGGCACAGCTTTTAGGAATTGTTCAAAAGGTTCAAAGTGGGCAGCTGGTTGTCGGGAAAAAGATTGGATTAACTTCTGTAGCGATGCAGCAGTTGTTAGGCGTTGATCAGCCTGATTACGGTCATCTAATGAACTCCATGGAGGTTACCAATAATGGGGTGATTCAATTAGATGATCTGTTCCAGCCAAAGGTGGAGGGTGAGGTTGCCTTTGTTCTCCGGAAGGATTTGAAAGGGCCATCTGTGACCATTGAGGATGTTCTGGATGCAACAGATTATATAGCGCCAGCTTTAGAGATTGTCGACAGCAGGATTAAGGATTGGAAGATTACCTTGGCCGATACGATTGCGGATAATGCATCATGCGGATTGTTTGTCATCGGCGATGAGCGGTTTTCACTAAAGGATATCGATCTTCCGTCGATTGAAATGAACCTGTTTAAAAATGGCCAATTGATTAATACAGGATATGGTTCAGATGTTTTAGGCCATCCTGCTAAATGTGTGGCCTGGCTGGCAAATAAGCTCTCCGAGTACAATGTGGTGTTAAAAGCAGGTGAGGTTATTTTATCCGGTGCATTATCCGCAGCAATAGCAGCTGAAAAAGGGGATCGGTTCACAGCCGGATTTTCTCATATTGGAAAAGTTGAAGTTACATTTAAGTAGTCAACTAACAAGACCTTTTCTTAGGAAGGAAAGGTCTTGAGTATAAGTAATATAAATGAGTGAATTTTAAGGAGGTCCTTATGGAGAAAAAGAAAAGTTCAGTATCAAAAAGAGCATGGGTGATCATCTTTCTGTTATTTTTATTAACCGTCATCAGTAATGCGGATAAAGCCATTATTGGATTTGCATCCGTTCCAATTATGAAAGAATTAAAACTATCTCCAGAGCAGTGGGGAGTTGTTGGAAGTGTCTTTTTCTTACTGTATTCACTTTCAGCTGTTTTAGGCGGCAGCCTTGCAGATAAAATTGGAGCGAAAAAAGTGATTGCAGGCATGGTAGCGGTTTGGTCGATTGTTCAATTCTCTACAATCTTTGTCAGCAATTTTACTTATCTTTTAGTAACTAGAATCATATTAGGAGCCGGGGAAGGACCTTCCTATGCCTTAGCGATGACAGCCGCTTCAAAGTATCTTCCAAAAGAAAAATTAGGGATTGGTTTAACACTGGTTTCAGTTGGCGGGCCGCTTGGTGTCGCCATTTCCGCACCTGTCCTAATGCACCTCATCATGAGTTATGGCTGGCGTTCTGCGTTTATTACAACTGGAGCTGTAGGCTTTCTTTGGATTCTAGTATGGTTATGGATCGCAAAAGAGAAAACGGTTACAGACGCAGAACTTGGTATAGAAAAGGTTAGCTCACAAATCGTACTGAACGACTCAAAATTCACCTCTGCTCTATTCTCAAAAAACTTCATCTTTGTCGCATTATGTGGGTTTGCCACTTATTGGTCCTTTACCATTGGGCTGAACTGGCTTCCGAATTATTTAGAAAATATCCGCCACCTTAGTGAAAGTACTTTAAAAATTGTCGTAGCACTGCCTTGGATTATGATTACCCTATCGCAAATTATTTTTTCAACTATTTCTGACCGCCTTTATCATAAGACGAAGAATGTGGTGAAGGGACGAATTTTTGTCCTTGGACCAGTCATGTTGGCTGGAGCCGTCAGCTACTTTTTTGGAGCGATGGTCAGCTCGAATATTTTAGCCATTGTATTATTATCACTTGGATTAACGTTTGGATGTATTACATTGGTAATGGGGCCCGCCATTTTAGTAGATTTGGTTTCACCTAAACATCAAGGGAAAATTCAAGGCTGGTTTATGGCGATTACTTCATTGGGCGGTATTGTAGGGCCATATGTAACGGGTTATTTCATTGAACACTCAGCAAGTCCAGCAGTTGGATTCCAGCATGCGTTCCAGCTTTGTGGGTTAATCCTGCTTGTTTTCGGTGGATTAGTATGGCTGGCTGTTCGTCCGAAAAAATCTGAAAATTCAGCCCTGTTAAATGCAAATACTTCAAAAGTCTTGTAAAATTAACTAATAAGGAAAAAATTGAGAACAGTGTCTGAAACTGTTCTCTTTTGAACTAATTTAAAAAAAAGAGAGGGATGACACACATGGGTTTGCAAGTGGTACGTTTTAAAAAGGATAATCGTGAGCAGTGGGGCGTTGTTTCAGGAGATACCATTCTCGTATTACAAAATGTTTATCGCAGTTTAGCTGGATTTTTAGAAGTAGGAACGGAAGAAGCTAAAAGGATAAAGGAAGAAGGATCTGCAACGGCTGTTTCATTGGCTGATGTGGAGCTCTTAAGTCCAGTCACCAAACCGGCACGATTTATTTGTCAAGGTACAAACTATGCCTCCCATCGTGCTGAGGCAGGACTTGAAGCCAAACGGCCACCATTTAACTTATTTTTCAGTAAAGCGGATAGTACGTTATGTGGTGCGAAAAGTGAAATTATCCGTCCTGATCATGTGAAATTATTAGATTATGAAATTGAACTTGGCTTAATTATTGGTAAAGATATTACGGGGCCTGTGGAAGTGACGGACGATAATCTTCATCAATACATTGCCGGCATCGTAATGGTGGATGATGTATCTGCCCGTGACGTCCAGTTTACGGAAGGTCAGTGGTTAAAGGGGAAAAGCTATCGGACATTTGCCCCTGCTGGCCCAATTCTATATTTATTAGACCAAACTGAAGTGGAAAAAATTCATAATTTAGAATTAAACTTATGGGTTAATGATGAGCTGCGTCAATCTGCCAATTCAAGTCAGCTGCTGTTTAAACCGGCCGAGACCTTGACCGAGCTCTCCGAAATGATGGATTTATCAAAAGGGGATTTAATTATTACAGGGACAACAGGGGGAGTTGCTTTAAATCTTACTCCAGAAGTCAATGAACAGCTTGCAAAATCGTCCTTAACTACTCATCAAAAACTCGAGATTTTATTAGCAAGCCAAGCCAATAATAATCGCTATTTAAAGGATGGCGATATCATCCGCTGCCAAATCAAAAGTCCGGACGGATCCATTGATTTGGGTGAACAAAAAAATAAAGTGGTGACAGGGAGTAAAAAGCCGGTCAGACTATAAGATGCTGCGAAGGCGAACAGTGATAGGAACTGTTCGCCTTTTTATTTTTTACTACGCTCTAGGAGTTCCTTTAGGAGAGGCAACAATGGGAGGAACTCTAATAAGTTTGATGAGGACTGATGTTTCTAAGAAAATTCTAAGATTGCAAAGCTAAACTGTTCTTGTGTAGAAGTTTTGACGATGCAATAGGAGGATTAGTGAAATGAAAAAAATGAACAAAAAGTGGATAGCCCTTTGTTCTACTGCAGTTGCGGCAGTGTATACCGCAGGATTTTATACAACTGATACGCAGGCTGTCAATAATCAGCCCATTCAACATATAGCAAAAAACGTTCAAACCACTAGCCAAACAGTAAATGGGACTAAAGGCAGCAGCAATCAAGCTAATAACCTTTATAAAGATGGAACCTTTACGGGTGCTGGAATGAATCGGCGTGGTTCCATTGATGTACAAGTGACCATAAAGAACGATCAGATTATCGCAGTTAAGATTAGTGATTTTGCCATGCATTACTCGGAAAGCGACGTAGTAGGCCTGCCAAATGAAGTCATGCAGAAGCAAAGTGCTCAGGTGACGAATGTTTCAGGAGCTACCTACAGTACGCAGGCATTTGAAGATGCTGTACAGGATGCGCTTAACCAAGCTCAAAACGAGGTGGGGTAAGATGAGAAAAACGAAATTATTTATGGATACCTTCGTTGATATACAGGTTGTTACCAGGGAATCGAGGGATGTGACGGAAGCAAAGATAGAGCGTGCGTTTAACGCTTTTCAAAAAGTAGAACAGGCCTGCAGTCGTTTTACATCATCAAGTGAATTAAGTCAGGCTACTCAGGCTGTGGGTACTCCAGTTCAAATAAGTCCCTTACTTTTTGAACCTCTTCATTTTGCAATTGAATTGGCGGGACTGACGGATGGGGTCTTTGATCCGACAGTGGGAAAAGTAATGGAACAGCAAGGATTTAATCGCCATTATCTAACAGGGGAAATATTCGAGAGTCATTCAGCTGATACCGTTACCTATCAAGATATATTCTTAAATGAACAAACGCGAACCTTAACTTTAAAAAAGCCTTTAGTCATTGATTTAGGAGCCGTCGCTAAGGGGTTTGCAATCGACTTGGCTGCACACGAACTGAAGGACTTTGAGGGATTTGTAGTTAACGCTGGAGGAGACCTATTTGCAGGCGGGCTCGACGAATACGGGCAGCCGTGGAAAATAGGGATACAGCATCCATATCAAAAAGGTCAGCTGATTGAAACAGTTGAGATTTCTGATGAGGCGATCTGCACATCTGGAAGCTATGAGCGCAGAAATCCAGTAGAAACAGATTTACATCATTTAATGAACCCCAAAACGCATCAATCACCCAATGAGTGGGTAAGTGTCAGCGTTATTGCGCCATTCGCCATGATGGCAGATGCCTTTTCTACGGCTTCCTTCCTGCTTGGCGGGGAACAGACGAAAGGATTTTTAGAAGAGATGAATTTAAAAGGTATACTGGTTACACCTGAATTACAAATGGTTAGAGCAGGAGGAATTTAAGTGGAAGCAAATAAATGGCTAAAAACACCAAAAGGATATGTCACTATTGCCATGGCTGCCTATTTAATCATTGCGTCAGTAGGGGCAAAAACCGTAATGGGTATAATAAATAGTTTAGTTGCCGTTTTGGTATGTATGGTTGTAGACAGGCTTTATTGTAGATTGAAAAATCGAAGGAGCAGCAAGGATGCTACTGTTATTACGGGGTTAATTATATCTTTAGTTTTTAGTGTAACTACTCCTTGGTACATGGTAGCAGGAACCGCTGTTATCGCGATCTTGTCTAAGCATATTTTCGTGTATAAGAAGAAACCAATTTTTAATCCAGCTGCGTTTGGGTTATTCCTTTCGGTTTTTATTTTTCATACAGGACAAAGCTGGTGGGGAGCTTTTGGGGATCTTTCGTGGTGGATGATATCATTATTGTTGATTGGCGGCTACATTATAACAGAGCGAGTTAATAAATTTCCGCAAGTCTTGTCCTTTTTAGGAACCTTTTTTGTATTGCTGTTTCTGATGGGCTGTTTCGATATAGGGGGGGCAGCGGATGCACTTCGACCTCCATTTATTAATGCGGCACTGTTTTTTTGCTTTTTTATGCTTACGGACCCGCCTACCTCACCTGCTAAATATAGCAAACAGGTCGTGTTTGGTGTTCTTTCAGCGATTTCGGGAATCATTATTTATGGACTTTTTGGCGGCTTAACTTATTTGTTTGTCGGATTGTTTGTAGGGAATATTTATAGTTATTACCAAAAACAATCTTCATCGAAAAGTGCTGTCCTTAGGAATCAGGTAAAACCAGTTCAAAGGGCTCTCAGGAGCAAATAATCCAAAGTTGGCAAGGACTAAATTTTGTGGAACCTATTTAAGGAGTTGCAGGGAATCATGCGTGTATTGGTCGTAGAAGATGATTTACCTCTAAGACGAATCATTTCAACTATTTTAGAAGATGAACAATATGAAGTAGACCAAGCAGAAGATGGAGAAGAAGGGTATTTCTTGGCATCATCATTTGAATACGATTTAATTACACTTGATATTATGCTCCCAAAAATGGACGGGTTCTCCTTAATAAGAAAGTTAAGGAGCGGAGGATGTCAAACACCTACCTTATTTCTTACGGCTAAGGACCGAATTGAGGACCGAGTAAAAGGACTCGATTTTGGGGCGGACGATTATATCGTGAAACCTTTTGCTGCCGAAGAGTTCTTGGCGAGAGTCAGGTCGCTCCTGCGCAGGACCGGGAAGATGGGATTAGAGGGGAAAATGATATATGGCCCCATTCGCTTAGATACAAATCAGCATGAAGGATTTATTCAGCAAGAAGTGTTGAAATTGACAATTAAGGAATATGAATTACTCTTTTATTTGATTCAAAATAAGGAACAAATCCTCACGAGGGACCAAATTTTTCAAAGAGTATGGGGGATTGAATCAGAAACGACAGATGCGATCGTTGATCTTTATATCCACTATTTACGCAAAAAGTTAGCTCCTTTTGGTTATGATCAGTTGATTCGGACGATTCGTGGTGTGGGATATATGTTGAAGGAGTAGTCGATCCGTTGTTTAATAAAACAAAACTCAGGCTAGTTGTTCTGAACGCACTTTTCTTTTTTATCCTCCAAAATATCTTTGGGGCTTCGATTTATCTATATATGCACTATAGTTTGTACCATCAAGCGGATAATAATATTTTGGAAAAGAAAGATCATTTACTCCATGAGAAGGAGAAAATTGGGGAGGAGTTCAACCAAGAGAAGGAGGAGAATCATCGGCTTATTTATTTGTTATGGGAGAAAGACCATAAACTTAATAAAGTTATCCCTACAAACTCGATGACTAAAATAGATACAGAACGCTTTTCGAAGTTGTTAAATAAAGAAGGACTTCAATCCATTACAATTGGAACTGAATCCTATCACTTTATGAACATATCTGTATCAACATATAAAAATTATTCACCTGTACAAAAAATTCAGGTGATCTATAACCTCAGACGTGAAAAGGAAATGTTATCTCATTTACTGATGGTCATTGGTTTTGGATCTTTATTAAGTGTTTTTATCGCAGTATTAGCGGGAATCTATCTTGCAAATAAAGCTTTAATTCCTATTAAGCAATCTTGGGAAAAGCAGCAGCAATTTGTTTCAGATGCTTCACATGAATTGCGTACTCCGCTTTCTGTTATGAAACTTAATTTGGAACACTTATTTCGCCATCCAGACCATAGTATTGAGCAGGAGAGTGAGGTCATACATCAGGCAATTCAAGAAATTAACTACTTATCAAAGATGTCCTCCGATTTACTAACCATAGCACGGTCAGACTCGGATCAGCTGCAGTTGATTCAAGAGTCCATTCAGTTAGATGACATTCTGCATCAGGTGGTTAAGAATTTTAATACACTTGCCATTGTAAAAAATATCCGGATAACAGCTGACATTGAGCCCATTAGCATTATCGGTGATAGAGAGAAATTAAAACAATTGTTCCTCATTCTATTAGATAATGCACTGAAATACACGAAAGAAAATGGGGCCATTTTCGTTAAAGCCAGCTGTAAGAATTCACGTGTCATGATTGAAATTACCGACACAGGTATTGGAATCCCAAGGGAAGATCTTCCTCATATATTCGATCGATATTATCGTGGTGACAAGTCGAGAAATCGTCATTTAGAAGGTTCTGGTTTAGGGCTTTCGATAGCAAAGTGGATTGTTCAGACCCATTCGGGTAAAATCCGGATTACCAGTAATGAAGGGGAAGGGACCCAAGTTTTTGTCAGCCTCCCAATTAAAAAATAAAAACTAGGATAAATATGCAAGCTATGAAAGAGATGGAGTTCCATCTCTTTTTCTTTTAGTTGAGGACATATGTCCTATCCTGAACATGCAGAAATACTTTTTAATAAAGGTAAGTAAATCTAGTTTAGGGAGAGATAAAAAATGAAAGGATGCTTATTTGCCATTTTAGGAGGGGCCTTTATTACACTGCAAGGTGTGGCAAATACACGGATTAGTGATGATATTGGAACCTGGCAGGCAGCAACGATTACCCAGTTTACCGGATTTGTGGTGGCCCTGCTAATCTCTTTATTCGTTCGGGAAAATAAATGGCAGGGATTCAAGCAGGTCAATCCTTTATATTTAACTGGTGGTGCGTTTGCTGCGATTGTCATTTTTGGCAACGTTACATCGATCCAGAAGATTGGCGTGACCTTGTCGATTTCGGCCATATTGATTTCCCAATTAACGTTAACTTTTATTATTGATAGTAATGGCTGGTTTGGACTGGCAAAACAGCGGATGAGGCTGCCGCAATTCATCGGAATTGGCTTGATGATTGCTGGTGTGGTAATACTTCGATTTTAAATGGGGGTAAAGAGCGTGAAGGAAATTAACGATCGTGGGAGATTGGAATTTTATATCAAGATGCATCAAATCGATGCTATATTTACAGAGCAGCTCCTTCCACATCTATCGCTGTTTAGTTTTAATAAGGGAGAGCTGATTTGCTCTCAAGGTGACCCGTCGCAATATTTATATATCCTTGTTGAAGGAAAACTCAAAATCTATACGAATTCACCTGAAGGTAAAACCCTTATCCTGTCTTTTAAACCGCCGCTTGAGGTGATTGGAGACCTTGAATACGTACAGGGCATTGATTTTATCA
Source organism: Neobacillus drentensis (assembly GCF_036965645.1). Taxonomy (GTDB): domain Bacteria; phylum Bacillota; class Bacilli; order Bacillales; family Cytobacillaceae; genus Neobacillus; species Neobacillus drentensis_D. The sequence goes on from NZ_JBALPZ010000034.1 coordinate 70,324, forward strand.
ATACGGTTGAGGCTGTTTCATCGGTGATGATGATTGGTGTTCATCATCGCTGGTTGAAACAATTTGGACACGACCATGCCCCACTACTCAATTTTTTGTTAGAGATTATTACGAAAAAATTTCACCTTAAAAATAAATCAATGAGTTTTAATATTATGTATCCGGTGGAAGTACGGCTGGCCAGTTACCTGTTATCTGTATCGTTTGAGGAATCTGAGCTGGTTATCAGTATAAAAGATGCTGCGAATTTAATTGGAACAAGTTATCGGCATCTAAATCGAGTAATCACTCAGTTTTGCGAGGAAGGTCTGATTGAGAGGAATAGAGGCTTTATTCTCGTAAAGGACATAGAGGGGTTAAAGAAGCTTGCAGGCGGAAATATTTACGAATAAAGGTTTGGGAGATGATTGGATGATAGTAGGATTCATTTTTGCGTTAATAGCAGGTTCGTTAGTTAGTTTGCAAAATATATTTAACAGTAAGGTCAATGAACGCGCAGGTTCTTGGGCGACGACCACTCTGGTGCTGGGACTTGGATTCCTGGCATCGTTGACGATGGGGCTGATTTTTGAAGGGGGAAAGTTGTTTCAGCTGTATGGAATGAAGCCTTGGTATTGGATGAGCGGGGTAATTGGAGTAGGAGTGGTTACCTGTATCGTTCAAGGAATTAAGAGGCTCGGACCAACAATTGGCGTTTCTATCGCCTTAATCTCACAGCTCGCGTTTGCATTATGGTGGGATTCCATGGGTTTTATGGGGTTAGATAAGGTTCCTTTTACATTTAAGCATTTGCTTGGGGTATTGGTGATTGTGGCGGGGATTGTGGTATTTAAGTTTGGCGGTGGTAAAGAGAGTCAGGCGAAGTCGAAGATGATTCAGAATGGCTTGAAGCATTTAGGTGGAAACTAAAAAGCAACCTTTTACGGCTGCTTTTAGTCATGCTGTTCTTCTATTGATTTTGACTCCATAGGGGAATGCTCTAAAGCATCTGTCATTTTCTGTTTAGTTATATGAATGTTTTCTTCGGTACGAGTATTCCAAATACTATATTTCATTTGGTTTCCCCCGCCATTGTTTTCATTTTTCATAGGTTTCTATCACCTCCATTCTTATCGTTTCTAGAAGGAGATGAAGTATACCAACTATTTAATCGAGTTTTTGTGAAAGAACAAAATTGGCCAAAAAATAAAATACTGGGATATTGAACAACACCACATAACTTAATCGTTATCTAATCTTCCCGTCCCCACTAGTACCGGCTCCACCTACGCCAAATACCATGATAGCCACGCATGCTATCCCCACTAACTATAGTTTAAAGCACCATTGTTAACAAACTATGTCTTAATTGTTATGTGCATATTAATTGTCTATTAAAATAATATTAAAATGTAAATGTTTTAAAGGGGAGGAAATCAAAAAAGCATTCATTGCTATCGCTAAGTATTTTAATAATAGTCTTGTACCAACACAGGGGGAAATGGTTATGTGCTATCGATAACTCATACGGTACCAAGTTAATAAATAAATAGCATAAAAAAACGATTCGGGGATCCCCGAATCGTCTTTTTTATCGAGCTGTATTTACACTATTGCTTTAGATTTTTCAGCACCAGCATTTTTGTTACCCATTTTTCTAACGAAAGGAACGACCCAGCGGTCTAAACCGATTCTACCAGCGTTATAGCCGGCAGTTAAGATGATGAAGCCTAAGAAGATGTCTCTAGGGTTATGAGATACAGTTCCTGCTAAGAAGAAAGAGAAGTTCATCACAAGACCAAAGAACATTGCTGTTGTGGTTAAGCAGCCAAGGATTAAGCCTAAACCAATTAAAGTTTCGCCCCAAGGAACGATTACGTTAAAGACATCCACGTTTGGTAAAGCAAAGTGTTTTAAAAAGTCAACATACCAGCCAAACACGATGGCTCCGTCCGGCCCTTTTACTGGGTTAGCGATTGCTCCTTTTAGGAATCCAGAAGCATCAAACCCGCCACTCGTTAATTTTCCAATTCCTGCGCTAATCCAAGAGTAGCCAAGGTATAAACGTAAAACAGTTAAGATCACTGCTGCAATTTTATTCTCTCTTAAAAATTTGTTAAACATAAATGATTCCACCCTTCAAAAATTGTTTTCTCTTTATGGTTCTACTATATTCCTTTTTTACATTAAAAACTTGGCAATAGTGATAAGTTCAAATTTTGTTCGAAATGTTTTTACAGAATTTTGAACATCCCATATAGATAATTTGGAGCGGAGTATTAACCAAACAGAAATTATAGAGGGAGGAATCTATAGATAGGATATATCAGCAAAAGTAAGACTCCCATTACGGAGCAGTAGTGGGAGTCTTACTTTCTTTATTCATTTTTAGCTCCAGTTTTTCACTTAAAAAGGTGGAACTGAGGATTAGAACACCGCCTATGATTTGCATAACCGTCATACTTTCACCTAAGAAAATAGCCGCGATAATTACAGCGGAAATGGGATCTATATAACTAAGTACTGCGATGGTGGAGCCTTTTAGTTCTTGAATAGAGGTGAAATATAAAAAATAGGCCAAACCTGTATGGACGATTCCAAGGATGAGGATCAAGATAACAGAAGTAGAGTTCAACCCTGTAAAAGTAAGATTGCCCTGCCAGCCTATATAAGGTAATAAGACAATTGCTGCGACCAATAACTGTATTAATGTAATTTCAAATCCAGATAAGTTTTTAATAAATTTGTTCATTAGAATGACGCTGGCATATAGTGCCGCTGCAAGAAGACCATAAAATATCCCAAGAGTATGGTTTTGCCCGTCTCCGCCAGGATTCACAATTAAAAACAGACCGATCATAGCGGCAATAATACAGCCAACTTTTACGCTTGTCAGTTTTTCCTTCAGAACCCATGGAGCTAGGATCATGACAAAGATAGGCGCAAAATAATAGCTAATGGTGGCATTTGAAATGGTTGTGTAGCGATAAGATTCAAATAAGAATATCCAATTCAGGCCGATGGCTCCTCCTGATAATAAGAGCAGGAGAGCATTTTCTTTTAACGCTTTGAATGCTGGCTTATGCTTGACTAAAAAACTGGCAGCAAGCAGAAACAAGCTGCCGATTACTCCTCTTAAGAACGCAATTTCGGTTGAAGGCATCTCGATATTTTTTACAAAGATTCCAATGCTTCCAAAGATGAGCATGGTTGCGATGAGTCTCATTTTCCCTTTCATGTCTTTCCCTCCTAGTTATGTTAATCGAATCATAAAATACATCTTTTCACAACAATTTTGAAGGTGATCATAAAAAAATAACAGCAGCAGCCATCTACTTTACTGGCTGCTGCTGGTCTCGATATAAATCAATATACAGGTTTCCTTTTGTCCCTACGACGGCGTAGGCGATGTCGGAAACCTGGGTCTTTCTTTTCTTTAGTTCTGCATTGAGCCATTCTTCACTGTAGGTGGAATTTGAGAGGTTATTTAATAAGAGCTTCCCCTCCATAATTAATTCTACTGGAACGTTGTAAGGTGCCGGATTCCTATTTAAATCCTTCTGGGTGATAGTCTGATATTCTGCCTTTTTTAAAACAGACAAGGTGCCATTAACCTCTAATAGGGCCCAATCTACTTCGTCTATATTAAAGATATCCTTACCCCGTAATGCTTGTTTTAGCATATCTATTGAAAAGCCAGTCTTCTGAAGTGACTCTTCTAGGATTTTTCCCTCTTGTATGAGTGTAACAGGTTTCCCGGCGATTCGTTCACGGAAACGCTGGCTTTTAATAGAGAGTTTATTTAAGGTGAAGATGACGGAACCCATAATGACGAACGAAAGGATAAAGTATAGGAACTTGATTTTATAATTGAAAGTTAAATTTCCGGCTATGGTTCCCATAGTAATGGTTGCGATAAATAAATGATAGGTTTTTTGAAAAATGGTTCGTTTCCCAAGAATATGTACAAAAATCCATAATATGATAAAAGCGGTGAAGGTTCTAATAATTATTTCTACTAACACTGACATATGTTTCTCCCAAACGATGATTAGTTTAGGATAGTTTTTCCTTTAGAGAGAGTTTTATTCTGGATGTAAAAGGGGTCCGAAGGGACGTTGATAAAGGACGTTCCTTAACATGACCGATCGGAATCTGTCCCTCATAGGCAGGATGAAAGACACTTTGAAGGTTAAACAGCCTGATAGTGTCCTTCATAGCCTAGTTGAAGGACACTTCAGAAGTTTGTTAGTTGGATAGTGTCCTTCATAGACAGGATAAAGGACACTTCAGAAGTTGGTTAGTCAGATACTGTCCTTCATAGGCAGGATGAAGGACATTTCAGAAGTTGGTTAGTCAGATACTGTCCTTCATAGGCAGGATGAAGGACACTTTGGAGTTGAACAGCCAGATACTGTCCTTCATAGCCAGAATGAAGGACATTTCAGAAGTTGGTTAGTCAGATACTGTCCTTCATAGCAAGGATGAAGGACACTTCAGAAGTTGAACAGCCAGATGCTGTCCTTCATTGCCAAGATAAAAGACATTTGGAAGTTGATTATCAACCATAAACTCTATAGATGTTGAAGGACCTTAGAATTAAAATCAGCATAATGATCAATATGAAAATCAGCATCGATATTTGGATTCTGAAAAGCAACCGTCTTAATGTTTAATCCTCGTGCTGGTATTAAATCTAAATCCCGGTCTCCTACAACCAAATCGATGTGACGCGTTTTTAAAACATATTCATAGGAAGCAGTATGCGGCTTCCGGGTAAACCCTTGTTCTTCAACAGAAACCACTTCTTGGAAATATTTTAATAAATCAAATTTCTCAAGCAGCATCAAGGTTGATTCCTTTTCACGATGCGTCACAATAATATTTTGATCGACCGCGGCCAATACCTTCTCAACGTCATCAAAAGGCAGGCTATTTACAGAGTGCATATTATATAACCGCTGATATTCGCCCCGCAGTTCTTCAGAGATTCCATAATGTTTAAAGGCCGTTTTTGAATCTTTCTTAAGCCACCTTAATACCTCGGCACGATCCAAGTTTCTTTGACTTAAACTTACGAAACCCTCCACCAGTGCAGGATAGGTATCAAAAAGGGTGCCATCAAAATCCCAGAGTATATTCATCCTTCATTCCTCATTTCTAGAAAGTTTTCACTTTCCTTATCCTATAGAAAAATCAGACTATATTCAATTATTCCAAACCTTTCCTTTCATACATAAAGAAACTTAAAGTTGGAAAACTAGTTAAAAATGGAAGGTGGTTCGGAATGAAGAAAACGATCTTAAAGACGCTCTTAAAAACTTTCAGCGCTGAACCACATTTTAGTGAAAAATCAAATCAAAGGGAAATTGACATAAAGAACAGCGATATTAGCAAGAATTATGAGCATAATTTGGACACGTTTAAAACAATTTTTAGTTATCCTAAAAACGTCGATGTAAAGATTCGTGAGCTTAGGATCAGGGCATTGGACCGGCGTGCCTTTATGATCTATTTAAGTACAATGGTGGATATCCAAAATATTCAGGAAGGCATCCTCGAGAAATTACTTAATAGCGATCAGACTTCTAGAGAGATACAGGATATAACCTCGTACCCCATTCTAAAGACAGCGACCAATGTAGGTGAAATTACTGAGTTTATTACGGGAGGTATTACGGCTCTTTTTATTGAAGGAGATAAGCAGTGCTATTTATTTGAAACAACCAAAACACGAGGCAGGGGAATAGAAAAGTCGGATAATGAGGTTATTGTCAAAGGGGCTAAGGAGGCCTTTAATGAAAAAGTCATCGATAATATCTCTTTAATCCGAAAAAAGATTAAAAATGAAAATCTAATTGTGGAATCGCAGGTTGTTTCCAAACGATCAAGGAATGATGTCTTTCTAGTTTATCATAAAGATTTAGCGAATGAGGAGCTGCTCAAAGACATAAAGGAAAAATTAAAAGCACTTGACACGGATAAGATCCTCGATTTGAGCATTTTGGAACAATATCTTGAGGAGCGTCCGAGATCTCTATTTCCAACCATATTGTATACTGAACGTCCTGACCGGGCAGCGTCCTTCATTGAAGAGGGGCATATCATCTTATTGATGTCGAACTCCCCAAGCTGTTTGGTTCTCCCGGCCACTTTTTGGGCAATGATTCATTCACCGGAAGATCATTATTTAAGAACGCCTTATGGTAATTTCATACGTATTTTGCGGTTTATGGCCATGTTTGTTGCTGCCTTTTCCTCTGCCTTTTATATTGCGATTACCAATTATCATGTTGGAATGATTCCGCCGGATTTATTAATGGCGATAGCAGGGACGAGAGAGCGTGTTCCTTTTCCATCCATTATCGAAATATTAATGATGGAGATAGCCTTTGAACTTATTAGAGAAGCGGGGCTGCGTGTACCTTCTCCCATTGGGCCTACCATCGGCATTGTTGGTGCGTTAATTTTAGGGCAAGCAGCCGTACAGGCTAATGTCATAAGTCCGATTGTTATTATTGTCATTGCCTTAAGCGGCTTGAGTTCATTCATCATCAGTGATACTAGTCTAAACTTTGCTATCCGCATCAGCCGTTTTTTATTCATTTTTACAGCAGGAGCAATGGGAATCTATGGGGCAACGTCATTTTTTATAGTGGGACTGTTTTATCTAGTTTCACTAAAATCCTTTGGTATTCCATACTTCGCACCGATGACACCGCGAAATGTTTCTTCCAAAGACTTAATTATCCGGCATGTTCCGTTTAAAGAAAGGCTTCGTCCCGGATATTTAAAACCAAAGGATATGATCAGACAAAGAAAGGGATAAAAGTTTATGGATCAGCAGCCTAGAAAACTTGGTATTCGTGAATATGTATCCATGGCTATTTTAATGGTGGGGGCTAAGGGAACCGAAGATACCCCGACTATTCTGTACAAGGCAGTGCAAAATGCCTTATGGATGATTCCTATTCTTGCAGCAGTTATTTTTGTTATTCCATTACATTTATTATTAAAAACTCTTTCATTGTACCCAGGCAAGGATTTATTTTCGGTCATTCGAAAATTATTTGGAAAATCCATTGGTTTTTTCGTTTGCCTGCTAATTTTCCTTCTTTGTTCAATGGGAATATCGTTTGATTCAAGATCCTATACCAATATTATTTGGACATATTATTTTCCCACAACACCGATATTGGTGCTTTTTGCGATGTTAATGACCATTTGTGCATATGGTGCCAAAAAAGGAATTCAACATATTGGATCAGTGTCCTATCTGGTTATTTTTTATACGGTTGTTGCCTTATACATTGCCTTGTTACTTAGCACCCAGAGTGGCACCATTCGAGCAATTTTCCCCATTTTAGGACCGGGCCCATTAAAAATATTAAAAGATAGTTACCTTGGACTATCTCTTTTTATCGATTTTTTTCTCTTTACTATATTCATTCCTTTTGTTAGTTCGGGAAGAGATTTTCGGAAGGGCACTTGGCTGGCTTTTATCTTTATCACTGTTCAAATTACACTAATAGTTCTGACTTATCTCTGTATGTTTGATACTTCATTAGGAACAATTGGTTATCCTTTCCATACACTAATCCGATTTATATCATTAGGAAGCTATCTTCCCAATGTGGAAATACTCTTTTTTATCATTTGGCTCATGTCGGCATTTATTCGATTTACGGCATTTTTATATATCAATGGGATGATGTTCGGCCTTCTCTTTAAAATTAAAGAGTTTGACTACATCATTCCAGCCTTAGCCGTGATTTACTTATTAATTGGAAGCATTCCCGAATCCACGATAGTGGTCAGTCAAATTAAAATGTTCACTTCGAGTGCTGCCGGGCCAGTGTTTATAACCATTTCGGTTATGCTGTGGATAACTGCCAAATTAAGAGGAGAATTCAAACATGCAAAAAAAAGGAGCAGTATGTAAAGGACTGTTATTTCTAGTTATGATAAGTCTTTTAACAGGTTGTTGGGATCGTGAAGAACTTGAAGATCGCTCCTATGTGATTGGATTAGGTCTTGATAAGTCCGAACATAAAGGGAAAATCAAGGTTACCATGCTGCTTGCTAATCCAGAAGTAGGCAGTATGCAGGGAGGCGGGGGTTCAAATGAAGAACCTCGTGAAATCATTACATTTGACGTGAATGACATTATTGCCGCCAAAGGAACCGCCAATTCAATTGTTTCTCGGAATATCACTTACGAATTTTTAAAAATTATTGTTGTTTCTGAGGAATTTGCAAAAGAAAAAAGTTTCGTTACTACGATTACCGATACTCAAAAAGATAAAGAAATTCGTATGAATACTTATTTAGCTGTATCTAAAGAAAATGCAAGTAACTATTTTGTAGAAAATAAACCTAAAATGGAAACAAGACCGCATAAATATTATCAATATATGATCGATCATGGTATCGAAAATGGCATGATTCCAGATTCAACCTTATTCCGTTATTTTAAAACGCTCGAAAGAGGAACAGACCTTTATTTGGCCATGTATACGACTGCTAAAAAGAATAAGAGTCCTAAGATCAGAAGTGAGGATGAATATTTGCCCGGTCAGGTGAATGCAAGCGGTGAACTAGACGATACGCAATTCATTGGATCAGCCGTCTTTAAAAATGGTGTAATGTCTGATAAACTCACTGGCCAGGAAACTCGTACAGTAAATATACTGGATGATACCACCAACATTAAAGATATCATAATTGATATCCCTAATCCTTTTTCAGACAACGAGAAGCAAGTCGCTGTTAGAATCTTGAAAAGGCAAGATAATAAGGTGAAAATGAACCTTAAAGGGAGAAAAGCCAAAATAACCATCACCATCCCTTTGAAAATAGTAATTATGACAAATCCCTCCATGGTTTCCTTCGCATCAGAAAAAAATAGACTTATACTAAGAAAACAAGTTATTAGCGACTTAAAAGAAATGAATGAAAAATTGTTAAGAAAATCACAAACAAAATTAAAGGGAGTACCCTATCCGTTACCAATTTACGCACGTTCCCATTTTTTAACTATTAAGGAGTATGAAAAATTTGATTGGGGAAATTCATTTTTAACGGCAGATATTATCGTAAAACCAGAAGTAGAGATTATGGATTATGGAAAGCAAACAAGAAAACCGGTAAAGGTGGGAGGATAAAATGAATTTATTAACCTATATTGTTTTGTTTATTATTATCGCCTATACCGTTGGTTTTGGTGTGACGCTATGGAAGCAGAAACAGAAATTCAGCGCAGCTGCCGTTTTTTCACTTTGCCTAATCTTAATTGTTCTCCCTTTTTTTTCCATTATCTGATTAATAGATACAATTGTAATCAGAAAAACAACGTTGAACCTAGCTTTTGGGCTGGGTTCTTTTTATGCCTTTTTTCTAAAGGAAATGAAGGTAGAAACTTTCGTTAACCTTTAAAGATGGTTTATACTATGAAAGTACATTCATTTACAAAAAAATAGATTAGAAGAGGTGAATAGAGTGCTTAAAAAAATCGATATTTTATCAAAAATTGTAGATTGCGGAGTAGTCGCGGTTGTTCGTGCTGATTCTAAGGAAGAGGCAGTCAACATCTCTGAAGCCTGCGTGAGAGGGGGCATTCAAGGGATTGAGGTTACCTTTACAGTCCAAGGCGCGGATGAAGTGATTAAAGAATTGGCAACGCTTTATCAAGAAAACCCTGATGTTGTGATTGGTGCAGGTACTGTTCTTGATGTGGCAACAGCTAGAATTGCGATTTTAGCGGGAGCCCAGTTTGTAGTAAGCCCAGCATTTGATGAAGCAACAGCAACACTTTGTAATCTTTATCAAATTCCTTATATGCCAGGCTGCATGACGCTTACTGAAATGAAGCGTGCATTAGAGGCGGGAGTAGACATCGTGAAACTGTTCCCTGGAAGTGCTTTTGGTCCGGATTTTGTTAAGGCTGTCAAAGCACCGCTTCCACAAATTAACATTATGCCTACTGGCGGTGTTGATTTGGAGAATGTTGATAAATGGATTAAGAATGGCTGCGTTGCAGTGGGTGTAGGAGGAAATTTAGTTGCACCTGCTAAAACAGGGGAATATGAAAAAATTACGGAATATGCACAACAGTATATTCAAAAGGTACAAGCTGCTAGAGGAAAATGATTGTTAGGGAGGAAAAGTTGATGCCAGCTAATTTAAAAGATACGACCACCTTACATAACGACGTGAAAATGCCATGGATGGGATTAGGCGTGTTTAAGGTAAAAGAAGGCGAAGAAGTTGTTGAATCTGTTAAAGCCGCTCTACGGAACGGTTACATCAGCATCGACACGGCTGCGATTTACGGCAATGAAGAGGGTGTAGGTCAAGCAATTAAAGAGTCAGGCATTCCCCGCGCGGAGTTGTTTATTACGACAAAGCTTTGGAATTCTGAACAAGGATACGAATCCACACTAGAGGCTTTTGAAACCAGTCTTACCAAGCTTGGCCTCGATTATCTGGACCTTTATTTAATTCATTGGCCGGGAAAAGATAAATATAAAGATACGTGGAGAGCGTTTGAAAAACTATATAAAGAAGGGCGAGTTCGCGCTATCGGCGTAAGCAACTTCCAAGTCCACCATTTAGAAGATTTAATTAGTTCTGCTGAAATTAAACCAATGGTGAACCAAGTTGAGTATCATCCTCATTTAACACAAAAGGAGCTTCACGCTTTTTGTAAAAAGGAAGGCATTCAGCTGGAAGCCTGGTCGCCTTTAAAACAAGGGCAGCTTCTTAATGAGCCAGTGCTTGTTGATATTGCACAAAATTATAATAAATCGGTAGCACAAATCATCTTGCGCTGGGATCTTCAAAATGAAGTGGTGACGATTCCAAAATCGATTAAAGAGCATCGTATTATCGAGAATTCCGATGTCTTTGATTTTGAGTTAACTCCAGAGGAAATGGATAGAATTGATGGATTAAATCAGGATAGTCGTGCTGGTTCCCATCCAGATAAGATGACGGTTGGTTTTTAAAAAGTTCAAAGGCACAAGTAATCAGATTATAGATTGCTTGTGCTTTTTTTGCTGCCTTAGGAGATTGAAGGACAATACGAGGTTAAAGTGAATGAAGAATGTCCTTCATTTTGGCTAATGAAGGACAAAACGTGCTTTGGGCAGAGGAAAAGTGTCCTTCAATTGGCTAATGAAGGACAAAACGTGCTTTGGGCAGAGGAAAAGTGTCCTTCAATTGGTTTATGAAGGACACAACATGCTTAGACCTGATGAAAAGTGTCCTTCAATTGGCTAATGAAGGACAAAACGTGCATAGGCCCGATGAGAAGTGTCCTTCAATTGGCTAATGAAGGACAAAACGTGCTTTGGCCAGATGAAAAGTGTCCTTCAATTGGTTTATGAAGGACACAACATGCTTAGACCTGATGAAAAGTGTCCTTCAATTGGCTAATGAAGGACAAAACGTGCATAGGCTCGATGAGAATTGTCCTTCATTTGGCTTATGAAGGACAAAACGTGTTTAGGCCAGATGAGAAGTGTCCTTCATCAGGGACGTGAAGGACAAAATTTGGGTTGAGATGAATTAAGATCTGCCTCATTAAAATAATGAGGCCCAACATATAGTTAAGTGGATAATATTTTTTTCGCCTTGATGAAACAAAAAGATATATATATTAGTCCAATAATAGAGGTAAGTCGGATATGATAGAAAAAAGGATAAAAAAACCGTTGGATTCCATTAGAGAAATAATTCGAAAGCAGGCAGACATTAGAAATGAATAAATCGTTATGGATTTCACTAGGAATTTCACAACTTATCTATATTTTATTAATACCGATATGGTTTAGGCTTCTACCCTATCTGCATCCTCTTGTTCTATGTGTTACATGGATGTGCCTAACAACCTTTGTTATATTTTTGGTTTATTATGTGCGAAAAGGTACGATCAAAATCTCAAAATCTCTTTTAAAAATATTGATGGGGTTATATAGCATAGGATTACTGGTGCTGTTATTTTTCCGTCCAGCAAATCAGGTGTATAGTCAAATAAATTATGTCCCTTTTAATACAATAGGTGGATTTCTTAGTGGAGATGGTAATTTTCTGATTGCTTTTTACAATCTTACTGCGAATATCCTCTTATTCATTCCTTATGGTGTAACAGCTCTTATGATTTCTAGACGCCTCTCTTGGCGGCAATTAGTTTTGATACCTGCAGTTAGTATTATTCTAATTGAAACCATGCAGTATCTATCCAAGCGTGGCAGTATGGATATTGATGATTTCATTCTAAATATGCTTGGTGTCTGGATTGGTTATGGTTTGAGCCCTAATATTCAAAAGGTTATAAAAGTGCAAAATCATAAAGTTTAAGTGAGATTATGGCCTTAATCGAAAAAATGACTGGGGAGGATGATTAAGTGATAGGTGGAATCGTCATTACAGGCCTTATATTAATCGGGCTAACCGCAGGTGTTACCAAACTCGTAAAGAGCAGTAGGCCAACTTTATCAAAGGAAAATATCCCACCACGGCTGGGCATCCTTGACCATGCCCCTATCGAACCACTTTTCGATAAATTAAATAATGCCTTCGAGGATGACTATATCCAACAAGTGAAGCAGCGCTTCCTTCAGGAGAATCCTAAACGATCGGAGGACGAATTTGAATGGCGGCTCTTTGAGTTAAAACGCTACTTCTTATTATCCAATATTTTAAAGACAACTCCCATGTTCAGCCAAGAGGTCGATGAAGTCTGGCATACAATGATTCTTTTTACACAAAAATATCAATCCTTTTCTGAACGGTTTCTAGGACAGATGCTTCATCATACACCAAACACCAATCCCAAGCCTGCACCACAAGAACGAGCATTTTTTGATTGGACTTTTTCCCAGTTGTTTCAAATTACCAAATATAGCTGGAAATCATGGGGGAGTTTTTTCAACCACCCTATGGATATTCAAATTCTAAGGGAATTTAAAGAGAGTCCTTATGAAACTTTAAAGGAAAAATACTTTAGAGTGAATGAGGATAACAAGGAATTAATTGAATACTTAATAGCTATGATGAAAAAACAATTAAATGAAGCGGAAAAGATGTATTATGTCGATAAAAAAGGCAAGTTTACAAGACTTAAAACATATGGAGAAATGACCTCGCTATCGATGGTGATGATCTTTTTTTCTTACTACTATTTTGATGAGTACTGGAAATACGCCAAGATGTATGCTTTTGCGAATCCCGGCCATTTTACAAGCGGCTGCACAACCGCCGTTTTTTGCGGAACCGCCTCTTCTGACCAATCGGGCGATTGCAGTGATGGGGGCAGCGGGCATTCAAGTTGTTCTGGTTCAAGCTGCTCAAGCTGTGGCAGTGGTTGTTCATCCTAAGTTTAAAGATTTTTTAGTGGAAGATATTTACTTATCATTCTATTTCTTCATAAGCAGCAGCGCAGATTGGAACGTAACGAACAATTATAATAGGAAAAGCGATGCCCAACCGGCATCGCTTTTCTAGTTTGTATTATTTTAGCGGTATCCATATTTCAGAGTAATAATCCGGGTTCCATGGGTCGCCGTCCGAATATACTTCTAACTCAGGACCGGCTGCATGCTCAAAATGGCTAGACGGAAACCATTCTGAGTATATCTGTTTCCAAGCATTTTGCATGGAGTCTGGCATTGCCCCGTGAACTTCAAATACACCCCACTTGGCGGCAGGAATAGTAAGGATCTCTAAACCTTCCGGCTGGGGACCTTCATATTCAGCTGCAATCCAATAATCCATTAATCCGGGCTGCTGGGAACGTTTGTCTACACAGACACCCACAACGCCGTTGATTTCACCATTAATCAGTTCAATTAACAAGTTATTTGTGCCATCGGCATGAACGTCATCCCACATTTTAGGGATTTCCCGAAGATTTTCGCCATTTACACAGGAAAACTCTCGCTTAACTCCAACCACTTGAAAACTTTCTCGTTCCACAATTTTATAATTCATTGGTTCTGCTCCTATCAGATTCTATATCTTTAAAATTAGGGAGGAATCAATCAAAATTTATTTTCCCTTTCCTAACCCATTCATGATGAATTGTATTGTACGCTCTGTTTCCAGTTCATCATCCCACGGGGCATCCGGGAACAGAATATATCGTGAAAATAAGTAGCCCATTACACTTGTAATTACAAGGCGAGCAACACTAACGGGCGGCATTTCAATAATTTGGCCTTTTTGCTGATAACCTTCAATGATATGTGAAACACGATCAAATAAGTTCTTGGCAATCAAGTCAATAAATTGTTCTCTTAATTCAGGTTGAAAGGGAATCTCCTGAAGCATAATTTTAACAACAGGAAGAAGTTTCTTTAAGACATCCCTGCGGTTTTCAATCGTTGCCCTGAGAAAATCCTCAACACGGTCGTACTGCTGGTTTAAGACCTTATCAAAATCATTTACGATATAGGGGCCGACGACCTTGGCCATTATGGGAGTTACGATTGCCATCAATAAATCCTTTTTGGTTTTATAATGACGGAAAATGGTTCCTTCCGCTACGCCGGCCTTTTTAGCAATTTCGTTAGTAGAAGTGGAGGCATACCCTTTTTCAGAAAAGGATTCAATCGCCGCAAGGAGTATTTTCCTTTGCTTTTCGGTTAATTTTTCCTCATCAAACAGCTGCTGAATCAGCATTTCTTCTTGTTCAAACATGGTTTACTCCTTTAAATTTTTCGATACTTCTTCAAAGCTACTATATTTAGGATGATAAATACAAGAGCGAATCCTAATAAGACAAGGAGATCCTTGATAATATCGCTAAATCCTAAACCTTTATACATAACAGCAACTAAAGCATCACCGCCATAATATAGGGGCATAATTTTAGCAATCCATTGCATCCAGTCTGCCATACCTTCGAACGGGAAAATCCCTGCAAAAAAGACCTGTGGAACAATGGCAATCGGAATAAACTGCATCATTTGGAATTCGGAATTGGCAAAAGCCGATAAAAGGATTCCAAGGGACAATGCAACGAGTGCCAGGCACAGGTTAATAATGACCACATTCCAAAAAGAACCTACAAGCATAATGTCTAACACTTTGACCGCATAAACGACAACAATAAATGTTTGGATGACTGCAAATAGACCGTATCCTGTTAGGTAACCAAAAACAATATCCCTTCTATGAATGGGTGTGGCTAATAAACGGTCCAGTGTACCTGTTGTCCGTTCACGTAGTAAAGCAATACCCGAAATTAGAAAAACAAAGAAGAACACAAAGAATCCGACTAAGATAGGACTTAACTGATCAAAAAAAGTGGTATCTTTATCACCATAAATGTAGGTCGTTGTGATTTTAGGAGCCTTAGCCTGTTCGATCGTTAATGGTGCTCCTTGAAGCTTACGCTGAATCTCTTGAATGAACTGTGTCATTTTGGCCGATTGTTTTTTTGCGTTTTCTGCAGCGACCGCCTGTTGGACCTTGATTAATAGGGCCTTAGTTGCAGAAGGCTGGTCATTTACTAGCTTTAAATTGATATCATTATCTTGTACTTGAAGAATCGCATCTAAATCATCTTCACTAATGAGTTTATCCCAGTTAGAATGATTCTTATATTTTTTTACAATAATATCCTTGCTTTTTAATTGGTTCACAAGGGAGGCATCAGCTCCGATAACACCAATTTTCGGGTCAACTGTATTGCTTCCCAGCAGGTAATGGAGCAGGGTAAGAATTAATAAGGGGGCCACCATCATCAAGGCAAGCGCCCGTTTATCACGGAGCATTTGATGGATAATCCGTTTAACTAAAGCAAGAATCCTCATTTTTTTCCGCCCCCCGCCTTTAAAAATACCTCTTCTAATGTTGCTATGCCATATTGTGTTTTTAGTTCCTGCGGCGAGCCGCTCGTTAAAATTTCCCCATCCCGGACCATGGCCAGATAATCACATTTTTCCGCTTCGTCCATTACATGGGTTGTGACTAATATGGTTTTGCCTTCCTGCTTTAAACGGTTGATTTCAGCCCAAATTGATAGGCGCAGTTCGGGGTCGATTCCGACTGTTGGTTCATCTAATACAAGAACTTGCGGGTCTTGGATAAGGGCAACAGCTAAAGACAGCCTGCGTTTCATACCGCCTGAGTAGTCTTGAACCTTCTTTTTCAAGTCTGATGTAAGATTGACTAAATCGGCCGCGTAGGCAATGCGTTCTTTTTGCACTCCATTTTTTAATTTAAAAAGAGAAGCAAAGAAAGCTAAATTTTCCTCACCAGTCAAGTCAGTGTAGAGGGCATCGGCTTGAGCCATATAGCCAATTTTTTGCAATAGGCTTAGGTTTGGGACTTTTGTATTTAATACCTGTACTTCACCTTTAGTGGGCCGATCCATCCCGACAATCATTTTTACTAGCGTTGTTTTACCAGAACCAGAGGGCCCAATTAGACCATAGATTTTACCTGGCTCGACCGAAAGATTGATATTATGCAAAACTTCTTTTTTTCCAAAACTTTTACTAACATCTCTCAACACGATAGATGCTGACATTGATAAACCCCCTTCGGGAAAAAATGAGTGATTACTCACTTTTATTATAAAGCAGCTAAAAGTATAAGGTCAATTGTGTTTTGAAAAAGTTCAATAATTTGATGGTTATGAAAAAAGCACGATTCCCCGAATGGAAATCGTGCTTTGAATCGATTATTCTGTTACAGGCTTTTTCAAGATACCAAGCAGGACAGCTGAAACAATTGCTCCAATTACAACTGATAACAGATACAATAACCAGTTGCCGCTAACAAGTGGCATTACGAATACTCCGCCGTGAGGAGCGCGAAGGCCGATATGGAACATCATTGATAATGCACCTGCTACAGCAGAACCAGCCATTACTGAAGGAATTACGCGAAGCGGGTCTGCTGCTGCAAACGGAATCGCACCCTCAGTGATAAAAGATAGTCCCATAATGTAGTTAACTTTACCAGCTTCACGATCTTGCTGGCTGAATTTCTTTTTAAATACAGTTGTTGCAATGGCAATTCCTAATGGCGGAACCATACCAGCGGCCATAATCGCAGCCATTGGCTCATATACACCATTTGCTAACAATCCAGTACCGAATACGTATGCGGCCTTATTGATTGGTCCTCCCATATCAAAGGACATCATCGCACCAAGGATAATTCCAAGTAAAACGGCATTTCCAGTTCCAAGATTTGACAACCAGTGAGAAATTCCTTGGTTTAAAGCACCGACAGGTTTATTGACAACAAATAACATGATAAAACCAGTTAAAGCAATACCTAATAATGGATATAATAAAATCGTTTTAATACCTTCGAGAGATGCTGGCATAAAAGTTAATACTTTCTTCAAACCAACTACTAAATAACCAGCAAGGAAACCTGCGATAAGTCCGCCAAGGAAACCAGCGCCTCCGGCATTAGCAAGCATACCGCCAACCATACCAGCTGCAAATCCAGGACGGTCCGCAATACTCATGGCGATAAAACCAGCAAGAACAGGAACCATTAGAGCAAAGGCATTGCCGCCGCCGATCGTCATAAGTGCTTCAGCGATCGGATTATAAGTTGGATCATCTGGCTTGAATGCATTAAAGCCAAACATGAAACAGATGGCGATTAAGATACCACCGCCGACAACGAATGGAAGCATGTTGGATACACCGTTCATTAAGTGCTTATAAATTGTTGCACCAACACCTCTGCCTTGTTTACTGCTATCATTGCCAGCAGCAGAACCATTACCATGATAAATCGGTGAATCCTGCTTTAAAGCTTGTTCAATTAATTCTTTCGGCTTGCGAATTCCGTTCGCTACCGCTGTTTCAATCACGTGCTTGCCGTTGAAACGGGCCATTTCTACTGTTTTATCAGCAGCGACAATAACTGCCACAGCGTTTTCGATTTCTTCCGCTGTCAGCACATTTTTCGCTCCACCGGAACCATTGGTTTCGACTTTAATGTCTACACCCATTTCCTTTGCTTTCGCTTTTAAAGAATCAGCTGCCATATATGTGTGGGCAATTCCAGTAGGACACGCAGTAACTGCGACAATAAACTGACTTTTCCCAGTCATTGACTGTGTTTCTTCTTCATCTTCTTGATCATGCTTGTTGATGATATCTAATACTTCATCTTCAGAGTTTGCTGCAAGCAGCTGCTTGCGAACATCCTCATTTAATAAAATCGTAGATAATCTTGACAGTGCTTCTAAGTGAGTATTGTTCGCGCCTTCAGTTGCGGCAATCATAAAGAAAAGGTGGGCAGGCTGGCCATCAAGAGATTCATAGTTTACGCCGCCAGTTGACCGGCCAAAAGCAATCGCAGCCTGTTTAACTGCTTTTGTTTTTGCATGAGGAATGGCAATTCCCTCACCGATACCAGTTGTGCTTTGCTCTTCTCTTGCTAAAATTGCTTTTTTATATTCAGCTTTGTCAGCTAGCTTACCGGCATTATCTAATACAGTAACCAGCTCTTCAACAACATCTAATTTTTGTGTGCCTTTTATGTTTAGGTGAATTGTATTTTTGGTTAAAAGCTCTGTTATCTTCATAGACATTCTCCTTTAGAATAATTTCGTTTCGAGCTTTACTTGCGGAAGTAAACTTTCAATTTTTTCAGGTGTACAAAGGCCGATTGAAAAGGCAGTTGCACTTCCTGAGGCAACGCTGAAGCGGAAGGCTTCTTCAATTGATTTTGTTTTTTCAAAGGTTGCTAGAAAACCTGCTACCATTGAATCCCCGGCACCAACTGAACTTTTTACTTCTCCTTTTGGAACCGTGGCGATGATGGCTTGTTCCTTGTTGATAAGGACAGCACCTTCCCCAGCAAGTGAGACAATCACATTTTGTGCACCTTGTTTGATCAGCTCTCTGGCATAAGGAATGACTTCTTCACAAGTGGTAAGGCTCGTATTAAATAAGTCACCAAGTTCATGATGGTTAGGTTTAATTAAGAATGGCTGTAAAGGAATGACCTTTTTTAGCAAGTCTCCTTCGGCATCGACGACAAATCTAATGCCTTTTTCATTACAAATCTCAGCTAGTTGTTCATATGTTGTTGTTGGCATTGTGGAAGGAATGCTTCCTGCTAAAACAAGGGTATCCTCGTTTGTTAGATCATAAATTTTTTGCTTCAATGCTTCGAAGTTTTCCTTCGTAAGGTTTGGGCCTGCTGCATTGAATTCCGTTTCTGAATCAGACTTTACTTTTACATTGATTCTTGTATCTCCATCAACCTTGACAAAATCAGTGTTAATTTCAAGTGACTTTAAGTAGTTTTCAAGATAATCGCCTGTAAAACCGCCAATAAATCCAAGGGCTTTGTTCGTCATTTCAAGTCTTTTTAAGATTTGGGATACGTTAATCCCTTTACCGCCAGGCAATTTGGTTTCTTTTTTCGTCCGGTTTAATCCGCCTAAAGTCACCTGATCTAGTTCTATAAAATAATCCAGTGATGGATTTAGCGTTAATGTGTAAATCATGAAGTAACCACCTTTATTTTTGTCTTACTGGAATACTGTTCCTTTGTATCTAGGTCCAGTTCATTTGTTAGAATCGTCGCTTCGTGAAGGTCAGCTATTTTGGCAAATGCAATTTCTGAGAATTTAGACTCATCTGCTAAAACATAAGCTTCACGAGATAGATTAATAGCTTGCTGTTTAATCATGGCCTCTTCTTGGTCTGGAGTTGTATAACCTAATTGGGTGTGTATTCCATTTACGCCCATAAAGCATTTATCAAAACGATACTGTTCAAGACTTTCAAGTGCGCCGCGGCCAATCATGGCTTTGGTGGTCGTCTTGATATAGCCTCCAAGTAAAAATGTTTTTATATTTCTGTCGAGAAGCTCGTTTGCGTGCATTAATCCGTTTGTTACTACAACAATATTACTAGGAAGAAAAGGAATCATTTCAAAAATGGTGGATCCTGCATCTAAATAAATACAATCTCCTTCATCCACTAAGCTTCTAGCATATCGAGCGATTTCACGCTTAGCTTGAAGGTTTTTGGATGATTTCTCTGACATGCTGGGTTCTTGCAGCTTTCCTTGTAGTCTGGCTGCCCCACCATGCACTCTCTTAAGAAATTTGCCTTCTTCTAGCTGAGTAAGATCCCGGCGAATGGTTGACTCGGATGAATTTGTGAGTTCCACTAGTTCTTGCAGCTTAACGGTATTCGTTTTTTTTAATGCTTCTAAAATAATTTGATGGCGTTCAGGCTCTAACATAGTATCCGCCCTCCTAAAAACGCTTTCATACTTTACTTATGTATTTATCATACTTATTTCTTAGATAAAAATCAACCAAAAACAATCATAAACATTCTTTACCAATCATAAACTTTCACAAGACTGACATGTTTTTTGGCTATATTATTGTAGAAAAATGATGATTAATACGGTTCCACAGTTATTAATCTGGTATAATAAAATAAAGTATTGGGAAATTTTGCTTGGGGTTTGATGACTGTTTCTTTACTAGTTTTGCCTGTTTTTGTTAAAAAATCATAGGTATTTTGGAAAGGAGTCATTGGAGTGTTATCTTTTGAGGAAAAAAAGGCTATTTTTCAATCATTTAAGTTGAAGGAAAAGCAGAACGGTAATGGAAAGGTGAGCTTTGTTTATCCTGAAAGTGTTCAAAAGGGCCAAGTTTTGGCGACCCAATTGCATTCAAGTGGGAATGGCTACGTGATTGGAAAGTATATGACAGAGGAAACCATTAAGGAGCACGGTTTTCAGGTGGACCCACGCGGGTGGATCTCCATAAAGGTTTTATCTAAAGAAGAGATAGGAAAGGTGATAACGGAGGCTATTAAGTCGATGTCTGGAGGTGAAGTTAAGGCACTTCTTCCGGAGATTGAAGGCGCAGACCAGGGAGATTTCAAGCCGGCTGAAACCGCTGAAAAAATGGTTCTGGAGGAGACTTTGCCTGCTGATGAGGTGGTTGATATAGAAGAGGCTGCTTTTCAGGAAGCTGATGCTGGAGTTAAGGAGGATGTTGAAGCGGCAGTTGCTGCGTCCTTGAGTACGGAGGGAAATCCTGCAGTTGATAGGATTGCAGCTGACCGGGCTGAGAGGGAGAGAGTGGACGAGCCTATTCAACAGGGTACATATGAGTTTTATCCGAGTTCGTATTTATCTGCCTGGACGGGGCTTGCGTTGTCGACAATGGAGTACGGGTATTTGGTATGGAGGAAATCATTCAGAGATTTGGTTGGTGCTGCTCCAGCGGAGGATAAAGAGTAAATATGGGATTTGGTTTTACACAAGTGATTTGTATTGCTTGTGTTTTTTTTGTGGACTGCTTGATGGTTGTGAAAGACAAAAATAAGTCGGGAGTAGGGGGAATGTCCTTCACCATGGATATGAAGGACATTATTTGGTTAAAAGTGAAGGGAAGTGTCTTTCAT
>NZ_JBALPZ010000034.1:91766-111291 GCF_036965645.1 Neobacillus drentensis
AGAAGGGAAGTGTCTTTCACACACTATGAAGGAAAATCTATAGTTGAGGCTGAAGGGAAGTGTCCTCAATAAGGTATCTTGAGAATAAAATTGATATAATAAGTAAGTAAATTGTCTTCAATAGAGTTACCTTGAAGATAAAACCGACTAACAGAGCAAAAAAATAGTAGCTCTATAAAAAAACACTCCTAATCCTTCTAATTCTTTTAAAGGTAATCGAAAGGAAGTGAATATATTGTCTAATCACACGATGTTACCACCTGATGGCCGCAGTCATGAGCATCTTCACGCCAAGTGTGAAGACTGCTTCGGTTTGTGCTGTGTTGCCTTGCCGTTCGCTGCTTCTGCGGACTTCGCTTTAGACAAAAACGGCGGCACCCCATGCCCGAATCTACAATCAGACTTTCGCTGCGGAATCCATCAAAATCTAAGACAAAAAGGGTTTAAAGGTTGTACCGTCTATGAATGTTTCGGGGCCGGACAAAAAGTTTCGCAAGTCACGTTTCAAGGAAAGGACTGGCGTAACTACACCGAAACAACAAAAGAGATGTTTGATGTATTCCCAATCATGCAGCAGCTTCATGAGATGCTTTGGTACCTAACCGAAGCCCTTTCATTAAAAGCGACAACATCCATTCACACGGAACTCCATCAAGCTATCGATCAAACAGAAAAGCTAACACTCCTCAGTCCCGAAGAGCTGAAGCGACTCGATGTACCCGCTCACAGAGCAGAAGTAAATGCATTACTTTTAAAAACAAGTGAACTCGTTCGTGCCGATTCACAGCCAAAACATAAGATAACTCGTGGAACCGATTTAATTGGAGCTAAATTAAGAAAAGCAGACTTGAGAGAAGCTAACTTAAGAGGAGCCTGCCTGATTGCTGCAGATCTAAGGGATGCGGACATAAGGAAAGTCGACTTTATTGGAGCTGACCTCCGTGATGCCAACCTTAGTGGAGCAGATCTGACAGGAAGTATTTTCCTCACTCAAGCTCAAATCAATGCCGCCAAGGGAGACGCCCGGACCAAACTGCCTCACCTACTTTCTCATCCAACCCACTGGGGAGTCCAAAAGCAAAACAAGACCCAAAAGAGCTCTAAATAGGCAAGTTTTAATGACCTTATGTTGAAATAATGCATTAAACGAGAGATACCAGACATTCGAAATCGTGTGTTTGGTCCGAACGATTGACCTGAGCAGAAGGAGGACTTCTTGTTATGTTTAAGGTGAAAAAGGGGGACTTTTTAACATTCGAACAATGGATAGATTCTGTTCCCAACTTGCCAAGGGAACAATCGTCCCTTTTAATCGCAATTGATGGCTGCGGCGGCTCCGGAAAAAGTACGCTGGCCAAATGCATATCAGAAAAATGGCCCAGTGTAACGATTGTGCATATGGATGATTTTTATTTTCCACAAAATCAAATTAATCAAAGCCCGCCGAGCCAAAAGCCTATTGGAGCCGATGTTGATTGGCACCGTATTTTGAAACAAGTAATTGAACCAATCAGTCAGGAAAAGCCTGCCAGGTATCAGCGCTATGATTGGAAAAAAGACCAATTAGTGGAATGGCATGATGTTCCAATTGGAAATATCGTCATTATTGAGGGTGTTTACTCATCCCGAAATGAATTGGCCAGTTATTATGATTTTACGGTATGGGTGGACTGCCCTCGTGAAATACGACTGGCTAGAGGACTTGAACGGGATGGAGAGAATGCTCGTGATATTTGGGAAAAGAATTGGATGATTGCGGAAGATCTTTATGTAAAGGAACATCGGCCGCAAAACCGAGCAGACCTTGTGGTTAAATGACTCAGCTAAGGGAAAAATAGGAGTAACCAGACCTTTATTGACGACCGAACGAAGGGAATAAGAATACCCAGGGTAGCCAATAGCCCTTATTGATGACCGAGCGAGGAGAAAAAGAACCCCCGAGGTAGCCAATAAGGGTAATTGACCCAAATTTTTATGGAGGGGAATTTCTTTGTTACCTAGTTGTTTCCCTATAGGTAATATTAATAACCTGGTTAGTGGCAGGATTAAATTTGATATCCACAAAAACGCCGAATTCCCTTTTGTCATCTTTTAACCAGAGTTTAAACTTTTCAGTGGTGGATTGAGAGTCCGTTACTCTTCCAACATGAAGATAATCAATAATTTTTGCTTGAGGATACCTTTCTTGGGTCTTCTTCATTGCCAAGGTACCCCATTTAGCATATGGTGGAATTGGTTTTTGTTGAGCGACAGCCGTATCGGTGAATAGCAATAAACCCATATCTATAGAAACAAACGTAATAATTAAACTAAATAGAAGTTTTTTCACCTTATTACCCCTTTTTATATTAGCATTGCATATTGTGATATAACTTATGTAGGAAAAAATTGAAAGACCATTTTAGAATGGAGAGGGTTGTTTTGAATATCCGTTTATTAGTCCCAACCGATGCTGAAACCTACTGGGCATTAAGGCTAGAAGCATTAAAGAACCATCCTGAAGCTTTTTTAACCAGCTATGAGGAATCAGTCAAATGGGAAAATGCTGTCGAACAAACAGCCCGGAAATTTACATTAGAAGGAAACTACACGTTTGGAGCATTTGAACATGAAAAACTAATTGGCGTTGTCACACTACTCCAAGAGGAGCGGGTGAAAATTCGCCACCGGGCAAATATTTTTGCCATGTATGTCACCCCAGGGAAACGGGGATTAGGCGCAGGGAAGGCATTGATGATTGCGGCCATTCAAAAAGCGAAGGATAGTGGAGTGGTTGAACAAATTCATTTAACCGTTACCGCCAGTAATCAAGATGCAAAAAAGCTTTACTCCAAACTAGGTTTTCAGGAATTTGGATTAGTGAAGAATGCTTTAAAAATAGACGGAAAATATTATGATGAAGCTTATATGGTTTTATATTTAGATAAGGATAGGGAATCACATGCTGAAGAAGGATAAAAACATAAATCCAAACGATTAATAGCATGTAATGTGGTAAAATGAAGGTTTTATTCTTTTATAAAAATTTAATGAAAGCGCTATCAATATGATGTTTTCGGTGATATAATGATGTAGAGGAGCAAGTATGTCACATGTTAATGAACAGGGGGCGTTCAAGTATGACAGAAAGCATTTATTCACATTTGAAAAAAAGAGGGGTTGTTGTACCAGAACATTACATTCAACCTTTAAAAGCACAGTGGGATGCACACCAGATTTTAAATAACAGTCCGAACCTTAATAACTATACAGAGTTTAATCTAAGTTCGAAACGCCTTACAGAGGAACTTGATCTCGAATAAGAAAGGGAATCCGATAATGTTACAAAATTCCCTTGATTGTTAAAAGAAATTAAAGTAAGATAAACATACGTTATAACGAAAGGGTGACTGAAAGTCCGATGATTGACTAATCCTTTTTTTGGAAAGAATTCAGATAAGTGAACAAATTCTGGATAGGATTAGTGCGGGCTTTTTTTATAAGCAGGGCGAAGTGAACAAGTGCTTGGCCGTTTTATGCCCTGTATTGCCTCCTGTCCGGATTGTTGGATAAGGAGGTTTTTTTATGGAACAAGTAAGTACAAATACAAATGTTTCAATTGGTTCTTTATTTCGAAATAAAGTAATCCAGACGTTATTGCTCTCAACGTTCTTTCTTCAAATTGGGGTTTGGGTGCGAAACTACTCCATCCTGTTATATGTAGTAGAAAAGACAAATGAAGACCCCGTCGCTGTATCATTGATTTCAGTAGCGGAGTTTGCCCCCATCTTTCTGTTTTCTTTTATCGGGGGGACATTTGCTGACCGCTGGAAACCGAAAATGACAATGATATGGTGTGATTTTCTAAGTGCTGTTTCCATTTTTGTGGTTCTGCTGGCGCTATTCTTTGGCGGCTGGAAGGTTATCTTTTTTGCGACATTGGTATCGTCAATCTTATCACAGTTTTCACAGCCTGCTGGTATGAAGCTTTTTAAACTTCATGTAAAAGAAGAACTCATCCAAATGGGGATGTCCATTTATCAAACCATCTTTGCTTTGTTTATGATCGTAGGGCCGGTACTTGGAACGTTTGTTTACCAGCATTTTGGAATCGATGTGGCGATTGCCATCATGGGAGTAGCTTTTTTACTCTCCGCCGGGATTTTATTCTTACTGCCATCAGATTATGAAGTAGAAGAAAAGGCAGAAGCTACGACGTTACTTGAAGAAATGAAGGCTGGATTCAAATATGTCTGGCAGAGCCGTTCCCTTACATTGCTTGGCGGTTGTTTTGCGGCAGCCGGCTTGGCGTTGGGGCTTACGCAGCCGTTAGCTGTATTTCTCGTAACGGAACAGCTTGGTTTGCCAAAAGAGCAGCTGCAATGGCTGATGGCGGCATTTGGCATCGGAATGATTTTGGGCGGTGGCCTTACTGTCGGGTTCACGAAAAAGACACCACCACAGATTTTACTTGCGATTGGTATGAGTGTAAGTGCCCTTGGCTTTTTGGTAATGGGGCTTTCCGATATGTTTTGGTTGACCTTGACCGCTCAATTTATCAGCGGTTTGTTTATGCCATGTGTCCATATTGGAATTAATACCATGATTTTAAAGAATACCGATGCAGCCTTTATTGGCCGTGTTAATGGGATACTAAACCCTATATTCATGGGATGCATGGTCATTACAATGACAACAAGCGGCTGGTTGAAAAAGACCTTTTCACTAGTTTCGATGTATGAAACGACAGCACTGCTTTTTGTGGTCGGAGTCCTTTTTCTAGTACCTCTATTCAAGGGGTCTACGGTATTGGAAAAAAGTAAAGAAGCTTAAATTCAACACGTTGAGGAGCTTGGACATCCAGGCTCCTTTTAAGTTTTTCTTTAACTTGGTAAAATTAGGCTATAGCAGAAGGAGGCATTTACAAATGAATGTCATTGAAAAGGCGCTGCATATTGCAGCTAAAGCCCATGTCAATCAACGGCGAAAAGGAAGTGATATCCCGTATATAACTCATCCAGTTGCAGTTGGGATGATCTTAATGAGGGCTGGTTATAATGATAAACTAATTGCAGCAGGAATTCTCCATGATACGGTAGAAGACACTGACCTTACGTTGATGGATATTGAACATGAATTCGGCTCCGAGATTGCGGATATTGTGAAGGGATGTTCCGAACCGAACAAATCCTTATCGTGGGATCAGCGTAAATTGCATACGATAGAATACCTTAAGAGAGCTCCGAGTGATATTCGTACAGTGGCTTGTGCTGACAAATTACATAACATTCGTTCCATTACCAACGATTATGAACAAATAGGAGATGAAATTTGGAGTAAATTTAATGCAGGTAAAGACAAGCAAGAATGGTACTATACCCACATTGTTGATAGTTTGAAATTCCAAATCTCTTTTCCGTTAGTAGAGGAATTGGAAAAAGCAGTCCACCACTTATTTAAGAGAAAATAGTTTAAATATGGTAGAATGGGAGCAATGGAAACACGGATCGGAGGATTATACAGTGGTTACATTCTACAAAATAATCGTGGTTATTCATATTTTTTCTGCCATCATCGGGATGGGGCCGGGGTTTATCTTAACAACGGTTGTTAAATCAGGAAATAACATGACTGAACTTAGACATTCTTATAGGCTCCGGCACAAGCTTCATATATTTGTGATGGCAGGCGGCACATTGCTGCTGGTAACAGGTCTAATAATGGGCTTTTTAAATCCGAGTCTATTTCGCATGGGTTGGTATGCGACAAGTTTGATTTTATTTCTAGCAGCACTTGCGATAGGACCACTCGTATTATCACCAAGGTCAAAACCTGTAAAAGCATTGTTGGCCGAACATCAAGGTGAGGAAATACCTGAGGAGTATTGGCGTTTATCGAAAATCTTATTTCGTTATGAATACTTAGAAAACGTGATTTTCATTATCATCATCGCCCTTATGACCTTAAAACCATTTTAATTAAGAAAGGTATGGCAAAGATAACAGTGCCTGCCTTTCTTTTTTTACTAAAGTGGATGATGTTGTACAAATGTGCTAGCGAATTTTTTCTTAAAGGGGTTTTTAACTATACATAAAGGCAAAATAGAGGTAAACTATATCAAAACAAATAATTCCAATCAGAAAGGTAGGTATTTAAGATGGCTGATTATATACGCTCCATTCCTCGTCCGCTTGTAAAAACGAACCAATGGGTTATTGTTCTAAGTGTGGTGTTTACATGGGTATCTGGTATCGAATGGCTTTTGTTAATACCGCTTCTTTCTGGTTTAAGCGGACTTTTATTCGGATTTAATCCGATTATGCAGCTGGCAAAACTATTTTTAAGGAAGGAGCCTAAAGCTTACATTCCTGAAGATTGGGAGCAGCAGCAGTTTAATCAGAAGATTGCCGTATCTTGTTTAGCGATAGGTTTTATTAGCTTTTTGGCTGGATGGCATACGTTGGGCTATATCTTTACCATTTTAGTCGCTGTGGCAGCCTTTGTGGCCATTCTAGGCTTTTGTATTGGCTGCTTTATTCATTATCAATGGAGGCAGTATAAATATAGACGTTCCATTCAATAATCTTTGTCATTCCTTAAAAGCTCTTGCGATGTGCAAGGGCTTTTTTACTAATAAAAGCTTCCTATTTCTAAATATTATGTAAAATCTGATATTCTTGTTGACTGTTAAAAGTTGGACCCCCTAAAATGAAATGATAAATAGAAGAGGGTGATATATGTGTCAGAAAAGGTTAGAGAAATAAAGGCTGATGGCTCGTTTAACCGTCAAGGAAATAGATTTACAACTCCGTTTGGAAATCAGGAGGGGGAGCTTCCGGTCGAGGCAGGAAGATACCGCCTATTATGGTCAGCGGTCTGCCCCTGGGCACATCGTTCAGTCATTGTCCGCCGTTTGCTTGGGCTGGAAGAGGTTATTAGTTTAGGGACAGCGAGCCCAATGAGACCGAAATTGCCTCATGTGGATTGGGAATTTTCTTTAGATAAGAATGGGGTCGATCCTGTCTTAGGAATTCGTTATATGAATGAAATTTATTTGCAGACAGACCCTGATTACAAGGGACGGCCTACAGTGCCTGTTTTCATCGATCTTAAAGAGCAGAAGGTCGTCAACAATGATTATTTTAAACTAACTAATTATCTTGAAACGGTTTGGGCACCGCTGCATAAAGAGAATGCCCCTGATTTATATCCGGAACATATGCGTGAGGAGATTGACCGGCTAAATGATGTCATTTTTCATGAGGTGAATAATGGCGTTTATAAGTGTGGATTTGCCCAGTCCCAAGAGGCTTATGAACAGGCATATGATACCTTATTTTCCAGATTAGATGAATTAGAAGAACGGCTTTCAACACAACGATTCTTATTTGGCGATTATATTACAGATGCAGATGTTAGGCTGTATGCCACGCTCGTCCGCTTTGATGCCGCCTATTACGCTGCCTTTAAGACTAATCGTAATCGAATTGTTGACTTTCCAAATCTATGGGGATATCTACGAGATCTTTATCAGACACCTGGTTTTGGCGATACGACAGATTTTGATGCAATTAAAAGGCATTACCATCTATCAAACCATATTTCTAGTAATGATCAAAAAAGCTATCATATCTTACCAAAGGGACCAGACCTTTCAGGATTAACGTCCAAGCACGAACGTCAAAATTTAAGTAATAAGCAAGAAAAATTTTTAATAAAATGTGAGAAAACAGAATAGGAGTATAAGGAATAATGATCATACGTGATGCTGTAGTAAAGGAATTACCTCTAATACGGGAACAACGGATTCAAGCATATCAAATACATGCAAAAAGCATTCCAGAAGGTCATTGGAGAGCTTTGAAAAAAGCGATTTCTTCCGATGCAGATTCCAGTCCTGATATTGAAAGGATTGTGGCAGAATTAAACGGGAAGATCGTTGGCAGTGTGGTGTTATACCCAGCTAAAACAGATGCCTACGAAGGCAATGTGGAAAAACTGGATTATCCTGAAATCCGAATGCTTGCTGTTATCCCTGAGGCACAAGGGAAAGGGATTGCGACAGCACTGATTTCTGAATGTATCCTCAGGGCAAAAGCAAACGGCTGTCAGGCGGTCGGTTTGCATACTGGAGAATTTATGACAAGTGCCATGAGATTATATGAACGGCTGGGATTTAAACGTATCCCACAATACGACTTTGTACCTGCCAATGACGGAATCATAGTAAAAGCATACCGCCTCAGTATTGATAAAGAAAATCTATATTAATATTAAAATATTTTAATAATTTAATAAAATTATCTCAAAACCCACTTGACACCTCGGAAAAGTCAGAATAAAATGGAGATAATTCAAGCCCATATAAACGAGAAAAGGTAAGCTGATTGGTCAACCAAAGGCTTATACTCCTTCCATTCGAGTAAGGAAGGAGTATAGGCCTTTTTGTGTACAAAGGAAGGAGAGATCACCTAATGACCTATCCAATTAGTAAGTGCAGCCCACATTGTAGTCAATCAAATATACCTTTAAAATTTTTTATTCATAAAACCAAGTATTTTGATGTGATATTAGTGAATTGAAAAGAGAGGGAGAGTGGTCGAATGGCTGCATTAGATCAAGAGAGAACGAAAGTAATATTAGAGGCATTAAAAAATATCGAGTATGGATCTGTAATCATCACGATTCATGATGGAGCAATTACGCAAATTGATAAGACAGAAAAAACTCGCTTTGAGGCAAGACGTTCTTCTGCCAAAAATCAAAGAGTTTAAGACTAGCCGATCAGTCAACTGAAGGCTGCTTAATTTTACATATCCTTATAGAAATTAGGCAGCTTTTATATATTAAAAGGGGGAATCAAAATGAAACACTTATACAAATTCACACTAGTCCTTACGTTACTGGCACTTATTTTAGCCGGATGCAGCAGCACAGAAAAGTCTAGTACGCAAACATCAACCAAAAAAGAGGAAGCCTCAAACTCAGAAACAACCAAAAAGAAGGACCCTGTTCAGTTATTAAACGTTTCTTACGATCCGACAAGGGAGTTATATGAAGAGTATAATAAGGAATTCGCTAAATACTGGGAGAAGAAAGAAGGTCAGCAGGTAACGATTCAACAGTCACATGGCGGTTCAGGAAGTCAAGGACGTGCTGTTATTGATGGACTAGAAGCGGATGTGGTTACCTTGGCGCTAGCTTATGATATCGATGCAATTGCTGACACGGGGAAGTTACTTTCTACAGATTGGCAGAAGAAACTAGACGATAACTCGACACCGTATACTTCCACCATTGTCTTCCTAGTTAGAAAAGGGAATCCTAAGGGAATTAAGGATTGGGATGATTTAACGAAAAAAGGAGTATCGGTCATCACACCAAATCCAAAAACATCTGGCGGCGCGAGATGGAATTACTTAGCAGCTTGGGCCTATGCACAGGAAAAGTATGGTAATGATGAAAAGAAAATCAAAGACTTTATGAGTAAATTATATGGTAACGTTGAAGTACTGGACTCTGGAGCACGCGGAGCTACGACAACCTTTGTAGAGCGCGGCATTGGCGATGTTTTAATTGCCTGGGAGAATGAAGCCTATCTTACTTTGAATGAGTTAGGAAAAGATAAGTTTGAAGTTGTAAATCCATCGCTTAGTATTCTCGCTGAACCACCTGTCGCTGTAGTTGATAAGGTAGTAGATAAGAAGGGTACGAGAGAAGTAGCTGAGGCTTATTTAAAATATTTGTACTCAGACCAAGGACAGGAAATTATTGCGAAGAATTTTTACCGCCCACGTAACGAAGAGATTTTGAAAAAATATGCGAATGTATTCCCGACTATTAAGATGGTTACCATTGATGACTACTTCGGCGGCTGGAAAAAGGCGCAGGAAACACATTTTAATGATGGCGGAACATTTGACCAAATCTATCAGCCAAAATAAGAAAAGGGGGGCATTCGTGCTCCCTTTGTATCTAAATCGGAAGGGGTCAACCTCATGGGTCTATTAAAAAAGAAAACGGGCGTTTTGCCTGGTTTTGGACTGTCACTAGGGTTCACGATGACCTACATCAGCATTCTAGTGATCTTGCCATTATCGATGATTTTTATCAATTCAGCGACTGCCCCTTGGGAAAAAATCTGGCAAACCATTTCGGAGCCAAGGGTGATCGCATCCTATAAATTAAGTATCGGTGCCGCGCTAATGGCGGCAGCGATTAATGTTATTTTTGGCGTTTTAATCGCTTGGGTTCTTGTCCGTTATCGATTTCCAGGCCGGCGTATCATCGACGGACTTGTCGATTTACCTTTTGCTTTGCCAACAGCAATCGCAGGGATTGCTTTAACCACATTGTATACGGAAAATGGCTGGGTTGGACAATTTTTAAGCTTTAAAGTGGCCTTTACACCGCTTGGTATTATGATCGCTTTAATGTTTATCGGTCTTCCCTTTGTGGTTCGAACCGTGCAGCCGGTTTTACAAAACGTGGATAAGGAAGTAGAAGAAGCATCCGCAAGCCTAGGGGCTAACCGGCTTCAAACGTTTGTAAAAGTAGTCTTTCCAGAACTGATGCCTGCTGCTCTGACGGGATTCGCCTTGGCCTTTGCCAGGTCGCTTGGCGAATATGGTTCTGTGGTGTTTATTGCTGGAAATATGCCAATGAAAACAGAAATTACCCCGCTGTTAATTATGACGAAGCTTGAACAATATGACTACGCAGGGGCTACCGCCCTAGCGGCCGTCATGCTTGTTTTTTCCTTTTTAATGCTTTTAGTCATTAATTTATTACAATGGTGGACCAATCGAAAATTTATTTAATGAACGGGGTGTAAATGATGTCTGGACATGTTTCTTTGCAATACTCAACTCCACAGGTACAAAAATCGAGAAAAGAGGCAGAACCACGGTGGGTTCGCTATCTATTAATCTTTTTAGCAATCGGATTTTTAGCTTTGTTTCTTGTTTTACCGCTTGCGGCTATATTTATTAAAGCCTTTGAAAAGGGCGGTGCCGTGTTTTTTGAAGCAATCAGCAGCCCGGATGCATTATCGGCGATTAAATTAACAGTAACTGTGGCTGTAATAGCGGTTCCGCTTAATGCAATATTCGGTGTAGCCGCTGCATGGGCGATTACGAAGTTTAATTTTAAAGGAAAAAGTCTTTTGATTACGATTATTGACCTGCCGTTTGCCATCTCACCTGTTATTGCAGGGCTTGTGTTTGTATTGTTATTCAGCTCTCGCGGATTATTTGGTCCATGGCTTATGGAGCATGATATAAAAATTATCTTTGCCGTTCCAGGTATTGTGCTGGCCACATTGTTAATTACTCTGCCATTTGTGGCAAGAGAGTTAATTCCGCTAATGCAGACACAAGGGAACTCTGATGAAGAAGCTTCTATGACGCTTGGGGCAAGCGGCTGGAAAACATTTTGGCTGGTAACCTTGCCGAATATTAAATGGGGTTTATTATATGGAGTCATCTTGTGTACTGCTCGTACTATTGGGGAATTCGGTGCGGTATCGGTTGTCTCGGGGCATATAAGAGGAATGACAAATACTATGCCGCTTCACATCGAAATTTTATACAATGAATATCAATTCTCGGCCGCTTTTGCTGTTGCATCTTTAATGTCACTTTTCGCCATTATTACATTAATTGTCAAAAATATTATTGAATGGAAAGCACACAAATCCATGGTATCTGAAGAGGGGGAGGCCTAATATGAGCATTCAAATTAAAAACATCTCTAAGTCGTTCGGTAACTTTCAAGCCCTTGAACAAATTAATCTAGACATCCAAACCGGAGAACTCGTTGCACTCCTCGGCCCTTCAGGATCAGGGAAAACCTCTCTATTAAGAATCATTGCAGGACTAGAAGAAGCAAACCAAGGTGTCATTCTGTTTGGTGATGAGGATATTACTCTTTTGAGTGCAAAAGAGCGCAAGGTGGGCTTTGTTTTTCAGCATTATGCCTTATTCCGGCACATGACTGTTTTTGATAATGTGGCATATGGTTTAAAGGTTCGTCCACGAAAAGATCGGCCTTCTAAAAGTGAGATAAAAGAAAAAGTCAATGAATTATTGAAGCTAGTAAAACTTGAGGCCTTTGCCAATCGATATCCTTCCCATTTATCGGGAGGACAGAGGCAGCGTGTGGCACTGGCACGAGCTTTAGCCGTTGAACCTAAGGTCCTTTTATTGGATGAACCGTTTGGGGCTTTGGATGCTAAGGTTCGAAAAGATCTTCGCCGCTGGCTTAGAAGGCTGCATGATGATTATCAAATTACGAGTATCTTTGTGACTCATGACCAAGAGGAGGCGCTTGATGTGGCCGACCGGATTGTGGTGATGAACGAAGGGAAAATTGAACAGATTGGCACGCCGGAGGAAGTATACGAACAGCCTAATAGTCCGTTTGTCTATCACTTCTTAGGAAATGTGAATCTATTTAAAGGCCGCTTGCATAATGGAAAGCTGCAGCATGGGGAGTTTGAAGTCGATGCTCCTGAGTTTGCCGAGACCATTAATACAAATGCGGTTGGGTATGCGAGGCCGCATGATATTAGTATCAAACGAGAATATCGACAGGATTATGCAACCGCACAAGTGAACTATATCCATCAAATTGGTGCAGTAGTCCAGGTTGAATTAATTCGAAAAGATACCGGCGACTATTTAGAGGCTGAATTAACGAAGGAATATTTTCGAAGTCTCGACCTAAAAACAGGTGAAGAAGTATATGTAAAACCAAAGCAGCTAAAGGTGTTTATCCCTGAAGATTATTCTATATAGGCTAAGGCGGGTTCTGCTTCTGTGAAGAAGCAGACCCTATTCAAATTTTGGGAAATATTTAGTATATGTGTGGCTCGTCCTATTTAACCGATTGCCATTTCCGCCCCTATGTTCCAAACTTATGATATACTTTAGTAAGAACCAGTTGTCAGTGAGGAAGGGGTCGAGTGCAATGGGTAATGAAATTTCAATTAAAGATAAAAAACAAACCGTTAAAGGAAAGCTTGTTCGCGGGGCGGTTTTTGCTAGGAGCAAGGTATTCGAGATATTAACGGAGAATGAAGAAAAATGGTACTTGGTTTATTATAAAAATACATTGGTTTATGGAGCAAAGCTCGGTCATATAGAAGAAGGTACCTTTATCCAAAAGGTCTTTATCCAGGGGATTGTCCTTGATACCTTTCATCCAGTCTTAGCAGCACTCATGCCTCATCAATCCGTTACGATTCCTGCAAAGAGTAAACTTTTCTCTCATCTGCAACTCCATTTTTCGCTTCAGGAAGTTGCCTTCATTGCCACCACACTTGACGCCTTTTATGAAAAAGAACAGCTAATCAATCTATTAGATAAAGTCTATTACCACTTTAAAAGAAGCGGCAAATTTTTAAAATCCTTTCAAGTTGCACGGCTCTTACATGATTTCTCTCCGTCATTAAAATCTGCAAAGGAACGCTTGGATTCACATGAATTCAATTCCTATCACCAACTTTATCATTCCAAGAATTTACCCTCTCTCTATGAAAAAGATCCACTATTTGTGGAAGTGCACTGTTTCAAACATCATTCCCAACAAAAGGAAAGAGAATTCCTGCTAACCAAACAAGATGGTCTAGCGGCATTATTGCTCTGGTTAGAATTCCCGGATACTGGCAGAATTGAAGAATTTACAGATATAGCCTTACACTTTATCACGATGGAAGATTGGATTCTTTTATTAAGTCAGGTTGATATGAATCCATTTCATTACTTGCCTGATGCAAAATCTACATTGGAAAAAATGCTGCAAGCTGGAAGGATGGAGACAGCTGCCTTGTGCTTATTCCCCTATATCGAGGACCTTCCACCTGCTTATAATGATATGCTCGAACAGATTTGGGAGAAATCCGAGCCCGGCTTTGTCCTAGCTCATATAAATGAATGGATACTTGTATTGGAGCATTTGCCTGACAACCATCCCCATCTACTATGGGAGAACAAACTGTTTCAATTAACAGTCCGGCTTCTTGAAATACATGATCTTCCTGCTGTTCAGGAGAAAATCTTACTGTTTCAGGGAACATTTCCAACTTCAGAGGTAATTCGTAAAGTAAAGGAAATGGGGGATCTAGTGGAAAATCCTGATAGGATGATGGATTTGGGTGACCTTTATGCGGAATTTAAACAATATGATAAAGCAATTGATTGTTTCGCTTGGGAGATGGAACTGCAGCCACAGAATCCTTCACCGATCCGAAAGATTAGTAAAATGTATCAATATAAGGGTATGGTAAAGGAAGCATCTGCCTATCAGCAAATCTTAAACCATTTATCTTCGAATCAACATTTGGGATAAAAGAGGCGTTCAGTATTAATTAAACTCCAAATAGCATAAAATTTGGAAAAAATGCTATAATAAGATGGATTTTCTTTAGACTAATAGCGAGGAGTGGGCTCAATGATCATTTCCATAGATCCATCTAAAAATACCGAGAGAGAAAATTATAAATTTTTAATTGGAAGTATTATACCTAGACCAATCGCTTTCGTTACATCCTTATCAAAGGAGGGTGTATTGAATGGCGCCCCCTTTAGCTATTTTAATATTGTATCTGCTAATCCCCCAATGATTTCGTTAGCTATTCAACGCTCAGGAGGGAAACAAAAGGATACGGCGAGAAATATTATTGGGTCCCAAGAATTTGTCGTTCATATTGTTGATGAACAAAACGTGGAATCAATCAATAAAACAGCCGCCAGCCTGCCGCCAGATCAAAGTGAAATTGAATTAGCTCAATTAACTCCTGTAAACAGCGTAGAGATCTCTACACCAGGTGTTAATGAAGCTAAAATTAGAATGGAGTGCAGATTAGAACGTTCCTTGGAAGTAGGCCGGGAGGGCTCGGACTCACCTAGTTGTGATTTTATCATTGGCAGAATTGTTCATTTTCATATTGACAGCAGCCTTTATGAAAATGGAAGAATTGATCCCAAAGGCTTGGCTGCGGTAAGCCGATTGGCTGGTAATGATTATGCAAAGATCGGCGAGATTTTTGAAATCGAAAGGCCTCAGTAGTTCCAATTTTCTGTTCCACACTAAACAAAACGCTTAGAGGATTTCTACTCTAAGCGTTTTGTTTAGTATTCGTTTTTCAAAATTGAAGCTATGATTGATTGGCTATAGGCAGAAGTATTTCAACTTCTGTCCCTTGGTTGGGGTTACTGTGTATCTTAATTTCTCCCCCGTAGGAATCTATAATCCGCTTGCAAACCGTTAATCCAAGACCAGAACCGTCTTTCTTTAAAGTATAGAACGGATTAAAGGCTTGTGAAATTTGATTTTTGCTCATACCAACACCGTTATCGCTAACTGTAATCCGGCAGAAGTCGGATTGCTTGTTTATATGGATGGATAGAATTCCGCCATAGGGCATCGCCTGAAAGGCATTTTTCGCGAGGTTAAGGATGACTTGTTTTAATTGATCTTTCACACAAGATACCGGCAGATTTTCCGGATGGTAGTGAAAGGCTATTTCCACATTTGCATAATTAGCTTCTGATGAAATAATGGGTGCAATTTCGGAAACTATTTCATTTGCATCACAAATCATGTGTGTGTAGGCAGTTGGTTTGCCAAGGATAAGCAGTTCACTGACAATCGCATTGATTCGGTCAATCTCTGAGTGAATGACGTTAAAATAGAATTGTGACTTTTCGTCCTTATTTTCTTCGCTTAAAAGTTTTATCAAACCTTTAATCCCTGTAAGCGGATTTCTAATTTCATGGGCTGTACTAGCAGCGAGATTGCCAATCAGCTCTAGTTTGTGCAGTTCTGTCTGTTCTTTTTCCCTTTGGACCTTTCTTTTTAAAAGCAAATAGTGAGCTAATAGAAAGATAATACTCATAAAAGTTAAGAGGATGATGAGATTGGCCAGAAAGGTTTCCCAAAATACTTTTTTGTTATTAGGGTTCACATAAGCCGTAATGGTCCATGGTACCCTGGAAACCTTCATAATGGATTTGACGTTATATTGTTTAGAAATGCTCCCAGTTTGAATTAATGGTTTTCCGGATACATCCGTTATGATGATTCGTTCATTCTTTACTAACCTTGTTATTTCTTTTTTTATTTCATCCATACGCAAACTGGCAACAAATACGCCTTTAACCCTGCGGTTTTCTACAATTGGGGTTGCGATCGATATAATATACCTTCCTGTTACCCTTCCATAATGTGCTTCTGAAATACTGGTTTGCGCTGAATGGAGTGCCTGCTGAAAGTAAGGACGATCACTAGCATTAACAGGACTTGTGATGTTATTGGTACTTATCACAATATCCCCTTTGGTATTAGCCCAATAAAAACCAGAAAAACGCGGGTCCTTACCCTTGGTTTCCCGGAGGATCTTATCTATATCTTTTAAGTCACTGTGCTGAACATTAATGGAGGTGGCGAGCATGTCTAAGCGTCCGACTGTCTCCTCGACAAACTTCTCAATATTCATGGCATGAAAGTTCGCATACTCTTGTGCCTTGAGTTTATATTCACTTTTCACCACTCTCACTTGGTGCTGGGCTAAGACCGTACTGACAGCCACTGATGGAATCAGAGCAATCAGAAGATAGATAAATGAATTTTTTTGTATAAGAGCCTTAAGCAGGCGTAAAAGTACCAAACGGATCTACCCCTCTATGTATAGTACTATTTTTCCACCTATTTCTATTTTGATACAATCTCTGAGGGTGGATTGGAAAAAAGTGTAACTAAACTATTTAATTATGTGAAAAAGAACATGGATTATTATGTTAGTTATATCAAATAAATTATTTTCTTAAAATAGAAAAGTTCTGTATTTCCTACTTTTCGGATTGGATATATGACTCTTTCGTCCAAATTATATTTTCATACCCTAATAGAAAGAGGTTAGGGAGGTGTTAATATGCAAGATAAAAGGAGAAGGAGTCCTTTTTCATTCTGTATTTTTCCGAGGTATAAGTGGTGCGGGCCGGGCTGCAGCGGCCCTGGAGCACCGATTAATGATGTAGATGCCTGCTGTCAAAAACATGATTACTGCCTGAGCCGCGGATTATCATCCTGTGAATGTGATACACAATTTATGGAATGTCTTCGTCCAAAGATCAATCCCAATTCTGAAAAGGGCAGGAAGGCCGCGCTGATGTATGATTTTATGAAAGTTAGGACCACCTTTACTTGCGGCCGGAAGAATTGGCTGTAGAGCAGGTAAAACAGGGGAAGTTGTGAAATCCGATTGATTGAAAATTGAAGTGGTATCAGTGAATATTAAGATAAAGTGTTATCGAAAGGATGGAGTTCATGCACTTCCTCTATTGGTTCCTTAAGTTTGGATGGCTGTTAATCATTATTTTTATTGGTAATATTTATTTAAGCCGTTTGGGTCTATGGTCTATCATCATATGCATTGCTGTCTTTTTAGCAGGAAATCATTTGATTAATAAAAGCATGGAAAAGATAATCTTATCAAAGAAGAAATAATGCAAGAATTCAACTTCATAACCGACTTAAAAAACTTCATTCATCCAAATGGAGTTTTTATTTTTTTGTGTGAAATGATCTTTTATCACTCCATGAATATAGAAGTTTATAAATTTTCCCAACACTAGTAAATAGGGGCGTTGGGATTTTTAATAGAAATACAAGAATCGACAAGTGCTGACCCTCTATCTCAGCGCTTTTTTCCCAATTATGTGGATGCTTTTGCCATGATATGATGTTTTTGCAACAAACAACAAATAGATAATTAG
The DNA here is from genome assembly GCF_036965645.1 of Neobacillus drentensis. GTDB lineage: Bacteria > Bacillota > Bacilli > Bacillales > Cytobacillaceae > Neobacillus > Neobacillus drentensis_D. Next base: position 109,523 of record NZ_JBALPZ010000034.1, read on the forward strand.
GAGGCTGGGAAACGATGAAGAAGAGAACATCTATCATGCTAGCATTAGGATTAACGGTTGGAACGGTGCTGCCAATATCGGCTGCGGCCAACACGATTGCGAATAATGCTGCCGTTTCAAAGGATGCAAGCCAGTTTGGCAAGGATGCAAAGGTCACTTGGAAAAAGGGGCAAACGGTTCCCTCCTTCGTCCACGGTAAACTATCTACTAAGGCCTATAAAGATCAAGCATCCGTAAAACAATTTTTAAAAGATAATAAATCACTGTATCAATTAGATGCAGATAAAGATTTAACTTTACTGGATGTTCAGACCGACGAGCTTGGCAGCAAGCACTATAATTTTGTTCAATCTGTGCAAGGTATTCCGGTAGATGGGGCAAAATTCAAGGTGCACACGGATAAAAATGGTATCATTACTGCGATTAATGGGGACGTTTTTCCTGAGGCATCTAACTATTTCAAGGGGAATCTGAAAGCTCAGCTGACTAAGGATCAAGCACTTGCTAGAGCCTGGGCATCTATTAATTTAACGAAAGAGGAAACCTTAACTAATGATGCGGCAGGTCCAAACGGTGTGAAATTTGAAGATACGGTTGAAAAGGCCGAATTAGTCGTTTATAGAAAAGCTGATCAATTCTTTCTAGCCTATAAAACTAACCTTCAATTCATCCAGCCTTATGGAGCAAATTGGGTAATATATGTGGATGCTGTGAATGGGAATGTGTTAGATTCCTATAATGCTGTGGCGGACGCTGCTACAACAGGTTCCGGATACGGAGTATTAGGGGACTATAAAACTCTTAATACTTATTATTCAAACGGTACTTACTATTTATATGATGTGACGAAGCCTATGTCAGGGGTAATTGAAACTAGAACGGCACAAAGCCGGACCGTGTTACCAGGTAATTATTCTGTAGATCCTGATAATAAATTTAATGCTGTATCACAGGGAGCTGACGTAGATGCCAACTACTATGCGGGCAAAGTCTACGATTATTATAAAAATACGTTTAATCGAAATAGCTTCGATAACAATGGTGCAACGATTCGTTCTTCGGTGCACTATAGCCGAAATTACAATAATGCCTTCTGGAATGGATCACAAATGGTCTATGGGGATGGCGACGGCGTAACGTTTAGACCTTTATCAGGCGCTCTCGATGTGGTCGCCCATGAATTAACGCACGCTGTTACGGAAAGAACGGCAGGGTTAGATTATGTGAACCAATCCGGTGCCTTGAATGAGTCGATTTCCGATACGTTTGGTGTTTTCTTAGATAAAGGGGATTATTTAGTTGGTGAGGATGTGTACACACCAAATAAATCAGGGGATGCACTCCGTAGTTTAGCTGACCCAACACTTTATGGACAGCCTGATAATATGAAAAACTATGTCAACACTACTTCCGATAATGGCGGGGTTCATACCAATAGTGGAATTCCTAACAAGGCTGCTTATTTAACCATTTCCGGTTTAGGAACAGCCGTTGCTGAGAAAATCTACTATCGTGCGCTAAACGTTTATCTAAACCCACAAAGTAACTTTAACGATGCGCGCGCCTCATTGCTTGCAGCCGCTGCCGATCTATATGGCACAGGCAGCACCCAGTACAATGCCGTTGCTTCCGCTTGGAACCAAGTAGGGGTGAATTAGGGGAAAATGGAATGATAATAACTGAATAACGATAATGGGCTGCATAATTCATTCTGCAGCCTTTTTTTCATTTAGAAGAGAGCAAAAAAATAGATTGGTGCCGGCACCAAT
>NZ_JBALPZ010000034.1:111495-111771 GCF_036965645.1 Neobacillus drentensis
TGTGGAAGTTGTGAAGATTTTCTAATGTTTAGAAACATAATGGGCATGTATCTATTCCAATCTTGGAGTGTAGACATACACTGTTTACAGTTAATCATAAAGGAGGGATTTTAGAATGGAAGAAAGACAGCAACCTGGAACCTATCAACATGGACACAGCGGTTATTATCCGGGTGGTGGTTATCACCACGGCCATGGAACGTACTATCCTGCTCAGGTAGGATATCCGGGATATGGATACCATCACGGTCACGGAGGCTACTATCCAGGGCATGG
>NZ_JBALPZ010000035.1:0-7396 GCF_036965645.1 Neobacillus drentensis
GTGGTGTAGATGTGGTCGCTCAAATCGGTCCTGGTTTATTTGGTTTTCGCGATGATGAGGGGAATTTCTCTATTGATGAATTTAAGTGTAAAGCCCAGGAACCGAATATAAAAGCATTTGAGCTTAAATTCGGCCAAGGAGCAAAAATACGTGGCGGACATCTGGAGGGGTCGAAGGTTACAATGAAGGTAGCCAATATTCGTAAGGTTCCGGTGGGGCAGACCATTAATTCACCCAATCGCTTTCCGTTTTTGCATAATGCGCTAGAAACGTTAGAGTTTATCAAAATGCTGCAAGATGAAGGTGGAAAACCTGTTGGAATCAAAATGGTTGTTGGATATCCAACCAGTTTAGATGAATTTTTCGAGGCCATGAATCATCTTAAGATTTATCCGGACTTTATTACGGTTGATGGCGGAGAAGGTGGAACAGGCGCCACTTACAAATCAATGGCAGATACAATGGGGCTTCCTTTATATCCTGCTTTAATTGCCGTTATTGATAAGGCCTATCAGTATGGAATCCGAAAAAAGCTAAAAATTTTTGCCTCAGGAAAATTAATTTCAGCCGATAAAATAGCCATTGCCCTTGGGATCGGTGCAGATGCCGTGAACTCTGCGCGAGGATTTATGATCGCTAACGGCTGTATTATGGCCCTTCAATGCCATACTGGGAAATGTCCTACGGGCGTAACGACCACTGACCCAAAATATCAAGAAGCACTTGTGCCTGAGGAGAAGAAATGGCGAGTCATGAACTATATCATTAATGTACGCCATGGTTTGTTTGCCTTAGCTGCGGCTTGTGGCATTGACAGCCCCAGTAAATTCACTCGTGATCACATTGTATTTAAAGATGTCGATGGAAAAATAATACGGTTATCAGAACTGTTTCCAATTCCTGATTCTTCGGCGGAATGATTCAAAAGAACTTTATAGATTGATAGAAGATGAACGGGATAACGTTGATGATTTGTCAATAAATGCGGCTATAAGCCAATTTAGTAATATTAAGGATTCATTTTACCTAGACCAGAGTGCACTCGGTCTTTTTTTTTGGACAGTACCCTAATTCCCGAGTGTCAACGTCAAACGCCTTCAATTGATAATATTAAAAAAAAAGACTGTAAATGGCAGCCTTTCTTATTAGGAACATTCATCACAGCAATAAACCTCTTGACCATTTAAATCCTTTTCTATATATGTGAAATAAGGTTCATCTCTGTCAATTGGAAGTCCACAATGTATACAAAAAATATTGACTTCATAAGGCTGATTGCATGGTTTGTCCAATTTAACACCTCCTAGTAAGTTATTAAATTTATTTGACTAGGATTTAAAATAGTAGTAAGAAGAAATTCAAAATGAGGTTGTCCCAATTTTCCACGTATAAAATAATATTGATTTTCCTATTAGTATAAATTTATGCAAAAAGGAGAAAAAATTTACAAAATTACTAATATTCCATGTTTTTTATTACCTGTGATAGGATAGGACCAAACTGTAAATAGAGGTGTTTTTTTATTCATACATAACCTTTATACTGATGAAACGATAAATTATTAACGTTAATACTTGTTACCGAATTGACATTCCGGGCAGAATGCACCTTATTTCAATGAGGTGCGTTCTGCCTGTTTTTTTGTGTGAGTTCAAGTCACTTCGATTCTCTTTTTCTGAAAATATCTTTTTACTCAATTGTTCTCCGTCTCTTGGGTTTATTTCTCCCGTTGTACTTTCTAATGATACAAAAATGTACCCCAACGCTAGACTTTATTAACTGTCTACACGATGAGGTACATTTACGTTGACACTGTGTTTTTTTATAGATTAAAGCAAGCTGCCTATGGATTTGTTTCATTTTCATAATTTCTTTCAATGACAAAATGGGTAAGGTCACTTCTATAAATGGTTTTAGAATATTCAATAACCGTTTCATCACCTAAATAGGCATGCGTATATAAGACAAAACAGGGATCACCAGCGCTAATATGAAGTCTGTCTGCAGTCTCTTGATCTGCTGTAAACAATTCAAGGTTTTCGATGGTTCTGCTGATTTTCAAATGAAATTGTTGTTCTAAAAGCTGGTATAATGAGATTTCACAGCCCTTTTTGTCCAATGAAGGAGTTTTGTACCAAGGTAAATACGAAATTTCGACTTGGATCGGTTGATCATTAACAAAGCGAATCCGCTCCAGTCTATTAACAGGTTCTCCATTTTGGATATGAAGCTGTTCACTTAAGAATTGATCAGCGGGAATGACGTCCAGATTTAATACTTTAATGGATGGCTTTTTTCCCTGCATAGTCATTTGTTTAGAAAATCGTTCAACAGTAGAGGTCAAGATTTGTTTAACTTTGTTTCCGGATACAAAAGTTCCGCTTCCTCGTTTGCGGTATACATAACCTTCAGTTGTTAACTGCTGTAGAGCGGTTCGAACCGTTGTTCTACTGACGCCATATTTCTCGCAAAACTCTGCTTCTGTAGGGAGCTGTGAGTTTGGCTTGTATTCTCCATTATTTATTAATTGGATAATGGCATCCTTCACTTTATGATGCAAAGCGTTAGCTTCTTTGGACTCCTCAATCATCCTGAACATCCCCCTTACCTACTAGATTACCAAAAAAAAGAAAAAAAAGGTACTAAAAAGACAAGTTTCGGAATATGTAATTACAAATTTAGAAAAGTTACTACAAATTCATTTTAAGTATTGTAAATATTTCGAATTGTTATTACAATGAGTTTAGAACATAGTCACACTACTTTTTATCAATGATGATCGATAAAGGGGGAGTAACCCAAATACCTCGCTATTAAAGGCTTCACTTTTTGAAAACGCTTACTAAGTTATAAGGGGGAAGAAGTGTGAAGATTTTGTTATGCTGCTCAGCTGGTATGTCCACAAGTCTTTTAGTTTCAAAAATGGAAGCAAGTGCAAAAAAACAAGGGATTGACTGTGAAATTTGGGCTGTTGGCTCAACGGAAGTAAATAACCATTTGCAAGAGGCCGATGTACTTCTTTTAGGTCCACAAGTTCGCTTCTTACTAGCCAAGTTAAAAAAGGAAGGAGAGAAAAGGGGTATACCGGTGGATTCCATTAACCCAATGCATTATGGACTTTGCAATGGCGAGGAAGTTTTAAAACATGCAATCAACTTAATTAAAGGGGAGTGAAGGACATGATGAATATCATTGATCAATTTATTATGCCGTTCGCAAATAAGCTGGGTAATAACAGACATCTTCTTGCCATTCGTGACGCATTAGTAGGGATGATTTCGATTACGATGATTGGTTCCTTAGCGGTCTTATTTAATAATCTTGGCTCGGTCCCTGGTGTTGGAAAATACTATCAAAATTTAATGGTATCAATTTTCGGAAAGAACTGGAATACGCTTGGCGGGGATATCTGGTGGGGAACTCTTGCCTTCATGACAGTCTTTGCTGTGTTTGGTATCTCTTATAAACTAGCAAAATCTTATGGTGATGATGGATTCGAGGCCATGCTAATAGCGGCTGCTTCCTTTTTCCTGCTGATACCTCAGGTGGCAAATGTTACAATGACACCGGATGGAGGTAAAGCTGTCACGGGAGGTGCATGGGGATTTATTAATTGGGGGTATTTTAATGCTACCTCCTTATTTACAGGAATCATTGTTGCGATTGTGGCAACCGAAATATTTGTGCGTTTAGCAAAAGTGAAGTATTTAGTGATTAAGTTACCGGATGGAGTCCCGCCAGCAGTAGCTCGTTCGTTTGCAAAGCTGCTTCCAGGAATGGCGACCATCTTTATTATGGGTTTACTCGGACTTATTCTTCGTACGTTTATTAGTGATGGTGTCTACCTGAATGATTGGATCAATAAGGTACTGGTTTCACCGCTCACGGGTGCTGTAGATTCAATGGCATTTTCCATTTTAATCGTTTTGCTGGTACATCTCTTCTGGATGCTTGGACTTCATGGCCCCAATATTCTAGGCGGCATTACAACGCCGTTGTTGACAAAGCTGGGCCAAGAAAATGTCAATATGTATGCGAAAGGGGTAGATGATTTAAGTCAGTATCATATCCTTGCAGGAAACTTTTTGGATGCCTTTGTTTATTTGGGGGGATCAGGGGCGACTCTAGGGTTAATTATTGCCATGTTTATTGCCGGACGGAAACGCAATAAGCAGCTACTAGCATTAGGGACCCCTCCTGGCATTTTCCAAATCAATGAACCGATTCTTTTTGGATTGCCGATTGTATTAAACCCGCTTTGGATTATTCCATTTATCCTCGGCCCTATCATAATGACAATCGTTGCCTATTCTGCAGTTAGTTTAGGATTGGTTCATCCAGTTGTTGCGGATATTCCTTGGGTTACACCTGCCATATTAGGCGGCTTGCTAGCGACCGGAGGGCACATTTCTGGGGCGATTTTAGCTGCCGTAAATTTAGCCATTTCGATCGTTGTTTATATCCCTTTTGTTATGGCACAGGGAAGAGTTGAGGCAAAGAAACAAAAGGCAGAACAATCGTCCAAATCAATCGATTCACTAAATATTTAATGGGAAACATACTATTTCATTCAACAAGAGGTGTGGAAATATGAATTCTGGTCTGAAAATTGCCACTATAGGAGGCGGGTCCAGCTATACCCCTGAATTAATCGAGGGGTTTATCAAGTATTATCCGGAATTGCCCGTTAGTGAAATCTGGCTTGTGGATGTGGAAGAAGGAAAAGAAAAACTTGAAATCGTGGGGAATCTGGCGAAAAGAATGGTTGAAAAAGCTGGTATCCCCATTAAAATTCATTTGACCTTAGACCGCAGGGAAGCTCTAGAAAATGCTGATTTCGTAACCACTCAATTTCGGGTAGGGATGCTTGAAGCCCGCAGTAAAGATGAGTTTATTCCCTTAAAGCATGGTGTCTTAGGTCAGGAGACGAATGGTCCGGGCGGTCTATTTAAAGCACTTAGGACTATACCGGTTATTCTTGATATTGGTAAGGAGATGAAGGAACTCTGTCCGGATGCCTGGCTGATTAATTTTACAAATCCGGCAGGTATGGTGACAGAAGCAGTGCTAAGGTACAGTCCTATAAAAAAAGTAGTCGGACTATGTAATGTCCCAATTGGGATGGAAATGGGCGTTGCCAAACTCTTAAATGTGGATCATAAAAGGGTTAGAATTCAGTTTGCCGGTCTTAACCATTTGGTGTATGGACTAGATGTGTTTGTGGATGGGGTATCTGTTAAGGAGCGTGTCATATCCATTCTTACCAACCCTGAAAAAACGATTACGATGCAGAATATACATGCCATGGGATGGGAGCCTGATTTCCTAAGGGCCTTAAACCTTCTTCCTTGCCCGTATCACCATTACTATTTTAAGCATGGAGAAATGCTAGAAAAAGAGCTGATGGATTTTCAAGAAGGCAAGACTCGCGCGACGGTGGTTAGAGAGCTAGAAGCAGAGTTATTTAAGCTCTACAAAAATCCCGAATTGGCCATTAAGCCTCCTCAGTTAGAACAACGAGGAGGTGCTTACTATAGTGATGCCGCTGTAAGGCTGATTCATTCCATGTATACGGATAAGCGCGATATTCAGGCTGTCAATACCATGAATAGCGGTGCCATTTTAAGCCTTCCATATGATGCCGCTGTAGAAGTGAGTTGTGTCATTACAAAGGATGGCCCCATCCCAATGGTTGTAGGTGAATTACCGATCCAGGTGAGCGGGCTAGTTTCACAAGTGAAATCTTTTGAACGGGTAGCGATTGAAGCCGCGGTAACGGGGGACCGCAGAAAGGCATTATTGGCTATGACAATTAATCCATTTGTTCCGAGTGATCGAATGGCTAAAGTGCTATTAGATGAAATGCTAGAGGTTCACAAACCCTATCTTCCACAGTTTCAATGAAGAATGACCAGTTGGGGAGGAAGCCAATATGTCGGACCTAGAAACGACGATTTTTCAAATCATTCTCCACAGTGGGAATGGAAGAAGTGCAGCAATGGAAGCCATCCATGCTGCAAAAAAAGGAGATTTTGAATACGCCAGGGAGAAAATAGAGGAAGCAGAAAAAGCCTTGAATGAATGCCATCTTATCCAAACGTCGCTGATCCAAGCTGAAATCAGGGGAGAAAAAGCAGAAAGTTCTTTACTGATGATTCACGCACAAGATCATTTAATGAATGCAATGACAGTGAAGGACTTAGCGGAGGAAATGGTAGAAATCTATCAGCGGATTTAATTTACAGGAATGAGTAAGAAGACCTGAGGAGAAGTGGATATGATTAAACTAATTGTTAATGCTGATGACTTTGGATTCAGTCCCGGCGTAAACTATGGAATTATTCATGCTCATTTACACGGAATTGTAAACTCAACCACGATGATGATGAATATGGCTGGAACAAATCATGCGATTGACTTGGCAAAAGACCATTCGAATCTGCGTGTTGGAATTCATTTAGTCCTTACTTGCGGGAAACCTTTATTAGAGGATGTACCTTCTTTAATGGATCAGAATGGTCAATTTCGGTCTCTTTCTCATTTAAACTTGGATAAGATTTCCTTAGATGATGTGGAGAGAGAATGGACAGCTCAAATTGAACGATTTATTTCAACGGGGCTTAAACCAGACCATTTGGATAGCCATCATCATGTTCATACCAAGAAAGAACTTCAACCGGTGGTTAAAAATCTATCACAAAAGTATGGATTGCCTGTCAGAAAAAATGGAACTGTGGGAATAGATGGTGTAAAGTCCTTTTCAGATCTAGCACTTTTTGATTTCTACGGCGATGGCGTTAAAGAAGATTATTTTCTAAATCTCGCATCCCGGGTTGAAGTTGGTAAGACCGTGGAAATTATGTGTCATCCTGCATTTATTGACGAACAGCTTTTAATGGGGTCTTCTTATACGTTTCAAAGAGTATTAGAACTAGACTTATTAACTTCTGTTCAACTTGATGAAACGATTATCCTATTGTAACTAGTCTGGGATTTTGTAAGTCAATTTTTATCTATATTAACAATGTATATAATGCCCTTTTGTCTTTTGGATAAAAGGGTTTTTATTTAACCGAAGATCTTATAATCAAAGTCCTGTGAGACTTGAAAAGGTCTTTACTAACCAACTAAAAAAAACATCTAATTTTCCAACTTTTTAATCTTTTTGGCAATGTCATTCAATACATTCAACTTTCCTTTAATAAACGCGTTGTTATACTCATTTTTTTCTTCTAATAAAACAGGTATATAGTAAGCTTTAACTGCCTCAATGTATTTCACTAATTCTTTGAACTTTTCCTCAGATTTCAATGTTTAACCTCCTAGGTCGATCCTCATGAATATATAGATGTAAATAGTAGTATGAAACATTTCTAGTGAAAAGTTTTTGTGTGTT
>NZ_JBALPZ010000035.1:7453-26361 GCF_036965645.1 Neobacillus drentensis
TTCTACAAATATTTGAGGGGTGACCTAAAGAGTTTTTTTATTAAAAAAAGCATTTCCTCAATCAATTGGTTTCCTAAGATTGTTAAGGAATAAGCTGATTTTGAAGAAAATCCATATTTAAACGAGAAAGACCACAGATGATGGCAATAATAACTTCTGAAAACTTAATTTCTATATAAGGAAGACCGAACCAACTCTTTATCTGTCATAAGATATTCATGACTCCTCATCATTCTAGTCTGAAGAGACGCAGACACATCCGAAGCAGAGTAAGCACATACTGACATAAGACCCAATTCGTTTACGCTGCAGTCAGCTAGATGTTCAAATTCTTCAAGTTTACTTGAAATGTCATCTTGTTCCTTCCACTCTACATGAGCCCATGTACGAATATTCATTTTTTCATTGAAAAAGGGAGTTAATATTTCACTAAAGTGTTCAACAATACTGTGAATATGAAAATCACCGTAACAACGATAAAAAAAGTAATTATCTATATAGTGAATAAACTTTCTAGCTTCATTTGGAAATAATTTATTAATTTTCTTTACAGCCTCGTTGTATAAATAGGTATTTTCAATGATCAGAAGATGGTGATTTCTTTCAATTCCCGCTTTCATATAAGCAATCATATTATTAAGATAGCTACTATGGTCCTCAAAAAAATACAATATATGTGCTGAATTGTTCACTTCCAGATCATTTGATAATTGAAACATCTTAGTCAAGTTAACACCTCTTTATAAAAATTTCTATCCAATAAATGGCCAATTGTAAACGGTTCTACATATTCTCCTGAATAAAAAGAGAGGGGAATATCCTCGAATTTTGATTTGAATGGTACAAGGGAGATTCGACTATTTCAGTATCGGTCATGAGATAAGGACATTCTCTCATCATTTTGATGTGTGTTCCTGCAGATACGATAGCAGCATTGTTTGAGCACACAATTAAAATCTTTTTATTCCTTAATTTGATATCCTCTGAAATTAAACGTTTTTGTAACTGGCATATCCAGTTATCAGAATCGTCATGTTGCTCGTGCGACCATAAATAGATGGACTCCCTATCATCCATCTTTTTAAATATCTTGATTAAATGATCAACAACGACTTCAGTTTTTGGTTTCTTAAAATCTTCCAAATTTATGAAATGTATTTGTTTATTGATTTCACCTATGGTTAGATTCGTTAATAATCCTTTGTTAATCTGTGACATACTATCTGGATTATCAATCAAAAAGCAATGAGTATTTTTGCTAACACCTATTAAAAGGAACGAAATAGCATGTTGCAAGTAATTTTCATAATTGCTATAAAGGTAGACTACTCGTCCACTGTCTAGTTTTTTAATGCGTTCATAAATATCTTTGTTTAAGTCTGTGTCTTCAAGTAAACTGATATTTTGATCATCCTTGAAGAATTGTAGTGGGTCAAAATTCAACACCTTTGCTATGTTTTTAGCAACATTTAGACCAGGGCTTCGTTTTCCACTTTCTATCTGCGAATAATAAGATCTATCAATAAAGGAGCTTGAGGCAACTTGCTCTTGAGTCATTCCTTTATTTTTGCGTATATGACTCAACCAGCTTCTCTTACTATTTTCCTCTATTCGCACCATTATGAACACCTCGCAGCTAAAAGAACAAAATAAAACTATCTTCCTATTAAAACATAGGTTCAACAGCTTAACTACTGTAATTTATTTCAGTTTCTGGTTATTAAAAGGTAAATGCACTCCAAACGCTTTTATGGATTGTCTCTTCTTCGTTTTTCTGTGACTCCGCTTGGTACCTTTTAAGTTATTAAAGTAGATAATTGAACGTGTCCACCGCGATTCCTTCTATTGAATCAAAGGGAAAATAGATAATTAATGAATAATCTAAAATATACCTTGAAACTTACTTGTAAAAATTAGACAATATAGTAGTAATTTGTTTTACAGTTTATCGCAAAATTCGCTAATAATCTAGTTAGAAAGGGTAGGGTTATGGAAACAGCAAAGAGAATTGGTACAGAAAAAGAACAAGCACGTACCCCGCGTCATAAGAAATTGATTGTACTTGGAATCCTGGTTCTTATACTTATTTTTGTTATGTTAAGTTTAGCGATGCTTGAATTGTATAAAAGGGATATAAATAAGTTCGTATTTATTCCTACAACAGAACAAACATTTATGAAAACAAAAACAGTGTCGGCCCGTGTTGTACAGAGTCATACTGATACGATTTATGTAAATGCATCAAAAGGATCGATAAAAGAGATTTTTGTAAAAGAAGGGGAAACGGTTGCGAAAGGACAACAGCTCTTTTCTTATGAAGGCTCAGCATTAAAGGCAGAACTGGGACAAGCAGAAATAAATAAACAATTAGCAGAAACGAGTGTTAAACAGCTGGAAGAGCAAATCACTTCGTTAGAACTGGATTTACTGGAAGCTGAGTCTACTTCTACACCTAGTACAAGTAACGCAACCATTACCACCGATACAACCAATCTAACTGATGTGGTTGAACCAGATAATAATATAGCTGATCAATCAATAAGTTCACTTAATGCTGAACTAAATACAGCAAAAGCTGACCTTCGTGCAGCAGAATTAAAGGTAGAGAAATATACATTGGAGGCTGAAAAGCTCAAAGCCGAGCTCGATTCATTCATTGTCTCTAGCAATACTGCAGGTGTGATTGTTAACTTGAACCAAAATGTAGGGCAAGGTTTCCAAGCAAAAGAAAATCAGCAATTAGCTATCATGGAAATCGCTTCTAATGAACCGTTTAAAATGGAAGGAAAGCTAACTGAAGCAGAAAAAGCGAAAATTACACCAGGCCAACCGATAACCGTCACTTCTAATGTAGTTGCCAATAAGAAGTGGAACGGGAAAATAACGGAGGTCAGTGATTATCCTACCTATAAAGAACCGGTTAATAAGGATAAAGATTCACAACCTGAATCGATTCCATCCTATTCTTTTACAGCAAGTCTTGATTCACAAAAAGGTCTATATCCTGGCTACTCTACCTCTCTGGACGTAGTTCTGCAGTCAAAACAATTACTGGCAGTTCCTGAAACGAGTATCATAAGGATTGGAAAATCGACGTATGTATTTGTACTAAAGAAAGGAATTCTACATAAACAAAAGGTAGAAACTGGTCAAAAAAGTGGTCAATGGGTTGCGATTCTTAAGGGGTTAAAAGGTGAAGACAAAGTAGGAGTAAATCCATCCTGGATTGTTCACCTTGGTACATTAATTAAGCTTAATTAAGCAATAATCTGGTCCATTACGAAATAAATCATTATACAGAATTTTATGAGATAATACGTGTCTTAATTTTAAATAATAAATTATTGGACAAAACCCAAGTAAAAAATGACCAGACACCCAGGTCCGGTCATTTATCACTTGGGTTTTGACGTTTCAAATTAGCTCACGATTTTTCAACATCGGAGTTTTATAATTTGATATCTTTGGTCTTAACGTCGCCATTCTCAAGAAACTGCACGATTTCAAGCAGTCGTTTAATGGCAAAGCCCCTATCCGCAGATTCATTCGCCAGCAGCTCCCCTGCTAAATTCAGGACCTCCGACTTAATGCGTGATAACGACAATTTCGCATCCAGTAACTCATTCAACATAGTACCATACCTCCATTTATAGAACTTCAATATATATTTATGTAATTACGCTGCGTAGAGTTCATTCTTCCACTACACTTTGAAATAAATCGTACGCTGCATACCTAATTAGATGGGCGCCCTGAGATTACCGCATTTTCGAGTGTTTATCTTGACCAACACCTGACAAACGCGGAAATGGATTGAACTTTTTCGAAAGAATGAACAAATAACGGTTTCATCTAGTGGAAAAGGGGTAGATACAGTCTATAGGAATGTAAGACAGTATGGGACTTTTGATGGAAAGAAGTTAGCTGAACCCGATCCATATGCAGAGGAGGTGTAACCATGGAAAAATATGAATACCTAAATGCATGGGCAAATATTAGTGAATTATTATATTTTGCTGCACACGAAGAGTAACAGTTGGAAAAGTACGGAAATAAATCGGGAAAATACAACCTTATATAACATAAATAACATACCGTTTTATCAAGATTTTCAAACACAAAATGGAGATACTTAAAAAGGATTCTGCAAAACACAAGATTTTATATTGAAGAACAATATGTATAGGATAATTAAAAGGGTGAAACACCAGTTGAAGGTGTTCACCCTTTTTCTTTTATCTTTGGACACTTGGAGTGACCCTCTTATAAGGAGATATCCAAATGCTTTTGATAATACAGAAGCAGCTCTTCGGGCTAAACAAGCCGGGTTATGATGATTCGCATAACTCGTGAAAAATTTAAACGGAGAACACGTAACCAGGGACCACACCAAAATCTGTGGTCCCTTTTGTTCTTCAGTTGTAAGACATCAGGATCAACTAAGTTTCACAATCGATAATGATGCAGCATTTATACTTTTGTTCTGCAAAATAGGCAATAGGGTGTCTGTTGCCTCTCCTATATTTATAAGCGCAATGGTTGAATTTTTTTGAATAGGGATAATAGCTTGTCCTATAAGCATTAGCGTAGCATTATTCACTTGTCTTGTGATCCCAAAGTTGGTTAGGCTATCAGGAACCAAAGAATGATTTAAGAAAATCCCATATACCGAAGTTGAGGCAGGACCATCGATTAGCAAAGTATATTCAATCTTATAGTCTCCCGATTCTAAAACGGTTAATGTACCGTTTTGCCGGGAAAATCGTATATTTTTTAATGAGCCATGTTGGTTAAAGTGAATATTCTCATTTGGTTCTACCAGTATAGCATCTGTACCGACCAGAGTAATATAACCATAGGCCGCTTGTGATTTCTTCCCATTTCGTTCCGGCAATTTTTTTCACCACCTTTTCAATCTATTAATATATGATATTGGAGCGTGTAAGAAATGCTTGTACGATAATGAAATTTGAGATTTCTTTCTTACATTTTGTGTTGGTCTTTACGTACCCTTTAAGAAGGGAAGTTAGTAAATAATTCAGTATTTCAGTTAGTAAAACTGTTTAGCTTCAAAAAAATTCACAGAAATGACAAAGCTTTTATAAAATCTAAGTTATAATTAAATGTAAGAGAAAAATGAGTAAGGAGGTTTATTTTTGAGGAAGTAATTAACAAATTAATNNTATATAAAATAAGGGAAGGAAGTTTTGATATGCTTTTTTTGAGGAAGGGATTTCAGCCTCAAATTGTGGTTTTATTACTAGTTTTATCATTATTGACTCCAGCAACGAAAAGTTTTGCACAGGTTGATAATACACCGCCAACATTAAACAGCTTAAATATTTCAACCGAAAGTGCAGCTCTAGGCGATAAGGTCATAGTTACAGCAAATGTTACAGATGACCTTTCAGGGGTTAATTATGTCAATATAGGCATTATGGCAGGAGGAAGAGGAAAGGATGTTACTTTATCCTATAACTCTAGTACAGGAAAATTTGAAGGAAGTTTCATAATTGGACAATATGATCCACCAGGGACTTGGGTAATCGAATTTATAACAATAGCAGATAACCAACAAAATTATTTTTACTATTACAATTCGCATGTGTACAGTTGGAATCCTTGTTCAAGTAACAACTGCGAAATGAAGGATATGAGTCAATATAATCTTGTTGTAACAGGGACTACCTTAGATACCACAGCACCAACGTTAAACAGTTTGGACATTTCACCTAATAATGCTAAAGCGGGTGATACCGTTTTGATATCAGCAACTATTACCGATGATCAATCAGGCGTGGGTTGGGTAACAGTAGCCATTGAACCACCGTCAGGAAGAGACAAACATGTAACTTTAACTTATAACCCTGGTACAGGAAAATACGAAGGCAGCTACAATATTGGACAATATGGTGAGGCTGGAACTTGGAAACTTGCTAATATAGATATGGGTGATAATCGACAAAATGAATTTACTTACTACAATACAGATGTATACAAGTGGGCTCCAGAAAAAGATCAATATTTTGAAAGAAAAGATATGAGTGAATATAATTTTATTGTAACAGGGACGACCTCCGATGTCAGAGCGCCACAATTAAACAGCCTGGACGTTTCACCGAAGAGTGCTAAAGTCGGTGATACCGTTTTAGTATCTGCAAATGTGACAGATAACCTTTCAGGTGTGAATAGTGTAGGGGTAGATTTTATCTCGTCAAACGGAATGGCGGAACATATTGATTTATCTTATCATTCTAGTACCGGAAAATATGAAGGTAGAATTAGTATTGGGCAATATAACGCACCAGGGATATGGAAACTGGCAAAAGTAAGTCTCATAGATAACCAGCAAAATGCTTTTACTTACTATAATACGGTTGTATACAATAGAGGGCCGGCTTATGGGTATTTTTATCAATTTACAGATATGAGTGAATATAATTTTAATGTAGTAAGTGATGATATAAAACCCGAAACAAATATCACATTAGACTCTTCTGCTCCTAAAAATGGTGACTGGTACAACTCCAATGTTACAGCTACCTTAAATGCAACGGATGACAATTCAGGAGTTTCCGAAACACTTTATCGTATGAATGACGGGCAATGGTCCAAATATCAAAGCCCTATTAGTCTCATAGATGATGGAACCTTCACTATTAATTATAAAAGTATTGATAAGACCGGCAATGAAGAGGATATGAAGAATGCAGTTATAAATATTGATAAGACAAGCCCGGTAACAACTGCTAGCCCGGTAAGTGACAATTGGACAAATTCAGATGTTACCGTTACTTTATCAGCGATTGATGCATTGTCAGGAGTGGCACGTACAGAGTATCGTGTAAACAATGGTGATTGGCAGGAATATTCCGGCCCTATAACTGTTTCTCAAGAAGGCAAAAATAAAGTGGACTATAGAAGTATTGATAATGCCGGCAATATTGAAACAATGAAAAGCTTGAGTGTAAAAGTTGATAAAATGGTCCCAACCACCTCCATCACGCCTGTTAAAGCCGGATGGTATAATTCTGAAATTACGTTGAATTTACAATCAAGCGACGAGTTATCCGGTGTAGCAAACACTGAATATAAAGTGAATGGTGGAGATTGGCAAGACTATACTGGTTCCATCGGCATAATAAATGAAGGGATAAATACGATTCAATATAGGAGCACCGATAATGCTGGAAATATCGAAGAAGCTAAATCTGTCGAATTGAAAATAGACAAAACCGCACCAACTTTAAACGTTTCTTTTGATCAAGCTATATTAAAGGATAAAAATCACCAGTTGGTTCCGATAACAGCTTCGGTTTCAGCAAATGATAATTTATCCGACGTTGCTTCAGTCCAACTGGTATCCATTGTAAGTAACCAGGCAGATAACGATACCGGAGATGGAAATACAACTCAAGACATACAAGGAGCAGAATTTGGTACACCTGATTTTGACTTCTTAGTACGAGCTGAGAGAAGCGGTAGCGGCGACCGGAGTTACACAGTAACTTATAAAGCTGTTGATAACGCTGGGAACTCTATAATTTCAAAACAAAATATTGTCGTTAAACATGATAACTCGAAAAATTAATAATCCCTAAAAGGCAGTAATATCTAAATGATATTGCTGCTTTTTTATTAATTTTTAAATCTATTAATAGTTGTAGCTTGAAATATGGCAGTGGTGCAAGTTTATTTAGAAAATATTCCCAACGCAGGGACTTAATCTGGCTGTAGCCGGTGTACAAATTTTAAGTGAAGGTATCAAGGGATTTTATGAATCTGGTAAACTTAAAAAACGGCAAAAGTATTCTGAAACTGCAATTGTAAGAGCAATAAATTTAGCATTTATACTCTAAATTGTTGAAATCAGAAATTCATTGTAAAATTAAGAGATGGAAATATATAAATATTCAGATAAAAATAGAATAATTAGGAGGCAGGCATGAGACGTATAAAAATAACAGGCACAGATTTAGAAAGTTCATTCCTTTCCCTTGGAGGAGTTGCTTTGGGAAGTAAGTTGAATGAGGAAGACTCCTTTAAATTAATGGATACATATTTTGAACAAGGGGGCAATATGATTGATACAGCACAGGTTTATGCTAACTGGCTCCCAATCGAATCTAGTATAAGTGAGAAAACAATTGGAAAATGGATGAAAGTAAGAGATAACCGTCATAAAATGATTGTTACAACTAAAGGTGCCCATCCGCTCCTTGAGACAATGAACATTCCTAGAATGACCCCTGGAGAAATGGTCCAAGACCTCGACGATAGCCTGAGGAGGCTTCAAGTAGATACCATTGACATGTATTGGCTGCATCGTGATGATGAAAATAAGAGTGTCGGGGAAATAGTAAGCACATTAAACGACCAGATGAAAGCGGGAAAGATACGTTATTTTGGCTGCTCCAATTGGAAAACAGAACGTATTATGGAAGCCCAGAAATATGCACTAGAACATGGGGTACAAGGATTCTCAGGAAACCAAATGATGTGGAGTCTTGCCACAGTTAATAGAGAAAAATTAGCTGATCCTACTCTTGTTCCAATGGATAAGGAGATGAAGCAGATGCATGTCACAAGCAGTTTAACTGCAATCCCATACTCCTCCCAGGCGCAAGGAATTTTTACGAAATTGGACTCAGGGAACTTAACAATTAGTGAAAATCAAATAAGCCCAATGTATTACACCTCGGAAAACCAAAATAGGTTAAAAAGAGTACAACATCTAGCTAGAGAACATTCGCTCACCGTTACCCAAGTAGTGTTGGGCTATCTATTATCGCAACCATATTCGACAATCCCGATTGTTGGATGCTATACGGTTGAGCAATTGAATAATTGCTTACTAGCGGAAAATATCCAATTCTCAGAAAATCAAATTGAATATTTGGAGCAAGGTATTACATTGCATTAAATTTTGGAAGTAAAAAATAACTATGTTGATTTAATGGAAAAAGACAGCCCTCGCTGCAACTCAGGCTGTCTTTTAATCATAAAGGTCTTATCCTTTTTGGTTAGAAAGTTAAAGGATGGAATTCATCCGTATTTTGAAACACTTCACACCATTTTATTTTTTTGTTATATTCATTTCCTTGTTTCTTTACGTATAACAGGCGCTACTTCAGTTGCCAATCGTTCTATGTTCTCGGCAATCTTTTTAAAGGGCATACCACCGAAATCGATTTGTGCCATAAACCGCTGGTGACCAAACAACTCGTATTGGCGCATGATCTTTTCAATAACTTGCTGGGAGCTTCCCACAAATAGGGCTGTTTCTTTTCTACACATCTGTTCAAAATCTGCTTTAGATAAAGTCTCATTTACCCCATGCTGACGATTAAGATAGTGCCAATAATTGGAATGATACGGGTAAGCTTCTTCTATTGCCTGCTGATTCGTTTTTGAAATATAAGCGTGTCCGGTAACGGCAACCTTCAAATTTTCCAGAGCTTGCCCATGTTGAGAAGCGGATTCTCGGTAACGGTCAATAAATGGCTTGTATAAGCTTGGATCTCCGCCGAGAATCACTAAGGCTAATCCCGTACCTAATCTACCAGCTCGTTCTGCACTTTTGAGTGTCCCGCCAACACCTACCCAAATTGGAATCTTTTGTTGAATAGGACGCGGTGCAATTTCAGAATCCTTTAATGGAGGACGATAACGACCATTCCAAGAAACCGATTCCTTCTCATTTAGCTTTTGAAAAAGCTCGAGGTGCTCCTCAAACAATTGGTCGTAATGATTGAGATCGTATCCGAAAAGTGGAAACGAGTCTAGTAAAGCCCCTCGTCCTGCAATAATTTCAGCCCGCCCATTTGATAAAAGATCCAGTGTTGCAAAGTCTTCGAATAAGCGAACAGGGTCTACGGTAGTTAATACGGTCGTAGCACTGGTTAGTTTAATTCGCTTAGTGACTTGTGAAATGGCGGATAAGACGACTGGCGGTGAGGACACGGCATAATCTAAACGGTGATGTTCTCCTACGCCAAATACATCAAGCCCTAACTCATCCGCCATTTTTGCAGCTTCGATAATTTCTTCGATTCTCTGCTTTGGCTTGAGCGTTTTCCCTGTCAGTGGATCGGGGTATAGATCCGCTAACGAATAAATGCCAATTTCCATACCACCTGGACTAGCATCCTTCAAATTCCTCTCCTCCAAAAACGATGTAATTTCTTTTACTTAATAGTATTCAATCTTTTGAAAAGGGAATTAAATTTTTGAATTAAAACAACTATGTACTCAAAATGACTTTAATTCAAATTTTGGTATCATAATTAAAGTGGCTATAAGAAAACGGATATGCAATTCACTTGTGCGGGTGCTTGGAGCCTGTGGCAAAAGCATTCAAATTTCCGATGCAGCTTCAGTACTGACAATAGAGGAAAGTAAGGCTGCTCACTACTCGATTAATGGCTTCGACAGGGGGCATTTATCGTGCAAAGATGCGAGACCCAAAAGAATGCTCAATCAAAGTCAAAAGAATATGATTGGATGAGATTGAAGCTCACCATCAAATTCATATACAAATTTTTGATTGAGCAGGACATTCCGTTGCGGAAATAAGAACGAAAACATGGGGATTTATTAGATATTAACAGGTGAAAAGGTTTTCCAAACATTGTTCACCTTTTTGAATGGAAAATGGTTCTACTAAATTAAAATTTTTATTAATAACAGGATACTCATGTTTTCGATATGGCCGACTCTTGGCCCATGTTTATGTCGATGGCCAAACAGTCCAAGTAACGCTGCTAAAAGAAGGATTGGCACGAGTGCTTTATATTATTAATCCACCCTTTAGATATCTGGATTTATTTAGGGGATGAAGAGAGTCTGCCTAAAACAAATAAAATATCTGGAGTTTGCCGAACTTTGTGACAAAGTGGGGCTTTGTGGTTGTGTATCATAGTAAATTGATTATTCGTCAATTTACTATTGAAATTTTCCAAAAAAAACTAAATAATGATTTACAAAGTGATTATAGTCAGGAATGATTCCAAATGATTGTATATGAGGCGACAAAATCCGAATTTCTAAAAGATGTTTTTCAAGACGAACTAGTGAATAACATAACAAGGAACTATAACTCTAAAATAGGACGTATAAATGAGCGGGAAGTGCGGGCATGGGATAATTCTATGCAATATATGTACCGTGTGTTAAGTGATCAAGAGATTCCCAAAGATGCTGGTGTTGCAATCGAATTTAAAATACCGTATACATCTAAGCGGGTTGATTTCCTTATTTCAGGTAAACGGGGAAAACAAAATTCAATTGTCATTGTAGAACTAAAGCAGTGGGAATCAGTAGAAGTAATTAGAGGAAAAGAAGCCATTGTAAAAACAGTTATTAACCGAGGATTGGTGGAAACTACCCATCCCTCTTATCAAGCTTGGTCATATGCTTCTTTAATAAAAGATTATAATGAAAATGCTCAGAATGAAGAAATGGCGTTATATCCATGTGCCTACCTACATAATTATATTGATCAAGGCGAGGAGGATCCTCTTACAGATAAGGTTTATCAATATTATATAAATGAGGCTCCAGTATTTGTTAAGGGACAAGCGAGCAAACTTCGTGCGTTTATTAAGAAGTATATACAGTATGGAGATAATAAAGAAAATTTATATAAAATTGAAAATGGACGGATCCGCCCATCAAAGTCTTTACAGGATTCCTTAAATAATATGTTAAAGGGAAATCCAGAGTTTGTGATGATTGATGATCAAAAAGTAATCTACGAACAAGCCATCTATATGGCAAAAGAAGCACTTCGAACAAATACGAAACAAGTTTTTAATGTAACGGGAGGCCCTGGAACAGGTAAATCTGTTCTTGCCATCAACCTTCTCGTTGAATTAACCAATCAAAGTATGGTTTGCCAATATGTAACCAAAAATGCTGCACCAAGAAATATTTATGCTTCAAAATTAAAGCGAGATTACAGAAAAGGCCATATCGATAACTTGTTTAAAGGGTCAGGAAGCTATATTGATGCACCAAAGGACGAGTTCGATGCTTTGATTGTAGACGAAGCACATAGGTTAAATGAGAAATCGGGGATGTTTTCAAATTTAGGTGAAAATCAAACAAAAGAAATTATAAGCGCATCAAAGTTTTCCATCTTTTTTATAGACGAAAGGCAGCGAGTTACATTAAAGGATGCAGGAAGTATCGATGAGATAAAGAAATATTCTACTGAATTTGGAGCCAATCTATCGATTTTGAACCTGGAGTCTCAGTTTCGTTGTAACGGGTCAGATGGATATTTAGCATGGATTGATGACGTTCTTCAAATTAGGGAAACTGCAAATGCAAACTTTATGGGCGGTCAGTATGATTTTAGAGTATTCGATGATCCCATGGAGCTAAGGAAAGAAGTAGAAGAGCTTAATAAAAAAATAACAAGTCTCGGATTGTAGCCGGTTATTGTTGGAATTGGGACAAAGTTGGTCAAAGTAATCCAGATTACCATGATATTGTGTTCCCGGAATTTGATTTTAAAATGAGTTGGAATCTTGGAAGCAGCTACATGGGCGATTGATGAAGAATCAGTAAGAGAATGTGGATGTATACATACTTGTCAAGGACTTGAATTTGATTATGTTGGAGTAATTATTGGTGATGATCTGCGATACGAGGATGGTTCAGTCATAACTGATTACTCAAAACGAGCTAAAACTGATAATTCTTTAAAAGGTCTGAAAAAAATGTTAAAGATAGAACCAGAAAAGGCAAAAAAACTAGCAGATGAAATTATTCGAAATACCTATCGTACATTGATGACACGTGGACAAAAAGGGTGTTTTGTGTATTGTACTGATCAGGAATTGGCAGCATATTTAAATGAACGTTTTAAAAATAGCAGTATATTATATGAAGAGAATGAATTTTATAAATCGTGGCCAAGAATTGCGGAGGAAAGAGAAGAATATTAAAGGAAGGAATAGTTAGGATAACCTGGTGTACTCTAGTTCAATAATACAACATTCAAGAATATGACTATGATGCTGATGAAGTAGATGAACTAAAGCGGGGCAGAATGGGGTTCTGGTTCCTCAACAATCTTCAAATCTGCTTGAGACCTGCGTGCTAGGTCTGGTGGGTTCGATTCCCACGCAGTTCCGCCAACCAAACTCAATCCTATCAGGTTTAAGCTGTTTTTTTGTAAGTGTTATTTCAACAGTTGAACCTATGCTTTAAGAGTGAAAAGTCACCAGTATTTTTTCTGGAAATTACATAGTACTAGTGCGACTGATTATAGGAGTACTAGTGTGTCAAATCCACCTAATTCTGAATGAAAGTGTGGATTTTTGATGTCTCTAATTAGGAAAACTAAAAGGAAAGGTTCGAGAGTTGCACAGAATATTAAACGGTTCATGCAAACTGAACAAAAGATGACTCCTTTTTGAAATGTTTGAGCGATTTATGGCTCTCAAACAAACTGAGGGTTTAGCCAAACCAACAATTCAAGGCTATATATGAACATTTTCATTACCTTAATGATTACTTGGTAGGAGATGTTCAGAATGATGAAATTACGATTGAATTATTTCGCGATTATATTGGCTATATGTTGCATGAACAAGGATTAAAAGTAATAACTGTTGTTCGTATCAGAACCAATCGCGCTTTCTTGAGGCACTGCTATCAAGAAGGGGGGATTGAAATCCCTATACATGAAAAATTTAAACCAATTAAAACTCCTGAAGATGAAATAAAAACTTATTTACATATTAAAGCCTTTTGATTTTTTCTAAATATAATCAACTTTCCAAACCCTCCACATTTATGAAGTGAAATATATGTAAAATTATTATAATCCTAAAAAAATTCTCAATGACTATCGTAGTCCACTATTAGATTACTATAAACAATTAATTGGATAAAACAACAAAAAATCATTTTTGCATTACCAAAACTCACACCTTCAGAAGTAAAGGCATTGCTAATTCAAATTGATGATACACGATTTGTTGGATTTCGCGATATGGTTATGATCTATGTACTATTTATTGGACACCATGGTAAGAATTTCAGAACTGTTAAATATAAAAGGATGTAATGAGGTTGCATATGAGGTTGCCAAAAAGGTGTGGTTTGGAAATATTACTCGTCAGGAAGGGAAACTAGCGATTTCAAAAGAAACCGGTATGAATCCCGGATCAGCACAAGATTACATTACTGAATTCTTAGCTATGATGGAGGGAAGGGAATACCATAGAACAATGAGTAACTTAGGAACCGCCTTTTTTTTAGAAAATATCAGAAAGGATTTCGGGGACAAAGCCTTTCAATTAGCGTTGGAAGCTACTGAAAAACATATCAAATATTATAACTCGCTTGGATACGGACAATTGAAAGCATAAGAATTGATTGTTAAAAGATTGAAAGAAACACTTTAAATATAAACCAATCTAAAACTTTTATTAATAAATTAAAGGTGTATAAAAAAGCTAATAAAAAGAAGGTAGAAAAGTGGAAAATGAAATTCTAGCGGTAAAAATACAAAATGCTGTCAATAAAGATGGTAAAGATTATTATGAAGCTACTCGAGGGAATTGGTTAGCAAACAAAAATAGAGTGCAAAAAGTCCAATTTGTAGCGGGGATTTTAAATAAAAAGGTTGTTTGTGTATATAAACCATTAACGTGGCAGACTGTTGAAGAAAATGGAAAGAAAAGACACAGATTTGATGGTGAAGAGGCTGATCAACAAACTTTTAACTAAATAAAAGCAATGGAAGAGGATATAATTAAAGGATTTGGTAGAGGATCGGCTATTTCATACAAAAGCATTGAATAAAAGTCAATAATGATAAATAAGTGAACCTTTGCAATCTATTAAATAGCATAAGTATAAATATTGTGAAATTCGTGAGGTATAATTTAAGAGTAATGATATTTGAAACTATTAAAAAGGTAGAGTTCAATTAACTCCCCCGCAGCATGATACTGTCAAAGGATAGGGGGTATAATACATTTATATATATGGTTAGAGGTGAAATACATGCTCGACGACTTATTACAAAAACACATGTTAAAAGATACATATATAGACATTTCGTTTAAAAAATACTTAGTGTTTAAAGAAACTAAAAACTATGATGAGTCTTACAAAATAGAAATTCTTTCTCGGTTAAATGAATTCTTACGGGATCAGGAAATTAACGAACTCACAGTTGTAGACATCTTAAAAAAGATTCAGAAGGAAAACCCTTCTGCTGGAAGTTTTGTTCATTGGAGTAATACCCAGGACTTGGTTAAATATGCTGAAGCACAGCCTGCCGAAGTAGCGGAACTTTTGAACCAGTTATTTCATTCAACGAAATCATTAGAAGATAGGATTGAGCATTTCCGTGAAAAAGGCAAATCCTTTTTGACCAATATTTCTTTAGGGGCTCCCTTATTCGGTTATTTATTGGCTGCCTATGATTACAAAAAATTTCCTTTGTATAAGCAAGAGGTTTTTACAGATGTAAAAAAATCTTTCGGAATTGAGTTGAAGCTAGGTACAGTAGGTCATAATTATCAGACCTATTTTCAAATGTGTGAAATTGCTCTTCATCATCTTAAGGTTAGCTATTCAGATTTAACGATGCTGGATATTCAGGATTTTTTCTTTTGCAGCACGCAGTATCCACAAATTATGGTAGAGAGTGCGGTTGAATACTTATACCAAATGGCATTAGAACTGAGCGAATTTATGAGTGAACCAGAACTGATGTTAAAGACAATCGCAGAACTGGATTCTGAGCAATTAAATAAACTTCTAGAACAATATCGAAATAGTGAAAAAATCAATCTTATTAAGTTTATGGTTTTAGAGAAAATCATTGAATCAGGTTCTGTTAGTCTTAGTGAAATGGAACAGATTAAAGATCAAGTAAAAATTCGATACGATAAAAATATTTTGCAGGCATGGAATAATTTTACCATTCTTTTTCAACTGTATTATGCTGATAAAAAGCAAAAGGTTCAGGAAGAACAGCGAAAAATTCACCAAGCTATCCGGCAAATGGATGAATTTAAGGACTTTGATTTTGTAGAGGATAAAGTGTTAAATGGCTTTAACTGGAACCAAAACTTTGGAGGGTCAGAATGCTGGATCGCTGTTTATGAAAAAGGATATAACAGCCATCGAAGTGCACCTCAATTTTTTGTCTCCATTGATGAAAAAGGCATTCGCTACGGCTTACTGTATGGAGATCAGCATCCAAATAGAGGACAGGAAAATTTAACCATCAGCTCAAGTATAGAGTCTTTTTCCTACGATGAATTTCATCAAAAAATGGTGGAGGTACTGGGAGCGTTTAAAGGTCAGGAAGCAACAGGTGAAATAGATGGCAATGGGCGAGAACAGATGCAGCCTGAGATCACTACTGAAACATGGATTGAGCTCCTTCAAAATAAAGAGGTTTTTAAAGACAGTGATATGATTTATCTAAACAAAATGTATGAGCTAGGCGGAGAGGCATCTGCTACCAAGCTTGCAGCCGCTCTAGGGAAACATTTCTCTTCTTTTAATTCTCCTGTTGTTCAGCTAGCTAAACGAGTACTAAGAGCAACTGATACTGTTGTATCAAAAAGGGAAGACGGTACCGATCGTTATTGGGATGTAATTTTTGATGGTGAATATGAAGAGAATCATTTTAATTGGAGCTTAAAACCGAATTTAAAGGAAGCTATTGAAATTTTAACTAAAGAACAATCAATAGAATTGCAAAAATATACGAAGGAGGACTTCCTAAGAGAGGTATTTATCAATGAGGATGAGTACAAAACCATTACGAATTTACTAAGATATAAGAAAAACTTAATTTTTCAAGGCCCTCCGGGAGTGGGGAAAACATTCGTATCTAAGCGACTTGCTTATTCTCTAATGGGAATTAAGGATCCAGATTGTGTAGAAATGGTTCAATTCCATCAAAATTACGCATATGAAGATTTTATTATGGGCTATAGACCGGATGAGCATGGATTTTCCCTGCAATTTGGAATCTTTTATGATTTTTGCCAGCGGGCTTTAAACAATCCAGAAAAGGACTATTATTTCATAATTGATGAAATCAATCGAGGCAATTTATCCAAAATATTTGGGGAGCTATTTATGCTGATAGAACGGGACAAGCGTGATGAATTTGTTACCATGGGGTATTCAAAAGAACCGTTCACGGTACCAAGTAACGTGTATTTAATCGGTACGATGAATACTGCAGATCGTTCCTTAGCTCAATTGGAAGTAGCGCTTCGCCGCCGTTTTGCTTTTGTCACACTTAAACCTGCGTTCAATGAAAAATGGAGTAGAACGATTCAGGAATCAGGTGTTTCCGACCAAATGATCAATCGGATTTTGTTTGCTGTTGAAAAATGGAATAAAGAAATTGCGGGAGATTTTCAATTAGGAAAAGGATATGAGATTGGCCACTCATTTTTCACCATGAAACCCGAAAATATGGATGAAAATGTTTGGTACAGTGGAATATTGACCTTTGAAATAAGACCTTTACTTGAGGAGTACTTCTTTGATCGACCTGAAGTAATAGAATCATTGATTGAGGGAATTTAATATGGATCCTTTGTTTAAAGTTCCAATTCGGAATTTATTTTGTTTGCTCAGCTATATGAACGAAATGCCTGAACTCGTTAAGAGCCTTAATGACATCGATGAAGATTTGATTACTTATGACTTTATCGTCAAACAGTTTTTAAAAGAAGTCGCGACGATTAGCCGCCGCGGGATTGTAAAAGATTATGTTAATTTCACAGAATCGACCAGTCATTTAGGAGGGCGGTTGATGATGACTGATTCGATGCCATACATTGTAGCTCGGCAGCCCATAGTTGTCTGTGAGAAGGATCAATATTCAGCCAATATTTTGTTGAACCAAGTTATGAAAAGCACATTAAAAGCCATTTGTTTCAATCGTTTTATTAAAGAGGAGACTAGGAAACTCAGCTATTCTTATTTGGAACTTTTGCCTGAGGTAGATTCACTTCCACTTACGAAGGAAGTATTTCTAAGAATATATTTTGGAAGACATAATCTACATTATAAACGCATGGTTCATATGGCTCGGTTATTGCATGAGTTCTCTTTACTCTCCCATAAACACGGTAATTGGAGCTTATTTTCGGCAGAAATCGATGAGAGCTCCCTTAACCACATTTTTGAAAAATTCCTGTTTCGTTTTTACCGAATCGAGCAAAGTGATTATCGGGTTACATCAGAAATTATGCAATGGCAGTTGGAAGGCAATCAAGCACATCTGCCTACAATGAAAACAGATGTTTCATTAACACATAAAGATGGTAGACAAAAAATAATTATGGATGCAAAGTTTTATAAGAATCTTTTTCAAGAAAACTTTGGGAAGGCTACCTTTCATAGTCACAACCTTTATCAGTTGTTTACCTATCTCATGCATCAGCCAAACGAATTGAATCTACGGGGAATATTACTCTACCCGTTTAATGGTGTGGAGGTTGATGAAACTTTTTATTGGGATGATCGAATGATGGTTGAGATTAGGACCCTAAATTTAAATGATTCCTGGCATGATATTAGAAGAAAATTGCTTTCTCTTTTATCAGGATTTGAGAATATTAACAAGTAGAACAAAAAGAGAGCAGCTTATTTATTTGGGCTGCTCTACTTATTTATATATTTAGGAATACTCCTAGGTCAATAAGAAAACTCTCTGGTATAGGCATATAATCAATTGGGTTCATTCCATTAGCTAGTTTATGTAAAATATATTTTTATTCCGCTAGTTTTTCATATTCCTATCCTCAATAAATATTGATGCCTCCAATATTCCCTATTTTTTCTTCAGAATCCCTTTTTTGACTAAATTAACCAGAATCCCTTTATTTTTAAACTTATTGTAAGCT
>NZ_JBALPZ010000035.1:26540-50240 GCF_036965645.1 Neobacillus drentensis
CTACAGATTGTTCAATTGTTGCTGCATGCTCGCGTAACCTTGCTTCTACAATGGCTTCTATTTCTTCTTGACTCATTGATTTATTCTCAACCTCGGAAGGTTTTTGAGTAGTATTAAATAATTTATCAAAAATACCCTTTAACAATTTTGACACATCACTTTCATCGCTATTTTCATTTATTAACTATGTAAGTAAAATATTCCTTTCACTCTATTATTCTAACAAACATGAAAAAAAACAATACTTTTGTCAGCATTTTGTGGGAAAAATGTCTAAAAGTTGTTATTTTTTATGCCAATATTCCTATTTGTAGTATAATGGAGAAAAATGCAAATTTTGGAGCGGTTATTATGGCAATCACGATTCCTGAATCTATTCGTTCAACAGCTACAGCAGGGGAACGGTTACTTTTTCGGACATTGAAAACTTTTTTACCCGATGATTATATTGTCTACTTCGAACCGGAAATTCAAGGTAAACGTCCTGATTTTGTCATTATTGGACCAGACCTGGGAATAGTTGTATTAGAAGTTAAGGATTACACGAAAAATACTTTATTTCAAATTAACCATGATGAATGGCATATTGTTACGACTTCCGGAGATCAGGCGGTCATCAAAAGCCCGATGAAGCAGGCCAGGGATAATATGTTCCAACTGGTCGATGTATTGAAAAAGGATAAAAATCTCGTTCAATTGGATGGTAAATATAAATTTCAGTTAAAGTTCCCTTACGGCCATGGGGTTGTTTTTACAAGAATGTATTCAAAGGATTTTATCAAAGAAGGGTTATATTCGGTTGTTGAGCCGAATCTTTGTTTAACCAGAGATGAAATTGATCCCGATAAAGAGGAATTTTCCGAAGAAATCTTGATGGAGAAAATCTTGAATATGTTTGTTGTCCCATTCCGACTGAAGGAATCTCTTACACTTGAGGACATTAGTGCGATTCGCTATCATTTATTCCCTGAGGTTCGGATTAGTGCCGAGTTTAAAGCGCCGGTCCCTTATCAGGATCAACTATTATTATCTCTTCATGATATCAAAACAATGGATCTGCATCAGGAGAATTTGGCCAAGCAAATCGGTGATAAGAATCGGTTGATACGGGGAGTGGCGGGGAGCGGCAAAACGATTATTTTGGCAAGTCGAGCAAAGATGTTGTCCAAACAAAATCCTAATTGGAAAATTTTGATCCTTTGCTATAATATTTCACTGGCGAATGCGATTCAGCAAATGATTCATCATATGTTAAATGAGCCCGAGGATCTATTTGATTTTGATCCTAACGGAAAGAATGTTCAGAATCAAAACATCATCGTCCGTAATTTCCATTCATGGTTGAAGAATGATTTAAAAATAAGAGAACAGAAGCTGCCTGAAATCATTGAAAAAATTGAGAAGAAAGAGGCCATTCTTCCAACTTATGATGCGGTGTTAATTGATGAGGGACAGGATTTTGAAGCAGATTGGCTGCGGATTGTCAGCTTACTTATCAACGCGGATACGCAATCACTTTTATTAGTAGAGGATCGGGCCCAGACGATTTATAATCGTAAACGGTCTTACCTTCAGGATACGGGTTTAAGCTTCCAGGGCCGATCAAAGGTTTTATCTATCAATTATCGGAACACCCAACAGATTGTAAAGTTTGCTTGGGATTTCTACCGTAAACATTCCATGTTCAGAAATAAAGTGGTCAATCGTGATCTAGACGGGGAAATCATTGCTCCCCAAAGTACAAAACGAAAAGGACCGGAGCCGGGGATTTTAAAGGCTGCCAATTTCTTTGATGAAATGAGATTAGTTGCTCGGCAAATTAAAAAGCTGCACCAAGAAAGAAAAGTCCCATTTGATGAAATGTTAATCCTATACAGGGTGAAACGGACACATCAATATCCGATTATTGATATTATCAAGCGATCTCTTGCGAATGAAGGATTGCCATTTTATTGGATAACAGAAAATGACGTTTCGAAGCGATCCTTTGAGAAAGAAGACGGTAAAGTGAAGATCAGCACGATTGACAGTAGCAAAGGTCTCGATTTCGGAGCAGTGTTTATCGTCAACGTTGACTCTATGCCATTTCCCTTAGAAGAAAATAAGGAAAGGGAAGTGTCGCTTTTATACATTGGGATGACTAGAGCTAAGGAATTTTTGTGCCTTTCTTACTCAGGAGAATCCCAATTCACCATGTATTTTGATGGGATTGTTCAAGAGAGAAAATCGAAGAATAAGGTGATAGGAAAAGTAAATTAAATAAGCAGTAATATAGGGAGAATGATAAATGAAGATTATTTCCTGGAATTGTCTAAGGGGAACATTGTTTAAGGACAAGCTTAAGAAAATAACTGAACTATCCCCAGATTTGGCTGTGTTACCAGAGTGTCCAGCCCCAAGTACGTTTCAAAATGAAGTGGAAATCAAGGATTCTATTTGGTATGGGGAAGAAAAGGGAATCGGGCTGGGAATTCTTTCTTTTTCTAAAGATTATAAATTATCTATGTTAGTAGATGAGATTAAATATGAATGGGTAGTTCCAATAAAGGTTTCTGGTAAAGAAGATTTTATTTTACTTGCTGTTTGGACCAAAAGAACTCCGGGATATTCATCGTATGGACATATACTTTATTCTGCTTTAAAAGAATACGAACATTTTCTTAAAAATAGCCGAGTTATCATTATTGGTGATTTTAACATTGATAAAAACTTACCTAGAAGTTACTCGGGGATTCAAGGCCGCTTAGGGTTTGAAAGAATAATTGAATTGCTTAATAACTTGGGATAAAAAGCTGCTATCATTACTTTTCTAATGAAGAATTTGGCTCTGAAAACCAACCCACTTACTACCATTATAGGAAAAGTACCCTTCCTTTTCATATTGACTATTGTTTTGCTTCACAAGACATGATTCAAAGGACGAAACACTTTTTTGTTGATAGTAGTGAGGATTGGACAAAGTTAAGTGATCATTTTCCACTTGTATTTGAAATTTAAAGGAATTAGCAGTTAAAGGGGACATTGCTTACATACAAGCAAGAATTACTTGTCATATTGGGTTTTGTCAGTAAGTATATCGAATGCGATTTTTAAGTTAGTTTCATATGAACCACCGCTATGTAGGGAAGTTATGGCACATCCAACCTACGATACTACCACCGAGAATGATATTGAGTGAAAAGCTAAGGATCATGGTTAATGAAAAGATAAAGACCCACAGACGAATCGAGTCGATTCTATTTTTAATAATCCTAAACTTCCACAACCATTATTTGATAACTTATCCAACTTATCAGCAGAAATATAAGCTATTTTACGAACTATTTCTAGAATCCTTGACCAGAAACAAAACAATAAATTTTACCCACTTATATAATAAGTGGATTAGCGATTTTGCCATATATTTTTGTCCTATTCAATCGGATCGAAGCCCATCCCCTCGAATAACTCGTATCCTTCAGCACGTATTTCCGCAAGTGTTTTATTCTTTTCTTTTACAACACCATACTCATACGCATTGACCTTGCCGCTTTGTGGGAACTGCTTAGCCCATACGTTTAGCGTTATGATTTTGCCGTTGAATTCGACGTTGTTCCCACTGTGGATTCTCGCGAGGGATTCACTTTCCTTATTTTTGAAGAAAATCTCATCACCCTCGGATACAAGTCCAACTTCCAACATGTTGATGAGTTTCGGGAACCTTTTTCGCGTCCAGCTGGAGTTCCTCCTGGCGGTAGGCCGCTTGTTTTCGTTCGTTAATATTTCTGAGAAGTAATCCTCATCTGTTCCAAGCGGAAGAAGCTTTTTGATTTCTAGAAGGTACTCATCTCCGTTTTCACTTTCAATTAATTGGGGAGCAATTTCAAAGCAAGAAATGTCGAGCCCTTTTGTTAATAACCAGGCAGAGGCCGATAAGACACTCGGATCAAAACTTGATGCGACTAATATAATGCGCTGGTCTGCATTAAAGTTATCAAATGCTTCGTGTTCATGTAGGAACGCAAGTATTTTGGCAATTCCGACTTCCACAGCATTTTCTGCTTTAATGTTTTCGTTCTGGATTAAATAATCGGCATACACTTTATTAACAATTTCCTCGACACTGTTGATTTTAGCAAAGGAGGCGGCATAACGAATGGCCTGAGATTCGAAGTTATCCTTTCGAGTCTTCATGTCCTCCTCATCCCGTTTGATTTCTATGACGACCACGTTCCCATTGCTGTCGATTCCGACTGTCGGTCCGCTTATTGGCATTGTTGCGAACCTGTTTGCCGATGATTTTGAGTTCGAAATCTTCTTCTTGAGTTAAGACTTCAATATTTTCCTGAAGGAACTCTTCCAAGGCGGTTTCAACAAGACCAAGACTCTTATATGTAATTTGGAGATCTCGTGGGTGTTTTTCTTTAATTTCTTTTTACTTGGCGAACTGCTATCAATTTGTATCTTGACCAGCATCCGAATTCCTCCCATTTACATTTCTTATTACATTATAACTTCCTTACCTTATGATTTAGTAGATATCCGATTGGTTGGCCGGTTTTGTTGTTAGATTATTGATGCTGTTTAAAAATTAATTAATAGGATTTACTTAACTTATAAAACAATATTTTTTACCATTGTAATTAAAAAACATCCCTCACAGTAATTTCATTTAACCTTAGTCAAGATATTATTATTGAGAATTATGATTTATTGCCACATAGAGGAAGGCAATAAAGGCTTGTCCTTTTTTACAATTATTCTTCTCTGAGTTCTCCACGCAAAGGAAAACTTCTAACTATCGTAAATCCATGAAATTCTTCCTCCCTTTCTAATCCAACTCGTAATCAGAATTCGAGATTTCTCTCATCCAAATTATGAATTTCTAGAAAATTCAATATTATCTTATTATTAAGAAGTAAGTAAAGCTAGTAATAAGAGGAGGTATTGCATTGAAAATACTAATCTATTAACTTAACAATCATGCCTCTTAAGCCGGGGGACATTTTTCACACACGCAGGGGAAGTCAGAAAGTGAATAAGGATGGGACAGAACAGTCGGTATTCGCTTATTAAAAAGCAGGATGCAGAATTCTATCAGCTGCTCCATAAAGTTTTTTAAAAAATACGTAAAAGGGGAAGGGATTTTGTCCTTTTAAAAGGATAATTTTGAAACCGTTATCATTTAAAGTAAAAAGGGGTGCTCTATGAAATCCATTAACGTCAACGAACAAATTGACAAAGCGAAATTTAATCCGTTCTTCTTTACCGTTTTCCTTTGCGGTCTATTCATCATCATTTTTGATGGATACGATTTGAACATTTTTGGCGTGGTGATGCCGGTTTTAATGAAGGATACCGGTATGAATCCAACCCAATCCGGCTTGCTTGTAAGTTACGGCTTGTACGGCATGATTTTCGGCTCGATTTTTTTCGGCTGGCTAGCCGATAAAATCGGAAGAAAGAATGTCATTATGTTATGCGTCGCCATTTATTGTATCTTTACCGGAATTGCTGGAACCGGTCATTCTCTTGTAACCTTTGCGATCTGCCGCGTGATCGGAGGGATGGCACTAGCCGTTGTGACGCCGAACGTGCTCGCACTGATTTCGGAATATTCCCCGCTCTCAAGCCGCGCAACTCTAATCGGAATCACCAATATCGGGGTGCCGATCGGGACGATTCTTTGCACCTTGATTGGAATGTCGGTGATGCCTGCACATGGCTGGCGCATCCTGTTTTTCTTTGCCTTTATCCCTATATTCATGGTCGTAATAGCGTATTTTTACCTTCCTGATTCCGTCGATTCTATGGTGAAAAAGGGTGAAAAGAGTAAAATCCAAAAACTTCTGAAGAAAATCAACCCGGCTTTAGCTTTAAATGAAAAGGATGAATACACAGTCAACGAGTTCCACAATACAAGAAAGGGAAGTCTGACGAGTCAGTTAAAGCATGGCTTTGCAAGAAACACGATCATTTTCTGCATTATGTTTTTCATCAATATTTTCCTACTGTTCGGAATCGGCTCTTGGCTTCCGAAATTGATGATGAATCAGGGATATAATCTAGTTTCCGGCTTATCGTTATTATTGACCTTGAACCTCGGATCCTTCCTGTTTGTTCCAATCGGCGGAAAATTGGCAGACAAATTTGGTCATAAGCCAATTCTAGTCAGCTACTTTTTGGTCGCGAGTGTCTTGCTCTACACGCTTAGCTTCAAATGGGATATTGCCATTCTCTCCATCTTGGTCTTTATCATCGGTGGGATGATCAATGGAAACCAATCCTTATTATATGCCTATGTAGGAGTGAATTACCCGCTTAACTTCCGTTTAACAGCACTTGGCGGAATCGTTGGTTTTTAGCACCGATGCTTTTTGCGTGTCTGTAAAATTAAAGGTGGTCGTTGACAGATAATATTCTTTTAATGAGATTGTGGAAGAACAATAAGAAATAAATTAATTTTAAATTTTAATAATAAAATTTAATACAAATAACCGTTGACGAAAATATTTTTATGTGATATAATAAATAATTTATGTATTGATCATCTCTTCTTTAAGTGATAAATTAATCTATGTAATTAGATTTACTATGTTTATAAATTAGGAGGAGATTGAATGAGAATCGATAAAGGCTTGGCCATGTTAGAATTAAAGATCCAGGGTTTTGGATTAAATCCTACATTGATATGGGATGATGATATAGCGGTTTTAGTTGATACTGGTATGCCAGGACAATTGGAACAAATTCGTCTCGCTATGAACGAAGTGGGAGTCCCCTTTGATAAATTGAAAGCTGTCATTCTAACTCATCAGGATTTAGACCATATTGGTTCTCTCCCAGAAATACTAAACCAATCCCATAACCATATAGAAGTTTATGCACATATTCTCGATAAACCATATATTGAAGGAACATTACCTCTTATAAAAACGGATCCTAATCGAATGAGTCATGAACAATGGGCCTCACTGCCAGAACCAATGCAATTTTTATATAGGAATCCTCCGAAAGCAAAGGTAAATAAAATTTTAGAAGGCGGTGATGAACTTTCCTATTGTGGTGGTATTCAAATTATTTTTACACCAGGGCATACTCCAGGTCATATTAGTCTCTATTTAAAGCAGACCAAAACTCTTATTGCAGGTGATGCTATGGTAGTAGCAAATGGTGTTTTACGCCAACCTATCCCACAAACCACATTGGATTTGAAAACTGCCATTTCCTCTCTTCAAAAATTTATAGAGCTTGATTTTGAAAAAGTCATTTGTTATCACGGGGGGCTATGTCATATTAAGGAGAAAAAACAAATTGAAGACTTATTGAATTAATGGTGGGTTTGATTCGTTTCCGGTCCATCCGGACTTAATCAGGTATGGTGATGAAGATAACTAAGATGAAGACAGTATTTTCTGTGAGATGATACACTTCATTATCAAAATGTCCTCATCATTGGTTGCTGAGAGTTTTAAGGTTAGACAAATAAACAGCGCAGGAAATGCCTCTCTGCGCTTATTCCTTTAGTTGGCTGAGTTTTGATAAGAATATCATCAGTTGTTACGATCGTAGCAAATTCCTATTGGTTGCATGGTTAACTCTAGTTCCTGGATCGAGGTTGCGTTGTCTGTAATCTGCTATATTTTGTTCAGCATCGTGATTGTTTCGTTCTCCCCAATAAGGATTATCAAATCCTTTTTGAACGTCAAGGATGAGCAAGGCTGGTAATTCCAACATTTTATTCTAATGATTGTCCTCCATGTTTTTGGTATCTTGTTATTTTTGGGTGAAAATAATTGAATTTAGTCCCAAAAACAGGATAATCCAATATAAAAGTTGTATAATTTTAGTAGGAGATCCCTACACGTGATTTTATATACTCGCTTGCTATTATCTGTTTAAATGTAAATTCAGCTGTATCCGATACGGATATTTCAGCTCCACCCTCCGGCAAAAAATTTCGGTCTATTCGATATTTTCCTAACCTTTCTCCATCTGGCAAATACGT
Organism: Neobacillus drentensis; assembly: GCF_036965645.1. GTDB lineage: Bacteria > Bacillota > Bacilli > Bacillales > Cytobacillaceae > Neobacillus > Neobacillus drentensis_D. Next base: position 34,528 of record NZ_JBALPZ010000035.1, read on the forward strand.
AGGACAGACAATCGTCCATTCGAGGGTTGATTGTTGGAGCATATCGTAAACTTTATGATGTTCTTTCGCTGCACGGGTTGACCTCTGCCTTGATTCACCTGATTGATAACGCAGAGAATTTGGCATCGTTCTACTTTGAAGAATACCCGCCGTTCCTATCGTTATGATTCGTTTTATCCCTTCGTTTTCCATTGCTTCGATTATAAGTGGCATACTATCTGATAGAGTGGTTGTGCCATCCGTATTTAATGCACTAATCACAACATCAATCCCAAGCATGGCACGTACGATATCCTCTTTATTTAAAACATTCCCTTGAAGAATGGTTAAATTTTTATTATTTATTTGAATCTTCTCTGGAGTACGAACTAATACCGTAACCTGATGTCTGTCATGAAGGGCATAAGTAGCTAGTTGTCTTCCAACTCGTCCCGTTGCACCTAAAATTAAAATATTCATATGAAAGAGGCTCCTTTTGTCGTTATTGTATTTTACTATAAAAGTTATTGTATTGTCTTGTTCAACGAAGGAGGTAGCATTCCTATAAGGAAGGAAACTTTTCCCTTTTTCTACGGTAAAAGGAAAACATAATGATGTTTTCTATAACGGGGGCAATTATTCAATAAGTGCTGTCGCTTTCCTTGTTCCGATAGGTGGTTTAGTTGAATAATGACCCCAGCTTCTGAATAATAAAATAGAAGGAAATCCAATAAAACGGGAGTGTTGTACCTTGAATTTACTGGTCACTGGTTCGTCAGGACAACTAGGTTCCACTTTGCTTAAGCAGCTAAACGGTTCTGATTATCAAGTTAAACTAACTTCAAGAAAAAAACCCGAAGGAATCGAACATTTCGAGTGGGTTTATAGCGATTTATTGACTGGTGAAGGCATAGATGAAGCAATTAAAGATGTAGATGTCATCATTCACGCAGCAACTAGTCCGATTAAAAATTCAAAAATCGTCGAGGTTTCAGGTTTTAAGGAGTTTATAGGGAAATTGCATCACATAAAACATTTTATTTATCCGTCCATTGTTGGGATCGATGTAATACCATTTAAATATTATCAACAAAAATATGAAGCAGAAAATTTGTTAAAAAAAGTTCCATTCCCTATACCATTGTCCGTGCCACCCAATTCCATCATTTTGTAGAAAAGATTTTTATATCTAAACCTCTATTTAAAAGATATATTGTCCCAGGAAAAGTTCCATTTCAAAGTGTGGATGTTAGTGAATTTGCCAATCATCTAATCGGTTTAGTGGAAAGAGATCCACAAGGAAGAGCGGATGATTTTGCTGGTCCAGATATTATGACTTTAAGAGAAATGGCTGAACTGAAAATCAATCTAAATAATGAACCAAATAAAGTTGTAAGCATTTCTTTACCAGGAAAACTGTACAAATCTTTCTCTGATGGGAAAAATACTAATCCTCTACGAAAAATGGGGAACATTTCATTCGAGGAATATTTACTTAATAAGACCATTTGAAGATATGGTAAGGGCAGGTTGCGAGGCAACCTTTTTTTATTCCCTTAAAATTTGTGAATCAATTCACTTAACTTTAAAGGCAATTGGAAAAGAATACAGCGGTCATTTTTTCTTGTTGAACTTACGTGCAGTTTAGTAAAAGAAGTTTGGAAAATAAATAAAACCTCATTGGGATTTGATTATTATGGATAATATTCCATTAAAATTGGGAAGATAATTTGGATATGTAATAGGCTAGTTAGCTTTTATCATACATTTTAATTGTCTCTACCTTGAGATAGATCCAAAAGGGGGAGACTAGCTAAAAAGAAAAGTTACTAAAATGAAACTTATTACCGATGCATTCAAAGAAGGAGATTATCGTGATGCAAAAGGTGATTTATTCTGTACATATGTATATTCTACTCATCCTGTCTACGGGATTTATGGTCCATGTATTGCTGCATCCAGTTGTTTTAACTTCATCCCACCGGGACGCATGGGTATCTGTCATCGGGAGCTTTGTCCCTTTTATCATATGGACGATCCTTATTTTTTTTCTATACAAAAAATACGAACAAAAAAACATTTTTACTTTAATCTTTTCATTACCTCCATGGATCTCATATGGCATCAGTATGATATTTGGTATTTATTTTTTTCTGACTGCGTTTATCTCTTTCAAATATACAATCTACTGGGCTAATGCGAATTACACGTTTAACATCCCCAATTTTATGATCGCGCTTTTATTCGCTTTTCTTTGCTATTATGCTACACATAAAGGAATTGGTGTCATTGGTGCAATCGGATTTTTCTTATTGCCTTTTGTTGTGATTTTTGGTTTATTAGTGGGAATTGGAAATATGAAAAATAAGGATCACAGCATGCTTTTTCCCATTTTTGAGCATGGGTATCGACATTTCCTTCACGGAATGATGTATACATGTGCTGCTCTTTTCGAAACCATCTATTTTCTTTTCCTTACGCCTTATTTGAAGAACAGAATCAACATGAAAATGTTCCTGATGGTTGCAATCATGATCTTCCTTTTAACGCTTGGCCCATTGATTGGAGGCATAACTGAATTTGGCGCCGAGGAGGCAGAAAAGATGAAAGTTCTTGCATATGAACAGTGGAAGCTATTAACACTTGGCACCCATATTACCCGTCTTGATTTTTTGTCAATCTACCAGTGGTTCTCTGGAGCCTTCATACGGGTATGTCTAAGCATGTTCCTCGTTAACCAGCTGTTTTTTCGCAAAAAGAATCGCTGGTTTCTGCCTTTTCTTTATGCCCTGCTGACGATTAGCGTGGTCATCCCATGGGATTTCGAGTCCTTTTATTCGTTTCTATATTCGATCTATTTCCCGGCTAGCCTAATATTTCTGCTATTTTCTTTTGGACTATTGCTCCTTTTGAGCCGAATCAAAGGTGATGTTCATGAATAAGAAGGAACTAACGACATCCGGACTAAAAGAGTGGTTTAAGAGCTCATCTGATATTGTCCTCATCACAAAATCCTATCAAGGGACCGGTTCTTTCCATTCTCTGACCTTTTTGTATTGCCCGAATATTGTCAATACAACGATGATAAACGAATCCATTCTTCCTAAAATAACGGAGGTAATGGAGAAGGAACATAGGTTTACGATGGAACGTTTAAACAGCTTCCTGGGAATCTCTGAACTAAAAGAAGAGGCAGATATCAAAAATGAAATGGAGAAAAAGCTTTTTTCCGGGGAATTGGTCATTTTTAATGAGAATTCAAAGGATGTCTATTTCATTTCGGTCTCCAATCCGCCAAAGAGGAGTCCGGAAGAATCCAGTTTGGAGACTTCGGTAAGAGGACCAAGAGACGGCTTCGTGGAAAACATCTCTGATAACATGGCCTTAATCCGTCAGCGATTAAAAACGTCTTCTCTAAAAAGTATCGAGTATACCATCGGAGAAAGAAGTAAAACGAAAATTTTATTGCTTTTTATCGAGGATATCCTTAATCCTTCCATTTTGGAGGAAGTACAAAAACGGCTGGGATCCTTTAAAATAGATGTTTTAAACAGCAGCAATCAATTAGAGGAAATGCTATATGACCGGACCTATTCCATTTTTCCGTTAATGGATTACATTGGCAGACCAGATTTTGTCGTGGATTCCTTGAATCAAGGGAGATTTGCCATCTTAGTGGAGGGAAGCCCTAGCTGCTTGCTTGGTCCGACAAGCGTAAATCAATTGTCGCATTCTCCGGAGGATTCGAACAATAGCTTTTTTTATATCAGCTTTGTCCGAATCTTAAGAATCCTGGCCTTATTCACCACAGTGTTTTTACCGGGATTTTTCGTTGCTTTAGTCACGTTCCAAACGGAACAACTGCCTTACACTTTGCTTGCAACCATTTCCATGTCAAGAGTCGGGCTTCCTTTAGCAAGTCCAATGGAAGAATTTATTATGCTTACCTTGTTTGAACTGTTTAAAGAAGCGGGGCTTAGGCTCCCAAAAGCGGTCGGGCAAACCGTTGCTGTTTTAGGTGGATTGATTATCGGAGATGCAGCGATCCGAGCTGGATTAACGTCCCCAGCCATGCTGGTAATCATATCGATCACCGTGATTTCAGGTTATACATTGGTGAACCAAAATATCGGAGGAAATATCGTCATTCTTCGGTATTTTGTCCTATTCCTGTCATCTATCTTTGGTTTGTTTGGATTTTTTATATCCTTTTTTACCATTGTCACGTTAGTTTTTTCACTTGAAAGTTTCGGCCAACCCTATGTTCCTCACTTTTTTAATCCTAATTTGCCTGAAATCTTAAGAGCCTATCTAAGGTTTCCCTATAAGCAATTAAAAAAACGCAATCAGGCCTATCAGCCTGAAGATAGTACAAGGCAAAAGGAGTAGTTTTTATGAGGAAGCTAAGGATTTTTATGATTTTAATTACTCTGTCCCTGCTTGTGACAGGTTGTTTTGGGGCAAAAAGATTGGAAGGGGAAGTCTATATTACCGCCCTAGGGTTTGATTATAAAAATGGGAAATTCGAAGTATTTTCTCAAGGGTTGAATTTTGGGAACATTGCTAAACAGGAAGGAGCCAATATAGAAGATTTTCCCATATTGATCGGGGAAGCGAAGGATGAAAGCCTCCTATCAGCATACGGTGAATTAGAACAAACTACCGCTATGCCATTGAGTTTGGGACATGTACAGGCAATCATTTTAAGCGAAAGGATCATAAAAGAAAAAAAAATGGCGGATGTGCTCGATATCATGGGGCAATCCCCAAATTTTCGGTATAATCTATTCGTTTTTGGCACAAAAGAGAATATAAAGGAATTGTTACAAACTCAAAGCTTTTTTAATTATTCACAAGTGTATTCGATCATCCATGGACCGGAACCCTTGATCCAACAAAACTATTCACTACCCATTCTTAAATACCATCAATTTACTACTCGTTATTATCGACCGATTGGAACCATTATGATCCCGTCTTTATCCATTAATAAAGATCAATTTTCAGAAGGAAAACAAAAACAGATTGCTACTGTCAATGGAGAATACATCATGTCTCAGCAGCAGTACAAAGGCTGGTTAAATAAAGAGGACCTTAGTGGAATCAGGTGGTTCTCTAAAGGCATCCAGGGATTTTCTGTCCGGGTTGGAACGAAAAAGGTATCGGTAAAAATAAAAAATCCCAAAACCAAAATTGTGGTTTTAAAAGGGAACCAACCCTCTTATCGGATTGCGATAAAAGGACAGGCTGCCTTGTTCCAAAATTCCGATAACAACACAAACGGGGAATTGCAAAGCGTACTAAACAAAAAAATTAAGAAAGATATTCTTACAACCCTAGAAAAAGGCGACAAATTGAATACCGATGTCTTGAATATCAGTGAAAAGTCTTATAAATATCATTTAAATGATTGGGATATCGGTGCGATTAGAGGATTTAATCTGGATGCTGTAAAGGATATAAAGGTGGAAATTAAGATCATAGAATCGGGAAAATACAAATAATGAACGACAATCAATCTACATCATCGGTTGTATCAATTTAAAAGTCTCATAAACAAAACGTGTCATAATAATTCTAACGGGGGTTCCCTGTGAGAGACGAAAGTGAAAAGAACCATCATCATCGTGTATTTTCCTGTAAGTAGAAAGGCATCGGTTTTTTAGGACCGATGCTTTTCCAATTTGTTTATAAAATGTTTCCTATCCATTAGGTCATTATTCTAGTTTTATTATAGATTGAAAGTAGTATTTAAAAGATGAAGATTAATAGTCTTTCTATAACGGGTGCGATCTTTCAATAAGTGCAGTCGCTTTCCTTGTTCCGATAGGTGGTTTAGTTGAATAATGACCTCAGCTTCTGAATATTAAAATAGAAGGAAATCCAATAAAACCGGGAGTGTTGTACCTTGAATTTACTGATCACTGGTTCGTCAGGACAACTAGGTTCCACTTTGATTAAGCAGCTAGGCGGTTCTGATCATCAAGTTAAAGTAACTTCAAGAAGAAAACCCGAAGGAATCGAACATTTCGAGTGGGTTTATAGCGATTTATTGACTGGTGAAGGCATAGAAGAAGCAATTAAAGATGTAGATGTAATCATTCACGCAGCAACTAGTCCGATTAAAAATTCAAAATTCATGGAGGTTTCAGGTTTTAAGGAGTTTATAGGGAAATTGCATCACATCAAACATTTTATTTATCCGTCCATTGTTGGGATCGATGAAATACCATTTAAATATTATCAACAAAAATATGAAGCAGAGAATTTGTTAAAAAATAGTTCCATTCCTCATACCATTGTCCGTGCCACCCAATTCCACCATTTTGTAGAAAAGATTTTCATATCTAAACCTTTATTCAAAAGATATATTATCCCAGGAAACGTTCCATTTCAGAGTGTGGATGTTAGTGATTTTGCAAATCATCTAATTGGTTTAGTGGAAAAAGATCCACAAGGAAGAGCGGATGATTTTGCTGGTCCAGCTATTATGACTTTAAGAGAAATGGCTGAACTGAAAATCGGCATAAATAATGAACCAAATAAAGTTTTAAGCATTTCTTTACCAGGAAAACTGTACAAATCTTTCTCTGATGGGAAAAATACTAATCCTATCCGAAAAATGGGGAACATTACATTCGAGGAATATCTACTTATTAAGATGGTTTAAAGATATTGTAAGGGGAGGTTATCTGGGAGGTGTAGGCATGGCCTTATCTGAAAATGACCATAAGCTAGATGATACCAGAAAACCAGCAACATCTAAGACTAGTTGGGTCAATAAGGTTTTTTATAGGGAAATTGATTGGGGGAATTTAAAAAGGGAGCAAGCGTTAGTAAAGGAAAATCTCTTGGAAAATGTTCCTTTGCCAGTTATTCAAGGAACACCTGCTAGTTCTCCTGTTTGGGATTTAAGTAAATATGCTTTTTTGCTAAATGAACAAACACCTGATACGGTTCATCCGAAGCTATGGGAACAAGCCAAATTAAACCTTCATACAGGATTATATAGAATCACAGACAATATTTATCAGATAAGAGGATTTGACATCGCCAATATTAGCTTTATCAAGGGGAGGTCGGGGTGGATTGTCATTGATTGTTTAACTAGTAAGGAAACCGCACAAGCTGCCCTCCAATTCATGCAGTCGTATGCAGGTGATTTTTCAATCAGTGCGATCATTATCACCCATTCACATGCGGATCATTACGGCGGCATTTCAGGTATTTTAGAAAACGTAAGCGTAGAATCCGTAAAGGTGTATGCTCCAGAGGGTTTTATGAGGGCCGTGATTGAAGAGAATATTACTGCAGGGGTCGCTATGAATAGACGTGGTATATATATGTTCGGGCTGCACCTGCCAACTGATGCTAAAGGACAGATCGATGATGGTCTCGGTAAAACGATATCCACTGGAAAAGTGACGTTGAGTGGTCATATCGAAGAAATTTCTCCAGCTAGTCCATTACCCTATGTAGAAAAGATTATTGATGGGGTTCCTTTCCAATTTCAACTTACTCCAGATACAGAAGCTCCTGCAGAAATGAATATTTATATTCCAAGTGAAAAGTCCTTATGTATTGCAGAAAACGCCTCCGTAACGATGCATAATTTATATACATTAAGAGGTGCACAAGTTCGTGATCCTGTGGCTTGGGCATTCTATTTACAAAAAGCCATTGATCTATTTGGTAATGAGGTAAGCAGTATATTTGGTGCCCATAACTGGGCACGTTTTGGTCGCACAACATGTATCCAATACTTAGAAAAACAAAGAGATGTCTATCAATATATCCATGATCAAACATTGCGTTTGATTAATCAGGGGTTTACTTTGGAAGAGGTTGGAAAAATGGTGAAGCTGCCCAGGAGCCTAAGTGACGAATGGTATAACAGTTCATTTTACGGAACAGCCAATCATAATTCTAAGGCGGTCTTTCAAAGATACATGGGTTGGTATAATGGAAATCCAATCGATTTAAATAAGCTCCTCCCAGAGGAATCTGCTAGAAAATACGTGGAATATATGGGGGGAGAGGAAGAGATTCTTGAAAAAGCAAAAAAATCATATCAGAATGGTGAATATCAATGGACAGCAGAAGTACTAAAACATGTGATTGATTCTAATCCTAACCATGTAGAAGCGAAGTTGCTATGTGCTGATGCACTAGAACAATTAGGGTATGTTGCAGAATCAGGGCCATGGAGAAATGAGTATTTGATGGGCTCACAAGAGCTGCGCTTTGGGAAAAGACTTATTCCGATATCGACAAGAACAAAAGAGGTTCTCGATGCCTTACCTCTTCAAAGTATTTTGAATCTATTAAGCATTCGGATTGATGGTCCCTTAGCAGGAGATTTTGATTACAAAATAAACTTTGTGATTCCTGACCGTAATGAAAGGGCGTCAACGGAAATAAAACGTGGAATTTTCAGATATTTGAAGGATGATCTTTTCACAGGTGCAGAGGTAACGGTCACGATGTGGAAAGAAACATTATACAATCTAGTAACAACTAATCATCATACCAATCATTCCATTATTATTATCCAAGGAGATAAACAGATATGGCAATCTTTCTTGGAAGTCATAGATATAATAGACCCTAATTTTAATATTATGACGCCGAGGGATTCAAAGGGGGAAGTATAAAGTGCGCAGGTTCTCCATCATGAGTCCTGCATATTTTTTTTCTTCTAAGAAATACTAACATATCAATACCAATTGAACCCAGGTGATGAAAATGACTGGTAAAAGTGACACTTCAAGTGTTCTAGGTAACAATATAAATGCCATAAAGAAGATCTTGGGGGAGAGTTCTGATTTACAAATAAGGAACATTATCTTGAAGGGTCAAGATAAGAAAGCAGCCATGTTGTTCATTGATGGGATTGTAGACTCGGATGGGATTCAGGAGTACATCATTGAACCATTATTAACATATCAATTTCCCTTTTTTCAATCAGATGAAGAACTGCTATCGTTTATGGAAACAGCGGTTATTCAAACAAAAAATATGACACGAGTAGAAAATATAAATCTTGCTTCAGTTGAGTTACTTACAGGAAAAACGCTGCTCATCGTGGATAAATGCAGCACTTTCCTTTCAACAGATACTACTAAATGGAACGGCCGCAGTATAGAAAGTGCTAAAGGACAGCGTGTTGCAAAAGGTCCTGACCAAGGTTTCAATGAAAATAGGAGTACTAACATCTCTCTTGTCCGAAAAATAATTAAAAATACGAATGTCAGAGTCACGACCAAACAATATGGAACCAATACCCATACAGATATATCTGTGATGTATTTGGAAAACGTGGTGGATAAACAAGTGCTTCAAACCATCTATGACCGCCTTGACCGCCTTCATTTGGATGCTGTCCTGGAAGCAAATTATATCGAGTCGGTGCTAACGAAGGAGTCTATGTCTTTTTTTCCGCTCATGCTCAATACAGATAGACCTGATGTAGTCGCTGCAGAAATACTGGAAGGCAAAATTGCCATCTTTGTAGACGGTTCTCCATATGTACTGATTGCTCCTGCTGTGTTTATTCAATTTTTCCAAACACCTGAGGACTATTATTTTAGTAATACAGGTTTCATTAATACAAGATTAATTCGTTTTTGTTTATATTTCATCTCATTGTATCTTCCAGGCATTTATGTAGCTTTTATGACCTACCATGCAAACCTTTTGCCAGTGAAACTGTTAGTGGGATTTGTTTCACAGCGGGAGCTGGTGCCATTTCCAACGTCATTAGAAATAACTATATTAATTTTTGTGATTATAGCCATAAACGAAAGTTCCACAAGGTTACAGCAAAACATTGCCGTAACCATTTCCATATTTGGAGGAATCATTTTAGGACAGTCCGCCATTGAAGCACAATTAGTTGCACCTGCCAGTTTGGTGATTGTAAGCCTTACCTATATTTTATTAAGTGTTATTCCAATTTACCAATTGCGCATAACAGGAGCAAATATCATTCTTTGCTTTGTTGTTGCAGGTGCATCCCTCGGCTTATATGGTATTGCTCTCTTGTCACTATTATTATTGGTTCATATATGCTCATTGCGAAGCTTTGGAGTGCCCTATTTATCTCCTTTTGCTCCTTTCGTTGCGCATGATCTAAAAGACAGTGCGATTCAGATATCACTAGTGGAAATGACAAATGATGAGTCTCATTTTAAGTCAGAAGAAACGATGGAAGAGACAAATGAAAAGTAATAACAAGGTAAAGCGCAAGCATATGAAGTCAAATATAAATATGGTTTTAGCAATCGGAATCATTTTTTCGATAATCGTAAGCAAACAGGTTCAGGACACGTTGTTAAATAAACTTAGTGTGGTTTCCGCGATCGGGATTGATAAAAGTAAGGGAGGGTATATTGCCAGCCTGCAAATATATAATCCTGCCTCCAATAGCAAAGAAGGAGCATCAGAAACCGGTGCTTACACATACAGTGCAAAGGGAAGAACCATCCCTGAAGCAATGGAGCGTATTGAAAATAAATTAGCACGGCCGATATTCTTAGATAATACAGAGGTAGCAGTAATAGGGGAAGAATTAGCCAAATCTGAAGGCATTTCTTCTATTTCCGATTACTTTATGCGAGAATCCAATTTACCTGCCAATATCAGGTTTGTTATATCCAAGGGAGTATCAGCAAATAAACTGCTTCAGATCTTTACCCCTGTACAAAAAATTTCCGGAAGCAGATTGGAAGAAATGCTAATACGGAAACGACTTTCCTGGGGGAAGTTGTCAGATGTAACCTCTAATCATATAAGGGAAAAGGCGGTTCAGAATCGAACGGAATTGACCATTCCTTATATCAGGATAAATGGTTCTTTTTCTAAAGGAACATCGAAGCAAAATATTGAAAAGGCTACTCCGGAGACAATTCTTTCAATAGATGGATTAGCTGTTTTTCAGGATCAAAAACTCTCGTATTTTCTTTCTTCAGAAGAAAGTAATTTATATGCTTTAACGCATGCCAAAATTAAAAAAACCTCCATTATAACAAAATGCCAACGACAAAAAGGATATGTAACCTGGAAGGAGGTAAGAAGTAAGCCAGTTATTCAAATAAAAGACAAAAAGGGAATTCCCTCCTTTCTTCTCCAGCTTCAATTAACAGGTAAGCTTTCTGATGTTTCGTGTAAGATCGACACTTCCAACACGAAAAACATTGCTTCCTTGCAACATGAGGCAGAACACGACCTTGAACAACAGATTAATCGGTTGATAACCAAAACGCAAAATAAAAAAACCGATATAAATGGTTTCGGTGAAGTCATGTATAGGAAACAGCCAAATAGATGGAACCGGAGCAAAAAAGATTGGAATTCCATCTATTCTACGGTAAAAATTCAGACAGATGTAAGGGTAAAAGTTTTAGATGTGGGAGACATTTCATCGTAATGGCAGATAAGTTTTGAAACAGAAAGGAAGAGATAGATGAATGGTCAAAATAGCATCGATCGAACTATTCACCTTAATGGTCAACTTTTTGCTCGGAAGTGCGATCGTCGTTGGCTGGAACTTTAATACAAAACAAGATATTTGGATCACCATTTTTTTATCATTGGCTATTGGGATAGGATTATTTTATCTCTATATGCTTCTTCATTCTTTGGGAAAATGGAGTAACTTGATTGAGATTTTAGAATTAGGATTTGGAAAATGGCTGTCCAGAATAGTGGGAATCATGTATGGTCTTTACTTTTTATATATTGCAGGTAGAGTGTTAAAGGATTTCTCTTTCTTTATAGGTTCAGTGCTTTTTAACAATGTCTCTTTTTGGATTATTTCATTTACTTTTTTGTTTGTGGTGTCCTATTGTTGTTATCTTGGTATGGAAGCGATAGCAAGAAGTTCTTTACTACTATGTGCTTTCACTGGTGTGATTGTTTTCGTACTCATTATATTAGGATTTATTTCTCCCTATTTTGAAATTAGCCGTCTAACACCCGTTTTCAGAACAAGCTTCAAGCAGGTAAGGTCTGCTGTTTTCCCAACTGGATTAACTTTTCCATATGGTGAACTCATCGTATTTACCATGTTATTTCCGTATGTAGACGATCGAAAGGGCTTACGAAGATACGGCTGGATTTCGATTTGTATCACTGGTGTGCTTCTTTTTTTAGCAGGTGAGATGATACTCGGTTTGTTAGGTTCTGAAACGGTTACTTCTTATATCTTTCCCTTTGTAAAGGCGTTGGAACTAACCAGCTTATTAGAGACTTTACCACATTTAGAGGTTTTGGCGGTCATTATCAATTTAATAGGGGGATTTATTAAAATTTCGGTGTTTATGTACAGTGGTCTCATGATCTTTGAAAATTCGTTTCCAAAGATCAAACGAAATCGGCTACTAGTGATCTCGGCAGCCATAACGTTACTATCGACATTTATTTTGTCTAAAAATATCATTCAACACTTGTTTATTGGATTAAAAATTGTTCCGCTTTATATGCATATTCCCTTTCAACTTCTAATACCTGCCATCTTAGTCTTCATTTTAGCTATAAAAAAATATACCGCCTGAAACATGGGGACGGTTCTCTTGTCTTTTTTCTTGGGATTTTTCGTAAATGATCACTTGAGCTTGATGAGGGTACATTCAATTTATGATTTGTTGGATGTCAAAAGGGAAAGTATTTTCAGCATGCTTTTGAATTCAGTATAGATACCCGCATTTTGTTGGCGGTACCCCGTTAACCAATGTCTAAGCCAAGGGTTTAACATGATTAAATAATGAACAAAAAGAAGAAACACGCTGAAATCTCAGTGTGCTTCTTAATGAATATGTGACATGGTCCTTCTTCTAATACCAATATGATTAATACTGTAAACCCATAATGCATTTAGCAGTAATAAAGCACTTGTAGTGAAGAACACATAATGAATGCCAAAGAATGCTGCCATTTGCCCGCCAAATACAGATCCTCCGAGAGTACCAATATACTGTGCAGATTGATTATACCCAAAAATACGGCCAACAATTTCATCTGGTGCGCTTTTTCGCACAAGGTTGTTAATGGATGGCAATAAACCAGCTGTCGCAAGTCCAAGACAGAAGCGCAGTCCCATGAGTTCCCATGGTGTTTTTACAAATGCTTGAGGAATAAAGATAATTCCTGCAACAATAAGTGCTCCGATCAATATTTTTCTTGAGCCAATCCGGTCAGCAAGCTTACCTAATCGTGGAGCAGCGATTACATTGGCTAAACCAGCAGCAGCTACCACCATTCCAGCTATCATAGATAAATGGGCTGCATGTGGTGATAATTCTTTTACATAAACAGTAATTAATGGCTGAATGGACATATTGGCAATTTGCAAAATTAATGTGCTAGCAAACAATGAAATGAGCAATCTAGTATCAGGAACTCGCTTCCAAACTTGGCTAAAGGCTAACGGTGTTTTATGGACAGGTGTAAATTCTTCTTTTACCAAAAATAGCACGGCAAAGAAGCCGATTAATAATAACACGCTTGTTACAACAAAACAGCTTCGAATTCCAAAGAATTCTGTAATAAATCCCCCCATTAAAGGACCTAGAAGTCCGCCACTGACGGATCCTGTTGAGAGAGTACCGAGTGCCCAGCCTGAATTTTTCTTCGGTGTTTGTGTTGCAACTAAGGTAACCGATGCAGATATGTAACCGGAAACGGCACCCATTAACATCCGTAATGCGAGCAATTCATAGACGTTTTGTACAAATGCCATCATAAAAACGACAATGGCCATTCCAAGGCTTGCACGGAGTAACATTAGTTTTCTGCCTTTTTTATCTGCAAGTTTTCCCCATATAGGCGAAACAATGGCTGAGATTAAAAATGTTGAACCAAAGATTAATCCAGACCATTTTTCAATATCTGAAGTTGCGTGGACTCCTAGCTGTTCTATATATATAGGTAGCATTGGGGATATTTGACTCATCCCAGCGGCCGTCACAAATGAACCGAACCAACAAACAAATAAATTTCTTTTCCAATTCTCCATATAAACACCTTTCTTATTATTTAGAATTTATTTCGACTTCCAAAATAATTGATATGCTTAATCATACTCCAAATAATTGATAACGACTAATATATATATTACTATTTGCTTATAGGTTAAGGACTATCAATAGAGGTGGACAAATGGATTTCTTACAATTAAGGTATTTTCAAACCGTTGCCAATTTTGAACATATGACAAGGGCTGCCAAAGAGCTTACGATTGCACAACCATCACTAAGCCAAACCATATCTCGTTTAGAGGAAGAGCTGGGTTTTTCCCTTTTTGATCGAGAGGGAAGGAATATTAAACTAAATCAATTTGGGAAAATTTTTTTAAAAGGAGTAGATAGGGCTTTTTCTGAATTAGAATCTGCCAAGCTTGAGATGGAGGAACTCGCAGGAGAGAGCAGGAATCAAATTTCACTTTCGGTCATGCATATCCCATTATTGCCGAATATTATTAGTCAATTTCGTAAGACCTATCCATTCGTCAATTTTCAAGTAAGTATGCATGCTCCTTTGCGACTTGTGGATCAATTGGAAAAAGGGGAAATCGATTTATGTGTTACTTACTTTCCTATTGAGAAAGAAGGAATCAGCTGGATTAATCTTATGGAGGATGAGGTATTCATCGTCGTCCCGGATACCCATCATTTGGCTGGGAGAGAGAGCATTCAGTTAAAGGAAGTGGCAGATGAACAATTTATTCACAGAGAGCCGACAAATCCCTTCAGAATGCTAACAGATGGTTTTTGTGAAAAAGCAGGATTCACACCGAAAATCGCCTTTGAACTCGAAGAACCGGGATCCATTCATAACTATGTAGAAGAGGGATTGGGTATATCCTTTTTAACCGAACATACCCTTCGCTATTCACACTATGAAAAAATTGTTCCATTGCACATTGAACAGCCTGTCTGTACAAGAACGATCGGAATGGCATGGAAAACGGAGCGGTATACTTCAAAGGTCGTTCGGGAATTCCGGGAATTTATGATTGGGTATTTTAAGGAATTAAGCTAAATGAAGCATGGGTATTAAACACTGTAACTCCTTATTCAAATCAATCATATATATTGAAAAAAAGGTAAAACAACTTTACACTAATGTTATAGTAAAAACATGAATTTGAAAGGAGGGATTAAAGTGGAGGCGATTACTAAAGTTGAAACATTTAATCAAGTGATTTCGGAAACTCAACCAGTTATCGTTAAGTTTTTTGCTGGTTGGTGCCCGGATTGCACGCGGATGAACATGTTCATTGATGAAGTGATTAAGGATTATCCTCAATATGCATGGTACGAAATCAATCGTGATGATTTTCCGGAGTTGGCTGAAAAATATTCTGTCATGGGTATCCCGAGTTTACTTATCTTCCAAAACGGAGAAAAACTTGCTCATTTGCATAGTGCGAATGCGAAATCTCCAGAACAAGTTAGAGAGTTTTTGGACGAACAGAATCAAAAATAACATCGAAACGACCAGAACGCTCTGGTCGTTTTTGTATTTTAAGAAAAGGCTCTGTTATTATTCATTGGTGATTTTTGTGTAGATATGAGGATTCTCATAGGCGGAGAATTTTCGGCTAATGCATAAAGAGGAAGCTTAAGAAGCAGATATAAGCGGAGCTATTCCGATTAACTGCTCTATATAAGACAAAATCCAAAGATTTGGATAATCTAAACGGAAAAAAAAACTTCCTTTATTTTTAAGGGAAA
>NZ_JBALPZ010000035.1:50249-52966 GCF_036965645.1 Neobacillus drentensis
GGAATTTTACCGTTTATTTTCAAACACAAGGAAATCAACATCCAGTTTTAACAGAGCCGTCAAATTTGATAAAAAATCCTTTGAGGCCGTAAAAACGGGCTTCTTGAAGAAAAGTTTTATTGACAATCCATGCTATTCGGTAATACTATATACTAGTAGTAAGTAACACTGAATATCTGTTGCACAAAATATCTGTATGACAGAGTACCGAAAAAAATATAAGGAAAATATTAATGGAGGTAAAAAATTGGAAAATATAACAGAAATGCTGAAAGGGGTGCTTGAAGGGTGTGTGCTTGAAATCATCAGCCGCGGTGAAACCTACGGCTATGAAATCACGCAGCAGCTGAGAGAACTTGGCTTCACTGATGTAGTTGAAGGCACAGTTTATACGATTACCATGCGGCTTGAGAAAAACAAACTGGTGGACATCGAGAAAAAGCCATCGACTATGGGACCGCCGAGAAAATTTTACACACTCAACGCAGCAGGTCATGAGCAGCTTGAACTTTTTTGGAGGAAGTGGGATTTCGTCTCAAGTAAAATTATCGAACTCAAAACTAATAAAATTATAAGGAGAGAAGTAAAATGAATATTTTTGAAAAAATTATCGGAAGTCTGGAAGATAAGCGGGAATGGAGGGCGATGGAGGCACGTGCGAAGGCACTTCCAAGTGAGTACCTCAATGCTTACAAAGCTATGCAAAAATATATGTGGACTGCTGGTGGTGGTCCTACCGACTGGAAGGACAGCAGCCGTATCTTTAACGGCATTCTCGATCTCTTAGAAGAAGGTGCCGCGGAAGGCAAGAAAGTTACTGATCTTACGGGCGAGGACGTGGCTGCTTTCTGCGACGATTTAGTGAAGGATGAGCAAACTTGGAAAGACAAGTATCGGAAGAAGTTGAACGATTCCATTGGTCGTGGCTAACGGCAAAATCCTATGAGCTTTCGCCTAGCATCGACACTAACTATGCAAACCTTCACTGGGGAGGAATTGGCTTCCTTATCCGACGAACTAGTGGCAAACGCTAAAACCTATGTCGACAAGTATCGTGAAGATTTGAATCAGTGTATCATAAAGCGATTGGGAAAAAAGTAAATTCAATAGATGATCCCTACTGAATAGATGGTTACAAATGTAATGTGTCACCTCCACTATTCAGTTATATTTTAATTCGGTAGTAAGTAATACAGAATATCGGTCAGACTGAGTAGTAAAAAAAGTATAGACAATTAGCGCCTTGCTGCGCATTTTATAAGGGGGAAAAAAGTATGAGCAATGCAGCTATTTCCGTAAAAGGATTAAAAAAATCGTTTAAAGATAAGGATGTCTTAAAAGGGGTGGATTTTGAGGTGCGGCGTGGCGAAATTTTCGCACTGCTGGGCTCAAATGGGGCCGGCAAGACGACGACGGTCAACATCCTCTCGACGCTGATGAAGCCCGATGGTGGCGAAGTAAGTATTTGCGGCTTCGACACCGGGAGTCAACCAGATCATATCCGCCAGAGTATCAGCCTGACAGGGCAGTTCGCATCTTTGGACGGTATGCTCACCGGGCGGGAAAACCTGATAATGATCGCCAAGTTGCGGGGAGTTTCCAATCCCGCTCAAGTCGCCGACAATCTGCTTGCAAGATTCAGCCTGCGTGACGCGGCCAACCGCCGGGCGGACAAATATTCCGGCGGGATGAAGCGCCGGCTTGACATCGCCATGAGCCTGATCGGGAAACCAGCAGTCATTTTTCTTGACGAACCGACAACAGGGCTTGACCCCGAAGCGCGGATTGAAGTATGGGATACCGTCAAGGAGCTTGCTGGGAGCGGCACGACCATCCTGCTGACGACCCAGTACCTGGAGGAAGCCGAACAACTGGCGGACCGTATTGGGATATTGCATGACGGAAAAATCATCACGACCGGTACCCTTACCGAACTCAAAGCGATGTTCCCGCCAGCGAAAGTGGAGTACATCGAGAAGCAGCCGACATTGGAGGAAATTTTCCTCGCGATCATTAGCAAAAAGGAGGAGATGTAAATGAAAAGCAAAACAGGGGTATTACTAGGGCGTTTAATGCGCAACATCATGCGAAGCCCTGATACGATTATCACGGTGGCGATAACGCCGATTATGATGATGCTGCTGTTTGTCTACGTATTTGGCGGTGCTATAAAGACAGGCACGGACAACTACGTCAATTATTTATTGCCGGGAATCTTGTTAATGGCTATCGCATCCGGCGTCGCTTACACCTCCTTACGGCTATTTAATGATGTAAAGAGCGGGCTGATGGCGCGTTTCATTACGATGCCCATCAAGCGCTCATCGGTATTGTGGGCTCACGTGTTGACTTCACTTGTTTCCAATGCGCTTACTGTCGTGGTGGTTATCGTCGTCGCGCTCTTGATGGGCTTCCGTTCCAGCGCTGGTATCCTGGAGTGGCTCGCGGTAGCTGGGATACTCGGGCTGTTTACGCTGGCGCTGACATGGCTGGCGGTCATTCCCGGATTGAGAGCAGGGTCTATGGAAGGGGCGACAGCCTACTCGTACCCCCTGATTTTTCTGCCGTTTATCAGTTCGGCCTTCGTCCCCACCGAAACCATGCCTAAACTTGTCCGTGCATTCGCTGAGAACCAGCCCGTGACTTCAATCGTCAATGCCATTCGTGCCCTCTTGTATGAAGGGTCTGTTGGCAACGATATCTGGATCGCTCTTTCC
>NZ_JBALPZ010000035.1:53029-53622 GCF_036965645.1 Neobacillus drentensis
GATTAGCCAAATCAATAGTCCAGCCGCTCCGTTCCATGTATTTGCTCACATGGAAGGCCGCTTTAATTGGTACAACACTCATTGAAATTATAGACAAATAGGGTGTGATTGGTGGCGGCTCGATCTCTTTTACAACTTGAGGATGCTATAATGCTTCAGAAAGCTCTCCAAATAACAAACAAAACATTCAAAGTAATAGTGATTGAGAGAAAACAACCTTAAAAAATAACTAGCCTGAAAAAAGGTTGGTTATTTTTTGATTGTTTGTCCAAGTGTAACTTTTTTTGAATCCACTTATAAAGTTTTACCTTGTTAAAAACAATTCTTTTCTGTAATAATATTTCTCTAGCCATACGAAATTTCTCAGATAATATGCCAAGGGGTGTTTTTTAGGAGAGGATAAACATAATTGATTAATTTTTCGTTGCAAAATCTGAATTTTAAGTTAATATTTCCTTCAAGGAACTAGTCAGATTTAACAGGAAGTCCATACCTTTTTCTTATATCAACATATTATGTAGTATCAATAAAACGAAGAAGGAATGGGTATGAAGTTTTTAAAAAATATTATTAAAATCGGATTTGGTTCTAAT
>NZ_JBALPZ010000036.1:0-922 GCF_036965645.1 Neobacillus drentensis
AGGAGAACCGTCCCCATGCATCTAAAATGAGAAAACCCGGTCGTGAATTTCGACCGGGCATTTTAATGAATTTTTTAGCTTAATGTTAAAGATCAGGGGCCAAAATGAAGTGGTTGGTAAAATCATAAGTGGTCGGTAATTCGTTGATAGAAGACAAGGAGTGGAGACATTCTCCGTTAAATGCCGAAATCATCCGATTCTGCATATGTTTCGATTGTTGTGTCTCTGCACTCCCAGCACTCCGTCCGATTCCGCTCCATGATAGCTAATTCCTCTCCGCACTTAATACAATTATCCATTAGCAATCCCTCTTTTCATGTTTTTTATGGTAAAAACCGCCAACTTCATTTAATTACTAAGTTGGTAAACTTATTATAACACAAAATATTCTGAAAGATATATATTAATTAAGTTACATAAATTGCAGTCAGGTCACAAGGCCAACTCAAATTATGACGAAATTTAGTGAATGATGACTTTAGACGTCAAAACACCGAGCGAGGATGTACCTTAAATTACAAACTTTACTTTTTCGTTAAAAGCGACAAAAACAATAGCATGAAATCATTCTTTTTATTAGAATGAGGTTCAAATCAAGATTCTTTAATGAAATTTGTTTCATTTGGAGGGATTCATATGGTATTCAAAGCTAAAAAGATAGCAGAAATAGGCGATCGTATCTTTTTTAAAAATGGAGTCAAAGGGATCGTGGAGAAGGTTTATGACAATTCTGTGATTACAAAGATAACCGAAAACAATACAGAATTGGAGTTTAAAGAAAATAGAACAGTGGTAGCACACAAAAATTATAAAGTTCTGGCATAGAGGTACTGGATAGTCTTAATAGGCTATCCAGTTTTTTTTACTAGTTTTTCTCCACCAGGAGAAAAGTCTTATTTTTAAAAAAAAGAAGAAGAAAAAA
>NZ_JBALPZ010000036.1:928-6995 GCF_036965645.1 Neobacillus drentensis
ATAATAAGGAGTGTGCGAAATGGAAAAAATACATTTTTTAGTAAGTGAATTTTTCTTTAGTATAGCCTTATGTGTAGTTGCTCTGTTTTTCGCGTTGAAATCAGATGTTTTTTCGATAACCGTTGTCTTTTTAGGATTAATCGCTGGGTCACTGATTGATATCAATTTACGTTCTATTTATAAAAATAAATCCGTTAAAATTAGCGGGTATCTTGAACATAAACAAAGAGTCGCAGAAAAAGAAACAAGTATATAATTTTCTTCATTGAATGGGTGCAAGATTTAAAGATACAGCCGCCAGATAATGGCGGCTATTCTTATGGAGTAATATTTTCGTCATATTGAAGCTTGAGAACCGTCCCTATGTTTCTAAAATGTTACAAAACAATTAATATTTTTACAAATATATTTATAATTCTAGTATTTTCGTATTTTCGACTTTGTAATTGCTATAATGGAAAAAAAGTGAAATGCTGGAGGATACATACATATGAAGAAAGTAATTAGTATGGCAGCTGCTGCATTTATTGGTTTCGGCCTTTTTACAGCATCAGCCGAAGCAGCTACTGTTGTTAATGCAAATGTCTTAAATGTACGTCAAAGTCCCGCTACGAGCTCCCACATCATTGGAAAAGTAAAAAATGGTCAGGCATTGAATGTAAAGAGCCGCCAGAATGGCTGGCTACAGATTAACTATAATGGAAAAACAGGTTATGTAAGTTCACAATATACAAAAGAGACAAGCACTACAACTAGCGGAACTGCTGCAACTAGCGGAACGTATTACGTCAATGCTACTTCTCTGAATGTACGTTCGGGTGCCGGTACGGGCTACGCCTCAATTGGCAAATTGAACAAGGGACAAGCTGTCAGTGTAAAAAGCGACCTTGGAAACGGCTG
The DNA here is from genome assembly GCF_036965645.1 of Neobacillus drentensis. Lineage (GTDB taxonomy): Bacteria > Bacillota > Bacilli > Bacillales > Cytobacillaceae > Neobacillus > Neobacillus drentensis_D. The sequence goes on from NZ_JBALPZ010000036.1 coordinate 1,829, forward strand.
GTATCAAATTAATTATAATGGCCGAACAGGGTATGTAAGTAAGCAATTTGTGGTTAAAACGGCTGTAAAAGCAGCAGCAGAGTTCATTGTCGAAGCGACGGCATATACACCACTGGAATCTTCTAGTGGAATGACAGCGGCAGGCTACAATATTCGTAAAAATCCAAACATGAAGCTGATTGCGGTCGATCCGAAAGTAATCCCGCTCGGCACCAAAGTCTGGGTAGAAGGCTATGGAAACGCAATTGCAGGCGATACCGGCGGCGCAATTAAAGGGAAAAAAATCGATGTACTCTTACCTACCACAAAACAAGCCCTCCAATGGGGCCGCAAAAATGTAAAAGTAAGAATACTAGACTAAGTCGAAGCACGTGCGAAGCATGGGGACGGTTCTAGTGCTTCTTTGGAAGCAGCAGAACCGTCCCCATGCTTCCTGTCATGATTAACATAAGTATTAAAATTCCACCGCTTAGGTAGTATTGAAAATGAGGTTTATATCCAAAGCTGTTAAATATAAAAAAAGAGAAGATGAACAAAAAGGTTAAAAATAGCTCAAAAATGATTGTAAGGGTTAAAAATAATAGATAAGGGATAACGATCTCTTTATTAGACACGTGTTGTAAAGTGAGGCCTTCCCAACATAAATCTGCTAATTTATTTATTTTTCTCATTTTTACCACCTCTATAATCCTCATATTTATCTTCTCAGTTTTGACATATGATTAGATTCATAACCATAAATATTTATTTTTTCACTGAAGTTTGAGGCAGCGTGGAGTCATTATGGAAAACGACTACTATATAAATATGAGAAAACTAGTTAAAAAAGAGCATTGCGCACGAAGGCAATGCTCTTTTTAATTAAAGGGTCGCACTAGATGACTGTATAATCACAACTACTCTCATTTCCACCACTTCCACCATTTTTTCTGACTGGCGGCGGCAATCTGCCTTCTTGTTTCTTCCTCTATTTGACTTCGCTCGACCACGAACTGCTCTGTTCGTTTTACATAGTTTAAAATCTGATTCAGTTTCTCTTCTAGAGAGGCTTCACGGACTGCCTTCTCCTTCAAATGCTTGATTAAATCTAAGTTGATTTGCTCCAAATGTTCGATCCGTTCCAATAGGTCATCATGGTTACAATCCTGTTGAATATCCTGGTCATGAGCAGGCTGTATGAGCTCGGCCTCCGGCTCAGTGCCTGTACTAACTTTTTCATCATCACTGGTCATCACCGATATAGCCGCCCGTTCGTGTGTCATACCATCCTGTTTACTGATTTCGATTAATCTGCGGAGTGTGTTAACATCTTTATCAAAATAGCCTCTGTGTCCCTTCGTATTCCGGTGAATAGGATACCCATGGCCTTCCAAGAGGGTGGCATACTTCCGTAAAGTATGGCTATCTATTCCAAGCAACTCTTGTACGTTTTTAGGTGAATATAGTTCACTCAAAACATGACACCTCCGCTAGAAACATTAGAAAATACTTAGATAAAGCCATTATAACAGGGTGGTATTCTGAAATTTGTCGAACGAATAGAGAGTAATCTATTTGTTAAAAGATTGTTAGATAGACTTAAAAAAAGAACGAGTAGATGGCGTTGGCCATCATAGGCTTAGCAGCAGACTAAAAGGCCGGTTAAGGCAAACCGGCCTTTTATGGTTTAGGTTTTTAAATTTTGTTCAGCGGAATGTCTACTTAATGATGGAGAAGGAAGAACCAGTGGATACATTACCACCGGAATACTCAAAACTAGCAGTCCCCTTGCCATCGACGGTTCCGGAAACTGAGACATTATTGTAATCTTTGAAAGTACCCTTAGAAAGTTTGAGATAGACGTCGTAATCGATTTGGACATTTTTATCAGTGAATTTTGAGGTAGAGTAACTCTTTGGATTGAATGCCCATGTAAGATTGATAGACTTAGTACCAGCAGGAGTTTCATCGCCAGTGCAATTTCCTTCTTCATCGCAAGTAACATCAACTTTAAACACTTCTACTGTCTGACTCACCTTGGCCGTCCCTTTGTTAAAGTCAAAAACTGCCTTGGCGGCTGGTACTACAGCGCTGCCATAATAGGATTCATCATTTTCATAATTGTAGCTTTGGTATGTAAGGAGATAAGAATCCTTATCTTCAAAGTTAGTAGATAGGTCTACATAGGTTTCGACTGTACCTTCTGAACCATAGAAAGAAGCACTTTGATAGGAGCCTTTGTATATAGATGAATTGCTTTGCGCCATTGCTGGCAGGGCCATAGTCAAAAGGAACACAACCGTCAGAATCAATACTTTCACTTTTTTCATTACGAACCTCCAATTTTTGGAAACCTAAACCGCTGTCCTAATTGTACAATATGGAAGAAAGATTGTATTGAAGATAAGTTCGACATTTTTCCCACGTAAAAAAAATGATAGAGAACGGTGTCTCTCAAAAAAGTCTACATCGCTCTTCAACTAACTGGGGGAGCGTAAACATGTGCTATTTTAACTATTTTTAACAACTAGGTAGGACTTAACTAGACAAGGATTGAAATGTTACTTAGACTAAAAACTAACCAAGATCAACACGGCAAAATTGTCTGCATGGTAATCTACTAAACTAAAAAAAGTGACAATTTAGAAAAATACACAAAAGTTCTTCGTTCAAAATCAAATAGTTCGGATTAAGAGGAGGAATCATCATGTATATGGACCAATTGGCCACGATTAAAGTAATCGGTGTTGGCGGCGGGGGAAACAACGCCGTGAACCGGATGATCGAAGACGGAGTAGAAGGTGTAGAATTTATTGCTGTTAATACAGATGCACAAGCGATTCATCAATCAAAAGCAGAGACGAAGATGCAAATCGGAACTTCTCTGACACGTGGGCTGGGAGCAGGTGCCAACCCCGAAATAGGAAAATTAGCAATAGAAGAAAGCAAAAATCAAATCGATGAAGTGTTAAAGGGTGCAGACATGGTGTTCGTGACGGCCGGAATGGGCGGCGGGACAGGCACAGGAGCAGCGCCTGCCATTGCCAAAATGGCCCGAAAACATGGGGCGCTTACCATCGGGGTAGTCACTCGTCCGTTCAAATTTGAAGGCAAGAAGCGGGCAAGCAACGCGGAAATAGGCATTAACGCCTTGAGGGAAGCTGTAGACACTCTCATCATTATACCGAACGATCGCTTACTGGAGATTGTCGATCAAAATACACCGATGCTTGAGGCTTTCCGTGAAGCAGATGCGGTACTTCGCCAAGGGGTTCAAGGGATTTCCGATTTAATCGCGGTGCCAGGGTTAATCAACCTTGATTTTGCTGACGTGAAAACGGTCATGTCCCATAAAGGAACAGCCTTAATGGGAATTGGTATGGCGACCGGCAGCAATCGTGCGGCCGAGGCTGCAATGAAAGCCTTAAATAGTCCGTTACTCGAAACTTCTATCAATGGAGCTCAAGGTGTCATTATGAACATAACGGGCGGCCACAATCTAAGTCTTTATGAAGTACAGGAGGCTGCCGAAGTCGTAGCGGCTGCTTCTCACGAAGAATTAAATATGATCTTTGGTTCGGTCATTAACGAAAACTTAAAGGACGAAATGATTGTCACGATCATTGCCACCGGATTTGCTGAGCAGGAGGAGACAAAAGAGAGTACGCTCATACAAGAATCTCCCGTTCCCTCAGAGGAAAAAATGTCTAATCCCTATCAAAGGGAACGGAAAAGACAGCCTTATCCGGTCAGCCATGGCGAATCCGTCCAAAATTATGACCAATACGCAGAAAACTCCGCCAAATCGCTGGACATTCCTACGTTCTTGCGCAATCGAAAAAGACGATCTTGATCAACATAAAAAAATTCCTGCCAAAAGGAAAGGCAGGAATTTTTTTATGGCTGCTTCAATAGTTTTTTAGCAGCATTTTATCGATGGAACGTACTGTATCATAGGATTTTAAAAGTCTCTCAGGTACCAAGGTTCGGCCGTATTCCCAGGAATTTCTTTCGATTAAAGCCAGAAGCTGTTCCTTTTCTTTATCCTCACCATACATTAACGTCCGTAAATCATGTTTGTTTTTCTTGAAATCTAAATAATAGCCGAGCTGATGATAAATAATAAGTTTAACACAGTCTTCATCCTTCTCTTTAATTTTAAAATTAATATTGGCTATGTATCCATTGATCTGCAGGTAGTTAAACTTAATCGTTTTTGTCGATACGTTAAAACTCATAGGAGCAGTTAGTTGATTGTTCAATTCATAATTAAGATCTAATCGGTGCTCTTGCAAGGTATTTTTTATGATCTCTTCAATATCCCATATATAAAGCAACTTTTCCATCACTACCTTTCCGAACAGTAATTTGATGCCATCTCTCTTTATTTTTAAAGAAAGAAGGGGGAAAGTAAATCCTGCTATTTTCCTTTAGTCTTTATACCTATGTCAGGACTGAACTTCTTCTTCTAATACGTGTTTTTGTGATGAAGAGCTGGTTGAAGTTCCTACGTGGTTAACATAAGGTACTCAAAGAGCTTTCTGCCATAAAAAAGAGGTAAGCACCCAGCAAGTGCTTACCCATTTAATAACTCATCCAGAGAAATGATTCTATGCTTTAATTCTTCATTCGAATCTAGCAAACCAATAACAATTTGATTATCTTCCGTTATCGTTGCATATCTAAAAAGTTCATCCTCATTATAGAGTAAGGATGTTCCCTGTTTTGCCTCCATCTTCGCAAAGACGCTTTCTGTGTATTCAAGTGGAAGAAAATCATCTAATCCCTCTGTTGGCTCACCAACCCACTTAAAAAGGAAATCTTTTATTGAAAATTGCTCAATCATTGATAACTTTTTCTTAAATGTCAGCTTATCTATGGCTACTGTTTTCAACTTAATCACTCCTCAAATAGTAAGTAAAGTGTATACCTACAAAATCCTAACATCAACTCTATTAGGGTGACAGAATATTTACATTTTGATTTCGTGGTTATTGTTACATGATTTAAAAGTATGATAGACACTATTTCAAAAGTGGATTAAGCTGTTCTCTCATTTGGGAGAGAAACGGGAGAAGCCTAAGTCCATGCATGGATGATAAGTCTCCTATTCTGACAAAATAGGCTTTGTTTAAGTTGGTGGTGTCAGAACAGGGAGTGTCTTCGGATAAGGCAAGGAGGAAAGCGA
>NZ_JBALPZ010000036.1:7179-31630 GCF_036965645.1 Neobacillus drentensis
GGCAAGGAGGAAAGCGAGGCGGCACTGTCTGAACAGGACGAGTCTTCGGACAAGGTAAAGGTGGAATCGAGGCGGCAGTGTCCGAACAAAACATGTCTTCAGACAAGCCAAGGCCAAATACGAAGCGATACTGTCCGAATGCCTATCAAAAAAACGTCCTCCGCAATAAATCCATAATAATCCCAATAACAAAAAACCAGCCCCTATAAGGCTGGTTCCGAATTTACATCATCATGATTGGATAAACTAGATAAATGCTCGAATAAATGAGTAAGATAGCTGTTCAATTCAAAACCATCTTCTTTAACAAACTCCGATAATAGCAATAATTGACCATTCATATCTCCCATCTCCTTAGAACGTCTTTACTATTACTATTCCCAAACTATCACTCTCTTATACATAAAAAATCTCCCAAACTGGGAGATTTTTTTAATAGAGACGCTTAATTGCCGCGAAATGAGAAGTATAGTATGGACTATGTAAATTCGAAATCATAATGCCATGAGTCGCATCAGCTTGAATGAATTGATTCTCATTAAGATAGATTCCCACATGGGAGATACCTTGCTTATATGTATTTTCAAAAAATACAAGGTCGCCGGCCTTCGGTGTGTTCACATAATAACTGCGATCATAATAGCCTGCTGCCGAGGTGCGCACCAGAGATTTACCTGCTTTATTGGCAACATAATAAATAAATCCGCTGCAATCAAACCCGGAAGTCGTACTGCCGCCCCAAACATATGGGATTCCTATTAAACTCTTAGCTACTGAGATCATCTTGGCCGCTGTATCCGTATCCTGTGCCGGTGTTGGGGCAGGTGCAGTAACCGTCGTAGTTTTACCAGTAACCGTAAGTTTTTGCCCCACATAAATCATGTCAGATTTCAGATTGTTTAATGATTTCAAAGCAGTAACAGTCATATTATAGATTCCTGCAATTTTTCCTAGAGTATCTCCGCTTTTTACCACATACGTGCTAGTTGTTCCGGTAGAAGGCTGCTTAGACGTAGTAGGTGCTGGAGCAGTAGTTGTAGTAGTTGTAGTAGGCGTACTAGCACTAGTTTTGCTGGCATTGACCTTAAGCTTCTGCCCCACATAAATCCGGTCCGATGTTAATTGATTGAGTGTTTTCAACTGCTGAACGGTCATCCCATATTGCTTTCCAATTTTCCCTAAGTAATCCCCGCTTTTGACAGTATAAGTGGTAGTAGCAGTTGTAGTTGTAGTCGTATTCGTAGTTGTAGTAGTCGTCGTTGTGGTCTTCGTTGTTGGGGCGGTAACCGTCACGGTTTTACCCGGTGCTGATACCTTTAAGACTTGCCCAACGTAAATGACGGTACTCTTCAGGTTATTCCACTGCTGAATCTCGCCGACCGTTACATGGAAGCGATTAGCAATCTTAATCAGGGCATCCCCTTTGACAACCGTATAGGTGGTCTGCTTGACAGCCTGAACGGAGGCAGTCGGTGCGGTAGAAGATATCTGAAGTGTTTGGTTGACATAGATCACATCAGTCGTTAAACCGTTCAATTTTCTAATATCTTCAACACTGGTATGATTTTTCTGAGCGATTTTCGAGAGCGTATCGCCCTTTTGAACCTTATAGGAAGCGGCTAGAGCGGAGCCGGCAAAAAACGTCGAAAAGAGAGCTGTTGTCGAGAGAGTACGAACGATAGTTTTCTTCATCTAGTAAAAATCACCTCGAAATTTCATTATTTTATTAATTTTACCATAGTTTGCTAAAATTTCGGGACAAAAAATTACGAAATACGCAAAAATATTAAAAATAAATGAGAAAATCGTCAGTAGATTAAATTTTGATAATCTAGTAGATATTGGCACTAAATTTCCAAATATATAGTATAATAGATTTATTATTAGGACTTTGTACATACAGTTTGATCATTTAGGAGGATTTTTTGTGAAAGGTAGAAAGATAGGAAGTCTCATATTAGCGGCGTTGTTGATCACCACTTCCGTTCCTGTTGCAAGTGCGAACTCACAGGCTGCAAGCGGCAAGGAAACAAAGACCGCCAATGTAAAAAAAGGCAGCCACAAGGTAACAGGAATAGTAGAAGTAGCGAAACAGCAGGCAAAATCGCAGGCCGCAGCAGTTAAAAAAGCGGTGGCACCATCCTCCGAAAAAACAGAGTTTTCGAAGGACGAAATTCTAGTTAAATATAAAACAATGGTGAAGGCCCAAGACGTAGGAACAGTCGAAAAAGGGGCGAGTATCAAAAAGTCGAAGGACCTAGGTTCATCAGGTGTTAAATTATATAAAGTTCAAAATGGTAACTCCGTCGACAAAACCCTCGCAAAGTTAAAGCAAGACAAGAACGTTGTCTATGCTGAACCAAACTATAAAATAAAGGTTAATGCCGTAAACGACCCTTATTATAGCAAGCTATGGGGACTTAAAAATACAGGTCAATTTGTGTACGACTCTTTTGGAACAGCGGGCATGGATATTAATGTAGAAGAAGCTTGGAAAAAAACAACAGGGGCAAATGTTGTGGTAGGGGTTGTGGATGAAGGAATCGATATTAACCATACCGACCTCAAAAATAATATTTGGGTAAACACGAAGGAAATTCCAGGGGATAAAATCGATAATGACCATAACGGTTATGTCGACGATGTCAATGGCTGGGATTTCGTCCACAAAGATAACACGGTTTATGATGTCTCAGATGGTGACGAGCATGGAACCCATGTGGCCGGAACCATCGGAGCATCAGCTAATAACGTAGGCGTGATTGGGGTAGCCCCAAACGTTAAGTTAGTGTCTCTTAAATTTTTGTCTCCAGATGGAGGATATACCTCTGATGCCATTGAAGCTATCCAATATGCACAAAAGATGGGCATTAAAATATTGAATGCTTCATGGGGAGGAGATCAGTATAGTCAGGCACTTTATGATGCGATTAAGAATTACGATGGTCTATTCGTAGCAGCTGCTGGCAATGAGGGGATCAACACGGATTCTTTTGGAAGCTATCCATCGGCCTTTGATCTGCCGAATATCCTTTCAGTTGCTTCCGTTGATAGTGATGGGTATTTATCCTACTTTTCCAACTATGGCGTGAAAACGGTGGATGTGGCCGCACCAGGGGAGAACATCTATAGTACAGTCCCTTCCGGCTATAAATACATGAGCGGGACCTCGATGGCGACGCCGCATGTAACGGGAAGTGCTGCCCTTGTTCTAGCCAGCCATCCACAATACACGGCTGCGGAAATCAAACAATCGCTTATGGAAAATACGAAAAAGTTATCATCTCTTTCAGGGGAAGTGGCCACAGGCGGCTTGATTGATGTTGGAAAATCCGTCACCTATAATGCAGATGACGATATTCCGGGAGTAGCTTTAACGGGTTCAAAGGTGACGGACAGTTTGAATCAAACATCAGATCTAGATGATGTATATGCGGTCACTCTGTCTAAAGGTGAAAAGCTGACTGCCAATCTATCAGGGGCGGCCGGAACAGACTTTGACTTATATCTCTATGATTCCAAAGCAACTACGACTCAATCGAGTGACGGTATCTTGAAATACTCGGAAAAAACGGGGACGTCTAATGAAAGTGTGACCTTTATTGCACCGTATGCGGGTACTTTTTATTTGGATACCTATGCCTATAGTGGAGTAGGATCGTACACTTTATCCGTTACATTAGGAGCAACAGCTGCAAGCTATGATAATAAAAGTGAAGTCTTGAATTATGTTTCTTCGGCACCGTGGGATGTCGTATCTAATTCTTATGCATCAAGCGGTTCCTATTCGACCATTAATGCAGCCAAGTCCAGTGTGGCATTCGTCTTCAATGGGACGGGAATCCAATATAATGCGATAAAAAATGCCCAGCAGGGGATTGCCCGTGTCACATTGGATGGGGCAGCCCAAAATGTCGATCTTTACTCAAGCACCGCGAAGTATAATACGCCGGTATTTGAAAAAGTGGGTCTACAGGCGGGAGTGCATACCCTTAAAATCGAGTGGACTGGATTAAAAAATGCGCTGGCACGTAAATCATCGACCGCGATCAACATCGATTCGATTACGGTCACAAATAAGCAAAGTATAGCTGTTGAAGAAAATAATGCAGCTGTCACTTATAGTGGAAGCTGGACAGGGGCCTCCTCTTCAAGTCTTTCAGGCGGTACAGCAAAATATTCTGCCACAAAAGGCAGCACGGCAGAACTTAAATTTACGGGTGAAGAAATTAAGGTCTTAGGCTACACCGGTAATAATAGAGGGAAAGCGGATATTTATGTAGATGGAAAACTTGTAAAGACAGCAGACCTCTACTCCAGCACCACAAAGTATAAAGTCACGCTCTATGAAGCAGCCAATCTAACAAAAGGTTCTCATATTGTTAAAGTGGTTAATAGAGGGGAAAAAACAGCAGCATCCACAGGGACGGGCATTACGCTAGATTCCTTTGTGATTAGCCAAAAATATGGCAGTTACCGGGTAGAGGAAAATACATCATCCGCAACTTATAAAGGCACATGGAACACGAGTTCTTCTGCAAATCATTCTGCGGGCACGGCTAAATACTCTAGTGCCACAGGTAATGACCTGGAGTACACTTTTACAGGACGCGGAATCACGCTACTAAGTTACACGGGTCCGGATAAAGGCATGTCCGATATCTATATCGACGGAAAGCTCATGAAGACCGTGAATATGTATACAAGCTCCACCCAATACCAAGTCCCTATATATAGTGTAAGTGGTTTATCGCTGGGATCGCACAAGATTAAGGTGGTAAATAAAGGAGCAAAATCAGCGGGATCTACTGGAACGATGATTACGGTTGATGCATTTGACGTTAGTGCCTACTAAAGACAAATAGGAACGGGTTCCTTTTCCTATAAGTTTTAAAAAAGCATCGCATTTTTTTACGGGTTCCGTTAACTATCGCAAACATTAAAAATGACCTTCAAATTGTATGGTAATTTGGAGGTCTATTTTTGTTGATATAAAGGGTTTTTGATAATTATTTTGGGAGAAAATGGAGTGCAATTTGTATCTGTTATAACTGAATGTTGGTTTAACTGCGTATGAAAAATAAACGGTAAAATTCCGGTTAAATTAGGAAATACCCATATTTCCGTAAAAATAAGGGTAGTTTTTCCGTTTATATTATCCAATTCTTTGGATTTTGTCCTATTTAGAGCAGTTAATCGGAATATCTCCGCTTATACCCGCTTCTTAAGCTTCCCCCTATGTACATTAGCAGGAAATTCTCCGTCAATGAATTCTCATACCTACACAAAAATCGATACGGAGAAGCGGAAATGACTTGCAAATTTCCGAAGAATTAGCCATTAAACGCAAAATAGCGAGGGTATAAGATACAAGAGCTTACCTTCTTAAAGACGCAAATTCTAATTGATTTTCATTTTTGATTAAGTATTCTGTAACCTTCACATCTGAAGGAATCAACGGATGATTTCGTATAACACCGACAATATTTTGCATACGGCTGGATGAAGTGGTGTGTCCCTCTAGCCATTCTCTCATACTGCCCTGAGGGAACTCCGAATTGCAATTTTTAAACAGATAATCCAATGTTTGCAATTTCTCTTGTAAACCTTTATTTTCATAGAGTTCCATAAGATTCTCTCTATTACTCAATCGATCATCATTTGATACAGTTACGAATATTTCTTCAACATTTTCCTGATAAACCGCCAGGATGATGTCCCGCATGAAATCACTGAATGGTGAAAGGATGGGTTCATAACATGGAAAGATGAAACGATTCGGTTGAAGACTAGTAATCTTTTTCACGATACTTTTCGAATCTTGCTCCATTCCAATCACAAACAATACTTTTTTCTTTTCATTCATATTCATTAAGTTCACCCCATTGTTGTTATGACAATAATTTTTCCAAATCTCCTGATAGTTTAAAGATCATGACCCTTTCACCGGTTTGGGTGCTGATATCGGTATGAAAACTGATTACTTCCTGACCTGTTAGCGAAAAGATAATCTGATTGATTTCTTCTAGACCGGATTCCACCAAGCTGTTTCTTATCTTTTTGATGGATAACAATCCCTCTTTATCCTTACATAGGGAATATTCAGCAGGGGTTAATATTCGATGCAAGGTAACAATGATCATATCCCGTAAGATATCAGACTTAACCGATAAGGAACCACGCCCAAGATAGCTTTTCTCCCATTGCGTTAATGCTTTACTGATTTCAGCTTCAAGATTGCCTTTTGACTTATCCATATTAAGCCCGATCCCTTCTGTACGATTAATTGGCTGCGTCATTTTATAACCTATAATAGGTATGACATAAAAATTTTTTCCCATCGAAGCAGGCGCTAAGACCAACTCTTCCAATTTCCTTCCGGATCAATCGACGCAAGCCGAAGCCATCCGTTTTGAACCTTTTGTTGGAAATTCTGATCCTGAATCAACAACCGTTCCACATATTCCTTTGGTGCTTGGATCACCACCAGCAGCCGCAGCGGGGAATGATAGGCCATATCATCCGATTGCATGACCGACTGCCAAGGAAGTCCGACTAATAAGTCACTGGCGTTCCCCTGCATGACTCCAATTCCTGCTGTCACCGTTTGGGTTGCTTTATTTCCGCTGCCATAATAATGAGGGGCAACGGCGGAAGCGTAATATTGCAGGTTAATCATCTGACAAACCGTTGCCGGTCCAGAAATAATGCCGGAAAGAAGAGAACCATCTTTATCCTTTTTCCAGTTATAGTTGTGTAAAAAGACTCTTCCCTCTAGATCGTGGTGCCGGGTCAGCTTTCGTTCCCCGATCACGAACGCTGCATTACCCGCCAGCCCCCATTCCGGACGTATCTCACTCCAATCTTCTGAAAGGCGCTCCGCTTCTGCTTTAGGGTTTTTGAAGCTACCTTTGAGGGCGGGCAATTTCGCGATACGCTCGGCGTTTGCCTCTTCACTAACCTTTGGCAGTACAGCTTGAATACGGGTAAAAGCGGCTTCAGCCGTATCTGAAAGTTTTGGAAGATAGACCCAATGTAATTCATCAACCGTTGTCATATGCTCCGCAGCCGCAAAGACGGTATCGTTCGGAATCGAAATTCCCTTTGCCTCGAGGGACTTCCTTACAGTTGGAAGGTTACACAAAGTGGCGAGCACTCGCGCATTAAAAGCACTTGATGCTCCACCGCATGCCCCGCAATCAAGAGAAGCGGCATATGGATTATTGGTACTGTGGCTGCCATGTCCGCAAATTACCACGAAAGGCGCGAAACGATCGGTGAGTCCGATCATTTTTAAAGCCTGTTCCACATACTGCACTTTCTCCTCCTCTGAAAAACCAATCGGAATCTCTTGTTTAGAGGTGTGGATCCGGTCAAGCGTTAAAGCTGCCTCAGGTTTTGCCAGCCATTTGTCAAGGAGGTTCTTAAAGAGGCGACCTGTCCTTCTTGGCATAAAACTGCGGGTCAGCGTTTGCGCACCAATCCATGGTCCGCTGATCTCTGGCAGCAACAAGCTTGCCAGCAGGTTGTGCTTCATTGTTTGAAACGTATTCGTAAGAGAATGTACGGTGTGCAGCCGCTGGTAAAATGGTTTCTGTTCAGATTCAGGCAAGTATTCTTTTACTTGGAATTGCGGCTTTGATATGACCGGCAGGGAAGGATGGCTATGTCCGCTTTCTAGTTTACAGGTTTCAATCGGCAAGCCGAAAAAGCCAGCTGCTCCAAAGGTTTCTACACCATCTGTTTGTTCCAGTTTGCGGCGAAAGGGCTCTGACCGTACATCAATACAAAAGACAAACTGTGCCAATGCAGGCTTTATTTGATCCGAAGTCTGCTGCTTCGAGATGATTTTTTTCATTAACTGATCTTCATATGTTTTTTCCCAAGCTTCCATCCAAAGTCTATTGCGGATTATCTTATCAAATCGCCAAGCAAGGGTCAAACGAGCCTTTTGTTCGACAGAAGGCAACTGTGGCCATGCATTGATTGGCAGGTTCCCCCAATGGAGCCAGGCAGCAATGAATGATTCTAGGAGCACTTCATCCTCCTTTTTTTGCTTAGGAACAGGAAGAGAAGGATGAATCAATACCAGCTCCATGGAAACTCGTACAGCCAAATAGTCAGTAAGCAATGAACTTTCCTTTATTTGTTGCTGCGAACGCCAAAGCATCATTCCTGCCCATCCTGGCAGGGCAAGCAAATGTGCTTCAAGATAGGCTTGAACCTCTGAATCAGCGATTCCTAATTGAGTTAAGGCTTCGTTTAAAGCCATGTCCGCTTCTTTCGGCCAATTTTTTAGCTGCTTTCGTGCCGCAGGACGTATGGCTGGGTCAAAGGAAACCATTCTACGCCAGGCATGATAGAAACCTTCCTCGCGATTCGGCATAGACCAGACCGCCTGAGACTCATCCAAAAACAATTTACACCACTTAATCATATGGCGGTTAAGATCCTCTGAAATCCCCTCATCGCAACTCTGATCCAAACGCTGACTAAGGGTTTGCACGGAAGGTCTTGCCTTTATCACTGACTGAACGCTGCTTAATTTCTTTGCGATTCTTTTTACTTCGGGAAGTACCGTCAAGCTGGAAGCCGGCTGATCCTGCAAAAGGGCAGCGCGGCAATACTGCTCTGCCGTCTCGCGCTGGAGTTTGAAAGACTGCTGGTTAAGCCATTGCTGAAGTCCTTCTTCTAGAAAATTCAAATCAATTTCTCCCTGATTCCGTGCGGTCTGCAATACAGAATCATGGGGGAAAAGCTCTAAATCACAAATGTCTTTAAAACGGCGTGCCGTTTGTTCAAAAGACTGCCGCTCTAAGCCCGTCCAGGGGCTGCGTGCTGCAAACTGGCTAATAGGACCAAGCGGGGCGATGACTTCGCTCGCTGATTTTACTAAATCCTGAATATCAAGATCTTCAGATACCTTTTCCCAATGTAATGTTCTGGCTAATGTCGGTGTCATCTATATGACCTCCTATTAGATAGATATTTCATCAAATATTGTGGATGGCTTTCAACTACATCTTGGTGAGGCTCACCTAAATGAACGAGCCAAAGATAAATAACCGTGAATAAAGTGGAAGTTCGATTAAGCGCTAACCATAAACCAAAAGAACTGCCGCCAAGCAAGATAAACAGGACCAAGATGGCTGCAGGTGCAGGCAGTTGACTTCCATTCAGAACCGTTTCATGTAAAAGACGGCCTAATGCAGTATGGATGAGGTAGAACATGAACCCCGCTCCTAGAAGCAAAGTAAGTCCAGCCATTCGACCAACACGACCGTGCCCAAAAGCCACAAGACTGTTCCAAGCAAATATCACGGACCATCCTAAAATGAAGGTACTTATCATTTGATAACCCTCTCCATGAGAAGTTAGCCAATAACCAATCCCCGTAAGGAGACCTAAGATCCCTCCAGTCATGATCCACAAAAAGGGCAGCGGGCGGTCCTTTTCAGAAGAAGACTCCTTCTCATGAAGCGCGGATCCGGACTGTAAGAAAAGGCTCGCTTTAAATAGTCCATGTAAAATAGCATGAACGATGGCTGCCAAATAGGCGCCTAATGCACACTGAATGAGCATAAACCCCATCTGGGCAATGGTTGAGCCAACCAGTTGCCGTTTATAGTCTACATGGACCAGCATAATCCCGGTCCCCAGCAGCACGGAGATACTGGACAAAACGAGTAACAAAATCTGTGCTGAATCGCCGTTAAAAAGCGGTGCGAAACGTGTCAGCATGAGACCACCGGCATTCACGATACCAGCATGCATGACAGCAGAAACAGGCGTTGGGGCAACGACGGAGTCTAATAGCCAACGCTGGAAAGGAAACTGTGCAGACGGAATGACCATTGCCACGATCAAAAGGAGATTCATACAGGTCCTCTCCCATGGAGCAAGTTGTCCTAAAGTGTTTTTCGCAAGCACAAGCGATAGCTGCCAATGTCCTGTAGCTTGTGTAATCCAGGTAACAGCAAGCACCAAGATAAGCCAACTGAGTAAAAAGAACCGTCCTGAAATGTTGGCAGCTTTTCTGGACACTTGCCACTCCTTATTTAATCGAATAAGCCCTGTCAGTCCTAAAAGAGTAACTCCCCAAAAGACCAGCAAAAGGTGAAGATCATTACTGATCCAGGTAAGGGTATTGGCAGACGTAGTGATGGTAATCAGCGTAAAATATTTTCGATAAGAACGATCACCGAATAAGTAACGAACAGAATAGCGTTGGACAATTAACCCAATGGTAAGAACAAAAAGGGCTAGGAGCCATGATAGGGAATCAAAATGCCAAGGACCAAACAGGAAAGATCCATTGTTAGAAACAAGCCCCAACAAGGCGACGATGGGTGGTAATGAAATAATACCGATATGAAAACGAACAAAAGATAAAGGAACCCTTACGTATAGCAGGAATAGGGCGCTTAGCAAGGAAACGGCAAGCACGAAAAAAAAGACAGTTGGAAATGATATAACCTCAAGAAAATGGAACACCTAGCTCTCCCCCATAGAAAATAATAGATACAAAGTTTTTACTTCCATACAGTATTTTTCTGTTGAAAGGGCTTTAAAAAACAAAAAAACCGGCAATTTTTAAAGTGATGGTCATTTTAAAACCATCAAACTTTGAAAATTGCCGGTTTACTTTTAACTGCCCAATTCGGCTATTAAATAGTCTACCTATTATCGAATTTTACTCCTTTTAAGAAGGAATAAAATAAGACTTCTATTTTCAATAGATTTCCTTTTTCACAAAGCCAATAGGAGACTATTAACTGTATGCTAAAGTAATCTATTTGATTATGAAATTCTTTAATCGTTATATTTATGCACTAGATATTACTCTTTATAAAACATAGTGTCAAGTATGCTTGAACAATATTTACTTATACTTGCCCTTTTGGAAGATTCCAATTTATAGGAATAATCGCTGGAACAGCCAAATCGCTCCCAACGCAACAATGGCATACGAACCATAGAACACAATTTTCCCATAGATTTTTAACTTAAACAAATACGCTAACAATGGAAGCAACAATAAAACAATCGTCAATTGGACAGCCTCAATGCCCAGATTGAAATTAAGCAGCGCCACAGCCAGATGACTCTTCGGAATGTTCATCTCTCGTAAAATTGTCGCAAACCCGAGACCGTGAATCAAACCAAACAAGAAGGTGATGCCCCAGCGATAGCGGATTTCTTTTCTAAAAATATTCTCAGCCGCCACATAACAAATACTAAAAGCAATCGCGGCCTCAACAAACCGTGATGGCAACGTGAACCATCCTAAAACAGCTAAACTGAGCGTAATACTATGCGCAATCGTAAAAGCCGTCACAATCGCGGCATACTGTTTAAAGGTTTGCTTCCGCAGTAACAGGGCAAGCAAGAATAAGAGGTGATCATAGCCAGTTAATATATGAAGCATCCCTAGTTTAAAAAAGGAGAACCACGACGTGACCGCTGGTTTTTCAACAGGCTTCGCCGCGGACTCTGGCTGAACCTGAGTGGTATCCGGCTGCTGTGTGGTCTGGCCTTGCTCCTGCTGGACCTCGGTCACTAAAAACGTCCAGGTCCGCTCTTTTCCTTGAATGACGCCTTCACTCGATTCGCCATAAATCGAAGCCGTGATTAGGTCAACATAGTTGGTAGCTGTATCATGATAATAAAAACCATCATCATAATTAATCGTGTCACCCGGTGCAAAGGCCGGAAATGTCATAGTAGTAGATAAATATTCTTTATTTTCTTTTTTAACGAGTTTCATAGACTCGATTGTTGGAGTTTGCTCCTTATTTCCTTTATCAAGGGTGAGACCTTCCTCAATTAACTCTTCCAAATGGTGTTTATTCTTGGTAATTTCAGATTTTTCAAGGACAAAGTTTTTGTTGGCATCGAGTTTGGGTACTAATTCTATAACGGATAGCGTATCAAGAGTAAATACCACTTCGGTGTGTTTGCTGTCCATTGTTATTTTTGTGTAACTAGCACTATAGGCATGTGCTTCAGCGGGCTTAGGAGATAAAATAAACGCAATCAGAGAAAGTGACAGCATAATAGTAGAAAGTAGTCGCTTAAAACCCAGGAATGACGGAATTTTTTTGTTCATAAAAACCATATAGCCCCCTAAAAACTATCATGAAATAATAAAGAAAGATAACGCATCTCTTTCATCTAATCACATTTTAAGGTACTCGTATACAGTTGGATAGAATTTCTAACATGAATTTGTAGTAAAGATTGTAAATCCTATATGATTACGAAAGAATATTTTGTAGAATATTAGTGTAATTTACAAAATTAAGAAAGAGAAAGAGGGGGCAGCAACAAGGGAATTAGGGGTTTAAAAAAAGAAGTTAAAAGGGTGGAGTATGAATGAAGGGGAAGAATAGGAAGCTTAAGCGCTGGACGAGTACGTTCATGGCAGCACTTCTATTGATCAGCACGTTTTTGCCGAGTGGTCTAATAGGCAGAGCGCATGCGGAGCAGGCTGATCATGTGGTTATCTCTCAATACTTTGGGGGTGGAGGTAACGCAGGAGCTCCATACAAAAATGACTTTATAGAACTATATAATCCCACTGATCAAGATGTAGTCCTTGATAATTGGTCTGTTCAATACGCATCAGCGGGTGGAACATCATGGCAGGTTACTACATTAAAGGGAACGATTAAAGCTCATGGCTATTACTTAGTAGGTGAAGGAGCAGGTGCAGGAAATGGGGTTGACCTTCCAACACCAGATACTGAAGGCGCCTTAACCATGTCTGGAACCGGAGCGAAAATAGCCTTATTTAAAGATAAAACTACGGCAGCATCTGGCGCAAAACCAGCAGATACCGTAGACTTCGTTGGAATGGGTGGTAGTGCTAATGCTTATGAAGGTACAGCAGCTACTAAAGCTCCATCTAACACAACTAGCGTTCAACGTCGGCCATACGCAAACGTAGACCCAGCTCCGGGCAAAGGAAACGCCTGGGATACAGATGATAATGCTGCTGACTTCTACGTTGGAGCAGTTGCGGCTCCACGAAACACAGCAAGCCCAACAGAAGCTCCAATGGTTCCCGTAACCAGCTTACAGCCAAAAGGGTTGAATATCCAATTCCTTCAAGACGGCGCATCAGCAAAAGTAATAGGGAAACCGGAAGCTGCAGAACCAGGGTCAACCGTAATGGCCTATGAAACCGCAGCAAAAGGAACGGCACTTGGTATCGCCACAGCCGCTGCTGACGGCTCATTTGAAATTAATATCAATAAGACACTAACTTCTGTTTATATCGCTTCAACACAAGAGGGCCTAGCTGAAAGCGGAGCGATCCAAATCAACGTTGCTTCACCAAGCTCACCAGTGACTCAAGCCAAACTAAGCTTTGCAGTAGCGGATGGAGCAGGTACACTAATTGGCGGCACAGGTGCAGCTGCAGCGAATGCCAAAATCAATGTATACGCAAATGAAGCAGCAACCGAAAAATTAAACACACAAGAGATTACAGCGGGAACATCGGGTGACTTCACGGCTACGATTAACAATGCGCCTAACACTGTTTACGTAACCCAAACGACCAGCTCTGCAAAAGGAATTATGCTGCAAAGTAATCCAGTATCCGTATCGAAGGCCGATACAACCACAGTGACGAAAATTGCAGACGTTCGTGTGTCCGATACAAAAGGCCAACCAGTCAACCTTAACAAGTACTTCACCATCGAAGGTGTGGCGACCGTTGATAATCAAATCCTTGGAACACAAAAACAAAACCTTTACATTCAAGACGATACAGCGGGCGTCAACATCTTTAGTACTTCCCTGGATCTAGGCTATAAAATCCTTAAAGGGGACAAGGTTCGTATCACAGGGAAGGTTCTTTATTACAGTGGCTTAACGGAATTCGAACCAACTTCAATAGAAAAAATTAGTGAAGGAAATCCTATTCCAACAGCTAAAACCGTAACGATCAATGATTTAAATACCTATGCAACAGCAGAACCGCTAGAAGGCAGCCTTGTAACGGTAACAGGAAAAGTTTCCGCAGTCGCTGCATCAGGCGCCAACTACAACGTTACCTTTGTGGATGAAAATAATAAAACTACCACACTAAGGGTAATGGCGACAACAGGCATCAATCCAGATAAAGACCTTGTCACTGGAAAAAGCTATACCGTGACAGGTGTATTGGGACAATTCACATCTAATGCATCGGCAACAGGCGGATATCAAGTTTATCCTCGCGATGTACATGATATTGCACCAATCTTAGGCATTACACACACAGCATTAACACAAGTCTACAAAGAGGCAAGTGTAGAATTTGAAGCTGAAGCTGCCGGTGCTGAATCGGTAACACTTTACTACCGAGCAACAGGTACATCTGATTATACAGCGGTGCCGATGGTAAACGGAGGCGACGGGCGTTATACGGTGACATTAGCAGCGGCCAATGTCCCTCAAAGCGGCTTTGAATATTACATTGAAGCAAAAGCAGGAACACAAGTACAAACAGCTGGAACAAGTGCAGCTCCATATCCAGTAACCTTAATTGATGATACCACTGGACCAGAAATTTCAGGTATAACACCACTAGATACAACAAAGGTAGAAAGCCCAACACCAGAAATTTCTGCTTTAATCGATGACGCAAGCGGTGTAGACGAATCATCCGTTCAACTGTGGCTGGATGATGAAGAACTAACAGCACCAGCGGCAACGATCAGCAGAACACAGGTGAAATATACACCACAACAAGACCTTAAGCTTGGAACACATACCGTAAAGGTTGCAGCTAAAGATTCAAAAGGAAACCGAACTGAAAAATCATGGACATTTGAAGTGGTCCCTCGTTTTACAGGCGGAAATCACTACCGCGGTACAACGCATAACCATACAAACATTTCCCATGACGCAGCAGGAACTCCTGAGGATGCGTTAAAAGCAGGTAAATACCATCATTACGATTGGTTTGCCTTCTCGGATCACTCGCACGATATCGACCCTGAAAAATTGGGAGAAGACACAGTAAATCGTACGACCGAAGATGGTAAGGCTGTCCCTGAACGTTCCGGCGGTTCGGACTGGCAATTAACGAAAGATCTTGCTAAGAAATACACAACAGATGGTGATTATGTAGTATTCCCAGCATTTGAGATGACTTCAACAACTTGGGGACACTCCAACATCTTCGGTACCGATAACTTTATCGACCGAAATATTAACGGCAAGCAATACCAAGACTTAAGCCAGTACTACGCATGGGTGATGACATACGATGATATCGTGGGTCAATTCAACCATCCGGATATGTCAGCCAATGCGTTCAACAACTTTAAGCCTTATGACGCGAATGTTGATAAGCTATTCACCATGTTAGAAGTAGGAAATGGTTCCGGCCACTACGGATATGCGAATGCCGAAACGAAATTCTACTCAGCGTTAGATTTAGGCTGGCACGTGGCACCAACTTACGGGGAAGACAACCATGAAGGAACATGGGGACAAGTTAATGCCCGTACCGTCATCGTGGCGGACAAACTTGACCAGGCATCCCTTCTTCATTCCATGCGTAATATGCGCGTTTATATGGAAGAAGATCCCAACTTCACATTAGACGTATTAGCAAATGGTTATTACATGGGTTCAACAGTCGACAGCAAAACACTTAATTTTAATATTAAGGGAAGCGACTTAGTAGCAGAAGCTCATAACGATACGGATTATAATTATTTACCAACAAGCTACAAATCAGATGATAGAATCCAAAAAGTCGAACTCATTACAAACGGTGGTAAAGTAGTCGATTCGTATGAGCCAATGACGAAAGACTTCTCTTGGAAACCGACCTATACAGTTACAGGCGGCCAGCAATGGTTTGTGGTAAAAGTAACCCAAATGGACGGCGAAAGAATTTATTCTTCACCAATCTGGTCAAAAGAAGAACCAGTGGACGTAAAAGTAAACAGCATTGATGTAGACGGCGGCGTCGTAATCGGCGGCAACCCGGCAACATTAAAAGCAACCGTTGCAAACAACGGTACACAAACCGTGAAAAACCTAAAAGTAGACTTCTACTATGATCAAGTGAACGAAGCCAACTTTATTGGAACAAACAATATTTCTTCCATCCTGCCGAAGGGTTCAGCAACAGCATCAGCAATCTGGGCTGCCCCTGTAATAGGCGACCACAAGATTATCGCTGTTGTCACCTCATTAGATGGTCTGGATTTAGGAAATACACAGTTTGACTTACCAGTTAAAATTAAAGAACCGCTTGGCGTGAAAGTATTAATCGATGCTAACCACGGCAATGAAAATACTTCTGGCGACAGCGGAACGTATAAGGATAACTTAAAATCCTTTACCTTAATGCTTCAAAAAGAAGGCTATACCGTAGCTGAAAATAAAACAGCCCTTACGGATGATGTATTAAGCAGTGTGAAGGTATTAGTACTCACACACACAAGATCAGCTCTATCAGCAGACGAAAATGCGGCTGTTGCGAAGTTTGTACAAAATGGCGGTTCTCTATTAATGGCAGGGAAGAGTAATAACAGCACAGACCCTACCATTAACAATGCGCTTCTTGGCCAGATTGGCTCGGCCATCCGCATGGGCAATGACGGAGTCTTTGACTTAAGCAAGAGCGGCAACTTCTGGAGTGATCCAACCGTCAGCCCTTATGCTGT
This sequence comes from Neobacillus drentensis, assembly GCF_036965645.1. Lineage (GTDB taxonomy): Bacteria > Bacillota > Bacilli > Bacillales > Cytobacillaceae > Neobacillus > Neobacillus drentensis_D. The sequence goes on from NZ_JBALPZ010000036.1 coordinate 23,856, forward strand.
CAGATTACATCCAGGCTTAGTTTCAAACTTAATCACTGACCGAGTATCGTTTATTGATTACTACAGTGGAACAAGCTTATCAGGAGCCGATAATAAGGCATTAACAGACAGCGATAAGGTGACAATCCTTGCCAAAGGAAATGAAACTACGTATCAAGGCAACATTAAAGGCGGATACACCTACGATCCGGTCTCCGATGAAACAGGCGGTTCAGCGATTCCAATGATTGCGTCTGAAGAAATTGGTACAAACGGACGGATTATCGTTTCCGGTATGAACATCTTCAATGACAAACAAATGGATGAATCGTATGAGCCAAAAGGCAACGACGAATTCACTCTAAACGCCGTCAACTGGCTGGCACATCGTGAAACGAAAGTGTCTAACATTGCCGATGCACGTTCGAAAGAGGATGGCACAGAGGTAGTGGTAGAAGGTACAGTAACAACAGGAGCAGGCAATTTCTTCGATGCGTTCTACCTGCAGGATGAAACCGGCGGTATTATGGCATTCCAAGAAGTTCCGGAAGGCTCGCTGAAACTAGGCGATAAAGTACGTGTTCACGGACACATCAAGACATTTGAAAATAACAAAGAATTAGAGTTTACAAGCTTTGCTAGCGATGTTATTAAAATTGGTTCAGGGGATCCTGTCCAACCTAAGACAGTTAGCACGGGTGAAGCAACATCTGCTGCGAACCAAGGTTTCCTTGTGAAAGTAACAGGAACAGTTAAATCGAAGTATGACGATAATTCTTATGTAATCAACGATGGTTCAGGAGAAGTATTAGTCTTTACAGACGGATATATCGTCAACCAAAGCGGTCCTGTTCCTGCTCTGAAAGTGGGCGACACGTTAGAAGCAGTCGGTCTTTCTGGCGCATTCTCAGAAGGCACACGGATCCGTGTCAGAGACACAAAGGAATTGGTTGGCTTTGATAAAACCGCTCCTGAAGTACCAGCCGTAAATGGAATAACAGATAAAGATGAAGTCATCACTGGTACAACAGAAGCCAATGCGGCAGTGAAAGCTGTGGCAGGCGGCCAAGAAATTGGTACGGCAACAGCTGATGGTGATGGCAAATTTACAATGACAATTACAAAACAAACAGCAGGAACTAAAGTTGCTGTAACAGCTACAGATGCCGCAGGCAATGCTAGTACCGCAACAGAAGTAACCGTAATCGATGTAACAGCACCAGATGCCCCAGTCATTAACCCAGTAAACGATAATGATGTCGTGATTACTGGTAAGGCAGAGGCTGGCGCGACGGTTGTGGCTAAAGTGAATAGCCAAGAGATTGGTACAGCAACAGTAAGTTTTGATAGAACCTATTCTATTAACATGGAAAAGCAAACAGCCGCTTCAACCATCTCGATTACAGCTGTTGATGCTGCTGGCAATACTAGTGAAGCAACTCAGGTAACGGTTACAGATGAAATAGTAACGAAGGTAAGCGTAACAACAGCTAAGCCTGGTACACAGGTATTTAAAGAATCGATTCAATTTATCGCAGCCTCGGAAGGAAGCAGAACTCCTGAATATCGTTTCTATATCATTGATAAAAAGGGAGATACGATCTATTCGCAAGATTATGAGGTAAGCAATACATTGAATTGGACAGCTAAAAATCCTGGCACCTATACAGTTGTGGTCGAGGCAAAAGATCAGTTTAATTTCGGTCTATTCTCAACTTACTCTGAGGCAAAATCGGAATTAACCTTTGAGGTTGCTGCAGGCAAGGCAAAGTAATGTTTTTTAAAAGCTTAAATGTTTTTTCATAGTTTGTTCATATACAGAAGATAGAATGAGGACATGGAAAGGAAATGCTAATTTAACTTTTTCATGACCCCCTTTTGCATAGAATTTGTCCGGCCTAGTGCCGGATATTTTTTTGTTCAAAAAAGGGAAGATGCACTTAATAAAATCAGGTGAGGGGGTAGGCCGATAAATTTTAAAATGGCAGGTAATTTTTCAAAAAGTGTCCGGTAAAATTCGAAATCGGCAGGTATTTTGCCAAAAGTGTCCGGTAAAAGTCCCAAACTGGCAGGTAAATCCTCAAAACCAGCTGGTAACCCCCCTCGAAGCCGTCAGTGGAAGCACGAGAACCGTCCCCACGCTCCTTCCTCTAATATATTTCTTAAATCCTACAAAAATGGGAATATAGGACAATTTACCCCAGTATATTAGACTCGTATGGTTTTACATACTAAATTGCCGATGGGAGAGATGGTATGAGGAAGAAGACTACAGCTTTATTAGTAAGTATGGGATTACTGTTTGGCAGCATCCCTGCGTTTGCAGCAGGCAATCAGTCAGATGGGGGAGCCCAAAATGTCAAAAAGGCAACAGAAAAATTCAACTCGGTGATTCAAATTCCGGAACAGAGTCCTCAAAGCAAAAAGGTAAAGGCCACTTATAAAAACGATGCGGGTAAAAAGCATAAAGAGGGAGAAGTCATCGTCAAGTTTAAGAATGCCTACACAACAGAAAGTTTAGGGGCTCTTACAACGAAACTTAGTTTGAAGACGAAAAAGAATCTAGGTAATAATAATACGAAAGTCGTAAGCTTCAATAAGAATATTCCCATTGAACAAGTGCTTAAATCTTTAAATGATTCAACGCTAATAGAGTATGCGGAGCCAAACTATCTAATTAAACCAGATGCCGTTTCCGATCCACTGTATGGCGAATTATGGGGAATGAAAAATACGGGTCAGAACATCCAGGGGGTAACAGGTAAAGCAGGTATTGATATCGGTGCAGAAGGCGCTTGGGCTATAACAAAAGGTAGTTCAACTGTTGTCATCGGTGTTATCGATACCGGGGTAGACATTAACCATCCGGATTTAAAGGCACAAATCTGGAAAAATCCAGGTGAAATCGCGGGAGACGGCATTGACAATGATAAGAACGGTTATGTAGATGATGTCAATGGCTGGGATTTCTATAACAAGGATAATACCGTATTTGATGCAGCTGATGGGGATGAGCACGGCACACACGTCTCAGGAACCATTGCAGGAACAGCCAATACAACAGGTGTAATTGGTCTAGCTCCAAATGTAAAAATTATGCCGTTGAAATTCCTCGGTCCTGATGGAGGATATACAGACGATGCGATTTTAGCAGTCAATTATGCCAAAGCAAAAGGGGTAAAAATCACTAACAATTCCTGGGGTGGAGGAGGCTTCAGCCAAGCCTTATACGACGCCATTAAGGGTTCTAACTCTCTGTTCTTAGCCGCAGCCGGTAATGATGGGACAAATAATGACTCAGCACCACACTATCCATCAAACTATGATTTGCCAAATATTATATCAGTAGCCGCCCTTAACAATACTGGTAATCTAGCTTATTTCTCCAACTATGGTGCTAAAACCGTTGATATTGCTGCGCCTGGTCAAGATATCCTAAGTACCGTACCAGCGTGGTTTGGAGATTATACCTATGCCTACGATTACTTCAGCGGTACTTCGATGGCAACGCCGCATGTGACTGGGGAAGCGGCATTGATTCTTAGTAAGTTTCCAACCTATACTTCAGCGGTAATCAAGGATGCGATTCTGAAAAAGTCAACCGCTCTTTCTTCACTGAGCGGGAAGATATTAACTGGTAGTATGGCTAGAGCAGACAAGGCGCTTGTGGTTCAATCAGACAATGACATCCCTGGCATTGCATTCCCAGGCACCAGTGTGACCAATACGCTAAGTTCTACAACAGACTTGGATGATGTTTACTCAATTAATCTAGTGAAGGGTCAAAAAGTCACGGTAACCTTGTCCGGAGCAACTGGTACGGATTTTGATATTTACCTATATAATAGCAGTGCAACAACAGTGAAAAGCAGTGCGAATATTGTGGCGTATTCCGAAAAGGCAGCCACTTCAAGCGAGACCTTTACGTACACGGCTCCAGCAGATGGCAAATATTATTTGGATGTTTACGCCTATAAGGGAGCAGGCAGCTATACTGCTACTGTAAAAACAGATGCCATTGCCGGTGCCGGAACCTACGAAAATACAGCCAAACAAATTGGATACACCCCTTCATGGAGTACGGTTGCCAATACCAGCACATCAGGTGGATCCTATGCAACGACCAACACAGCGGGAACAAAGGCTCAGTTTACCTTTAATGGAACATCTGTCACCGTAACAGGTCTGAAAGCCGCCACTCAGGGATATGTGAAGATAACGCTGGACGGCGTCATTACGCAAGTAAGCCTTTATTCCGCCAGCACACTCTACAAGCAGAACTACTTTACGAAAACGGGCCTCACGGCAGGAAAGCATGTTCTCACTATCGAATGGACAGGAAAATCTGCGACAGGCGTGAAAAAGTCCGCCACCGCCGTAAACCTCGATTCAATTATTGTCAAGTGATGTGAAAATAGGAAGAACCGGGCGAATTATTGCCCGGTTTTCCTATTGTACTAGTACCTATTTAGGGACTATCACCAATAAAAAGGTCAAAAAGCAGTAATTTTTTTCAAAATTTTATATTTTAAAATAAAGAGTAATAGAGTAATATTATTCTGTATACAAAATATGTAAGAAATGAGGGACTTTTTTGCTAAAGGTTAGAAAAATTTTAATAGCTGCTTTAGTCATGATCGTACTTGGAGGAAACTTCCTAGTGGCAAGACCTGCTCTCGCTTATGGTGAACAAGCTACGCCAATTAGTGTCAACAAGTTATATGATGGTTCACTGCAAAACAGTAGCGAGAAGTACTATACTTTTACCCTGACAAGTGATGGAGTTGTCACTTTGTCTATGTTACGAAATATCAACAGCAGCTGGTATACCGTATTATCAGATACAAATGGAAATTCAATTGAGTATTTCTCTACTGCTTATGGGACAACCGCTGCTGGCTATGAGGAAAGACAAGTGGGACTTCCGAAAGGTACATACATTGTAAGAGTGTCGAATAATTATAACGGATATACAGCGCCATTTAGATTTCAGGTAAAGTTCACAGCAGGTAGCAACTACGAGAAGGAACAAAATAATACAGCAGAAACGGCCAACCCTATTTTGTTGAACACCTCTTATAAAGGGGCTATTCAATATAGTAGTGACAACGACTACTATGTCTTTACTACTCCAGCAGATGGAAATGTGACCATTTCCACAAAACGTAATCAAAAAAGCAGCTGGGGAATCACCCTATATTATGATGATTTAAAGAAAAGTCAATATTTTGATACAGGATACGGCACAACCGCTACGGGCTATGAAGAGCGTCAATATGGTCTGCCGAAAGGGACGTATATCATTAAGGTGAATAATAGTAACTCTGCTGAAGACATTGGTTACGACTTCCAAGTTAAATTCACGGCAGGAAGTCAGTATGAGAAGGAACAAAACGACTCGTTTGAATTTGCAAATCTTATTCAATTGAACAAAAGTTATAACGGGGTTATCAATGATTACTATGATAAGGATCATTATGTTTTCACAGTGCCTAACGATGGGAACATAACCCTCTCAATGAAAAGAGATACAAAAGCAAGCTGGTACGTGAGTCTCTATTCTATTGATGGTGGAAAATTATATAAAACATTTTCAACAGCCTATGGATCAACAGTAACTGGATATGATGAAAAACAAATCGGCTTGCCAAAAGGGACCTACATTGTCAGAATCCAAAATCAGACATCTTCTGAAGATATTCCGTATCAATTTCAGGTAAAGTACAGTGCTGGGAGCTATTTTGAAAAAGAGGGGAATAACAGTTTCCAAACGGCTACTCCGGCAGTATTAAATGCAGTATATAAGGGAGTCATTCAAGATTATTCCGATACGGACGCTTATAGCTTCACTATTACAAAAACACAACAGGTACGGGTATCTATACCGAGAAAGCAAGGTGCCAGTTGGTCTGTATATCTCTATAATGAAACAGGAAATTCCATCGGATCGTTCAGTACAGCTTATGGATCGACCGTAACAGGAAATGAAGAAAGAACCTATGCGTTGGAACCGGGAATCTACTACCTTTCCATAAATAGAAATTATGAGGCAATAGATGTCCCATACGAATTCGGCCTATGGACGACGACACCAATGCTTGCCCCAAACCAAGTGACGGTAAAAAATAATAAAGGAACATCCGATTCGATTACCGTTAACGGCCTTGGAACGGGAGATGTAGTGAAAGTCTACAATGCCTCAAGTGGCGGTACATTACTTAAATCAGGCACTGCTGCATCAACCGGAGTGGCAGCCATGAGTGTTACTCAAGTTGGCCAGAAGTCCGGTAAAATTTATGTAACCGTGACAAAGTCCGGTTGGAAGGAAAGCGCTAGAACGGCTGTGGAATTCATAGGTGAACAGTCCAACCCGATTGTAACAAGTCAGGTGAAAATAGAAAATAATAAAGGTAAAGCAGATGTGATGACGATTAGCAGCCTTGGCAATAGTGATGTTGTAAAAGTATACAACACCAGTGGTAAATTGATCGGAGCTTCCATGCCAGCTGAAGGGAGCCAATCAGTGATTGCATTTGTCCAGCTCGGACAGACAGCAGGGAAAGTGTATGCGACCATAACAAGAGCCGGAATGACAGAAAGCACGAAGACGGCCATTTCTTTTGTGGGTGAACAGACGAATCCTTTGGCGGTCAGTCAGATTGTTGTGACGAATAATAAAGGGAAAGCAGACACAGTTACGGTATCATCTATTCAAATCGGAGATAAAATTACGATATTTGATGCTAATGGCAAACAAATCGCCTCTGTCACAGCAACCACTACTAAAGCAATTACCTCTGTGACGCAACTAGGAATCTCAGCGGGCAATGTATATGTAACCTTAACCCGTACGGGAATGGTAATGAGTGGTAAGACAAAGGTTAGTTATAAGGCAGAGTAATAAAGATGACCATCATAAATCTTATCGGTACGTTAAACCGATAAGGTTTATTTTTTTTTGAGATTTACGTGCGATAAATCTAAAAAATGACCGATCTATTTGTACTAATTGACAAAAAAATAAATAGTTTAACAGGAAGAAAGAACTAATGTTTTTTTGAAAGGGGAGAACAAAATGGACAATCATCAAAGAGTTAGGAAAAAAGGTTTGCAACACACCGGTTCGTCATCGTAATAACTTGTGCAAACTTATTCAGTCTTTGAAAAGTCACAAAATCTTGTCAGTTGACATGCTTTTACCTTATTTTCTTGTATTTACCATACTTTTCATAATTCATAAATTTAAGTATATATAGTAAAATTTGTATAATAGATAGGAAAAATGTAAAATTCATAGGTTGAGTAGGGAGGAAAGAATATTTGGATTAGGAATATCCTAATAGCCTTTTGGACCTTTTATTAAGAGGTTGCGCTAATAGTGAAAATTTAAGAAATATAAGGGGTAATTGAAAACTTATAAACATAATGTAAAGAGAGAAGGAACTAAAGCGTGAAACAAAGAGTAGTAATGTTTTTCTTATGTCTTATTTTATTAATGAATTATTTTCCATTTTCTTATGCAAGTGCCGAAGTAGATAATCAAATCCCTAAGGTAGAAAGTATACAGGTAACTCCTCTTGATGTTAGCGTAGGGGACATTATAACTGTAAAAGCAAAGATAACGGATAGTTCGGGTGTAAGTGCATCAAAGGTAGAATTTAAAACCCCTTCTAGATTTAGTAGAGACATCTGGTTGAAGTTTAATAGTATATCAGGTTTATGGGAAGGAACTTATCAGGTGCAATCAACGGATGAACCAGGGACGTGGACATCTAGTTATATGTTTCTGGAGGATA
>NZ_JBALPZ010000036.1:31655-32332 GCF_036965645.1 Neobacillus drentensis
CCTTGGTAACTATGGATCGATTAATCCTTCTTTAGCTCTCAATGTATTTTTAGATAATACAGCTCCTAAAACGCCTACTGTTAATGAAGTAACAGATCACTCTTCAATTGTCACAGGAACAGCAGAAGTAGGTTCAACCGTAACGGTTAAGGCAGGAGAAACTGTATTAGGGACATCCACAACAACTACCGAAGGTAATTATTCAGTTACGATACCAAAGCAAGAATCAGGAACGAAATTAAGCATAACAGCTACAGATAGGGCTGAAAATACAAGTGAAGCGATAGTATTCACAGTGAAAGATGTGACAGCTCCATTAGTTCCACAGGTGAATGTCCTCACGGATAAAGATACAGTGGTAACAGGGACAGGCGAAGCTAATGCTACTGTGTATGTAAAAGTAGGGTCCACTATTATAGGAAAAGGAAAAGTAGATACAGCAGGGAAGTTTTCTGTTGCTGTGCCTTTACAAAAAGCAGGAACGAGAGTAAGTGTAACTGTAAGAGATAGCGGAGGAAATTACAGCCCATACACAACGGTAACGGTACAGGACAAGACAGCCCCATTAGCCCCGCAGGTGAATGTCCTCACGGATAAAGATACAGTGGTAACAGGGACAGGGGAAGCTAATGCTACTGTGTATGTAAAAGTAGGGTCCACTATTATAGGAAAAGGAA
>NZ_JBALPZ010000037.1:0-2952 GCF_036965645.1 Neobacillus drentensis
TGGTTAAGTCCTCGATCGATTAGTATCAGTCAGCTCCACATGTCACCACGCTTCCACCTCTGACCTATCAACCTGATCATCTTTCAGGGATCTTACTAGCTTGACGCTATGGGAAATCTCATCTTGAGGGGGGCTTCATGCTTAGATGCTTTCAGCACTTATCCCGTCCGCACATAGCTACCCAGCGATGCCTTTGGCAAGACAACTGGTACACCAGCGGTGCGTCCATCCCGGTCCTCTCGTACTAAGGACAGCTCCTCTCAAATTTCCTGCGCCCACGACGGATAGGGACCGAACTGTCTCACGACGTTCTGAACCCAGCTCGCGTACCGCTTTAATGGGCGAACAGCCCAACCCTTGGGACCGACTACAGCCCCAGGATGCGATGAGCCGACATCGAGGTGCCAAACCTCCCCGTCGATGTGGACTCTTGGGGGAGATAAGCCTGTTATCCCCGGGGTAGCTTTTATCCGTTGAGCGATGGCCCTTCCATGCGGAACCACCGGATCACTAAGCCCGACTTTCGTCCCTGCTCGACTTGTAGGTCTCGCAGTCAAGCTCCCTTGTGCCTTTACACTCTACGAATGATTTCCAACCATTCTGAGGGAACCTTTGGGCGCCTCCGTTACTCTTTAGGAGGCGACCGCCCCAGTCAAACTGCCCACCTGACACTGTCTCCCACCCCGATAAGGGGTGCGGGTTAGAATTTCAATACAGCCAGGGTAGTATCCCACCGACGCCTCCACCGAAGCTGGCGCTCCGGCTTCTCAGGCTCCTACCTATCCTGTACAAGCTGTACCAAAATTCAATATCAGGCTACAGTAAAGCTCCACGGGGTCTTTCCGTCCTGTCGCGGGTAACCTGCATCTTCACAGGTACTATAATTTCACCGAGTCTCTCGTTGAGACAGTGCCCAGATCGTTACGCCTTTCGTGCGGGTCGGAACTTACCCGACAAGGAATTTCGCTACCTTAGGACCGTTATAGTTACGGCCGCCGTTTACTGGGGCTTCGATTCAGAGCTTCGCGTGAGCTAACCCCTCCTCTTAACCTTCCAGCACCGGGCAGGCGTCAGCCCCTATACTTCGCCTTGCGGCTTCGCAGAGACCTGTGTTTTTGCTAAACAGTCGCCTGGGCCTATTCACTGCGGCTTTTCGAGGCTATTCACCTCAAAAAGCACCCCTTCTCCCGAAGTTACGGGGTCATTTTGCCGAGTTCCTTAACGAGAGTTCTCTCGCTCACCTTAGGATTCTCTCCTCGCCTACCTGTGTCGGTTTGCGGTACGGGCACCTTTTATCTCGCTAGAGGCTTTTCTTGGCAGTGTGGAATCAGGAACTTCGGTACTATATTTCCCTCGCTGTCACAGCTCAGCCTTTACGAGAAGCGGATTTTCCTGCTTCTCAGCCTAACTGCTTAGACGCACATAACCAGCAGTGCGCTTACCCTATCCTCCTGCGTCCCCCCATCACTCAAACGATAAAGAGGTGGTACAGGAATATCAACCTGTTGTCCATCGCCTACGCCTTTCGGCCTCGGCTTAGGTCCCGACTAACCCTGAGCGGACGAGCCTTCCTCAGGAAACCTTAGGCATTCGGTGGATGAGATTCTCACTCATCTTTCGCTACTCATACCGGCATTCTCACTTCTAAGCGCTCCACCAGTCCTTACGGTCTAGCTTCAACGCCCTTAGAACGCTCTCCTACCACTGACATCGAAGATGTCAATCCACAGCTTCGGTGATACGTTTAGCCCCGGTACATTTTCGGCGCAGAGTCACTCGACCAGTGAGCTATTACGCACTCTTTAAATGGTGGCTGCTTCTAAGCCAACATCCTGGTTGTCTAAGCAACTCCACATCCTTTTCCACTTAACGTATACTTTGGGACCTTAGCTGGTGGTCTGGGCTGTTTCCCTTTTGACTACGGATCTTATCACTCGCAGTCTGACTCCCACGGATAAGTCTTTGGCATTCGGAGTTTGTCTGAATTCGGTAACCCGATGAGGGCCCCTAGTCCAAACAGTGCTCTACCTCCAAGACTCTAACTACGTGAGGCTAGCCCTAAAGCTATTTCGGAGAGAACCAGCTATCTCCAAGTTCGATTGGAATTTCTCCGCTACCCACACCTCATCCCCGCACTTTTCAACGTGCGTGGGTTCGGGCCTCCATCCAGTGTTACCTGGACTTCACCCTGGACATGGGTAGATCACCTGGTTTCGGGTCTACGACCACATACTAAATTCGCCCTATTCAGACTCGCTTTCGCTGCGGCTCCGTCTCTTCAACTTAACCTTGCATGGGATCGTAACTCGCCGGTTCATTCTACAAAAGGCACGCTATCACCCATTAACGGGCTCTAACTACTTGTAGGCACACGGTTTCAGGAACTATTTCACTCCCCTTCCGGGGTGCTTTTCACCTTTCCCTCACGGTACTGGTTCACTATCGGTCACTAGGGAGTATTTAGCCTTGGGAGATGGTCCTCCCTGCTTCCGACCGGATTTCACGTGTCCGGCCGTACTCAGGATCCACTCAGGAGGGAACGAAGTTTCAACTACAGGGCTTTTACCTTCTATGACGGACCTTTCCAGGTCGCTTCATCTACCCCGTTCCTTTGTAACTCCATGTTGAGTGTCCTACAACCCCAAGAGGCAAGCCTCTTGGTTTGGGCTAATCCCGTTTCGCTCGCCGCTACTTAGGGAATCGCGTTTGCTTTCTCTTCCTCCGGGTACTTAGATGTTTCAGTTCCCCGGGTCTGCCATCAGTACCCTATGTATTCAGGTAAAGATACTGCTCCATTACGAGCAGTGGGTTCCCCCATTCGGAAATCTCCGGATCAAAGCTTACTTACAGCTCCCCGAAGCATATCGGTGTTAGTCCCGTCCTTCATCGGCTCCTAGTGCCAAGGCATTCACCGTGCGCCCTTTCTAACTTAACCTAAAAGGTTTTACTCTA
>NZ_JBALPZ010000038.1:0-1248 GCF_036965645.1 Neobacillus drentensis
CTCCTAATATTCAACATTGTTTTTATCCTTTTCACTTATATTCTTTTAATTAACTTATCTTTCAATTATCGAAATGTCAAAAGTAATTATAGGAAAATAAAAAAATCCCCTTACGCTATTACTTAATAGCATTAGAGGACACCTTTAGGGTGATTGAAAAAAGATCATTCACAGCCACTATGTTTATGCATTAATCGTAGGGCTTTGTGCAATAGGAGAAGATTTGCTTTTTGCCAATGTCCAATTGTAAGACTTAAATCGCCAAGCGTTTGTTATAAATTGAAGAACGATTAAACTGCAAAAAGCGGTCCAAGCACCAGTCTGTCCAAGATGATCAACTTGAGTTAACAAAATCGTGCACGGAACAAAGAAAATCCAATTTAATAATAAAGAAGTTCTAGATAAAAAGGTGGTATCTCCTACTCCCCTAAGCCCGCCGGCAAAAATAATACCTGATCCGCTAAACAATAAGATAAACGAAGCTAAATGAATCAGGGAAACCGATGTTAGATACACAGCAGAATCTGAGGTGTACAATTTCGCTATTGGTAAGGCAAAAACAAACAATATGATTGAAATTAATAACATAAACCCTAATCCAAGATACACGGTTACCAATCCAAACCGTTTCGCTTCGAGCGGCCGCCCTTTGCCGATTTCCTGCCCAATACCAACGGTAGACGCAGCTCCAAATCCATTGGCTGGCATAAATCCAAAAGACAGAATGTTAAGCGCTATTTCATTGGCTGCAATCGCCACTGTACCAAGCCGAGTAATACAAGCGGTAAACACCAGCATCCCCATACTATTCGATAACTCTGTAATCCCTAATTTCGAACTTTCAAACAGAAGTAATCGTACCTGATGCCGCTCAATCGGAACCCATGAACGGGTAAAATATTTTTCATTCAGGAATCGGAAATAAACTAGCAGATTGAGAAGAAACGTAATTCCTTCAGCTGCGACCATACTCCAGCCTGCCCCTTGTAATCCTAAGTTTGGAAAACCAAACTTCCCATATGCAAATGCATAGGTTAAGAACACCACCAGCGCGCTGTTAATTAAAGAGATATTCATGGGTGTTCGAGTATCACCCGTTGCCCGCATATACGCATAAAATATAATATTAAAAACGGTGAACATCATCCCAAACATACGAACTTGAACATATGGAACTCCAAGCTTTAAAATCGCAGCGTTTGAACCCATCACTTCTAGAATAAAGTGAGGAACCACATAACTGGCAAT
>NZ_JBALPZ010000038.1:1321-1642 GCF_036965645.1 Neobacillus drentensis
ATTGCCTGTAAAGCTGCTAAGAATAACGCAATTTGCATTCGCTGATTGCCCAGCTTCATATTTTTTGATCCATAGTTTTGAGCAACCAAATAGTTGATAGCTCCCTGATTTCCGGAAAACAATGCCCATAAATTGTACATTAAAACATTGGTGATCCCTACTACTGCAATTGCTGTAGCCCCCAACTTTCCAACAATCATCAATATTAGCAAACCAGTAACAGTCATTGATGAGAAGGTTGCAATCGATGGAATAGCCAGACGAAGAATTTCCTTAACTAATTTCATATCATCCCACCGGTCTTTTTAAAAGTTGGCTGTG
>NZ_JBALPZ010000038.1:1733-20692 GCF_036965645.1 Neobacillus drentensis
CCTTTAACACAGCCTAAAAGTTAAAAAACGAATAAGTTGTTTATGTAAATAAGAATTCACATAGCACTTGAAAGCGCTTTTCATCTGTTAAAGTTTAAGTTATTTTAATCTTTCAATAAATAGGCAAAATGCACAAAAGAATAAGAGAGTTATTATGCAAGTTGTTTACAATGTTTAAATACTATAAAAATCCCCTTACGCTACAAACGTAAGAGGATAACTTTAAGCAAATATATAAAATCTAATTCTAAGTTTATTGAACTGAATAACTAAACAGCTTTTCTAATTTTCGCGTGATTTCATCCTTGTCAGCTTCTACAACTTCCAGGTACTGTGGTTTATCAAACAGTTGATTGATTTCCTCAGGGAACGTTTGATCAATGTCACAACGCTCAATCGATTCATTAAATTTTGCCGGATGAGCAGTGGCAAGTGTAACGCAAACTTCACCCGATGCATTACATGTTTCATAAGCAGCCACACCACAAGCAGTATGCGGGTCTAATAAATAGCTGGTTTCATCATAGTATTTGCTGATTGTTTGCAAGCATTCTTCCCCTTCAACCCCATATGCAGCAAAATCCTTTTTAACCTGCTCTAAAAGATCCTCGCTTACAACGATTTTACCTTCTGTCTTGAATGTTTCCATCAATTCAGTAACGGCATTTGGATTTTCATCCAGCAAATAATATAAATAACGTTCAAAGTTGCTGGCTACCTGAATATCCATCGAAGGACTGTAGGTGCTTCGGAATTCACCAGGCATGTACAACCCATCATGGATAAAACCTTCTAAGATATTATTCTCATTCGTTGCTACGATAAGTTTACCTACAGGAAGTCCCATTTTCTTTGCAAGATAACCTGCAAAGATATCCCCGAAGTTTCCAGTCGGTACGCTAAAGTTAACACTCTTTACGTCTTTCTCTTTTTTCACTTGGAAATAGGCATAGAAATAATAAACGGTTTGAGCCAAAATCCGAACAAAGTTAATAGAATTAATCGCTCGAAGATGGTACTTGTTTTTAAAGTCAACATCTGCAAACAATTCCTTGATGATTCTCTGACCATCATCAAACGTTCCTTCAATGGCTAAATTCAAGACACTTTGATCATTAACTGTCGTCATTTGTAATTCTTGCACCTTACTTACTTTACCATGTGGATGCAAAATACAAATGCGAATGCCTTCTTTTCCCCTAACACCCTCAATGGCAGAAGCACCAGTATCACCAGATGTAGCTCCAAGAATATGAATCGTTTCACCGGTCTTCTTTGACACGTAGGAATATAAATTCCCTAAGAATTGCAGGGCAATATCTTTAAAAGCAAAGGTTGGACCATGAAACAGTTCAAGCACATACATATTATTTTTCAATTTTTGAACAGGAGTCACCTCCGGATGACGGAAGGTTGCATAACTTTTCTCAATTAATGCCTTTAGCTCGTTATCTGGAATTTCACCATCAACATAATAGGAAAAAATTTCGTAAGCTAATTCCTGATAAGTGAGTTTAGACATTGCCTCTAACTTCTCCGCTGGGATTTGTGGGATTTTCTCTGGTACCAGAAGTCCCCCATCATTTGCAAGACCCATTAAGACTGTATCGATAAATCCGATTTTATTTACGTTTCCTCGTGTGCTAACAAAGTTCATAATCTGCCTCCAAATAAGAATTTATAGTATTACCANNAAGGTTTCAAAAGTGATTTTCATTTAAATAACGTTAGTTTTTTAATTTTCCGAATATTCCTCTGGTATAATCGTATTAAACTCGGTTACTCCATAATAATGGCAAATAAAAACTCCATTTGATAATTGTGAAATAATAATTATAAATTACATTTTAATATATAAATGAACAGCAAGTCTATACAATGTTTTTAGAATTTTCATTTTTATCATGAACAAATAAAGGTACACCTTTTGAAATACCCATTAATTCAAAAAAAATCCCCTTGAAAAGACGTGATTCATCCAAGGAAGTTCATGGACCTTTACACTATCTACTTAAGGGGGAAAATCAATTATTCAATTTTATTGCCAAGTTTATAAATCAAATCGATAGCATTTTGGAGAATTATCATTGTTCACGAATTCTCTTGTAAGATCTCTTTTAAAACCAAACCATTCATAGAGGCGAATGGCTTTGGCCATTTCATTACCTGTGAATAAATAAACAGATTTTGCTTCGATTTCTTTTGCATAATTTACACATGCTTTTAATAGTTCTATTGCTATCCCGCGTCCCCTTGCTTTTGGGTGAACAGCGAGCAATCGGATAAATGGATCATAAATAGGAACTTCCATTCTCTTATATGCTTTTTCTGCTGTCTTAAAGAGCTGAACTGTACCTACTATATCTGAACCTTGCTTTGCAACTAAAATTCGATCTACATACGGATTATCAAGTGACGTCTTTATATCCTCCAGATATCCTTTCCAAAACTCAGGATCTGAAAAGGAATGTTCATATTGTTGATAGCTAGCAATCAATAATTCTTGCACATTTCCTTTTTCTTCTTCCACTAATTCCTCTACAATAATATTACTAATAAGATCACTATTCATTCGCTTTTCCTCCTCTCCATTCTGTGTATTAATAACCGCTTTAAACCCACTAACATGGGGTAACCGAAAGTCTTCTTATATGACTGTTACATTCAAACTCTTTTCCCCTATCTCATTCGCCTTTTTGATTGCATTTTCAATCAATTGATTGTTTACATCAAATGATAAACTATCTACATCATCTGAGTTTACTTTTACACGGGTTGCTATTTCGTTTATTTTTTCCCCTAAATTGTTTTCTAAACCTAGCTGTTTTAGAGAGACAGGCAGATTAATTTTTTTAAGCTTTGTAATTAAATCATTTATTTCTGACTGTGGTTTGCCCTCTAAAATAAATTGAGCAATCAATCCAAATATCACTTTCTCTCCATGAAGACTTCCATGTGTTTCTGAAAGGTAGGTCATACTATTATGAATGGAATGTGCTATCGCCGTTTTATGTCTTTCTCCCACTATACTTCCTACTAAACCAGCCAAGGCGATGATCGCATTTATCACTTCCTTAAAGGACCGGTTAACTCGTCCTTCTTTATTGGCGTCAATTGCTTGCAGAGAATTTTCATCAAGAATGGTTAATGCAAGTTTGGCTGAGTTTAAGGAAATTTGCAAAGGGAAATCATAGACCTCATTTTTAACATATGGTACAAATTCATACCACTTCACAATTGTATCTGCAATACCTGCCTGTAAATATCTTACGGGTGCTTCTATAATAATTTTTGGGTCTACTAAAATCAATTTCGGAGATTTATTTAATGAAATAAATTCTGTTACAGCCCCATTTTCGTTATAGACAACGGATAGTGCTGACCAGGCTGCACATGTGGCTGCAATGGTTGGAATGGTTACAACTGGTAGATCAACGTTTTCTGCAACTGCCTTAACTGTGTCTAGTACCCTTCCACCCCCTATTCCAATCACAACACCTGCCTTTGACAGTTTGGTGAGTTCGGTATATTTTTCTATGGCCTGTTTTGTGCAATAGCCTGAAAATAATTCCGTTTGATAGGATATTCCTGCTTCTTCTAAACTTGTAAATAGATTTTGACCTGCTTTTTCTAATGCCTTTTTTCCTCCTATTACAATCGCTGTTTTACTAAGATTTGAGATATATTTTCCTGCTAATGAGATACTATTTTCTTCATTAATATATTTTTCTGGTGTATTAATTGTAAGCATCCTTTTTTCCTCCAAATTAATTCGATTCATATTTGCAAATTAAGAACTAAGTGGTGCTCCCAGTGAATGTTTTATTTATAATAAGTATAATAGGATTCTGCCAATATTTTTATCCCGCGTCTTATTTGCTCTTCATTACAGTAGGAAAAGCAAAGTCTTAGTTGATTGGGACCTTGATTCGTTTCGAAAAAGGACTTTCCTTCCACAATACTTACTCCTCTTTGGAATGCCTCACCGGCAAAATTGGCTGTATCCACTTCTGGGTGGAAACTAAGCCAAAGGAAAAATCCTCCCTCAGGAATATGGAAAGTGACATCTTCACCAAAAAACGCTTCAATACTTTCGATCATGATATCCCTTTTTTGACGATAGGTTAAAATCAATTGTTCTAAATGATCCTCAAAAGAAATTCCTTCTAATAAACTAGCAATTATTTCTTGGGTGAATGGGCTCGTTTGACTTCCTAACATTAATAAGTGAATATTTTGCAAAACCTCATCATTCGCAATGATCCAGCCTAAACGTATACCTGGAGCAATAATTTTTGAAAAGGTTCCCACATAGATGACCCTTTCTTCCGCAAATGAATAAATCGCAGGGGGATAGCTGTTCTTAAAACTCAATTCAGAATAGGCATCATCCTCAAGAATATAAAAGTTGTATTCGTACGCTAATTGGGCCAGTTTTTTTCTTCTTTCCAGGGAAAGACTTACCCCGCTTGGATTGTGGAAATTGGGCATGCAATAAAATAATTTTGGTATCTGCTTATTCAATTGCCTAGCCTCTACAAGAGCCTCCTCTATTAAATCAACCTGAACCCCTTGCTCATCAATCGGAAACGATTTTATCTTAGCACCAGCCATTCGAAATGATTGAAGGGCATTGAAATAAGTTGGCCCCTCCACCCACACTTCATCATCAGGATTAACCAGTACTTTGGCAGCCAAATCAATGGCCTGCATCGCTCCTGCAGTGGTTATAATTTGCTTATGATCCACATAAATGGACCTTATTTTCGATCGATTTCTAATCCATTCTCTTATCTTCCTTGGACCATCCCCACCAGAATAGTGAAGGGCCAGTGACCCATGATTCAATATTGCTTTTGAAGCAGCATGATTTAGTTCCTCTATAGGAAACAAATGAGTGCTAGGATATCCAAATGATAAATGCACATGGAATGGATCCGTAACTGTTGTCCCTCCAATTGAAGGAGAGGAAGGAAGATACTTTGCATATTGATAGTTTTGTAGTTGTTTAGCCATATATCAGTTCTCCTTTATGTAAGAGTCGCTAGATAATTTTTACCTTTACTTTGCAAAAATCTCATTATCAACTAGCTTAGAAACATTAACAGATTTTTGAAGAACCCCCGCCTCTTTAAACGAATCTGCTACCTTTTGGACAGCTTGGATATCACTATCAGTTACTGGACGGAATTTAGCATTTACTTTACTATTAATCTCTCTGGAAACTTCTTCCGGTAATCCAGTTATTTTAGAGTAAAGTTTTACGTATTCTTCCTTATTATCATGCTCCCATTCCCAAGCCTTTTCGAACCGTTTTACTACATCTTTTAAAGCTTCTTTTTTCCCTGGATCTTTAAGTGCTTCCTCTGAAACAGTTAGGAAACCTACCCCGCTGCTTATGCCTTTCCCAGTTCTTAACACCCGTGCTCCATTGTTTACGGCAATGGTCATATACGGATCAAATGTACCCCATACTTCAATTTCACCAGCTTTAAATGCTGCAGCTGCATCTGTTGGCAAAATAAATTTAATCGTAACGTCCTTAGTAGTAAGCCCTTCTTCTTTTAAAGCCTCAATCACCAAATGCTGTGCAATACTTCCTTGAGCAGAAGAAATTACAATGGTCTTCCCTTTTAGATCTTTAACGGTCTTAATTGCAGAATCTTTTTGGACGAGAATACCAAGTGACTCAGTGGAGGAAACATTCGTTGCGATTATTTTTATCGGAACTCCAGAAGCTGCGGCTGTTAAAATAGGAGTATCTCCAGCAGGTGCCGTATCTACTGATCCTGATTTAACTGCTTCAAATAATGGAGCAGCTCCTTGGAAGCTCGCCCATTTTACTTTATATGGCGTTCCCTCTAAAACTTTAGATGCTTCCACTTTAGATTTTGTCAACCCTGCTTGATCACCGAGTACTAGCGTCACCTCTGAAAGGTCTACTTTGCCATTTGCGTCTGCCTCTTTTGTTTTGTCATTGCCACAGCCTGAAATGATGGAAATAATGACTGCAAACAGAATAGGCAAGTACCATCTCCTTTTATTAATTCTGTCCCTTTTGTAGAAAAAATTCATAATCCATGTCCCCCCTTATTTATTTTTATATTTTTCTATTAAACCTAGGATTGAACTTGTTTTAGTGATTGGTACTCTTTTCTCATGACACGGGATAAAACTTTCCCTTCTAGTCTGCCAAAGGCACTGTTTCCCCTTTCACGAGGTCTTGATAATGGAATTTGTAAATCCATTGCAATTTTCCCATCTTCGATTAATACAACACGGTCAGCAAGAGTAATGGCCTCCGCTACATCATGAGTAACTAAAACGGCTGTAAACTGATGGGTTTTCCAAATTTTTTCGATTAATTCTTGCATTTCAATTCTTGTCAAGGCATCTAGTGCCCCAAGCGGTTCGTCTAATAAAAGTAATTTGGGTTTTGTTGCTAATGCTCGTGCAAGCGCTACTCTTTGCCGCTGCCCGCCGGATAAAACGGCTGGCCAATCATTTGCTCGATTTTTTAGACCCACTTGCTCTAAAGCAAGTAAAGACTCCTCCCTCCAATTACCTGTCAGCCCTAAGCTCACTCCAACATTTGCCACTATTTTTTCCCATGGAAGAAGACGGGCATCTTGGAACATAAAACGTGCCAGTTTATTTAGGGAAGATAGACTCTCATTATTTTGGTGGATTTCACCACTACTCGCTTGCTCTAACCCAGCAAGATGCCTTAGTAATGTACTTTTTCCACAACCACTTTGTCCTACAATGGCCACAAACTCCCCAGGAGCTATATCTAAATTAATTCCTTTTAGCACGTCAACGTCTCCAAAAGTTTTTGTTAAATTTTTGATTTCTAACTGTATGCCTCCCTGATTTATATCCATTGCGCTTTCTCCCCTTCTTTTACGACTTGTTATAGGATGGATTCCATTTCAATAATTTAGATTCCAATAATCTTGCAGCTGAGTCTGCCAGTTTTCCAAGGATTGCATAGAGTAGAATGGCCACAATAACAACATCTATTTGCATAAATTCACGGGCGTGCATGGCCATATACCCTATCCCGGAATCAGCGGCAACGGTTTCCGCCACAATTAAAGTTAACCACATGATACCTAAGGCATATCGGACACCCACAAGGACAGATGGAAGAGCTCCTTTAAAAATCACTCTAATCAATAGCTTGCTCCCCGATAGGCCGTAGACCCTACCCATTTCAATGAGTCCCTTGTCTACTGAGATAATTCCATAGTAGGTATTAACGTATATCGGAAAAAACACACCAATAGATACTAAAAAGATCTTTGCCTCCTCCCCAATTCCTAACCATAGGATGACTAGCGGGATTAACGCTAAATGCGGAATATTCCGAAACATTTGAATAGTGGTGTCTACATGCCGATCAGCTATAGGAAAGACCCCATTAACAACACCTAGAATAAGTCCCAGCCCTCCTCCAATTAAAAATCCTGTAAATGCCCGGCTAAAGCTTACCTTAATATGGGTAAATAACTCACCTGTCTCGATAATGCGGAAGGCACTTTCTAATATATCCGTTGGTGCCGGTAAAGTATCTTTGGCTATAAGTCCAATTGATCCAAAAACTTGCCAAAACAAAATTATTAGAGCAGGTAAAATCCATGGTGCGATAAACTTCATATAAGTATTTAAACTCATGTTTCTCATTTATCTTCTCCTCTCTCAAATCCCAGTAAACATATAGGTTTATTGGTATTCATACTATCATTTAAAATCTTGAACTGGCAATAGATTGGCTGATGGAATAATTTTTACTATTGATTAACAAATTCTATTAATGGATGGAAAATCCCCAAACAAAATTTGTCCCTCCAATTAACCGACAAAAAATATTTCTTCTTTGTTTTTCGATAGAAGATTTACTCATAAATCCTCAACAAATAGGAGGAACCATCGCATTTCATAAGAAAGTGACGACGAAAACTCTTCATACTCATACAGGAAGAAAGGATTCTATATTGAATTATACTTTTACAAGGAAAAAAACCTTGGAACAATTCGGAAAGGTTGTGAGTTTATGAGACTTTCAGATGTACAGCCTAAGAAAAACTTCAGCTACATCTTTGTTCAATTTCCAAGAATGAAAATGAATGTCCCTATTCTCTCGAACGGTGAGGGAAAGGCGGTGAAAGAAGATGTGGCTTTATGTGTCCAATTAGACAGTAAGGATAAGGTTAACAAAATATACTTTGTTCGATCACAAAGTATAAAACCATTTGACTTCACTGACGAGGGAATTGGTGCAAAGGCCTCTTATCGTGTCATAAAACCAAAAGAAAACGCTCAAGACTCACATACAAAAGAGGAGTTCGTCACGGTTATTACAAAAGAAGTGGAAATTGTTCAGAAGAAATCGAAATCAGGATTTAACTTCGTCTTACTTTTAAATAAACGCGAAATTGGAATCGTCGCTATGATTGAAGAAGTGGTTTTACAGACAGAGCAAGAATCTTGGCAACAGAAAGAGAAAGCGAAAGACCATGTCGCTGTGAAAACGATCAGTAAGAAATATATGTCTGTCTTTTGTAAAAGGGCCAAAAAGGAGATATTCTCCGGAGGCCGCATTTTTCAGGATAATGTAGTTATGAAGCCAATCCGAATACGATCGGAGGGCTTTAAAAGAAAAGTTAAGATTTTCTCTCCTGCCGCATTAGATTTTATCGGTCCAGGTGATCATAACCAAACACTCGTAACCATGAGGGGGTGTTGAATAGGTTTGTCCATTATGGAATCGACAACTTTATACTGTAATCGAAACAAAAGGATTACAAGGATAATCCGTTTCGATTAAAAAATATTATGGAAAGGATATAAAAAATTGAAGGAACAGGTCTCTCATAAATGAGAACTTGGATAAATAGATCATATTAAAAGACTTAACCAAGAGGGTTAAGTCTTTTTTACTTCCCAATTTCTTTATTCTAATTTCAATTTGAAATAGCGCCAAGTAAGTACGCTTTTTCATTTTTGACTCAGACAACTTTATTGATAACTTCTTTTAATGTTGTAACAATAAATTCTAGATCCTCGTCAGTTGAAGATAATGGTGGTGAAAGCGTAAGAATATTATTAAAGCCAGCTACAGTTGCCCCGTTTTTACCAATAATCAATCCCTTATTCTTACATTCGGCGATGATCTGATCAATTTTTGCTGGCGTCACTGGCTCCTTCGTTTGTTTGTTGTCCACAAGTTCTATTCCTAGCAGCAAACCAAAACTTCGAATGTCACCAACAAGCGGATGATTACTTAGTTCATTTAGTCCTTGTCTTAACTGGCCACCTAAAGCTTGAGCACGCTCTACTAGATTTTCTTTTTCATAGATTTCTATATTTTTTAATGCAACAGAACAAGCAGCAGGGTTACCACCAAACGTGTTTACATGCCGGAAATAACCAAATTCATCTGAACTCATGAACTTTTCGTATAAATCTCGGCGTACAGCAGTGGCAGATAGCGGAAGATAACCGCTAGTAAGCCCCTTCGCCATTGTGACAATATCAGGTTTAAGGTCAAAGTGCATATGACCAAATTTTTTCCCCGTTCGGCCAAAGCCGCAAATCACCTCATCCATTATAAGGAGGACTCCATACTTTTGACAGATTTCCTTTACTTTTTCCATATAAATAGTTTCCGGGACCAGAACACCTCCCCCGGTGATGACTGGTTCCATTATGATCGCAGCAATAGATTCCTTGCCTTCCCAAATGATAGTTTTTTCTATTTCTAACGCACATTGCAGATTAAATTGTTCGACCGTCTGCCCATCTGGACGACGATAACTATCTGGCGGGCTTACGTGAATAAATCCTGGGGCAAGTGGTTCGTAATTAAATTTTCGAACTGCCTGCCCAGTGGCAGCCAATGACCCCATTGAATTCCCATGGTAGGCTCGATAACGTGAAATGAATTTATAACGAGTTGGTTCTCCGTTTTGCTGGTGATATTGACGAGCTATTTTAAACGCAGTCTCATTTGCTTCTGAGCCGCTGTTAGAGAAAAAAATAACATAATCCCCTTCTAACCACTCATTTAATTTCTCTGCTAGCTGGATGGCCGGGAGATGACTTTGTGAAAGGGGGAAATAGGGAAGGCTTTTTAATTGTTCGTACGCTGCCCTGGCTAACTCTTCTCTTCCGTATCCCACGTTTACACACCATAATCCAGACATCGCATCTAAGTATCTTTTACCATTGATGTCCGTAATCCAGGATCCTTTTCCTTCCACTGCAACGGTTGGAGCTGCTTTTTCTTTATATGGAGACATATGATGCCATAGGTATTGCCGGTCTTTTTCTAGTAATTCTTCTGCTTCATTTTTAATCATGGACATTTACTATCGTCCTTCCTGTTTCAAATGTTTAAACTCAGATTGTAATCTTACCCCTTGCTGCCGCTCATCCTACTCATAACGAGCCGTCAACATTTTCTTCCTCGTATAAAATTCGACTCCGTCTGATCCATTTGCATGTAAATCACCATAGAACGAATCTTTATAACCTGAAAATGGGAAGAAGGCCATCGGAGCAGGCACCCCAACATTAACTCCCAGCATCCCTGCATCTATCGTTTCACGGAATTGACGCACGGCTGATGCACTGTCGGTGTACAGGCAGGCACCGTTTGCGAATGACGAAGAATTGGCAACATCAATAGCTTCCGTTAAATCTTTTACTCTAACAATTGAGAGAACCGGTGCAAAAAGTTCCTCCTGCCATATTTTCATATCTTTCGTAACATGATCAAAAATAGTAGGTCCAACGAAGTATCCTGGTCCATTAACGGCTTCATCCTTACGGCCATCTCGCACAAGAGTAGCCCCCTGGGTTATACCGGACTCGATATAATCACCGGTCCGAGTCTTATTCCCTTCCCGGATGACTGGCCCAAGAAAAACACCATCAGTAAGACCATTCCCAATTTTTATTTCATCAGCTAAAACAGATAATCGCTTGACCAATTCGTCGGCAATACTTTCTTCGACTGCTACAACCGCGGCGGCCATACAACGTTCGCCCGCTGAACCAAAGGCTGCGTTAGTAATTTCTCTTGCCGCAAGGTCCAGGTTTGCGTCTTTTAATACGATCGAATGATTTTTTGCACCAGAGAGCGCTTGGACCCGTTTCAGGTTTGCTGTTGCTTTTTTATAAACATATTCGGCAACAGGCTGGGAACCGACAAATGAAATCGCTTTAACATCTTTATGTTCGAGCAGCCCATTGACCACATCATGAGCACCATTGACAATATTAAGGACGCCGTCTGGCAAGCCGGCCTCCGCCATTAATTCTGCCAGGCGCGCCGCAAGAAGCGGTGTCCGTTCTGATGGTTTTAATACAAAGGTATTTCCACATGCAATCGCAATCGGGAACATCCAGCATGGAACCATCATGGGAAAATTGAATGGAGTGATCCCGCCTACCACTCCCAGAGGATAGCGATACATACCGGATTCTATATTCGTAGCGATATCAGGCAGTTGTTTACCCATCATTAATGTCGGTGCACCTGCAGCAAATTCAACACACTCAATTCCACGCTGTACCTCGCCCATTGCTTCCGAAAGAGCCTTCCCATTTTCAATTGTGACAAGCTTGGCAAGTTCATCCCAATTATCAACAAGCAGCTGTTGATACTTAAATAAAATTCTTGCCCGCTTGGGAACAGCTGTCTGGGACCATGTTTTAAATACCTCTTTCGCAACGGCAACGGCATGGTCGACATCCTCTTTTGTTGAAAGCGGGATTTCCGCTATTGTCTGACCAGTTGCTGGATTAACTACAAATTCCGTTTTATCAGATTTTGAGTCAACCCATTCTCCCCCAATGTAGTTCTTTAAATGCTGGATTCCTTGTGTAAAAATTGTCATTCCAATAGTCTCCTTATTTTAATCTAGAATTGCAAATTATCTTCCGCCTTCAAAGTTGACAGTTTTGTTGTTGAATCAATCTCACGGAAAAATACTTACGAGCAGCAGGAGTTAAAAGGTGAAGGGTTTCCGATTCCTTTAAACCATTGCTGTTCTTTTTCTCAAATAAAACATATGCTCCGCTTAAATTTTCCGTAATCGTTTTTATTTGAAACCCTTTTTGAATGTAATAATCAACTAAATCTCGTTCTTTTAGAAACTGTTGATAGTCGGACATTATTCTTTTACTCCTTTCTCGTGTCATAGGAGAAGGGATAAGAATCCCTAATCCTTAACCCGCTTCTCTTGCTCTTAAAATGTTAGAGGACTTTCTTGTTCAGACTTTTTATCAGATCCATACTTCGCACGTTTTAGGAATTGTCCGGCACCTGGTTTTCCAACAAACTGCTTTTCACGGATAACAAATTCAC
Source organism: Neobacillus drentensis (assembly GCF_036965645.1). GTDB lineage: Bacteria > Bacillota > Bacilli > Bacillales > Cytobacillaceae > Neobacillus > Neobacillus drentensis_D. Next base: position 14,110 of record NZ_JBALPZ010000038.1, read on the forward strand.
CTCTTGATAAGACGGATACAGGCTCTCCCGTTACTTTGATTCCTTCGAATGCATTATAATCAACAGCCATATGGTGCGCCTCAGCCGTGATGACGCGCTCCACAGTTGGATCAAATATAACAATGTCAGCATCTGCACCAATCGCAATGGTCCCTTTTTTTGGATACAAACCAAATAACTTAGCGGCCTTTGTGGAAGTAATATCGACAAACTGATTAATCGAAATTCTTCCTTTCTTAACCCCCTCGGAGAAAAGAATACTAACACGGTCCTCGATGATGGGTCCTCCGTTCGGAATTTTTGAAAAATCATCTTTTCCAAGGTCCTTTTGACCCACAAAGTCAAAGGAGCATTGATCGGAACCTAAGGTCTGCAATTGACCTGTTTTTAAGGCATTCCATAACTCAGCTTGATTCCATTTCTCACGTAAAGGCGGGGACCAGACATATTTTGCTCCTTCAAAATTCGGCTTTTCTAAGTAGGACTGATCCAAAACCAAATACTGTGGACAAGTTTCGCCCCAAATATCAATCCCTTTGCTTCTCGCTTCGGCAATTTTACGGGCTGCTTCCGCACAAGATACATGGACGACATATAGTTGAGATTTTGCCAGCCCAGTTAATGTGGCGGCTCTGCCCGTTGCCTCCGCTTCCACTTCTGGCGGCCTAGTGAGGGCATGATAAATGGGGTCCGTTTTTCCTTCTTCTACGGCTTTCTTGACTAAATAATCAATCACATCACCATTTTCCGCATGAACCATGACGAGGGCACCAAGGTCTCTCGCAGCAATCAATGTTTTGAAAAGGGTCTCGTCATCAGCTTGGAACTGATTTTTATAAGCCATAAAAACTTTAAGGGAAGTGATACCCTCTTCTTCAATCATTGGAGGCAGCTCGGCTAATTTTTCATTATTCATTTCCACAATTTGAAGGTGGAAACCATAATCAATTACCGCTTTATCTTTGGATTTGGCATGCCAGGTATCGACGGAACTTTTTAGTGTTTTCCCTTTTGTAGTTAAGCAGAAATCAATAATCGTTGTGGTTCCGCCAAAGGCTGCAGCAATCGTACCTGTTTCAAAGTCATCTTTAGTAACCGTTCCGCCAAATGGCATTTCCAGATGGGTGTGCGGGTCAATTCCTCCAGGGAATAGATAACAGCCTTTTGCATCAATCACATCTGCTCCAACGTCGGATAAATTCGCTCCAATTTGAGTAACCACTCCATTTTCAATACACACATCGGCCAGATAGGTATCGGCTGCCGTTACAACGGTTCCGTTTTTAATGATTTTTTTCATACTAACCCTCCCAGTCTCATTTGAAAAATTCAGCTTTTTTATTTTTTTACAATATCGGTTTCGCAAGAAATTGCTCCGAGTGCTGCTTGCCTTTCATTCCATGTCATCGGCGGAAGTTCACTTGGTACTTCAATCATGTCAATTGCGCCTTCCACCGGGCAAACGATGGAACATAAATTACAGCCCACACAGTCCTCTTCCCTTACTTTGAGAATGCTGTTTCCTTGTTCATCTTTCAGCATATCGATACATTGATGTGATGTATCCTCGCAGGAGATATAGCATTTGTTGCAATTAATGCAAACATCTTTATTAATTCTGGCAACAATATTATAGTTCAAATCAAGATTGCCCCAATCAGAATATTTCGGTACGGATTTACCTACTAGTTCCATGACAGAAGCGATGCCTTTTTCATCTAAATAGTTATTTAACCCTTCAATCATATCCTCGACGATTCTAAAACCATGGTGCATGGCAGCGGTACAAACTTGGACACCGGCTGCCCCCATTAACATGAATTCAACAGCATTTTGCCAGTTGGATATTCCACCGATTCCAGAAATAGGGATATTAATCTTTGGGTTTCGGGCACATTCCCCCACCATATGTAAGGCAATAGGTTTAACTGCCGGCCCGCAGTACCCTCCGTGTGCCCCCTTCCCGGCCACATGTGGAATGGTGTTCCAAGTATCGAGATCGACCCCTGCTAAACTATTAATGGTATTAATCATACTAACCGCATCCGCACCACCCCGTACCGCCGCCTCTGCTGTAGCTGTAATATCGGTTATATTTGGTGTGAGTTTTACGATTACCGGAGTCTTAGCTACTTCCTTTACCCAAAATGTTTGTTTTTCCACAAGGGCAGGTACTTGGCCCGATGCAGATCCCATCCCTCTTTCCGCCATTCCATGAGGGCATCCAAAGTTCAATTCAAGTCCGTCAACACCCACCGCTTCTACTTTTTTGACAATCTCATGCCATTTTTCTTGTTTTGGCTCTACCATTAACGAAGCAATGATAGCGTGATTCGGGAAGCGCTTTTTGGTTTCGGCTATTTCTTTAAGGTTCACCTCTAGAGGGCGATCAGTAATTAGTTCGATATTGTTAAATCCAGCTACTCTTTGTCCGTTAAAGCTCACGGCCGCGAATCGTGCTGAGGTATTGATAATCGGCTCCCCCAATGTCTTCCATACGGCACCGCCCCAGCCGGCCTCGAAGGCACGCTGAACTTGATATCCTGAGTTTGTAGGGGGGGCTGACGCTAACCAGAATGGATTCGGTGATTTTATTCCTGCAAGATTAATCCTTAAATCTGCCATAATCCTACCTCCTTTTTTTCTTTACCTCATCGAACCTATGCTGTTTCAACAATGGAAGGGCTTAGTAATTGATGGATAGAATAAGCACTTTCTTTCCCTTGTTGTACGGCTGATACAACCATTGCATCCCCCTGTTGTCCTTTTCCAAAGATGACATCTCCACAGGCAAACACCTTCTGATTCGATGTTTGAAAGGTAGATGGATTAATCTTCACCACACCAGCGTTATGCTCTAACTGAAACTGTTCAATTAGTTCCACATATCTGGATTGACCATTGGCTTTTATAACTGCATCCACTTCAAGGATAAATTCAGTTCCTTTGATCGGAACAGGGCGCCGGCGGCCATCTTCATCTGGTTCCGCCAGCTCCATTTTGATACATTCAATTCCGTTTACATTCCCTTGCTCATCTCCCAAAATCCTTACTGGCGCCGTAAGCCATCGAAATTCGACCCCATCTTGTTTAGCGAATTCATATTCAAATTCGTAAGCAGTCATTTCCTCCCAAGTTCTTCTATAAAGGATTTTGACATTTTCAGCCCCAAGACGGACGGAACTGGTTGCTGCATCGATAGCGGTGTTCCCTGCACCAATTACCGCAACCTTCTTTCCAAGAAGTTGACTGGAAATTGGTTTTGTTTTCGTTTCTCTGACAAATTCGATTGCGTCAAATACCCCTGATAATTCCTCGCCTTTTATCCCCAATTCTGGAACCTTTGACATGCCAATCGCCAGAATAGTAGCATCATAGGTTGTCAAGATTTCTTGTACTGAAATATCTTTGCCAACTCTCGTGTTTGTTCGAATTTCTACATTCAAAGTCTCGATTTGCTTTACTTCCCAGTAGGAGATGTGTAGAGGGAGCCTAAACGGAACGATCCCATATGTGTTTAAACCTCCGGCCTTTTCTTCTGCTTCGAAAATAGTAACTTCATAGCCCAGCAGAGCTAGTTCCCTTGCAGCCGACAGCCCTGCTGGTCCCCCGCCGACAATCGCAACTGTTTTCCCATTTTTCTGTCCAGGGTTAAACAGGGATTGCTCATTATGGATAGCCCAATCCGTCGCATAACGCTGAAGGTTACCGATCATGATGGGTTTGGTAGAATGGTTCAAGACACAGGCGCCCTCACATAATTCCTCCGTTGGACAGACGCGCGCGCAGCTTGCCCCAATGGGATTTGCCGTTAGAATTGTTTTAGCAGATCCTTTTAAATTGCCAGAAGCTATTTTCTTGATGAAGGAAGGGATATCAATCCCGGTTGGGCAAGCTTTAATACATGGTGCATCATAGCAATAAAGACATCGGTTCGATTCCTCGTTGGCTTCCTGCTTTGTTAATCCAGGTTTTATTTCCTGAAATTTCAATCTTATATTCTCAGTTGATATTTTTGAATGATTTTCCGCACTCACTTGCTATCCCTCCTTCATTTGAATAAGCAAACGATTAAAAAGAGAGTACCGTCTCTAGCAGGATATTGACTCCCTTTGCGCAATCTTCCCAGGTAGTAAGCTCTTCTTCACAATGACTCTTTCCATTAATACTTGGAACAAAAATCATTGCAGTTGGTATATAGCTTGCCAAAAATTGGGCGTCATGACCGGCGCCGCTAACCATTCTTTTATATGAGTAGCCTAATGTCTTCGTAGAGTTTTCTAATAAATCGCAAATTTTTTCATCAAATAAAACGGTTGAGCGATCCCACAATTTTTCTATTTGGATGTCACAGCCCTCATGAGCGGAAGTATTTTTCAGATTTACGATAATTTCTTCCACTCGCTTAATCACCAATGGATCTTTATGTCTAGCTTCTAATGAAAATACGACTTTATTGGGAATAACAGTATGAATGTTAGGCAGGACATTCATTCGGCCCATCGTAAAAACTAAATCACTATCAAGGGCACTAAGCTTTAGACGGGCTTCAGTGATCAAGTTATTGGCAGCAAAGAGAGCATCCTTTCTCATGTCCATTGGAGTGGTACCCGCATGGTCGGATTCCCCTGTAACTTGAATTTCATAACAAACCATACCAACGACGCATTCCACTACACCGATGGATAGGGACTCCTTTTCTAAAATCGGCCCTTGTTCTATATGTAATTCCAAGAACGCTGCTGCTTCTTTTAAACGTGATTCCTCTTTACCAGCGTAGCCGATGGAATGCAATGCTTCTTCAAAAGTAATTCCATTGATATCCTTTTTCTTGATCATCGAGGCTTTATCGAATTTACCTGACAATACGCCTGATGCCATCATCGATGGTTCGAATCTAGCTCCCTCTTCATTTGTAATATTGGCGATTACGAGAGGAACACGAGGCTGAATTTTATTTTCCACTAATGCTCGGGCAACTTCTAAACCAGCTACTACGCCTAACACCCCATCAAACCGTCCACCTTTTTTAACGGAGTCTAAATGTGAACCGATCACAAGCGGCGGCTTATCTTCAATTCCTGCTAATGTCGCATAAATATTCCCCATATCATCAATCTCCACCAACATCCCTAACGCTTTACAGCAAGAGCAAAAATAATCTCTTGCTAAGCGATCCTCTTTTGAAAGAGCTAAACGGGTTACACCATTGTTTTCTGTGCGTCCGAAATTGGCAAATTCTTCAAGCGTGGCCTGTAATCGTTCGCCGCTGATTATAATTTTTTGTTGTTCCATAATCTATTTTCTGCCCCTTTCATTTCTTTCTGATGTAATCGAAAACACTTTTACTAATTCTTAAGCAGCTGATTCCTTCTAATTGCTTTGCTCTAGTAAAACCAAATGTCTTTATTTAAAATCCTAGATTGATTATCTTCCTTACATGGACATTATTCCATTATATGGTAAGATAATCTGACAGATAATTTAGGATAACGTTACTATTTACTACATAGTTCCTCTAGGGGTCCATAAATTCTTTATAACATTGATTAACAAACTGCTTCCTTTCTTCGAAATTTATGTAAACGGATACATTTTAGAACAAAAAAACTGACCCCTTTTCGTTGGTCGATGGGATCAGGTCTTTTGATGTCTCGAGACATATTCATTTTTAGTAACCCAGAATCGCCAAGGATAGTCCTTGGCTTCACCGGAGTTGTTGATTCCAATCCTTTTTCCCGTTGAAATGCTATCAGGGCAGATACCTTTGGTAATATATAATGGAGGAGAAGTCAGGGAACAGCCATAGTCCTCCATTGTAATTCCCATTGATTTTGTCAGTTTTCCTGGGCCATTCGTTAGTTTTGTTAGTTCGTCAATGCCTCTTCTCATTTTCATTAACCCTATACCGTACATAGGTTCAAGAGCGCGGACCAACACGGCTTCTGGTTTTTCTTCACCGCCGCTAACTACATTGAAAAGGCAATGGGTATGCATTACGTAGGTATAGGCAAGACCTGAACGCTGGAACATTACTTCGGTTCTTTTCGTACGCCTGTTGTGATAGCTGTGTGCTGCCCTGTCATCAGGCCCCATGTATGCCTCTGTTTCCACAATATAACCTGCCGCTATACCCTCCTTCGTTTCTTTTATTAGAAGGCAGCCGAGTAATCCTTTTGCCAATTCAAGAGTGGGCTGTTCATAAAACTCCTGAGATAATGGTTTGATGTCCTTTAAAAAATCTGCTATGTGTATTCACTCCATTGAAATAATTTGTTCAATTGTAAGATTGCTATTTACTTTAGATTGGCTTATCTTTTTCTGTTATAAACCATCCGCCAGATTTTCTTTCTATATTAAAAATCTCTTCATCAAATTGTTTTCTCAAAACTTTATATTCTTCATTTTCAATTTTAACCATGGCTACTTTTATTTTCTTAACGGCTATTTCCGGCTTCTGGACCTCAAAAATAAGGTTATGCATAATAAAGAAAGTTTTCTGGCGTTTCATTCTCTCCACTTCCTTCCCCTACTTTTCTTTTATATATAATTTGTCAGATATGAATAATATCCTTGTTAAATA
>NZ_JBALPZ010000039.1:0-28395 GCF_036965645.1 Neobacillus drentensis
ACACAAATCTGTTTAAGTTTTGAACGTCCTCTAGGATGGTTCTTTATTATTTTAGGTTTGTATATAGCAATGGACTATTTCCCTTTTATTGAACAACACAATGCGTTATTTTTAAAATTGCTGCGTTCAATGGTCATTGTATTAATTACTTGGGGATTGTTTAACTTGTCCTCACCTACATCGGGGTTATTAATTAGTTTTAATCAAAAACTCAACAATAAAATTGATTTAATCCTTATTCCGTTTATTTCAAGAGCGATCCGTGTCATTATGATTGCGATCAGCATCAGTATTATCGGGCAAGAGTTTAACTATGACGTCAATGGTTTGGTGGCAGGTCTTGGGTTAGGGGGACTTGCATTTGCTTTAGCGGCCAAAGAAGCGGTAGGGAACCTCATTGGCGGGGTCGTCATTGTCACGGAAAAACCATTTTCTATCGGTGATTGGATCTTAACCCCAAGTGTCGAGGGTATCGTCGAAGACATTAATTTTAGAAGCACGAAAGTTCGCACGTTTAGTCAAGCACTTGTTACGGTTCCTAATGCTACGCTTGCAAACGAGGCTATTACCAACTGGAGCCGTATGGGGAAAAGGAAAATCGATTTTCATTTAGGACTTAACTATCAAACTACAAAAGAAGAAATTGAAAGAGTTGTCATCCGAATTGAAAAATTATTGAGGACTCACGAAGAAATCCATCCGGATACGATCATGGTCGCATTTGATCATTATAATGAGAGTAGTCTCGATATTCTGATTTATTTCTTCACAAATTCTACGGTTTGGGCAGAACACGTGAAAATTAAACATGAAGTCAATTTGGCCATTATGGGGATTTTAGAGGAAGAGGGAGTAGAAATTGCTTTTCCTAGCCGAACTATTTATGTATCTCCACAATCAAATGAATTATTACAAACCATGGGTTCTTTTGATTGAAAATGGCTCGTTGAGCGGATAAGTGCAAAAGATTAATCGAAAAGGCTGTCTATGACAGCCTATTTTTTTGTCCTTATATGGCGCCTGATAAAAGGACGGAAGCGGGAGAACCGTCCCCGTGCTTCCGTTAAGAATCCATTAATAAGTCATCCTCTTCATGGTAGATTGGATAAATATCAGGATGAAGAAGATGGGCGATTTTGGCCAGTCCGTTCAACAGCCGGGGGGATGGCCGGCAATAAAGAGGTTCTTCGAGAATGTATAATTGATTGTGTTTGATTGCATTCATTTGTTCCCAACCGGGACGTTTTAGAATTACCTTTCGATTCACTTTGTTTTTTTGGACGCCAACCCATACAACACAGATAACATCTGGATTTCGGAGCCGTACGTCTTCCCAATCAGTTTGAACGCTTGCTTTCGCCTTATCTGCAAAAATATTTCGTCCACCTGCTAGCCTGCTGACTTCGGTTAGCCAGTTTTCGGCACCTGGAGTAAAAATTGGTTTCGCCCACCACTCCCAATAAAGTGTCTTTTTTGCAACTGCTTGTTGGCTCAAAGAGTCGTAGTTTGTTAGTATCTGAGTGAATTTTTCAGACAATTGTTTTGCTTTGTCATAGGTTTTGGTTGCACTTCCGACAAACAAAAGACAGTCGCCGACTTCTTGTAAGGTTTGCGGATTTGGAACAATTACATATGGGATCTTACGTTTTTCTAGCTCTTTAATATTCCGTTCCATTCCTGGAACGGAAAGGGAGGCTAAAACCAAATCAGGCTGTAAGTTTTCAACTTTATCCATATCTATTTCTAAATCAGGTCCCAGCCTGGGTAATTCATTGATTTCTAAAGGCCAGTCAGAAAAATTATCTACGCCGATTAGAGAAGATGTTAACCCTAAATAGGCGATCAATTCGGTATTGCTAGGACAAATGGATATTAACTTCAACAAAAAACCTCCAATCAACGAATCATCTCATTATTATAATAAGACCATTCTATGGAGGTGGAAAGTTTAAAGTGTTCGATATGTTGCTTTCTAGTAACGGCTATCGGTGTAAAACGAAGGCAGATAATTTCGATAGGTAACAGCAGCAGGAGGGACCGGCGGTGGAGGAATAATAGGAACGGCTATGGGTTTATACCACGGATGGTAGTAATGTAAATATATGTAATGATACATCTAAATCATCCTTTCCATTTTAGTTACAGTAACCTATGAGACTTAACCCCAAAACGATTGGATAAATACCCACTTTAGAGTATATAAACATTATTCGAAACAGAAGAATTGTTGACGGCACTGAAAAACTTTCTGTTTTCTTCTTTTTATTATTAATTAAGTAAAAGAACTCTGTTGATTGGAGCGGAAGGCGGCGAAGACTCCTGCGGGAGTACGGGACAGGGGAGACCCCGCAGGCGCTTAAGCGCCGAGGAGGCTCCCCGGCACGCCCGCGGAAAGCGAAGCCGCCTGGAGCGGAAATCAACAGCCACTTACCATACACTACTTGCAATTAAGGGACTTTTCAGTGGTCTCGAACCGTCCACTTACTTCGTCTATTTATTTATACTGGTCCAGTCTGTTGAAAAATTGGATCAGAAAGTCATAGAAATTTTTTTCGGATGGTGCCAGGTCTCTGTGTTTTGGAATAATGACGCCAACGGTCCGCATGGCCTTTGGTGTTTCAATTGGTACTTTGACTGTAAAGCGGGGGGTAGAATCATAAAAAGTACTCTCCGGTAATAAGCTAACGCCGATTCCCGCGGAAACCAGTCCTTTTAGAGCATCCATATCCTCGCCCTCGGATGTGATGTTGGGTTCAATGCCTGCTTCACGACAGGCATCCACAGCAATTTTCCGAAGGACATACCCCTTTGGAAATAAAACAAATGAATCTGTTCGCAGCTCACCCAAAGACAAGCTTTTACGATTTGCCAAAGGGTGGTGACTAGGAAGTAAGGCCACGATATTTTCCATAAATAAAATCTTAGCCTCAAGATCCGGATCCTTCATTGGAACTGGGCCAAGAAACGCCAAATCAATTTCACCATTTTTAACCGCATCGATCAAGTAGGCATAAGAGCCTTGACGCAAATGGAAGTTTACATTTGGAACATCCTTCTTATAGGCAGATATAACGGTGGGAAGCCAATATCTGGCGAGACTTGTCGGGTAACCGATTTTAATGGTTCCTGCCTGGGGATCAAGATATTCATCTATTTTTTCATGCGCTTCATCCAGCGTTTTTAAGGCACTTTTTACATATTGTAAAAAAATCGTTCCAATCTGTGTCACCTTAATATTTCTGCCAACTCTTTCTAATAGCTTTAACCCTAATTCCTCTTCTAGTTTTGTAATTTGATAGCTAACAGCCGATTGTGCAACATTTAAATTTTCAGCTGCCTCGGTCACATGCTGCCGTTCGGCAACTTCTATAAAGTAACGTAATTGACGAAGTTCCACTTTGATTCTCCTTTATTCATATAAAAATTAGATTAATTCTATATAAATTATATATTGTTTGTATTATTAAGGTAACCTACAATATATTTATATGCAATATTTCGACAACAATCAACAGGGAGAGATTTAAAATGACATATCACAAACTACCAAAAGCACAAGGTCTCTACCGTCCTGAATTTGAACATGATGCCTGTGGTATCGGCTTATATGCTCATATCAAAGGCAATGCCACACATGATATTGTGGCAAAAGGACTAAAAATGCTCTGTCAATTGGATCATCGCGGCGGACAAGGAAGCGATCCGCTAACGGGCGATGGCGCGGGACTAATGGTTCAAATCCCGGATTTATTTTTCCGCCAAGAATGTTCAGCTATGAACTTACCTGAACAAGGGAAATACGGCGTGGGGATGTTGTTCTTCTCAAAGGATGATGCGGAACGGGAAAAAATAGAAACCTATATTAATAAATTGGTCGAACAAGAGGGGCAAACAGTGCTTGGTTGGAGAACAGTTCCTGTCAATGCTGAAAATATAGGGGTAACGGCACAGGAAAGCTGTCCTGTTGTACGCCAATTGTTTGTTGGTGCCAGCGTAAATAGTACGGATTCATTAGCGTTTGAACGAAAATTGTACGTGATACGGAAGCAGGCAGAAAATTGGGCAAAGGAATCTGAATTCCGGTTTTATTTTGCTAGTTTTTCAAGCAAGACCATTGTTTATAAAGGACTATTAACACCTGAACAAGTCGATCAATTCTATTTGGATTTACAGGATGAGAATTTTGTCTCTGCGTTTGCTTTAGTACACTCACGCTTTAGTACTAATACATTCCCGAGCTGGGAAAGAGCCCATCCTAACCGTTATTTAATCCACAACGGGGAGATTAATACTCTTCAGGGAAATATTCACTGGATGAAGGCACGTGAAAGTCAATTCGTGTCTGAGGCGTTTGGAACGGATTTAGCAAAAGTGCTGCCAATCCTTGATACCGACGGAAGTGATTCTTCGATTTTAGACAACGCACTTGAATTCTTAGTACTTGCTGGCCGCAAACCAGCGCACGCAGCCATGATGCTTGTTCCTGAGCCATGGTCTGATAATCCTCATATCACAGAGGAAAAGAGATCTTTTTACGAATATCACAGTACGTTAATGGAGCCTTGGGATGGACCGTCAGCGATTTCTTTTACAGACGGAAAACAAATTGGTGCGATTTTGGATCGGAATGGTCTTCGTCCGGCACGTTATTACGTTACAGAAGATGATTATATTATTTTTTCATCAGAAGTTGGCGTCATCGATGTAGAACCAGAAAAAGTTTTATACAAAGAACGTTTAAGCCCAGGAAAAATGCTTTTGATTGATTTAGAAGAAGGCCGCATCATCTCGGACGAAGAAATTAAATCCGAGTTAGCAGGCGAGCAGCCTTATCAGCAATGGCTAGACGAGCAATTGGATCACTTGGAAGAAAAGGTAGAGGCTGTAGGAGAAGTTCCTGCTGATTTACTGGTTCGCCAAAAAGCTTTCGGCTATACGTATGAAGATATTCAAAAATATATTCTGCCAGCAGTGAGTGAAGGTAAGGATCCGCTTGGAGCAATGGGAAATGATATGCCGCTTGCGGTCTTGTCAGATCGTCCACAAAACCTATTTAACTATTTTAAACAATTATTTGCTCAAGTGACCAATCCGCCGATTGACTCGATTCGTGAAGCCATCGTAACTTCAACGATTTCATATTTAGGAGCGGAAGGAAATTTACTACATCCATCAGCAGAAAATTGCCGTCGGATTCAGCTGGAGACACCGATCTTAACAAACAGTCAGCTTGAAGAATTAAAGATCAGCGAATCATTTAAGAGTAAAGTGATCGACATCTTGTTCACTGACAATTTAGAAGCCAGCTTGAATGAAGTTTGCCGTCAAGCAGATGAAGCGATTGCGCAAGGTACTAGCTTAATTATCCTGTCGGACCGTAACATGAATGAAAATCAAGTGGCTATCCCATCCTTATTGGCAGTGAGCGCCCTGCATCAGCACCTCATTCGTGAAGGCTTAAGAACGAAGGCCAGTATCCTTGTGGAAACAGGGGAAGTCAGAGAAGTTCATCATTTTGCCGTGTTACTTGGATATGGCGTAGATGCGATTAACCCTTATCTTGTATACGCTACTTATCAAGAAGCGGTTCAGCAAGGAACATTGCCGTTCACCTATCAAGAAGCGGTTGAAAAATACGTGTACGCCATGACCGAAGGTGTTGTTAAGGTCATGTCGAAAATGGGTATCTCAACGGTGCAAAGCTACCGTGGGGCGCAAATTTTTGAGGCAGTAGGAATCAGCTCTGATGTCATCGATCGTTATTTTACTGGAACAGTTTCACAGCTTAGTGGAATTGGTTTAGAAACCATCGCAGAAGAAGCTAAACTACGCCATTCGGATGCGTTTAAGGAAACAACTGACAAAACATTAGAGTCAGGAAGTAATTTCCAATGGAGACATGACGGTGAACACCATGCCTTTAATCCAGGAACAATCCATACTCTACAATGGGCTTGCCGCAACGGAGATTATGACTTATTTAAAAAATATTCGAATCTTGCAAATGAAGAAAGACTTGGCTTCTTACGTAACTTATTCTCATTCAATGGTTCACGCCAAGCTGTGCCAATCGAAGAAGTAGAATCTGTAGATTCCATTGTCCAACGCTTTAAAACAGGTGCGATGTCCTTTGGATCGATCAGTAAGGAAGCACATGAAACATTAGCGATTGCCATGAACCGTTTAGGCGGAAAAAGCAACTCGGGTGAAGGCGGGGAAGATCCAAGCCGCTTTGTTTTAGATGAAAATGGCGACAACAGAGGAAGCAGGATTAAACAGATTGCTTCTGGCCGTTTTGGTGTAAAGAGTCATTATCTTGTCAATGCCGATGAGCTGCAAATTAAAATGGCACAAGGCGCTAAGCCTGGTGAAGGCGGACAGTTGATGGGTAAAAAGGTTTATCCATGGGTTGCCGACGTTCGTGGGGCAACACCTGGTGTCAGCTTAATTTCACCGCCGCCGCACCATGATATTTACTCTATCGAGGATTTGGCTCAGTTGATCCATGATTTGAAAAATGCGAATCGTAATGCCCGCATTAGCGTAAAGCTTGTTTCTAAAGGCGGTGTTGGAACCATAGCAGCCGGTGTAGCAAAAGCTGTAGCCGATGTTATTGTGATCAGCGGTTACGATGGCGGAACGGGTGCTTCGCCAAAAACAAGTATTCAGCATGCTGGATTGCCGTGGGAGCTTGGATTGGCAGAGGCCCATCAAACGCTTATGCTGAACGGGCTGCGTGACCGTGTTGTACTTGAAACAGACGGTAAATTAATGACAGGTAAAGATGTTGTTATGGCAGCATTGCTAGGAGCAGAGGAATTTGGTTTTGCCACTGCACCACTTGTGGTTCTAGGCTGTGTGATGATGCGTGTTTGTCACTTGGATACGTGTCCGGTTGGTATCGCTACGCAAAACCCTGAGCTTCGCAAAAAGTTCACCGGTGAAGCTGATTATATCGTTAACTTTATGCGCTTTGTTGCAGAGGAAGTACGGGAGATTATGGCTGAGCTTGGTTTCAGAACGGTTGAGGAAATGGTTGGCCGTACGGATGTTCTAGCAGTAAGTGAGCGGGCAAAAACACACTGGAAGGCTCAATCCTTAGATTTAACAGCTTTACTTCACAAGCCTGAAGGAGCGCGTACTTTTAAACGTCCGCAAAATCACAAAATTAACGAAACGCTTGATTTAACAAACATTCTGCCTGCTGTTCAATCAGCATTAGATTATGGAACGCCTGTAGATGTCAGCTTCCCAATTACTAACGTTAATCGCGTAGCTGGTACGATTGTCGGAAGTGAAATTTCTAAACGCTACGGTGAAGAAGGACTTCCAGAGGATACGATTACGTTAAGGTTTACTGGTTCAGCGGGGCAAAGCTTTGGAGCCTTTGCACCAAAAGGTATGACTCTTGAACTTACCGGAGACGCGAACGATTATGTTGGTAAAGGTCTGTCTGGCGGGAAAATTATCGTTAAAGCAGATGAACCTACAGAGATCGCTTCAGGTGAAAATGTCATCGCCGGGAATGTTGCTTTTATTGGGGCAACCAGTGGTGAAGCCTATATTAACGGCCGTGCTGGTGAACGTTTTGCTGTTCGTAACAGTGGTGTAAACGTGGTGGTTGAAGGAATTGGCGACCATGGCTGTGAATATATGACTGGCGGCCGTGTGGTCATTTTAGGTGATGTTGGCAAGAACTTCGGAGCAGGTATGTCCGGCGGAATTGCTTATGTCTTAGCTGATGATCAGGATGCATTTAAGCATTTATGTAACCAAGAATTAATTGAATTTGAATCGGTATCAACTACCGCCGATCAGGATGAGCTAAAACAGTTAATCCAGAACCATTTCGCGTTTACAGAAAGTGTAAAGGCAAGCTGTGTTCTAGAAAACTGGGAAGAGTGTGTCAGAAAATTTGTCAAAGTCATTCCAAAAGATTACAAACGGATGATTCATTTGATCGAGGAACAAAAACTAGCAGGTTTATCGGAAGAAGAAGCCGTAATGAGCGCCTTTTTAGCGAATTCTGGGGCAAAACCAACACATTCTAAACAGCAGGAAGCTGCAATCCGCTAAGAAAGGGGACAGGGAACATGGGGAAAACAACAGGATTTATGGAATATGCTCGTGAAAAAGCAGGAGAAAGAGATCCGTTAACACGATTAAACGACTGGAATGAGCATAAGGTTCCTTTTTCGGATGAAAAGTTAAGTATACAGGGGGCGCGGTGTATGGACTGCGCCACTCCCTTCTGCCATATTGGAATGGAAATTCAAGGAGCCACATCAGGCTGTCCCATTCACAATCTGATTCCGGAGTGGAATGATTTAGTTTATCGCGGCCGTTGGAAAGAGGCATTGGATCGTTTGATGAAAACGAACAATTTTCCTGAGTTTACTGGAAGGGTTTGTCCGGCGCCTTGTGAAGGTTCTTGTACTGTGGCCATTTCCGACCCAGCCGTAACCATCAAGAATATCGAGCAAGCCATTATCGATAAGGGTTTTGAAAATGGGTGGATTACACCTAGAATTCCAACGTCACGGACAGGCAAGAAAGTAGCGATTATCGGTTCTGGTCCTGCAGGAATGGCTGCTGCTGATCAACTTAACCAAGCAGGCCACTCCGTAACTGTTTTTGAACGTGCGGACCGTCCAGGCGGACTACTAATGTATGGAATTCCTAATATGAAACTTGAAAAAGAAGTCGTCGAACGCCGAGTTCGTTTATTAACACAAGAAGGCATTGACTTTGTTACGAATACAGAAGTGGGCAAAGATATCACAGCTGAAGAACTTCAAGCACAGTTCGATGCAGTCATTCTTTGTACAGGAGCGCAAAAACAGCGTGATTTAGTGATTGAAGGCCGCGAAGCAAAGGGTATTCACTTTGCGATGGACTATTTAACTTTAGCCACTAAAAGTCTATTAGATTCCCATTTTGAAGATGGTCAAGCTATCAATGTAGAAGGTAAAGACGTTATCGTTATTGGCGGCGGTGATACTGGTGCCGACTGTGTGGCAACAGCCCTTCGTCAAAATTGCCGCAGTGTTGTTCAGTTTGGTAAGCATCCGCAATTGCCTGCAGAACGTACTTCTGATAATTTATGGCCAGCTTATCCAAACGTTTTTACAATGGATTACGCATATAAAGAAGCAGAAGCAAAATTTGGAGAAGATCCTCGTCAATATTCGATTCAAACAAAGAAAATTGTTTCTGATGAAAATGGAAACCTAAAAGAGCTTCACACCATCCAAATGGAAAAATTAAAGGATGAAAATGGCCGTTATTATTTTGAAGAAATCCCGGGCACTGAAAAAGTTTGGCCAGCTCAATTTGTCTTTATTGCCATTGGCTTTGAGGGAACAGAGCAGCCGCTGTTAAAACAATTCGGTGTGAAAGCAGTTAACCAAAAGGTTCAAGCTAGATACGGCGATTTCAAAACCAATGTTGAGGGAGTCTTTGCTGCAGGAGATGCCAGAAGAGGACAAAGCCTTATCGTTTGGGCGATCAACGAAGGCCGTGAAGTGGCAAGTGAAGTCGACAAATTCTTAATGGTTTAATAAATCTTTCTAGCTAATTCTATTTAAAAACTTCCGTGGGTAGTTACGGAGCGGAACAGGTATCATCCGATAAGGGTGGTGCCTGTTTTTTTGGAAACTAATGTACCAATAAACATCAAGGGAATAATTTAAAAAGTTGCAATCATTTGACTATTATTTAGGGTCGCTCTATTATTTATGGATGGGATTATCGGTTCGGTCGTTAGGTAGTGAACCAAAAAAAGGAAAGGCCGTGGTATCTACCGACTAAAAATAATAATGGTTTACCAGTCTATTAACGTTTTTTTAAATAGAAATAGAATCAAAAGGAGGAATTATTTTGAATAATATTCTAGAAGTCATTTATTCTCGTCGTAATATAAAAGATTTCAAATCCGAACCTGTCAGTATGGAACTCATAAACAATTGGCTGCAAGCAGGCACAATGGCCCCCAATCATAAAATGACCGAACCATGGGAAGTGTACGTAGTCGGTGAGGAGACAAGAGCAAAACTAAATCATAAAACTAATTTCTGTCATGCGCCTGTGGTACTTGCTATTTTATCTAGGCACGGCGCCACAGAAATTGAAACAGCAGAAAATGCCCTTGCCACCGCTTGCTTTGTGCAAAATTTTAATTTAGCTGCTTGGACAGAAGGAGTTGGCACATTCTGGTCATCAATGGGAAATAATCAGAAAAACCGTGATATTCTAGGTGTATCTGATGACTATGATGTCATTGGGGTGTTTGGTGTCGGTTATCCAGCTGAAATAAACAAACCAAAAGAGAGAACACCTATTCAAGAAAAAATGAAGTACCTACCATAAAAAAGGAATTTCATGAGATGGCGGATTCTCGTTGGAACCAGAGAATCCGTTGTTAGATTCTTATATCCTTCATTAGTCTGGTAAGACAACCTCAATATCCATTATGTTCGGACTGTTAATGGAAACGGGGCATTAGCATAGTTCATTTTAGTTTTTAGAATTAGTACCAATCCCCTCAAAGATATGAGGGATTACTGATTTGATAAATGCCTCCGGAGGTACTTTACTATTCCTCCGCCATTCTTCCGATGCTCCATAAATCCCCCAGCTTAACATGATGGCCGTAATTTTTAGGGCATGATCGTCCTGTACGGATTTTCTTTTTAATAACATTTTATAAAACATGATTTCTAGTTGTTCTTTAATAATGCGAGCAATGGTTTCTTCATATCCTCTATGGCAGCGATTGGATAAAGAATTTTGGAAATTTGTAATGGCCAAGAAAATACTTACGATCTTATCTGCATTTAGTTCATTTTCCTCGATAATTTCTCCATTCAAATTAATTAAAAATACTTCTGAGAGTACCTTTTCTAATAAGTCATACTTATCTTCAAAATGATAGTAGAAAGTAGCACGATTGACCATTGCTTCTGTCGTAATATCTTTAATCGTAATATCCTTGAATTCTTTTTTACCTGAAAGTTCAATAAAAGAATCCATGATTAATTTCCGTGTCCGAAGAATACGGGGATCCGTTTTTGATTGGTTCATTTTTTTCTCCCTCTTAATTTTTCGACAAATTCTAATATATGTTGTATATACGATAAATCAAATCAATTATTGGTATGGATGTTTTTCGTTAGGTACTAGAATACCATTGTACAACAATTCGCAACTCAAATCTAAAGGGCCGTTCCTAGTTTCTGCCCGTCTTCATCAACGCATTAAGGAGTGTATTTTAGTATGAATGAAAATAACAATATGATTTGTGATTTAGAAACCGGTATATGTGGTGTAGGGGGAGAGAAAGAAATGGAGATGATTCATTTCAATCAACCTATAAAAAACGTGGATCTATATTATGTGACAGATCCGATCTGTTCTCATTGCTGGGCACTCGAACCAGTTCTTCGCCGATTTGTAGAGCAGTATGGAAATTATTTTAACTTCCATACGGTTATGGGCGGTTTGTTAGAAAAATGGGGCGACGGACCAGTTGATCCTGCAAACGGAATTGCAGGACCTCAAGATGTTGCCGGGCACTGGAGAGAAGTTGGTGAATATAGCCGGATGCCAATTGATGGTACACTATGGTATGACAATCCTGTGCATTCATCCTATCCGCCTTCACGAGTATTTATATTTATTCAACAATATAACGAGCAACTAGCAAATGTATTTTTACGCCGGATGAGAGAAGCCCTTTTTGCCTTTAATCAAAATATTGCGGATGAGTCCATATTAATAAAAATCGTCAATCAGATTGGACTTGATGGTCAAGCTATTGTAAAAGAAGCAGAACTCCAAAGTGGACATCTATTATTAAAGGAAGATTTCCAACTAGCTGCCCGATTAGGTGTTAGAGGATTTCCAACCATTATCATCGTAAATGAAGAAAATAAAGGGGTAAAAATAGTTGGTGCACGAACAATAGAGAACTATGTAGCTGGGCTGAAACAAGTTCTTAGTATAGACCATCTTCCACAAAAACAAATCACAGCACTTTCAGATTTGCTTGAAAAAGAGAACCTCTTATTCTCGAAGGAAATTGAAGTGATGTACGATTTAAAAAAATCAGATATGATTTCATTTATTGAACAAGAGCTTACCCCAGGTACTTATCAAGTGAAGGAAATTCTAGGGGAATTGTATATAACAAGCCAAGAAAAATAGAGGTTCCTAATACCAAGGATGAAATTTCATGGGCTGTCATAATGACAGTCTTTTTTTATTTGTCCTAAGTAGCTGGGCGATAGTAAAAGCAACTGTTTAGCTTAAAGAAAAAAAACTTTAAAAGATCTCAAATAATTGATTAATTCATTTGACTTCTTGTATACAATCGTATACATTATAAATATAACTTACGTATACAGTTGTATACACGAAAGGGGATTTATTCATGAGAAGCGATGAATTTAAGGATAAAGACTTCCACCATAGAGGTAACCGGCATAAACGAGACCATGATCATCACCATCGCGGTGCGAAAACGTTCCGACGAGGAAGAGCCATTGCCTTTTTAGAAATGATGAATCTTAAACGCTCTACCTTAAAGGCACAAATTAATGCTCCTGAATTTCAATCCATTGATCAAATTTTACTTGGTGAATTAAAAGCAATTGAAATGGTCATTAACGAATTTGTTCAATTATTTGAACTCCACGAATTTGAAGGAATGGAAAATGATCTTAAAGAGACACAAGAAGAGGAATCTTCTCTTTTAGCTGCAAACGATACTCCAGATAACACACAGGTAAAAAATGACTAATCAAAATTGATTAAAATAAAGAGTTGGGGATGATTATATGTTTATTCAATTAAGAAAAATTACAGTGGCAGAGGGAAATGCGGAAAAAGTCATCAAACAATTTAGCGGAGAAGGCATGATCGAAAAACAAGAAGGCATTATTGATGTAACGGTTATGGAGAAAAAAGTTCGCCGGGGAGATGAAGAAGTTATCGTTATGATCCGATGGGAATCTGAGGAGTATTGGAAGCAGTGGGAAAAAAGTGATGCACATATAGCCAACCATAAAGCCAACCTTGGAAAGCCTAAACCAGAATTTATTTTGAATACAGAAGTTGGAAAATATGAAGTAAAATCGGTAAAACCATATAATTAATATCTTGGAGCCCTCGGGCTTCTTTTTTTATGCCTATCAGGATTCGGTAAGAGAACCAAATAACTGTGAAATATGAAACAGTTATTTTAGGAATAATAATGATTGTGTATTCACATACAAACTTAAGTTTTTCTTAAGGTTCTCCCTATAAACTGTGAACCAGATTGGTTAATGGTAAAGATGGAGGAGTTCATTTGAAAAAGAATTATACAAAAATCATACTTGATCTGATGATGGCAATCACATTTGTATTACTTATGAATCCAAGAGTATTAGATGGATTACCATTTCATGAAATTGCGGGTGTCATAATAGGAGTATCCATTCTTATCCACATTGGATTAAACTATCGTTGGGTGATCAATACCACTAAAAGGATATTTGACCCAAAACTTCCCAATAAAACTCGATTTAGTTTTCTAATAAATATTTTGCTATTAATTTCGATGGTGACCGTCATCGTCACAGGTATTCTCATTTCACGGATTGTTTTTCCGAGTCTCGCGATTCAAGGGGGAAACGCTATTCGAGAGATTCATGGCCTTTCTGCCGATGTAACACTTGCCCTAGTTGGTCTTCATATTGGTGTCCATTGGCAATGGGTTATGAGTATTTGTAAGAGGGCCTTCAAATCCAAGGAAGGAAAACTTAGAAAAGGTGTACTTGTGTCAGTGGTTCTGTCACTTGCCATATTAGCGAGTGGAATCCAATGGTTTGCTTCAACTGCGACCCCAACCACTGGTGGTTTCAAACAGGAACAAATGCAGCAAGCTGGGCAGTCATCCAATAATGGCAGCACAGACAATCCTAACCAGGCACCAACTAGTGGCGATTTTAATAAAGAGAAATTTAATCATAATGGAAGAGAAGGACATGGTGGCAGCAACAACCCATTCCTAGTGGTTCTTAACTATTTTGCCATTTGGGCAGCCATCATCATTCCTACTTATTATCTTGAAAAACGAATCCTAAGAAATAAGCGGAAATCAAAACATATGGAGCCAAAAGTGTCTTAATGATTTGAAAGGTTCATGCGTAGAGGCATATTGTTAAAATACTAAAAAACTCAATACAGCAAAAAAGCAGAGCAGATTCCGTTTTGAATCCTCTGCTTTATTTAGTTAAATGTAAAATGGAGAAGTGCTTTTTTCCATAGCATTCCTTTTCTATTTTAATGGTTTATTCATTGAATTAACAAATGAGTGATTGCCGTCAGAGCCTCTTCATCGTCGTCTCCTCTTGAAATGATGGTCACATCAATTCCAGCCCTAACAATCGTTAGGACACCAATAATACTTTTGGCATCAATCGTGAAGTTAGCCCCTCTGATTTTAATATCACTCTCAAATTTATTTGCCGTTTCAATAAACTTTATTAATTCATCAACTGATAAATTTTTTTTAACCTTAATGTCCTTAACTCTCATGTTCATTTCTCTCCTGTGAGATGTTATTTTTTAAATAACAATTTAGCTTAATATAATTTTTGGAAATCATCCCCTTACTAGTAATGATATTAATTTTCTACAACTGAAATACTTTTTCCTGCAAATTTTTATTATTTGAAAAAGCTCATACTAAGAGAAATAGGAAAGGAGGGTTAGGATGGACCAACCGAAAACAAGGACCTACTCTGTTGAATATGAGTTAGGCGGGGGCGTTTATTTCAAGAATATGAATGCAGAAAGTGTGGAGGAGGCAAAGCACCAATTACAAGCGCAACAAACCAACGCAAGCATTCATGCCGTCTCGTTGATTGAAGAAAATGAAAATTATGCAGGGTAGATCTATATAATAGAAAAAACTCACCTAATGCTCAAAAAAGGCATACGGTGTTCCCGTATGCCATCATGATTTGAAAAAGCATAAAACAACCCCTGTTGTGTTTCATGCGCATTGTATATATGGAATTGAAATGTACACCCTAGAAATTGGAGGTGTATAATGCGAAAATCTAAGTTTTTCTTGTTGTGTATAATGATCCTTCCTTGGTTCACGATTCCGCTATTAGGGAAGCGTGCGATAAAAAGATACCTTCCTGCCGCCATATTTCCATTAACATCGCGAAAAAACCCGCTACAAAAGCCTGATCATAACTATCAAAATTAGTTAACAGAAATTAATCTAATCAGTCCCTTTATAATTTCATCATAAGAACTACTCAATTTTTATACCCACATCAAATACATATGGCTGCTTCGGGGCAGTAATTTTTAAAAGCTGGTCAACTTTTAAAACAGGAATATCCTCGCCATTATATTGGGTTTCCTCAATCTTCCCTGTTACTTGTACCCATTTATCCTTCGGTAAGACCGCTACATCGCCATTTACCATCATCCCATATACGGAAGCGTCTGCCACACAACAGGTGATCCCAAAACGAGCCACAATCATTTGGTTCTGCATAAACCCTTTTTCCCGATACACAAAACCCTTTGTGGTTACGGTTTTTCCAATCATATTTTTTAAATTATCCTGAATGATGTTCATTATATTCACATATTGGACATCGTCAATATTTATCCTTTGAGCCTTTAATAATTTTTCCTTTAATGTATTATATTCTGATTGGGTTAGAGGCTCTGGTTGATTATCAAGGACACTTTTCGGGTTGGAAGAATTAGTTTTACTTGAAACAGAAGAGGAGTTTGATTTAGAATTGTTTTTTGCAGGATTTTTTTGATTAGCTGCTTGAGAACTTGCGCCAAGTTTAATCGTTCTGTTCATGGCAACGGAGCTGTCAAGAACATTGTTCGAGAAAAGAAATCCTGTTGTGATAGGTAGGATAAACAATAAATAAAGAAACAGACCCTTACTAAACGAGGCAGGGTAGGAGTGGTCCCCGTCACAATCACAATGATAAGAATCATCCTTACCTGAAGTTCCTCTAATGATTAAAAGAACACCAAGAATTAAACAAACAAAGAGAGTAAAGTAAATAAAATGGGTCATTTTTGGAGCAATCAAAAGGGAGATATTATTCGTTAGAAGTAATTTAAATAACAGCAACATAAATCCTATTAAAATGATTCCTCTGAGAAGATGGTGAAAAGAAGAATCGTGAGCTCGACGTGAATTCATCATTGGTCACTCCTTTTATATAAAAAAAAGCTGAAAGAGATAGACGGAAAAATAAACGACAAGCGGCGTTACCATAAGCAATAATAGCACAAAATTTTTCTTAAAATATCCGAATAACATGAAAGTGTTTTTTATATCAATCATGGGTCCAAAGACTAGAAAGGCAAGGATGGAGCCCTCCGTAAAGGTAGAACTGAATGATGAGGCCACAAATGCATCTGCAGAAGAACACACGGAAAGGACGTAGGCTAGTCCCATCATAACCCCGGGTGCAAAAGTAGTGCTTGTCCCAATGGATAAGAGAACATTACGGTCTAAGAACGCCTGAAATAGACTTGCAAGGAAAGCACCTAAAATTAAATATTTACCTGTATCAAATAATTCATCACTTGCATGATAGAGTGTTTCTAAAAGTTTATTTCCTCTTTGGTGATGGTGTTCATGGTGATGCTCCACCTTCTTTGTTTTTAAAATGTTTTCCCCTTTAAAACGTCGGTAAATGATTAAGCCAATCATAATTGAACTAATAAATCCAACAAACATTCTGGCATTGGCTATATAGGGTGTACTTTTAAATGCAAAATAAGTAGAAGCATAAACAACAGGGTTTAAGATTGGAGCACTTAGCATAAACACAACCCCTACATGCGAAGGCATGCCTTTTTTGATTAACCTGCGAACTACAGGAACGATAGCACACTCACAGATAGGAAAGACAATTCCAAGTAAAGCAGCGGGAATAAGGGCTAAATAGGCATTTCGAGGCAAAACCCTTCGAATTACGTTTTCCGATACAAATGATTGAATAATGGCTGATACAAATACGCCCAGTAAAATAAAGGGAATCGCTTCTAAAATAATACTAAGAAAAATGGTATTTACATTAAAAAATGTACTAGGGATTCTACTAAAAAAAGAGGTATTTTTTACTTCTTCTGCAAAAAGAAAGAGAAACAGAAATAAACAAAATAATAGAAACACAAGACTATCTTTCATTATTTTATTTATAAAGGTAACCATAAATTGTCCTCCTAATCTATCATTCCTACTGATATAGATATGCTAGAATCCTGATTTCATTTCATTAAATAATTTTCATTTGACAGAAATAATTAATCGTTATATGATGTAATTCGTAACAATTACGATTAGTTAATATCTAATAATCTTTAATAATACCAAATAATTATTCATTTTAAATCGTAATAATTCCTAATTAATCATAACTTTGGAGGTACATGAATCGTGAAAAAACTTTTAAGCCCATTAATTATTTTTCTATTAATGGTAAGTGGCTGTTCAAACGCAGCTTCAACAAAAAGTGAAAAAACGAGTGAAGGATCTAAAAAACTGCAAATTGTCACTACTTTTTATCCAATGTATTATTTTGCTCAAAAGGTGGCAGGCAGTTCCGCAAACGTTGAATTATTAATTCCAAATGGCGTAGAACCTCACGATTGGGAGCCAACTGCAAAGGATATGGCTAAAATTCAAGATTCAGATTTGTTTATCTACAATAGCAGGTATTTTGAAACCTGGACTGAAAAGGTATTTAAGAGTATCAATGATCCCGATTTAAAAGTAGTCGAGGCTTCAAAGGGAATTAAATTGATGGATGCCATCGCTTCAGAGGAAGAGGATCATCAGCATTCTGAACAAACGTCTTCTAAAGACCCTCATGTGTGGCTTTCTCCTGTGTTAGCTCAGAAAGAAGTTAACACTATCGCTAACGCATTAGAACAGGCAGATCCAAAAAATAAAGACCAGTATCAAAAAAATGCAGCAGCCTTAAATTCGGAGCTTGCCAGTTTGGATTCCATGTATAAAGACACCGTTGATAAAGCCAAGGAAAAAGAATTTGTCACACAGCATGCCGCCTTTGGTTATCTAGCAAAACAATATGGCTTAACGCAAATTCCGATTGCCGGCTTATCACCAGATGTTGAACCAACCTTAGGTAAATTAGCTGAATTAACGGATTTAACGAAGAAAAAAAATGTAAAGATTATCTATTTCGAGGAGCTGACCTCTTCGAAAGTGGCTGATACTTTAGCAAAAGAAATCGGCGCTAAGACGGAAGTGTTAAATCCATTAGAAGGATTAACGAAAAAAGAACAAGCAAAGGGATTAGACTATCTTGATGTAATGAAAAATAATCTAGAGTCATTAAAACGTTCTTTGCTAGATTAGTAGTCTATTCGGGTTGTTTAAAAGTGTCGTGATTCATAGACCTTTTGAATAGCCCTTTTTTTATTCCTTAGTATAATTAATAAATATCAAGTATTACTATTTTTTTCTTTGAACAGTATAATCAGGAATGGGAGATGAGATGATGAATAAAAACGACATTGCTAATATTCGAAAGCAGTTTAAATTAGACAATTATCTTTTAAAAATCCGAGAAATTTTTAACGTTTATGTAAAGAAAGAATCAGGTGAGATCTATCATCAAATTAGCCAGCCGTTCCAAATGTTAGAACAGGAAGCACAGGAATTATTTTTAACCAACTTTAAAAAGGTTTTAACAGGTCAACTGGATGCGAAACTATTTGAGCTGAAATTCCAGCGTGATGTGGAAGATAGCACACAAATGATTCTGTTCGACGGCATACAGACCGATTCTCCGGACGAATGGCAAGAATACATGCTGAAAATCGTTGAAAAAATGTTTGCTCATGCAGTGTATGAATTTGATACTGTCGTCACATTTATCCGTGGAGAATACCAAAAGCCAAGTAAGAAAAGGAATGCGGATTCCGAAGAAGGCGGGGATGATGAGGTTTATTCCAGCGAATTTATTCTGTGCAGTCTCAATAAAACCGATCAGCCAAAGAAAGCTTTGCTGTTTGATTATATTGAGAAAGAATTTAAACCGAATCACGCTGTCGATCCGATTATCAATTTAACTTCTCCATTAACAGGCTTTTTGTTTCCTGCCTTTAATGAAAATTCAGCTGATGTCAACCATATTCTCTACCATGGCGGGAACCAGCCAAGTGCTTCCTTTATTGAAGAGGTTCTCAACTGTGAGGAAATTATAACGGCTGAGGAAGATAAAGACAGCTTCGAACAAATTTTAAAAATCGTTATGGGAGATGAAGTGGATTCCAAAGTCATTTCCAATGTCTATGAGGAAATCGATAAGATCGTTCAGGAGAATGCAGAGAGTGAAGAAGTTGAGGCTCCTATGTTGGATTCGCGCGATATCGAACGCATCTTAGAGGTCAGCGGTGTTGATGATGTGGACACGGCCAAAGTTGAACATGCTTTTAAAAGTGTTGTTGATGATGCCAATTATGAAATCAAAGCGACCAATGTTCTTCCAAAATCCATTAAGATCAATACAAAGGTCGCGGATCTATCCATCGACCCGACCGAATTGAAAAACATTCAATATATTACTTACAATGGGAAACGGTGCCTATTAATCGAGATTGATGAAGACGTAGTTGTCGAAGGATTTAAACTGGAAACAAGAACGCTTTAATCATTTTATAGGACAGGTTCCTGGAATGATTTCAAAATGAATTAGTTGGTTTCTCTACAATCATAGGGGCCAACTTTTTTGTTTTAGGCTGTGTTAAAGGTTACTGTTGATTTTGGGACAATGTTGATTGGAGCGTAAGGCGGCGAAGACTCCTCGAAAATGCTAACGCATTTCCTTCGTGCGTGAGCAGATTCGAGGATGTAAAATCAATGTCCTGCGGGAGTACGGGACAGGGGAGCCCCCGTAGGTGCTAAACGCCGAGGAGAATCCCCGGCACGCCCGCGGAAAGCGAAGCCGCCTGGAGCGGAAATCAACATTCAAGATTAACACAGCCTTGTTTTAAGGTAAAGCTCAGTTAAACTTGGTTGTATGAGAGGAGCGATGGAGATGGAGATGGAGATGGAAACAAGGGAAACACTTGCAAAAAAAATCCTTACGGAAGCAAAAGGTTATTTAGATGTTGGATTTACACATCCTTTAAACCCGTATAGCGGCTGCGCATTCTCTTGCAAGTAAAGGCAAAGATTCATTGGCTATTTAAATTGAAAATCGAATTCGCCACCCTTTACTTCAATTTTCGTTGTGAATAAAGGGGCTCGAAAGCCGTAAGGCTTGGGTTTTTATTTAATATCAAAAGGAATATCGAAGCTCTATAAAAGTAAATTGTTTGTATTTAGTTCAATTTTTTCGCCACCTATAAAACCAGGAGTAATTTCGCTACTAGGTATATAATAAAACTTGTTCAAAACCACTAAAAATGACATAAAAAATTTGTTTCCTCTAGTTTTTTTATCAAAAAAATACGCTACCCTTTAAAGCGTGGTGGCTAATATAATGGTTCCGTTTTAGGATCTAAGGATTCAAAAATCAAAACTTTAAATATTCCCATTCCCAAAGTTAAATTTTATTCAGGCTGAATATAGGTACTCTTCTATAAAACATGGAGTTACAATATAGTAGGATGAGTAGGATGTCTATTCAACGTATAGTGGGAACAAAAGAAATAATCTCACCATATTAGATGGTGGCAAGCTATTATTTTTCCTCTATAAAGGAGGACCTTTATTAAGAAAGAGACTGTAGGAAAATATACAGAATTAAGAGGGATTTTGAATTAACTAATTTATAAAATTACAGTTAAGGAAATGAGAAGAATCAATTATGAGTGGTTGTAGATAAGAAAAGGCTATAATAGGGTTGGTAAAGCGTTTATAGAAAAAATAATTTAATTAATAAATTACTTATATCAAGAATCTTTATGGGAGCCTTTACGAAAATTCAGGGAAAGGAGCGATAGCTGTGGTGGGTGAAATTAAAGAAATTTTTTCAAAAAAGATTCTTACTGAAGCAAGAGGTTATTTGGATGTTGGGTTCACGCATTCATTAAACCCCTACAGTGGTTGTATTTTCTCGTGTAGCTATTGCTATGTGAGAGAGATGCCCATCCAAAAGTTTAAAGATATTCCCTGGGGAAATTGGTTGGATATAAAGAGAAATGCAGCAGAAAATTACCGAAAAGAGATCACCAAACTAAGAGAAAGAAACAAGCTTGTGAATATATTTATGTCCTCCGCAACAGATCCATATCAAGCAATTGAACGTAAAGCGAACATTACAAGAGGGATATTAGAAGAAATGATTGAAAATCCGCCTGATTTTCTTCAAATTCAAACACGAGGACCACTTATTACAAGAGATATTGATTTGTTAGTGAGGTTAAAAGAAAAATGTAATGTTCTTGTATCAATAACGATTGAAACAGATAGGGAAGATATAAAGCAAATATTTGCTCCTTATGCACCTGGGATTAAATTGCGGTTAAAAGCCTTAGAGGAAATTCACGATGCAGGAATATCCACCCAAGCTTCAATTTCTCCAGTTTTACCTTTTACACCAGACTTTCCAAAAGTTTTGGAAGGGATAGTGGATCATATCTGGATTGATACGCTTAGCATTGGTGATGGAGCGATGGGAAAGCGTTCTGTGAGATTGGGAATGCCTTTGTTATTTCAGGAACATGGATTATCTAAGTGGTATCGTAAAGACCTGCATCAATTAGTGGAAAGGCATTTTGAAAAATATTTTCCTGGTGACATAATACGCATTTCAAAAAATGAAGCTTTTCCAAAATAAAAAGCTTGATTCCTCAAGCTTTTTATTTTTTATACAGTTAATACGGCCACATATAAACGTTCTCCAAGTAGTATTAAATTAGTTCCTGCCTTTTTGTTTTTTGACACGTTTCAATAATTCTCTTCACTAGGTTATAGGCATTCACTTCCTTTTGACCCTTAATGAGTTGTAGCAGTAGGGGTAAGTAACTTTCCAAAAGCTTTGGGTCTAAGCGAGTTAACATCAATTTGGAATACAAGATGTCATTTTCGGAAAGTAATTCTTCGTCTCCTTCAGCAACAACAAACATTTTTTAATTAAAGCTTTGTTTTTCCACTTCAAGCGTTTGAATTCTTCTTTAAGTTTGCTATGTTCTAAAGCAGTTATAATCTTTTGGGACTCGCCAGCGTCCTCTGTTGAAACTTTTCCGATCAATCTAGCATGGGCATCGTGGAAGATTTGCACATATTTTTCGTCCGAAAAGGTTGTTGGCCCGTAGGATCTCTCATATTTGGGATTATTCACTTGTTTGTTAATTTCATCGATCAAGAACTTTCTTGTAAATTTATCTACCTTTATTTTACCTTTAAGAATCATATCAATAATTTTAAAGGCCTTTTTTTCAAGTTCCTTGTACTTTTTCTTTACATTCTCCTTTTTTGCTTTGTTAGCTTCTTTTTGAGCTGCTTCTAAATTAGGATTGTTTCTACCAACTTCATCTTTAATCCATATATCCAAATTTTCTTTATAAAATTTTGTTGAAAGAAGTCTATAATCAACAATATAGTCTGGATCGCCTTGGCTTTTAAAAAGAGTTTCCGTCTTTTTTGCAATTTCTTGCTTTGGAAAAGAAAGGGCACCAACTGCTGCCATTTCTTTTATAGCAGTTTTAATAGCTTCTATCTTCTTGTATCTTAACAATTCATTTTTGTTCATAGAGCCTTAAACACCTCTCTATTCGCTGCCGTGCGGTACAAAGTGAAATCAATTTCTCTAAACATACCAGCTTTTCTAGACAGTTTTATATATTTTACAATGTCATCGTGTAAATTTAGCTTTCTTGCTCTTTTACAAATTTTATTTATCATTTCATCAGCCTCTTTTTCGGTTAAACCGAAACCAGTTTCCTTGGATAATAAGGTTATTTGCCTTGCTTCAATAAAACCTTTAAACCGTTCCATGAGTGGTTCAAAAAGATTTTTAATTACTTCAAAACGCTTATCATTTTTACGATTTATCTTTAAAATTTCTTTTTTGCGTTTGTTAATCTGGTCAATTAACGCATCAATATTTCGAAATTCCTTATCAAAAATAGTACTAACACTAAATAAAGCCATGAAGGTCATTCGACCAGTTCTAAAATCATTGCATCTAAGACACCCCATTCCAGTATCACCACAAGAAATGGTTGTGACACAATCGCTGTCAACTTCCGTAAATCGGTTTGCTTCAGTGTTAATTGATTTTAGAGGAGTCTCAACTTTGAATTCGTTTAGGTAGTCAAGGAAGTTTCTTAATACAACATACGCATTGCTGCCTTCAATTCCCTTCGTTTCATCGTAAAAGGCACTCACGAGCTCTCTTGCGGCACCAATATGGCCTTCGTTCTCTAAAGTTTTGAATACCTGAAATACGTCTGCCATAATTTTTGTGTAAGCCCCTATGGATTTGTTATTTCGGTGACCGATATTCATAACTATTTGTACTAAAGGTAAATTTGCATTAGAGTGAATTGTATGAATAAAAGCATGACGTAAGTGATGCGGAGTGAACAAAGGTTTTCCTAATAACTTTTCCCATTCGGGTGAGCTCTGGTACATTAATTTGTTTTTAAAATCGACAGGGGAGCCATGCACAATATCGTATTCTTTTTGTAATTCAATAAAATAACTTCGAATAGATTCAGCACTAATTGCTCCATAATTTCTTCTTGTGCTTGGAAATAGGTATTGATCCTTGATAGGCACCCCAGTACCTTTATATATAAGTTCTGCTCCTTTAATTACTTCATTAAAAACATCAATGTGTATATAATCGAATACAAAAATTCCTTCTTCGGATTGTTGACCTCTCTCAAATACTTCTTTTTTATCATAATTTCCCTTTACAGTTCTGATAAATACATATTTTTCATCTGCGGAAAGGGAATTCTTCACTCTTGCCAATTTCAAATTTCGAATTTCTGTCAGTCTTCTTCCAGTTAGTAGCACAAACCAAATCAACCTATATATGAAAAATTCATATAAAAATTTTTGAGTTTCCATGGATTGGAGACTTTTACCGAATGTTACTTCGTTTAATTCCCCTTGAACAAAACCTTTTTCTCTTGTTTGATTAATCTTATGAGCTATTGCAGAAATAACCTGACCGAAGGCGGCACCTTGAAGAGGGGTATGATTAGTATCTTTCCCAATATTCGGACTCCATTTAGTGCTAAAAATTGAAATATCGTAATAATAAGGACTGTTTTCGCCAAGTATATCTTTGTTAAAAAACTTAAAAACCGTAGGTACGTAAATTAATAAAATCTTACCGTCTACCTCGTTTTTTTCTTGAAGCCATAAATCTCGATGATGAGCAGTAATATCTGCAATCTTTTCTACTCCATCATCCAAAGCAACAAGAGAGAGATCGCACCAATTTTTAATGATTCTCCGTAGGTAATCTAAATTCTTTTGAAGTTCTTCTTTACCATTAATTGTAATTATGTTACTTTCGATGAATTGATAAATTACAGTTTGCATCTCTGTACCGTCAAGCTCTTTAATTTTTGAGCGGAAAAATAAGTGAACGGAGAAAATGAAATATATTATCTTTATGTTCCTTCGCTCCAATTTTTACTAATACCGGGTATATCTTATCTATAAATTCTAAAATATCATGTTTATGATATGGGTTTTTTCTCTTAAACACCCCCGTTTTTCTGTGGGTATCAGCTGATACGGCGTTTAAGAATTCCTTTACTATAGTTTCCTCCGTCAAATCATTGATTTTATAAAAAGCATTCAGAGAAAAAAGAAACTTTCGGTTTGTTGTATTAATTAGTTCATCAAGTTTAGGAAAACCGTCAGGTTTTGTTAGGTTATAGTAATCTTCCATCAAAGCCTTAATAATCCCATGATTTTTCCATTGGTTATTATCATGAATAAAGAGGTCACTAATAAAATCTCTATCTTTTGGAATCCTAGAACAAGCCATAAGCATGATTAAATACGTTTCAAAGACTTTATGATTGCTGGCAAATGGATGGAGTGTAAGAAAAACATCTACCTCTTTATCCACTTGTTTCTGTTCATTTTCATACAACAACCAAGCTTGCGTTGGTGTTTCTATCTCTTTTGTTTCAAAATATTTAAACAAGGTTTTAAAAGCACTTATATGAGTCGACTTTGAGCTGAAACCATACCCATCTCTAACCTGCAAAACCTCATCATATGTAAACAATCCACCCTTCCTTAAAATGAAGGGGACTAAAGGTGTATCCATTACTTTTAATGCCAACGCTAACCCCGACCTTTCTATGAAAACTTTAAAAGTATTAATCGTAAATGGAATTTTTTATCTTTTCTAACTCTTTTAAAAATGTTTTAAAACTTAATTCAGCCTCTGTTACTGTTTCATGCAGATGCTTCTGTACTTTTTGCATTATTTCTATTTCGCTAATACCAAGCCAAGTGTTCATCTTTTCAATACAAATTGAAATTCTGCTTTGAAGAATGCGTAGTTGTTCTTTGTGCATAGTATCATTATAGTTTTGGTATGCCCCCTGCTCGGTGGTCTTTTTGTTTATAATTGACTTATTCTGTACAAAGAAAGGAGAAATAAAAAATGGAGTGCAAATTTTGCGGTAATGAAACAAAAAACGAGTATGATCCTTATCCTAATGTTTGTGAAAGTTGCTATGATGAAATAAACAATGATGATCCTCATGGCGAATGGATAGATTATGAGTGATCCTAAAATATGTAAGTTCTTATCCATTACTTGCGTATTTTGATTTTTTTACATCTATAAAAGACATACTGCCATTTACAGCATTTTTTATTGCCAAATACAGTTATTTGTTTTTGAGGATGCCTTTCAGGTGTTCTCTTTTTATAAATCTTGCACAATCAACACAGTGATGGCTTCTATAATTTGCTCTATTCCCTTATGCCTGATTGGGAAAAGAGGAAGGCGATTTTGGATGAAGAAATAGGAAGAGAGTGGTAAGCCTTTCCGATCGAAGGGCCTTTTTTTTGCTTGTAAAATCTCCTTTTATTCCAATCAGTAAGGCAAATACTTTTTAGTAAATGGGTTTCATCTTTTTGTTATGAATTCTAAACGTATCGGTAAAAAACTTATTTCCCACCCTTTTAAAAACAAGATTTTTTACGAAGAACTATACGTGTAAGGAGTGATAATGATTAAAATTTCTTTGAACGATTTTATATATATGGTTTTATGCTTTCTCTTTAGTATTTACGAAATGTTTATCGACAGCAAGCATGTCTTCATATCAAAAATTACCGGAATGATTTCCCTCTTTTTATCTTTATGGATGCTTTTTTCAATTTTAATGTCTGTGAAAAAACAAGACTGATATAAATGTTGGTTTTAAAGATATAGATTTATGTGAAGTGATTAACATAACCTTGAGGTAGAGATTAAGAATAAGAATAGGAGAGAATTAGTTTGAAAGAATTTGTTGTTTGTTTTACCTTAGAGAATGATATTAAACGAGAGAAAATAATAAAAGCAGCATATGTTAAAAAAGAAGAGGTTGTAAATGAGATATTAGAAAAGATCGGACATAGTAAGTACTATATTGCAAAAGGAGAAAAAGGGGAGTACAGGATCAATACTTCTTTAATTCGTTTTGTAAGTGTTCTACATGAAAAAGAGGTGGTCTAAAACAAGCTATAAATCCGGCCGTTGGTTAATGAAGGTTTTTTGTACACCTTTACAGAATTAATAATAAAGGAAGAACTAAAATTTTAGAGAATTTCTGTGAGGAGGATAATAGATGAACAAAACGGAACTTATTAATGCAGTAGCTGAAGCTAGCGAGATTTCAAAAAAGGATGCTGGTAAAGCAGTTGATACTGTTTTTGATGCAATTTCAGATGCTTTGAAAAATGGTGATAAGGTTCAATTAATCGGGTTTGGCAACTTTGAAGTTCGTGAACGAGCAGCCCGTAAAGGCCGCAACTCACAAACAGGTGAGGAAATCGAAATCGCTGCTAGCAAGATACCTGTTTTTAAACCAGGTAAAGTGCTTAAAGATGCTGTGAAATAATTACATAAATTACATTGTTAGGTGCGATGAGATACAAGGCCACGGAGAATTCTATGGCTTTTTTCTAATTTAATAAGTTTTAGCAAAAACGAAAATCCTATAAACATCCCATAAATGTAAATATATTACCGATGAACCATCCTGAATTGTATCGTACAATTATCGTGTGCTTTGTGGCTTATTAGTTTCTGCATACAGTACTTTCCTATAATTAAGTGAGGTACTATAAGAAAAAGACTGAGTATTATTCTTAGCCAAATATTAAATATTTTTTTCAAAAACAATAATTACTCAAGAAAATTAAGTGCTCCCTATTTTGACTTGTTCTTGGGCTTTCTGTGAAGCATAGGGCTTAATTTTTTCCTCTGTTGTTTGTTTCTCCCCTGGTTCTGATTCCAAAAACGCTTTTAAGAAAAGGGAAGCTCCATTTTTAACGCTAGATTCCTTATTAAGCTTGTATTCTTTCAATTCCTTAACAGCTAATGCTTTTTCGCTTTTCTCCTGAATCAATTCCCCTTTATAGATTGAATCTGGAATACCAGGAACCCGCAACCAAAATTATTAAAGCAGCTGCAATAACTCCTAACAAGCAGCCTTTTATTTTAGGGTTGGAAAATAAACGCTCTTTCCTTTGGCGGCAAAATAAAATCATTAGAAAACCCGCTTTCACCCAAAAAGAACATAATTTAACCCTGTAGCATTGGCTAACAGGGCTTTTTGTTACAGCAAATGAGGACTAACCCGCTGATAGTAGGGGGCCTACCAACAAAACACGCAAAACATACGCTAAGCAAATTTCGACATCAAAAAAAACCGATTTTTCCTATGCTAAGAAAATCGACTTTATTTTAAACAATGCTGATATTGATAATCAAAAAAAGGTCCGATAAGGCTGTGTTAAACTTGCCTGTTGATTGAATCTAAAGAAGCTTCGCTACTAAAATTTTTAATTTTGGCACTCCTTTTTAACTTTTTATACCAATTATGAATTCAGAGAAAAAATATCTAAAATAAAAAAGGCAACTCATATTCAATTTCTTGAATGTTAGAGTCGTCTTTTTTTTGTAAATTTACTATAACACTTTCGGTCTGAACAAGTTAGATGTGAACAAGAGTAGTACCAACAATGATAAGCAGAACGAACAATACAACGATTAATACAAAACTGCTGCCGCCGCCATAGCCGCCGCCATAGCCACTACCGTAGCCGTAACCGCCTCCATATGATCCCCACATATCTTTTCACCCCCTTTTGGAAGATTAGAGAAAAAACTCTCTACACTA
>NZ_JBALPZ010000040.1:0-57691 GCF_036965645.1 Neobacillus drentensis
GGTTATACCTGAAGCTAATCACGAAAACTCCCTCATCGAACATTCATGAATTTCACGCAGAAAGTTACTCTAATTAAATCATTAAAGAGATGCAATCAAATTGCATCTCTTTTTATTTTTAACAGATCCTATTTTTTAACCTCTTTAATTACTTCTGACAGAATAAATTCTATAGCGCGATGTGAATTTAAAAACCTTGATTTACTGGTTTCAGGGAAAAAGGACTGCACTGAGAGCTGATCAATGTGGCCAGCCGTTGTCTCAATTTGTTTTAAATGGAGATAATGCGTATTTGCGGTGGGAAGCCATTCCTTCATAGCCTTTTTCCATTTATCGTTAGTTTCCTTTACCTCATCAGCAAAAGGTTTAATCTCACTATGAAAGTCATGAGTTATTCCAGTCTCCCTGCCTTCGCTATAAGTTTTTAAAAACAATTCATTGTAAAATAGCAGCTTTTCCGTTAAATTTATAATTTCTTCAGTCATTTTCCCTTTATCCCCTTTTTGGTGACAAAATAAAAAAGTAGCAAGGTAGTAATGCTACTTTTAACACATCATTATTTTAGCGTTTCTTAAAAGCTTAATTCAAGCTTTAAGGAATTAGGAACTGGACCAAGGTTGGAGTCAATGATTTCTTCGTAATTTTTTGGGTTCACTTGTGCTGATCTTCCCCCAATATCTGAAAGGCGATGAATGGTTAACGACAATTTTTCTTGTTCCTCACTATTCATATAAAGACGGTGGTCGGAGAAAGAGGTTTCTAGAACAGACTCCAATTCTTCTAATTGATCATATATTTCAGTTAGCATCGTAAGCATTTTTTCTTTTTCGGACATTGGTATATTCATTTACAAATCCCTCCTCACGAATATCTAATACGTATTATTCTCCTTCCCTTGTCAGCCTCCTTCATGCTTGACAAAACTAGAAGCAATTCGGCAAAGAAAGTGTTAAAACCGCATAGATGATTTTTCTTTTTCGACATAATCATAAGCTCGCATGAAAAATTGCTGAAGCGCACATCCTAGTAATGGAGGTGTTTTTAATGGCAAAAAAGAATAATCCAACAAGCAAGCAATCAAAAGCTGTCACTGAACAAAAAACAGGCTATGGTGATAAAAAGCTTGAAGGGCCAAATCGTCCTGCGGAATAAAAATCAGTAAAAAAGCAAGGAGGCATCCTTGCTTTTTTACTTCCATTTTTTTAACTTAAGCGACTTTTGAAGGGAAAGCAGCAAATATAGCTGATTTGATTTCTTGAAATACCAGTCGGTAAGATGAATAGAGTGATAATGGCGCGCCGGAAAATGAAGCCATGCCGGGAAAATAATTCGTTGTTTGCTCCAGTCCTGGTATTTATGTTGATGATGTTCAATTACTGGAAAAGTGGTCCTTAGCAGCGGAGTTTTGCGACCTGTCTTGATTTTAAAATATTGTTCATAATCGTATCTCGAACCAGTATGCGGGGTCTTTTCAGCAAATTCAAAAAAGTAAGGGAAAAGTCGAGGATGAAAAAGGATGTTCGCCAGCCTTTTACCTAAATTGATTCGCTTGGATAGTGATTTAAAACCATTTACACTTGCCCCATATACTTCTCCTCCACAAGTAGGAAATAGAACACAGCTGAAGTGGAGCCAATCTTGAAAAGAAAATGGCAAGGAGTGAAAGACTTTATCTTTATATACAGGATGTTCTATGACTGGGGATTGAATTACATTTTGTTCATTAATAATTAAAGCTGTTGTTAATCTTTTCTGATTGGTTTCCTTCCAATACAGCTCCCACTCTTTTTGAATAAATACTGAGACATTGAAATAAGGAAGTAAGTGAAACATGGGCCGGTTGAATCTCGTCGAATATTGATATAGCAAAAGCTGGGGAAAGACGTCATGAAAGATAAGCCAATTAGCACGCTCATAAGTCAAAAATAGCTGTTTTCTCATTGCCGGCTCTATCATTTCGGGGAAAATGTCACCTTCGAGGTCACACATATTCCAGCCGCCATTTCGAGAAACCATACTAGCAAGAAAAGACCATTTAATATCAGGATGCTGTTTAAAATAGGAAAAATAGGCATCCGTTCTCGAAATATTATCAATATTTTTCCTTTTGGTTTCACTTACAATTTGACGGATGATTGATTGTTCCTGTATTGTAAGATGATTCATATTCATCTTCCCTTATTTTTTGGTAGAGTTTTAATTTAGGTGTAAGCCTTTTGCGAAAATGGAATCATGTCAAATTTTAGCATTCACTGTATAATTATCATTAGAGTGTGTAAGCAAATTTATTTTTATACCCCAAAAAAGAGCTAAGATTTGGTATGATAAGGATTAGCTTGAGAGGTGTAAAACAATGAATCTTAACTATCCAAATGGAAAAAAGTATAAGCCAAGTGAACTTCCAATAGACAATTCCGAAAAAAAAAGAAAAAATGGCTCTTATAGTAATCGGGGTATGACATTAGAGGAAGATTTAAATGAATCCAATCAATATTACCGGGAAAGAAAAATTGCAGTGATACATAAAAAACCTACTCCAGTTCAAATTGTTCAGGTGGATTATCCCAATAGAAGTGCTGCCGTAATAAAAGAAGCATACTTCAAACTAGCATCGACAACAGATTATAATGGGGTATATAAAGGGAGATATATTGATTTTGAAGCAAAGGAGACGCAAAATCCCACCTCCTTTCCATTAAAGAATTTCCATCAACACCAAATAGAACATATGGAAGAAGTAATGGATCAAGGTGGTATTTGTTTTGTTATTCTCCGTTTTACAAAATTTGAACAAGTATATCTGCTCGAAGCTAAGCACTTATTAAGTTTTTGGAAGCGAATGGTGAATGGAGGAAGAAAATCCATTACAAAAGAAGAGATTGAACAAACGGGGTACCACATACCGCTTGGATTTCAACCAAGAATTGACTATATTAAAATAATAGAGCAACTATAGAAAACTTCATTTTTCATAGAGTGTAGAAAGGAAGGAAATCAATATGTCTGAACAATACCAATCAAGAGAGGAGCGCAGGAAGCAACTCCAATCCAAAGGTAAGAAAAAAAAGCAGAAAAAACCCCGCGGACTTTTTAAGAAAATATTTCTAAGTCTTGTTGTCCTCGGAATAATTGGAATACTTGCTGGAGTCGGCACTATCGCCTATATGGTGAAAGATGCGCCTACACTTGATCCGAAATTATTAAAAGATCCTATCCCTTCAAAAATTTTAGATAAAAATGATAAATTGATTACTGAAGTAGGAGCCGTTAATCGAGAATATGTAAATTATAAAGACATCCCGGCAGTTGTTGAAAACGCTGTGTTAGCAACGGAGGATTATCGTTTTTATAAGCACCATGGTATCGATCCGATTCGTCTTGGGGGCGCCATCTTAGCCAATTTCCAACGAGGTTTTGGTGCTGAGGGCGGCAGTACGATTACTCAACAGGTGGTCAAGAATGCCTTCCTTACTCAAGAAAAGACCTTAAAGCGTAAGGTTCAAGAAGCATGGCTTGCTTATCAGCTTGAACAGCAATATACCAAACATCAAATATTTGAGATGTATGTGAATAAAGTTTATGTCTCTGCAAACAGGCATGGTCTTGCTACAGCTGCCAAGTATTACTACGGTAAGGAATTAAAGGACCTTTCCCTGGCAGAAGCTGCACAAATTGCCGGAATGCCACAGAGTCCTAATAACTATAATCCGTTTGATTATCCAGAAAAAGCAGAAGAAAGACGTAATATTGTTTTATCATTAATGTATCAGCATGGTTATATTTCAAAACAGCAAATGGAAGAAGCTGAAAAGGTTTCTGTTAAAAATGATGTACTGCCAGTAGCTAAACGTCAGGTTAATGACGATAAAACTTATGACTCATTTGTGAGTGCTGTCATTAAGGAAGTTAACGATACAACTAATTTTGATATTTATACGGATGGACTAACGATCTATACAACACTAGACAAAGATGCCCAATTACACGTTAATGAAATCTTAAATACTAAGGATTCTAACGTAATCCCTTACCCCGATGATAAGTTTCAAGCTGGGCTCGTCCTCCTGGATACAAAAACGTCAGAAATTCGGGCAATTGGCGGAGGAAGAAACCAACAAGTACAACTTGGCTTTAATTTTGCCACCGATACGAGACGACAGCCTGGGTCTACGATTAAGCCGGTTCTTGATTATGGCCCTGCAATAGAATATTTAAATTGGGGCACCTATGAAATGATTAATGATAAGCCAATTACCTATTCATCCGGTAAGAAATTTGGTAACTGGGATCAAAAATATAAAGGACCTATGACAATCAGAACAGCTCTCCAATTATCGCGGAACAGTCCTGCTGTTCAAGCATTACAACAGGTTGGGTTAGATAAAGCAAAGGACTTTGCTGTTAGTCTGGGGATTCCTTTAAAAGAGATCTACGAATCCTATGCGATTGGCGGTTTTGAAACAGGAGTATCCCCTCTTCAAATGGCAGGAGCATATGCAGCATTTGGAAATAATGGGTACTATACCAAACCTTATTCTGTTAGAAAAATTAAGCTGCGTGACGGGACAATGATTGATACAGCACCTAAACCAAAAGTTGTCATGAAGGATTCTACTGCTTTTATGGTTACAGATATGTTAAAGAGTGTGCTTGTATCCCCTGGTACAGGGACAAGAGCCAAAGTACCTGGTCTTCCAATTGCAGGTAAAACGGGTACAACAAATTACACGGATCAAGAAATGGAAGAATGGAATATAAGCAGCAGTTCTGTACCGGATGCGTGGTTTACTGGCTATACAACAAATTACACTGCATCCATTTGGACAGGATATGCAAGCCGGAAAACACCAATTACTGCTGTAGGCAGTAACCAAAGAATTGCACAACTGCTATTCAAAAACTTAATGGCATATGTATCCAAAGACATTGATACGCCTGATTTTACAATGCCAAATACGGTTCAAAAGGTTAGAATTGAGAAAGGAAGCATGCCGGCAGTATTAGCTAGTCAATATACTCCTAGCAGCCTGGTTTCCACTGAATATGCGGTGAAGGGCCATGCACCTAAAACGGTTTCTGAAAAATATAAAAAACTTTCAGCCCCATCAAATCTAGCTGCCAAATATGATGAAACAAGCGGGAATGTTGAAGTAACATGGGATTATACAGCAAATAAAGATGTTCAATTTGATGTTACCATCGATGGGACCACTTCGAATCATTCTGTTCAGTCAGGAAGCAGCTTAACTTTTAAGGCTAATCCAGGTGAGAAATATTCTATATCTGTCTATGCCATAAGTGGAAATAATAAAAGTTATGCAGTTCATACTTCCATTGATATTCCACAGGCCGAAGATCAGACTGATCAAGGTACTGGGACCGACACTGGTACTGGTACTGGTACTGACACTGGTACCGGTACTGACACTGGTACCGGTAATGACACTGGTACTGGTACGGATAATGGCACTGGTACGGATAATGGCACTGGTACTGGTACCGGTAATGGCACTGGTACCGGTAATGGCACTGGCACTGGTACCGGTAATGGCACTGGTACNNGCACTGGTACGGATAATGGTACAGGGACTGGCAATACTGGGACTAACAATGGGAACAGCAACGGTGGTCAAGCCGGTAATACCACTCCACCCGTTACAACCCCTGTAACCCCTCCTAGCAGTCAAAGTACTGGAACAAGTGGGGGAACAAAAAGTCAATAATAAAAAAATCGTCTAGGTTATAGCCTAGACGATTTTTTTATGATATTACTTTTGGCAAATTGCTTTTCTTGCTCAATCATTAATTCTGAAAGCTGTCGATATGAATGGTATAAAGCAGGTTTTGATTTTATAAAAGCTACTCTCTCTTCCAGATTAACCGGCTTAAATAAAAACTGTACATATTTACTTTGATCTGGAGGAAAGGTTTCATCATTTGTTAAATATNNAATATAAAAATTGTAGAAATAGGTCAATTCCCTCTTCTATCCATTTTTTTGTGTCTTTCTTATCACGAGCGCGAAATAGAGGCTCAAGTTGACCCTGGATGCCTTCCCATTTTGCCAGTATCGCCGCTGCCGCTTCTCCGCGATTATTCATTCACTACTGCCTTCCCTTTCATTCTCTTTTTACCTTCCCGACATAGTTCTAATAATGGGCAGTTTGGACATTGTGGATTCTGGGCCTTGCAATGATACCGTCCAAAAAAGATTAAACGATGATGTGTTAGAGACCACTCATCCTTAGGGACCTTTTTCATCAACGTTTTCTCTACTTCGAGTACAGAATCCTTCCAACGGCAAATTCCCAGTCGCTTACTGACTCTCTCCACATGGGTATCTACTGCTATGGCAGGTATATCAAAAGCCACTGAAACTACCACATTGGCCGTCTTCCTCCCTACTCC
This sequence comes from Neobacillus drentensis, assembly GCF_036965645.1. GTDB lineage: Bacteria > Bacillota > Bacilli > Bacillales > Cytobacillaceae > Neobacillus > Neobacillus drentensis_D. Next base: position 6,409 of record NZ_JBALPZ010000040.1, read on the forward strand.
CGGGAGCTTGGTCAACTCATCTCGATCCATAGGAAGAACACCATGATATTCGTCCAGTAAGATTCGACATAAATTTTGTATATTTTTGGCTTTATTACGATATAGGCCTATGGAGCGGATATCGTTTTGAAGTTCTTCAAGTGTCACTTTCAAGTAATCCTCTGGGGTTTTATATTTTTCAAATAAACCTTTGGTTACTTTATTTACAAGGGCATCTGTACATTGTGCAGATAATGAAACAGCAATAACAAGTTCAAAAGGATTCGAGTGGTTTAACTCACAATGTGCTTCTGGAAACAATCTGCCCATTTCATCTAAGCAATAGCGAATTTCGGTATTATTTAACATAGAAATCACCTTCTTTTCTTTAATATGATGGCTGTATTTGGCGGGAATGCTGATTTTTTCGCTTCTATCAACAGGGCTGAAAATCAAAAATAACCATTAACACAGTCAAATGAAAGAAAACGAGAGAAGTTTCTCTCGTTCCTTTACTAATTTTATTGCTCTAACCAGTTATAAAAAGGAACAGATGGCTGATTGGAATCTTCTCTTGTTTGTGGCTTTTCTGTTTGTTTTTGTCGAAACTTGCGCCCATGATTTTTAGCTTGTTCGATGGTTTTAATCCCATTTTTCTTCCATTCAAATAGAATTCTGTCAATGTAACGAAAATTTAATTTACCCGACATAACCGCTTCACGAAGAGCAGCTTTTATGATAATTGGATCATGGTGATCATCGTCCATCCACATGCCTAGCGACTCACACTCAAATGGAGAAAGCGGCCGGCCAAATTCTTTTTCGAAACAAGTATAGACATCGGTTTCTTCCGTTTTCTGTTCAATTTGTTTGGTTATCTGACCCTTTAATAAAAACTGATCAACTAGTTTTTCCCATAAAGGCTTTACGGAATATTTCTCAAATCGAATGCCCTCATTATTATATTGATCCATAATCTCAATAAAGCCACGTTGAATCAGTCTTCTAAGCAAGTCATGACATTCAGCAATTGAGACTGTCATTCTGGCCGAAAGTTCTTCTGGAGTCGGAAATTCATTTCCTTTTTCGATAAACGTAATAATATTTAATAACAGAACAAGTTCTGTTTCATTTAAGTTCAGATTTCGATATTCTGAAAACAGCAATGAAGGAATCGTAATATTCCCTTCCTGTAACCAAGCTACTATATTTGATTTCATCTTTCTACACCTCTTGATTAGTATAACATGAACAATCTGTTCGAGTAAGAGTATTAGAAATCCATCTTTGGAAAGGAAAAACAAAAAGCCTGCATTAGCAGACTTTTAACAAAAGTTAATAACTAAAAGTTAGTTTTTGACCTTACGGTAACGAATTGACTGATTCGTTCTACCGCTTTTTCTAATAGCTCCAGTGAAGTTGCATAGGATAGACGAATATTATCCGGCGTGCCAAAACCTGAACCTGGAATTACTGCAACTTTAGCCTCGACTAAAAGCGCTTCTACGAAGTCATCCACATTACTAAAACCGGTCATCTCTGCTGCAGCCTTTACATTTGGATATAGGTAAAAAGCACCCTGTGGCTTCACACATGTAAATCCAGGAATCGAAACCAATTTATCATAAATGATCTCCAATCTTTTTTCAAACGCCTGTCTCATTTCTTCAACAGGTTCCTGAGTACCATTATATGCAGCAATTGCAGCATATTGGGCTGTAGTGGTTGGATTGGATGTACTATGGCTGGCAAGATTCGTCATGGCCTCAACAATTTGTTTATTTCCGGCAGCATAGCCTATTCTCCAGCCTGTCATGGAGTGAGATTTAGATACACCATTGATAACAATAGTTTGCTCTTTCAATTCCGGTGATAACTCGGCAATGGAAACATGTTTAGCACCTGAGTAGACAAGCTTCTCATATATTTCATCTGAAACAATTAGAATGTCCTCAGCCAAACAAATCTTTCCTAACTCCAGGAGTTCTTGTTCAGAGTATAAGACACCTGTCGGATTGCTTGGTGAATTAATGATTACAGCTTTGGTTTTGTCTGTAATGGCTTCTTTTAATTGTTCGGGTGTAATTTTAAAATTATTTTGTTCCAGCCCGTCTACATATACAGGTACACCACCTGCCAGCTTAACTTGCTCAGGATAGCTGACCCAATAAGGTGTTGGAATGATTACTTCATCACCCTCATTTAGGATCACTTGGAATAATGTATAAAGGACATGTTTGGCACCATTACCTACAATCACTTCATTAGGTTTATAGGTTAATCCTTGGTCTGCTTCAAACTTATTAATAATGGCCTTTTTCAAAGCAGGAAGACCAGCTGAAGGAGTGTACTTTGTATGCCCTTCATTCATTGATTTTTCAGCGGCATCTAATATATGCTGAGGGGTGTTATAGTCAGGTTCCCCTGCCCCTAATCCAATGACGTCTTCCCCTTTTTCCTTTAATTCTTTTGCTTTTGCTGTAATAGCTAACGTAGTAGATGGCGTTAATGCCATTACCCGATTTGCAAGTTTGATTGCCATTTCTCTTTCCTCCAGTCTCCACAAGCTATAGATTTTCAATTTTTTTAAGCCATTCACCGGTTTCAAAGTGAACATAATAATAATTTATTAAATTATTTTCAGAACGGTAGTAGATTTCCCATAAAGGAATATTTTTTTCCATTCCCAGCCGTACTGAAATAATTTTCTTTGGTTGTTTTTCCTGTATTAATTTTTGAATCGCTTCTTCTTTAGTGATACCTTCATTTGCTTTTTTAATGAATATCTTTTTACTCTTCTCAGGAATCCAAATAATCACTTTACTGCCTTTTTTGTTTTTTCCTTCAATCACATTAACGGTCTCATTGCCATTATAGATATGAAAGTCATCCACTTCACTTAATTGCCCTTTATCCATGGCAAGTGAAACTGCTTTTTTTTCCGCTGCCTTAACAGGCTGTACAGAAGAAAAATAGACTTTTACCAAAACTCCCGCAATGACTAGTATGATAATTAAAGGTATAATAATCCACTTTTTCATCTTTCTCTTCACTTCTTTATGTACAATAATATAGTTGGTCCGCTTGAACCTTAAATCTATTTAATTATTATAACAGGATATATCAAGATTTGTTATCAATCTTCATCAAATCAGAANNTTCCACTCCTTTTGGGGGGATGGTAATGATCTCGTAATTTGAATCCGTAAATTTTATAGTAACTGTCCCATGTTTTTTTGTGAAATACACTTCAGACCATATACCTTGCAAATCTCGCAGCAAATCCTTATCCATCTGATCTTGCTCCGCTCTATGCAGGATGGATATTTGTGGATTTAGTGTTTGGATCAACTGATCAGATAGGTCCTCTTTAAGGTTATAAGGTATTTTAAAGACATGAATATCTTCTAGGTTCTTAGTTAAAAATTTTTGTTCAGCTCGTTGACTGAAAGAAGTCATTAAAAATAAGTTATGTTTAAAAAAGCGCAGCATAATATCCATTCCTTCATTTTTTTCATTTCCAAGGAATTGAACATCTGCAAACATATCAGGAAGGATTTCCTTCTTAGTTCCTTCCTGCCATACCTTAATTGGTATATAATGGGACTGTTCACTAGTTAAAAAAGCAGAAACTTCAGGCGTGGTGACAATTTCTTTTACATTATAATTATTTATTAACTTATTAACCTTCTCATTAGGGATCTTTTCTCCATCATTCGTAAGGATTAGTGTGGAAAGTTCCTTTACATTATAAAGCGAGAGCCAACCTTCCAGCTCAGAAATTGCCCCTTGCCCTCCGATATTTATTAGAACATTTTCTCCATTTGGCCCCTGTACAAGAGTTGCTTCTCCAGTAGTAAGTTCTAAAAAGGTGACAGCTGCTTGGTGTTCCGCTAATTTCACATCAATTTTTTCTACATTTGCAGGCAAAGTCGTTTCTGCCGTTACCGTTATGCTGCTTGGAATCAATAAAGCTGCAATCAATAGCAATATTTTCATACACATTCCTCCCAGATAATTATAGGATGTGTTATTTTCCAAATTTTATCATAACCATTTTTCTATAAACTCTGCCATTTCCAATATATTTCCCTTTTTAATTGGGACTTGAGGGATCGATTGTAAAAAGGCCTTTCCGTACTGAGTGGTAACGATTCTTCTATCAAATACAATCATCACTCCACGATCCGTTTCGCTTCTAATTAGCCGGCCAAAGCCTTGTTTAAAACGGAGTACCGCCTCCGGAAGAGAATAATCTGAAAAAGCATTTCTTCCCTGCTGGACAATCAATTGACACTTTGCCTCCGTTAATGGTTCATCTGGAGGGCTAAATGGCAGCCTGACAATAACAAGGCAGGATAAGTCTTCGCCTGGTATATCAACACCTTCCCAAAAGCTGCTTGTTCCTAACAATATGGCCTTTTCATAGCGCTGAAAATTTCTTGTTAATCTAGAACGGCTTCCACTTGAAATTCCTTGTGCAATTAACACATATTCATTGAGAAAGCCACTTTCCTTAATTAACTCATACGTTTTTTTGAGCATGTCATAAGCTGTGAAAAGAATCAGCATTCTTCCTTTTGTTGCCTCTGCAATAGTGATGATATGCTCTGCAATGGAAGCTACATATTCTTCCAACGACACTGAATTAATTTCCGGTAAATCATCAGGAATAAGCAGCTGAACCTGGTCTCTATAAATAAATGGCGAGGGAATGCTCACTTGAACAGTAGTGCTTACCTCAAGGCCCATTTCTCTCATAATATAATCAAAAGAACGATTCACTGATAGGGTTGCCGAAGTAACAATTACCGCCTTCTTGGTTTGGAAGAACTTCTCTTTCAGCTGTTCAGCCACAGTTGCTGGCTGAGCCAAAAAGGTTGTTACATTTTGTGGCGAACGGGTATCCATTTCAATCCACTTTACTTCCTTTGAGTCCTTGATAAAACAAATTATCAATATATTTCGCAATTCATCAAGCTCCGCTGCAAATCCAGAGATATCCTCCACTTTATTAAGATCCGGGACTGATAAGCAAGCTTTCTCTGCTTTAAGCCAATTAAGCCTTATGTCAAGCGCACTCAATAAATCCTTAAGTAAAAAAGACAACCTTTCGGCACTGTGAACAAGTGCTTTTCTTTCTCTACCAGCATCGGTTGAGGTGGCAAATCGAACTTTAATCCGATTTATCCCTTTTTTATTAGCTGCCTTTGTTTTAGCATAAAGGGCCATTAATTTAAAAAATTCATCCATCTCGTATTGTAGATCTAAAACCAGCTGATTTATTTCAGATGGAGTAACAAGTGTTTTTCCTGAAGCAGGAAATCGTGATGTAAGCTGTTCCATTTCATAAAAGAGCTGTTTTTGCTCATAAGTACCAAATTGACTGAGTAACAATCGGGTGGATAAATAGTCCAATGAATACCCAAAGAACCTGCTCGCTACTTTCTCTAAATGATGACCTTCATCTATCACAAGATAATCAGATGCTGGTAAAATGGAACTCTCACCTTTTATATCACTTAATAGTAATGAATGATTTGTAATGATAATATCCGCTGATTGCGCATTTCTTTTTGCCTTTTGATAAAAGTCCCGCTCCTGCCAACCTTTATCCTCAAATAGTACTGTAGGTTCTTCTTTTATTTTATTCCAAAATAACTGTCCGCCACTTGATAGGTTTAATTCATCCCTATCCCCAGTCTCTGTTTCCGTTAACCATACGAGGATTTGCATTTTTGTTAAGGTAGTATCATAATTATCATTCTCATCCATTAACATCTGGTGGAATTTCTCTAGATTTAAGTATTGATGTCTTCCTTTTAAAAGGACAGCTTCAATCTTAAATGGAAGAATTTTTGTCAATAAGGGAATCTCTTTATTTAGCAGCTGTTCTTGCAGCTGTATGGTATGAGTGCTGACAATAATGGGCTGATTGTTTTGTTTTGAAAAATAAGCCAGCGGCAAAAGATAACCAAGTGACTTACCGGTACCTGTGCCTGCCTCTATTAGCGTATGCCGTGAATGTTGTAGGGATTGATAGATGGTATCCATCATCTTAAATTGACCCTCTCGCTTGATAAAAGACTTCAAGCCAGTACGGATCATTTCAACCTTCTCCGTCTCACTTTCAGGATACTTCACTTTTTCCTTATTTAAGATATCGATTACCTTAGGCGCTGTTTTCCTTAACGCCATATCGTTCACAATTTCAATAGATTCCAATATGGGTGAACCTTCGAATGTTTCCTCCATTTCCTCAAGAAACAGCTGTAGGTCACTCTTTAAACCACCCGATAAGTGAGTTAGCTGTTTAAGAGTAATTGCCGGTAATAATGATAGACGATTTAAAAGGATTAAAAAGAGCTCTGCCGTCACCAAGGCATCACTGTCTGCTTGATGTGGTCTATCATGAGTAAGATTCTCTTTCTCGGCCAAATCTGTAAGCTTATAACTGTCAGCAGTTGGAAAGAGAATTCTCGCCATTTCCACGGTGTCTAAGACAGAACCATAAAACCCTTCGGATCCTGCCTGAAGTAATTCTTCTTGAAGAAAGGATAGGTCAAATAATACGTTATGAGCAACGAAATAGGCGCCTTCTAACAAAGACTGGACCTTTTCTGTTATTTCAGTAAATAATGGTGCATCCTTGACCATTTCATCATTAATCCCAGTTAGTTCTTCAATAAAGACTGGAATTGTTTTTTGTGGATTAACTAGTGACGAGAACTGTTCTGTAATTGTTCCATTTTCAATCACCACAGCTGCAAATTGAATAATTTTATCTCCTTTTTTAGGTGAATTACCCGTTGTCTCTAAATCAATCACAACAAATTTATTTAACATTTGTTACACCCCAAACCTTCGTTCATTAAACGTCAACAAAACATTCTCATAATGATTTAAATTCTACCACTGTCGACGAGATTTTTAAAATAAATAAAAAATCCCCAATAAATGGGGATTCTACATAATGGTATGCGCTGGTTCTGCATGGAGAAGATCTTTTATCCGATTGTTCTCATCCATTATAGCAACTTTGGGTTGATGGGAATTCACTTTATCATCCGGTACCAATGCATATGAAATAATAATGACGGTGTCACCAACCTGAACAAGACGAGCAGCCGCACCATTTAAACAAATTACTCCGCTGCCTCTTTTGCCGGGAATAATATAGGTTTCTAACCTTGCTCCATTATTATTGTTCACAATTTGTACCTTCTCATTTGGTGCCATTCCAACAGCATCAATAATATCCTCATCAATCGTAATACTGCCTACATAGTTAAGATTGGCTTCAGTCACCGTAGCACGATGGATTTTACCATTCATCATAGTTCGAAACAAGTTTGTTCCTCCTCGTTTGATAACTTCTCTAATCTATTGAATAATAATATTATCTATTAGTCTTACCTTCGAAAATTTTACAGCAACTGCAATAATATAGGAACCCTCTATTTTTTCCAAAGGTTTTAATTGTGGGTAAGAAAGTATTTCGACATAATCAATTTCACCGGTAGATTCAGCTGTAATCCATTCCTTAATCCTATTAGTTAGAACAGTTGGATTTTTTTCGCCATCCTCAATAGCTTTTTTTGCTTTTTGCAGGCTATTATAGATAACGGGAGCCTGTTGTCTTTCTTCTGGTAATAAATTAACATTTCGTGAGCTTTTCGCTAAACCATCCGCTTCGCGGACAATGTCAACAGGTATTAACTGAACTGGAAAATTGAAATTGGATATTAATCCCTCAATGACAGCAACTTGCTGGGCATCTTTTTTTCCAAAATAAGCTCTTGTAGGCATCATGATATGAAATAACTTAGTTATGACTGTGGCCACTCCGTCAAAATGACCAGGCCGTGATTTACCGCATAACACATCGGTGCGTTCTTGAACTACTACCTTAACAGATGGCACTTCAGGGTACATCTCTTCAACTGAAGGATAAAAGAGGTAATCCACCTTTTCACCTTCTGCCAAGGCACGGTCTCGATCAAAATCACGGGGATAGGTGGAAAAGTCCTCCTTCGGTCCAAATTGTAAAGGATTAACAAAAATACTTAACACAACGATATCATTTTCTTTTCTTGCTTTAGAAATTAGTGTTAAATGACCCTCATGCAAAAATCCCATAGTTGGGACAAAACCAATGGATTGTCCCAACTCTTTATATTTTAGTACTTCATCCTGCATCTCTTTAATGGTAGTTATGACCTTCATTTGTTACCTCCATAAAGAACTTTCAGCTCTTCTTCCTTCATGGTAAAGGAGTGTTTATCCTCAGGAAATTGATTATTTTTCACTTCAGATGTATAAGCTTGAATGGATTCAATCATAAAGGGATTTACGGAATGGTATTGCTTCACAAATTTTGGAACCCTTTCGACTCCATAGCCTAATATATCGTGATAAACCAAAACCTGCCCGTCCACATGAAGCCCTGCCCCAATTCCAATAACTGGAATTGAGACGAATTTAGCTACTTCCTCAGCTAATTGCTTAGGCACACATTCGAGAACAATGGCAAATGCGCCGGCTTCCTCAACCTTTTTTGCATCATTAAAGAGTTTTTGGGCCGCAAGAGCATCCTTTCCCTGCACCTTATAACCGCCTAATACGCCAACAGATTGCGGTGTTAGACCTAGATGTCCGCAGACGGGAATGCCCGCTTGTGTCAGTGCAAAGATTTTTTCTAACACATTATCTGCCCCTTCGAGTTTAACCGCATGAGCTCCCGCCTCTTGCATCAGCCTGCCTGCATTGATCAGGGTATCTCTAACAGAAAGATGATAGGCTAAGAATGGCAGATCCGTCACGATAAAGGTATCTTTTGCTCCACGTTTTACTGCTTTAGTATGGTGAATCATATCTTCCATCGTTACAGGGATGGTTGAGTCATATCCTAGAACAACCATTCCGAGTGAATCTCCAACCAGGATCATGTCAACTCCACCCTGTTCCGCTTGTTTTCCCGATGGATAATCATACGCGGTAAGCATGACAATTTTTTCATTGTTTTCTTTCATTTTTAAGAAGTCTGTGGTTTGCTTCATCAATATTCCCTCCTTTTTATAGTGGGAGAGGTGATAAAACGCCAATAGAGAGCAAATAAAAAAGATCCTTCTTTAGGCAGAGGATCTCATCATTTCTCAAGTGCATGTTCATCCCTCTGTCCCGGTCCGTTATACGGATCTAGGCAGAAACCTTTTTAAATTGTAAGTATTATTTCCTAGAAGGTGCAGTTCTAAAGAGATACTGCCCAAGGAAATTATAGCATGTTATCAGAAAAGCGCAAGCGCCTTGTTTAGGGGCGCAAGGCTACAGACGAGCCGGCAAGAAGGCTGCATTTTAGCCTTCTTGACGGATTGGCTTAGACCTAAGAGCCCTAGGCGCTGGAGCTGGACAACAGAAAAGCGCAAGAACTCTTTGGTCCTTGCGCTGACAAATGTATCTAATTTTTAAATCTCTATGTCTGCTGAATAAATATGGTGTATAACCCCTGTCATATCCTCCAATTTTAAAACACCATCATCGGTTATCCCCAGTGCTTTTCCTTCAATAACACTGGTCAAAGTTCTTGCTTTGAGATTTTTTCCGATGCTAACAGCATATCCCTCCCATAAAAGTTTGATGGGGGAAAATCCTTGCTCTAAATAAAGCACATATAATTTTTCAAAGTGCTTGAAAACACTCTTTATTAATTCAGCACGGGAAAGGGGAGCGCCGTTTTCAATTGCAAGGGAGGTAGCGGTGTCATGAAGCTCAGTTGGAAAGTCTTCCTTACTTTGATTCACATTTATTCCCATTCCAATGATAACTGAATGAATCTGGTCTGCTTCTGCCTGAAGCTCTGTTAAGATACCCGTTATTTTTTTACCGCTCAGTAATATATCATTGGGCCACTTAATTTCAGGTTCTAGACTTGTGACTTCCTCAATTGCCTGTACAATGGCCACTGCCGTTAATAGTGTCAATTGCGGGGCTTTTGTTAAGGGAATATTCGGTCTAAGAATTAAACTCATCCAAATACCACTATACTTTGGTGAATGCCAGCTTCGGTTCAATCTTCCTTTACCTGACCGCTGCTCTTCAGCTATAACAACGGTCCCTTCTGGGACATCGTCATTTGAAAGCTGGTGCGCAATCTTTTGAGTGGATTCTACACTTTCCTCATAATGAATATTTTTTCCAATAAAGTTAGTTATCAGGCCAAGTCTAATTTCATCGGCTGTTATTTGCTCCGGTGTTTTAACAATCCGATATCCCTTGTTTCTAACGGCTTCCAATGTAAAGCCTTCCTTTCTTAAGTCCTCCATTTGCTTCCAAACTGCTGTTCTTGAGCAGCCAATTAGTTCAGCTAAATACTGCCCCGACAGAAAGGATTCACCGGCATCCGTGAAGGCATCAAGCAGTTTTTTTCTTATCTCTGACTGCACTTGATCAGCCACTCCTTAATCTTTTCTTTATTATTTTGGATGTCGCCTGCTACTACCGCACGTTCAATTTTTAATATGGTATCTTTTAACCAAGGTCCAGCTTCTGATTGGAACCACTCGATAATATCTCTGCCCGTTACATCCATCTCATTGCGCTGCTTGATTGGCAGCTCATCATAAATTTTTAACCAATATGATAGCGAATCCCCTTCGGTAAATCCATTTAGAACCCCATAAAGCTTTTCAGTGGATCCAACGATCGTCCGCCCTGCTGAATATAGATCATATTTTGACCATTCCTGATCCATCCTTTTTTCTAAATAATACAAGATATGTTGAATCTCTTTGATCTCTTTTACAGGGAGTTTCCACTCTCGTAAAAAGACCTCAATAGACTTATCTTTTAGTATTAAGGTATACAGCAGTAAGGACCACATTTCTATTTTATTTAATCCTTTAAACGGATAGGAGATTACTTTATCAAGTTGACTTTTATAGTTTTTAAAGCCAGGCAGATACGCATATAATTCAGTTTCAAGCAGTATCCTGATGGCATTATTACCATTCTCTCCAATAAGCAGCTTTTCAAACTCTGCTCTAATACGTTCCACTGCTATGTTTCTTAACAATGGAACAAGTTCTGTTACTGCATGAAGTGTTTCTTCTTCTATTTTAAAAGACAGCTGACTGACAAACCGAACAGCTCTCATAATTCTTAAAGCATCTTCCTGGAAACGCTCGGCAGCAGAACCGACAGTTTGAATCACCTTATTTCGAATAGCGTATTGCCCATTATACGGGTCAATAAGCTGTCCACTTCGATCCATGGCGATTGCATTCATGGTAAAATCCCTGCGCTTAAGATCATCACTAAGATTTCGTATAAAGGAAACCTCTTTAGGTCGACGATAATCCTGATAGTCTCCCTCTGTCCTAAAAGTGGTAACCTCGTAGGATGTATTTTGATGAAGGACCAAGATTGTTCCGTGCTCAATCCCAATATCGACAGTTCTCGGAAATATTTGTTTCACTTCATCTGGTGTGGCAGATGTAGCAATATCTACATCGCTGATTGGTCTGTTTAGAAGATAATCTCTTACAGAGCCACCTACAAAATAGGCCTGATAACCTGCAGTCTCAAGCTTTTTTATAATAGAAATAGCTGATAAAAAAGGCTCGTTCATCTCGTTCACCTTAATTCAATAGCTTCCAGTATAATTGTTCATATTGTTCAACAATTTGGTCGGCCTTAAATTTAGTCTTCACGGTTTCCAATGCCTCAAAAGACATTTTTTGATGAAGGTCAGGATCGTTAAGGAGTGAAATAGACTTACGTGAAATATTCTCGATATCTCCAACTTCACAAATATACCCAGAAACACCATCCTCGATCACTTCCGGTATACCTCCCACATTCGTCCCGATACAAGGAACCCCGCATGCCATAGCCTCTAGAGCAACAAGACCAAAGCTTTCTTTTTCAGATAATAGCAGCTTTAAATCACTAATAGAATACAACTCCTCTAAATTCTCTTGCTTTCCTAAGAAAATCACCTTTTCTTCAAGCGAGAGTTGTCTTACGAGTTTGCAAACTATGGTCATTTCTGGACCATCACCCACTAACAATAATTTAGCCGGCATGGCCGCAGAGATTTTGGCAAAAGTTTTTATGACATCTTTAACTCTTTTTACAGGGCGAAAATTTGAGACATGAATAATTACTTTTTCATTATCTCTAATTTGTAATTGAGCTTTTAGGGATGTATCTGTTGTTTTATGATAAACCCTTTCATCAATAAAATTGTAGACGGTTTCGATCTGCTTATCAGGATTGATTAGTTCATAGGTTTGATTCACTAAAGCAGACGAAACTGCGGTAACAATATCTGATTTCTCAATCCCGAATTTAATTGCATCTGTTAAGGATGGGTCGTATCCTAAAACAGTTATATCTGTACCATGTAAGGTTGTGACAACCTTTATATCTCTGCTAGACATTTGTTTCGCCAATATTGCACATACAGCATGAGGAATAGCGTAATGGACATGAAGAATATCCAATTTCTCACGATTAGCAACTTCTGCCATTTTACTCGCTAATGCAATATCATAGGGCGGGTATTGAAAAACCGAATATTGATTAACTTCGACTTGATGGTAATGAATATTATGATACATCCTATTTAACCGAAAAGGGAGACTGGATGAGATGAAGTGAATCTCATGCCCTTTTTCTGCCAGCATTTTCCCTAATTCCGTAGCTACTACTCCCGACCCACCAACAGTCGGATAACAGGTAATTCCAATTTTTAGTTTCCGCATGGTTCTTCTCCTAGTAAATCATGTTTCAATACAAGCGGAACCTTTGTCTTAAACCCCTCAGCATAAGGCACTCCAACCAGTTTTCCAAACATTCTTTCCCTTGACTCGACCGTTTCGATATAATCATTCACAAGCGGTGTTTGAACACTTTCAGCAGTTAATTCAAACTGACTTCTATAGGCCCTTAAGGAGGCCAGCTTTTTATCAATCACCGGTGTAATATCAACGGTAAAGTCAGGTTTATGAAAACCATTAATCATATAAAAATACAGCCTTTGCACGCGATGTGGTTCGTTCCATTCTGTGGTACGGTATTTTTTTATCCCGGCAGAAAATATTGCTTCCTCCACGATCCGTGCACAGTTTCCATGATCAGGATGACGATCTTCCAAATAGGGTGCAAACACAATTTGCGGCTTATATCTTCGAATCATCTCCGCAGTCTTTTGAATATACTCTTCTTTTAGAAATAATCCTCTATCTGGAAAACCCAGCGAGATTCGGACAGATACACCTATAATATCTGCGGCTCTACTGGCTTCCTCTTTTCTTAACACTACATTCCCATTGGAAGAGAGATCAGCATCAGTTAAATCACAAATACCAACCATTTTTCCTTCTTCCGCATATTTCGCAATGGTACCAGCCATACCGATTTCTACATCATCGGCATGTGCACCAAATGCCAGGATATGTAATTTATTTAGCTCCATTAACATCACCATTCTCTTTAACTACATTTCTCCATTCCAAAAGTCCCATTTCTAACCCTCTTATGAGCAGTTCAGCAGTACCCATATTAGTAGCCAAAGGAATAGAATAGACATCACAAAGTCTAACTAAAGCCGTTACATCAGGTTCATGAGGCTGGGCGGTTAAAGGATCCCGGAAAAAGAAAATAGCATCCATTTGATTTTTAGCAATCATCGCACCAATTTCTTGATCTCCACCTAATGGTCCCGATTTGAAACGAGTTACTTCTAATCCTGTTGCTTCATTAATTCTTCCACCTGTCGTCCCAGTGGCAAAAAGAGTATGTTTGGCGAAAATATCTCTATATGCTGTTACAAATTGAACTAGATCATTTTTCTTTTGGTCATGCGCTATTAATGCTATATTCATATCTTTGCTCCTAATCTAATATATTTTCGAGTCCATAAACAAAGGTATTGTTTTTCATAACCGTCTCAACTGCAACTTTAACCCCTGACATAAAAGAACCGCGGTTGTAGGAATCGTGACGAATTGTCAATGTCTGGCCATCAGAACCAAATAAAACTTGCTGATGGGCTATGAGTCCCGGTAAACGAACCGAGTGAATATGCATTCCATCGTATTCGCCGCCTCGTGCCCCTGTAATCGTTTCTTTTTCATTTGGATGGCCCTGTTTTTTAACTTCCCTAACAGCTGAAATCATCTCTGCTGTTTTTACCGCAGTTCCTGATGGTGCATCTAGCTTTTGGTCATGATGCATTTCAATAATTTCAACATCCCCAAAATATTTTGCAGCCATTTGCGAGAATTTCATCATAAGTACCGCACCCACCGCAAAATTTGGTGCGATGATGCAGCCAAGTTCTTTTTCAAGACAGATCTTTTCGAGCTCTTCCAAATCCTGCTTAGTAAAACCAGTTGTTCCGACAACAGGGCGAACATGATGTTCTAGTGCAGTTTTAGCATGGTACATGCCTACTTCAGGCGTTGTTAAGTCAATTAATACATCTGCTTCAACATTTAGCAGGCATTTTTCAATGTCAGAATATACCGGAACATTAGAAATCGCTTGAAATCCTTCTACATCACTTAGCATTAATCCATCATGCTTATGATCTACAGCGGCAACTAATTCAAAGTGTTCTGTATTGGTGACTAACTTCACCGCTTCACTACCCATACGGCCGCGGGGGCCTGCAATGACAATTTTTATCGTATTCATCTGTTCACTCCACACTTTCTTGATCAATTCTTGTCCAACGATTTTTATCTCTTGTATTAAATTTATTCATTACATAATCGTGAGCTTCTTCCAAATCTATATTTAAGGAATTAGCAAAACAAATCATTACAAAAAGGAGATCCCCAAGTTCCTCTTCAATCGCTTTCTCAGTCTCCGATGACTTTTTCGGTTTTTCTCCGTAATAATGATTTACCTCTCTTGCCAGTTCTCCAAGCTCCTCCGTTAGTCTTGCTAGCATGGCTAATGGACTAAAATATCCTTCTTTAAATTGGCTTATGTATGTATCGACATCCGCTTGAAGCTCTTTCATCGTTTTCCCGTTGGTCATTTCTCCACCTCATTTTCGTAAACGGGCTATTTGCTCTTATTAATATACCTTTTAATGTTAGCTAAATTACGCTTGATTTACAAATGTTTTCGCTCTAAATAAGGGGTTTTCCTGCTTCACATTGCTCTTAATATCCGAATTGGTTATAATTAGAACCGCCATAATAGAGAAATAAAGGAAGAGGTGACAATTATTATGATTTTGGGACTAAAAATAAAAAATATACTTTTTATCCTCATTGGTTCTGCAATTATGTCATTTGGACTCGTTAATTTTAATATGCAGAATAAACTAGCTGAGGGTGGATTTACAGGGATTACACTTCTTTTCTACTTCCTGTTTAAATGGGATCCCTCTTATACGAACTTAATTCTTAATATTCCTTTGTTTTTTATAGGATGGAAATTATTGGGCCGAAACGCTTTTATATATACCATCATAGGGACTGTTGGGGTTTCGATTTCTTTATGGATCTTTCAGCGTAATACGCTCGAAATGCCTCTAGAACACGATTTAACATTGGCTGCTTTGTTTGCTGGAGCTTTTACAGGGATTGGGTTAGGGATCATTTTCCGATTTGGAGGTACAACTGGCGGGGTAGATATTATTGCAAGGCTCGTCCAAAAATATGCTGGCTGGAACATGGGAAAAACAATGTTTCTATTTGATGCGTGCGTTATTGCCATATCTTGGTTTACATACTTAAATTATAAACAAGCCATGTACACGTTAGTGGCTGTTTTTGTCGGTGCCAGAGTGATTGATATTATTCAAGAAGGAGCCTACTCGGCGAGAGGGGCAATGATTATATCGGATCAAAATGAACAAATAGCGGCGAAAATTATGGCCGAAATGGACCGTGGCGTAACCGCGCTAAAAGCTTATGGCTCCTATACAAAAAATGAGCGTGAAGTGCTATATTGTGTAGTAGCTAAAAATGAAATTATCCGGCTGAAGAATTTGATTACCTCAGTAGACCCACATGCCTTTGTCTCAATCTCCGTTGTCCATGATGTTCATGGTGAAGGTTTTACCCTTGATGAAAACAAAATGCCGATTGGCGATTAAAAAAATGTCCTCACATAGTGAGGACATTTTTTTAATCGTCATTTCTATTCATTCCTGTAAAAATTAAAACAAGTCTTAGTAATTCTAAAACTGCTACAGCCGCAGCGGCTACATAAGTAAGGGCTGCTGCGTTTAATACCTTCCTAGCTTCTCTCTGTTCACGATTACCAATTAACCCAAGAGAAACGACCTGATTCATGGCCCTGTTTGAGGCATTAAACTCAACTGGCAGGGTAACTATTTGAAAGAGAACTGCTGCCGCCATGAAGACAATCCCAAGCAAAAGTAACCCGCTTAAATGAGCAAAGATACCAATCATTACCAGAATCCATGAAGCATTTGAACCTAGATTCGCAACCGGTACTAATGCGTGACGGAACCTGAGGAAAGCATACCCTTGACCGTCCTGAATGGCATGTCCACATTCATGGGCAGCAACTGCAGCTGCTGCTATGGAGTTCCCATGATAATTTTCTGGTGAAAGACGGACGGTTTTGCTTCTAGGATCATAATGGTCACTTAAAAAACCGCGCCCTTCCTCAACGGCTACATTATACAGGCCATTTGCATTTAGGATTTCCCTAGCAACATCAGCGCCTCTCCGATAGGTTGAAGTTGAAACACGTGAATATTTGCCAAAAGTACTTTTAACTCTCATTTGTGCCCACAAAGGAATTAAAACGATTATAGCAAAGTATATAATATACATAATGACCTCCAAATCAGCCCGTGATGTTATTATTTTATGTCTAGCCGATTAGTGCGTCAATCTTTTAGTCCGTAGAACGGTTCTTCTTTATTTCTTTATCTCCCTGATATTTTCTCCAGCCTACATATGATAAAGTCATTATTATAATGCTTCCTGTCGAAATAATTACCCACCATAACGATGGATCTGCCTCATCCTCTTCCATATTGGCAAAAAGATTTTTTAAGTCTGTGTCAAGCGCGTCAAGCTCTTGCTGACTTTTAGTATCATTCAGCACTTGTGATCGGAATTCATTGATATAATCAATTCGTGCATCTAATCTTTGAATATTTTCCACAGGAACATCTATTTTCATACTTGGATAAATGACATTATATAAAGACAAAAAGGTGTTAAAATTTGTATGAAAATGGGCTGCATCACCCATTACCGCAGCTTCCTTGGCTTGGTGAAAAGCAGTCATTATTTGGTCTTCCATTTCTGTCCATAAAGGCTGATGACTCGTTGCTAATGCGTCAATAACAAGTCGGAACTTCGTTAGTTTATTTAGTCGCTCTTCATATTTCATGTTGGGACTAACTGCTGCTTCCATCGCCTCATCATGGGAGGTGTTTACAATTCTAACCTCATCCATCGATAATGGTTCTTCTGTCCCTTTAATGCTAGTAAACTGGTCAGAGAAATAATCAAGCATTTTTTTTGCATCTTCATACCTCTGAAACTTCACCATTTGGAGAGCTTCATCAGAGATATCATCGAGCTTCTCCATTGGCGATTGCTGTTCAGCATAAACAGTTATGGGAGTGAGCATCATGATCATTGCAATTAAGTATAACCATCTGAATTTCAAACCTTGTCCCCCCTTTCATTACTAATAAAATGTATGTAGGGTTGGACAAGGTTAGACCATCTTTAACTATTAATTTTTAGTTTAAAGCGCCCTGGCCTCATACCTAAATAATAGGCAAGGCCAATCGAGATACACGAAAGCCAGAATGTAAAATAACCAATTTGTGGTATATATTTATCCAGCATTTGATAGCTTGGCAGCATAAAGAAAACATAATCAATCACGTCATTGTGGAATGTCCAAATGGCAGTAACAATAACATGCCACGCCTTAAAGCGGTAGAAAGGCGCATATAATAAACCTTGGACGGCCATTGCAAAATGAGAGAAAATCAACATATATCCGACCCAATCTAGTTCTCCTTGTACAATGAAAACGAGTATGTTCATCACAACTGCCCATATCCCATACTTAAATAAAGTCACCATCGCTAGTGCTTCCATTAACGGCCAACTTTTTTTTAGTAAGAATGCCAGCAAAACAAAGACAAAAAATAAGCTTGCGGTTGGACTATCAGGTACAAAAGCAAGAAACACAGGCGGTGTTTCTTTCAACTGCCATCCATACCAGTAATATCCATAAATCGTTCCGGCAATATTGACAACCAGAAGTAGTTTCAGTACGGACCGATTAGATAGGAGAGGGTAAATCCACCCCACAAATACTCCTCCTTTTATAATAAATTCTTTATCAAGAAAAAAGCTGACGAATTTCCGTCAGCTTTTTATTGATTCCATTATTTCTTGCCAAGACCTGAGATATACTCAGAAAGCGTTTTAAGTTCAGCGTCGGTACCTTTAAAAACACCAGCTGGCATCTTTCCGCCTTTACCCTGTTTAGCAATGGTAGCCACTTCTTTGGCAGATAAGCCGGTTCCAATAAGAGTTGGAGCTCCAGCGCCACCTTGGAAGCTGTCACCATGACAAGTGATACAAGTGTTTGCACTAGCAATTTTATATCCTGCACTTGTCTTGTCAATCTCAACCTTTGCAACAATTTTACCTTGTCGTTCTGCAGCTGCCCAGTCATGTGTAGCAACAGACTGCCAGGTTAAGAACACAGTAGCCGCGAGAGCTAACAGCATAAAACCGGTTGCCAGAGGGCGTTTTCTTGGACGTCGTTCCGGTCCATTATCAAGGAACGGAGCGAGTAATAACCCTCCAAACGCTAAACCTGGCATAATCATTGCACCAATAACTGTATATGGACCAGATGCAAAAGAGTATTTTAGTAATTGATACAAGAATAAGAAATACCAGTCTGGTAATGGGATATATCCCGTATCTGTTGGATCCGCTATCCTTTCAAGCGGAGCCGGATGAGCTACTGTTAAAGATAAATATCCTACAAGGAATACTGCCCCTACCATCCATTCTTTTAAGAGAAAGTTAGGCCAGAACGCTTCTGTTTTACCAGGATATTCAGAGTAATCTTTCGGAAGTTTTGGCGTCCGCATTTCCGGTGCTGGAACACGGGAGTCACCAACAAACTTCATACCTTTACCGCGATGCATTGAGCAATCCCCTCCTTTTTACTGTAATCATACTTACAATGTCAGAAAAAACTGATCTTAAAGCGGTCCAGAGATACCTTGTCGACGTATCATGATGAAGTGTGCCGCCATTAAACCAAACAACACTGCCGGTAAGAAGAACACATGGATTGCAAAGAATCGAGTTAACGTTTGCGCACCAACAATATGTTCATGTCCTGCAAGTAAAACTTTCACGTAAGAACCAATGAATGGTGTTGCCTCAGCAATTTGCAGACCTACTTTTGTAGCGAACAGCGCTTTCATATCCCAAGGTAATAAATATCCCGTAAAACCTAATCCCAACATGACGAAGAAAATAAGTACTCCGACTATCCAGTTTAATTCACGAGGTTTCTTATAGGCACCTTGGAAAAAGACGCGCAACGTATGTAAAAACATCATTACAAGTACTAAACTGGCTCCCCAGTGATGCATTCCACGTACGATTTGTCCAAATGCAACTTCATTTTGCAGATAATAAACCGATTCCCAAGCATTTTTAATATCCGGCACATAATACATGGTTAAGAACATACCGGAAAGTATTTGAATAACAGTAACAAAGAATGTCAGACCGCCGAAGCAATAAACAAACGCAGAAAAGTGATGTGCTGGGTTTACATGCTCAGGAACTTCATGGTCTGCGATATCGCGCCACAACGGCGTAATATCTAAACGTTCATCTACCCAATCGTAAATTTTGTTTAACAATGATTACGCCTCCTTCCGTGGTTCAGCTTTTCCTAAGTATAGATAGCCGCCTTTTTCCTTGTATGGGTATTCATCAAGAGGTGCTAACGGCGGTGTACCTGGAATATTCGTACCATCCTTCTCGTAGCGTCCATAGTGACATGGACAGAAGAATTGGTTTGGATGTTCCTTATTCGTATTCCAGCCCACAGTACAACCCAGATGTTTACAAATTGGCGAAAGGGCTACAATTTTGTCGCCATCCTTATAAACCCAAGCAGTGTTTGTAACTTCTGACTCATACCATGCATCCTTTTGTTTAAAGGTAAAGTCAACACGGACTGGTTCATCCGTTAATTCAGAGACCTTTTGTTTGGTTGCGATGTAATTCCCTGCTGCTTCTCCCTTTAAAACCGGATCAACAGCAAATCTAACCATCGGCATTAACATACCAGCTGCCATGAATCCGCCTACACCAGTTAGGGTGTAGTTTAAAAATTGACGTCTTGAAACGCGCTCTTTACTCAAGCTTATCCCCCCCTTGTTCATAAGTTTCAGTCCAACGGACACAATTTAAACACATATAAAACTAGGACATAACAATGATATATCAATCTTGTAGCAAGGTCAATATCATACTATTTTAAAAACATATAATATGAATGGTTTTACCCGTTAATACTCCATTTCTGTGTGAAAATCGATAATAACTGCTTGACTTGACTTTCAATAACCTCAACTTTTTGAGGCTCACTCATGTTTCCGAGCGGAAGGGACGGAAGCCATATTAAGGAACCGCCTACTCTATTTTCGTACATACGCCAATCCAACTCAGAAGTTATGTATAATAGATGTTTAAATTCACTTTGTAAAACCACATTTTCCCATTTTATTAACTCGTCGATGACATTTTCCATATTATCGCTTTTTAGATAGGTAAACGGTGGGAACAATAAGATTCTTCCTGTGAATTGCTTTTCGAGATAACCTGTCAAAAGCGATATAAATTCAAATGCAGCTGCCGACTGTTTCATCTCCTCCCCAAATGATAAAGAGTAAACTGGAATAACCGCAGTATCAACATACTCTTTTGCGTTTAAGTATGTTTCAACCTCTTGAGGTATCCATTTCATTTTTACACCAACCTTTTTGATTCACTAGTTCTATCATAACATTATCTCCCAAAATTATAAAAGATAAAGTAGAATATTTTAAATTATTCAACTCTAAAAAAAAAGAAGCCAGCTTAGCGCAGACTTCCCTTTTTTTGAGTTTGAGATAATTTATTTAATTTCTCGGTAAGAGCTTTAAATAATGGCTGATCCTGTTTATCAAGTGCTTCATCAATTAGCTCTAATAGTTTTTCACGTTGAAAACGTTCAATGCTGTATTGCAATAACTCTTCTGCGATGATTCCATCTTTTTCGTTTACCTGTAAATGCTTGGGAACAAACGGATTTTCCTCTAAAACTGCGGCATACTGATGTGCCTGATTAGAGGCATGGAAATTCAACTGAATAAATATATCCTCGTCTCGGTTTAGTCTTATATCATGAAAGGATTTTTCAGCATCTGTTGTCATAACATTTTCTTTATAAAAACGAAACGGAACTTTATCAACACAGTGTGTAGACATTATCAAACCCCGTGGACAATACTGTGCTTGCTCAACAAAATGTACCTTTTCCATTAATTGGTCGTGGCTCATTAGATAGTTTAAAATCCAAACACATTCTCTTCTTTTTAATTGATAGTGATTTAAAAACCAGCGAATAAAATCCTTCTTCTCGTTGACAGAAACAGGGGTTGTCATGTTAGTTTCCCTCCTCTGCATAATCAGCTTTTTTTTTAATTGTTCACATCAGTAATACGTTCAAGCAAATCCAGATACTCCTCGTTCGTTGGATCCCCCATTAACAACTGTTTAAAAATTTCGGCGGCGCGTTGGTTTTTTCCTTCTTCTACTAAAAAATATCCGTAATCCTGTAAAAATGCTTCATTACTCTTAAAAAAAGTATATGCACTTTCATATTTGTCTAATGCGAAAGAATATTCTTCAAGTTTATCGTAGGCTAAGGCTGCATCCCAGAGTAACTGTGGTTCTTCGTCACCATGGATATCCAGCTGGGCAATTAATTCAATTACATCCTCAAACCGTTCCTGCCGAAAAAAAAGCTTATTTAAAGTAATGGCTGCCTCCATAAATCCTGGATCGAGTGCAAGAGCCTCACGGAAATAGTGCTCTGCTTCCTCTTCATTTCCAAGCTTTAAACACATTTTACCGCCGTAGAAAAATAACTCTTTATTAAATTCATCCTGTTTAATGCCCTCTTTAATAGATTGTAAACTATTTTCTAGTTCTTCTTCCCGCTCGTATGCCTTAGCAAGATGCAGATATAGGGAATGGTACTCCGGGTCAAGCTCTTTCAATTCATTAAACTTTTCAATTGCAGTACGGTTGTATCCTGCTTGAAGTGCCGTGAAAGCATAGCCGAATAGAGTATTAATCTCTAACTTTTCTTTCAATGCCTGATCATAATAAGAGAGAGCTTCCTCAAAGGCACCTGAGGCACTTAATAAATCAGCCATTCTTCCATGAATATTAACTCCAGCAATTTCATCCTCTTCCCTTAAAACTCGCTCGTATGCATTCTTGGCTTTAATAACCTCACCTTGCTCACTGTATAGTTCACCTAAGGCAAAATCAATAATAACCTCGTCAGGCAGGAGCTCTTTTGCTTTTAACAGCTTTCTTTCACATACTTCATAAAGACCCTGAATTTGATAAAGATCAGCTAGTAATAATAGTGACTGTGCAAAATGGGCATCTTGTTCTGAAATTCTCTCTAGGACCAGAATTGCTTCTTCCTCTTGACCTGCTTCAACCAATATTTCACCCAGCAGGACAAGGAGTTCGCCTTCTTCAGGATAAGTTTTTAACAAGCTTTCAATTAATGCCTTTGCCTCTTCTAAGAACCCATAGTGATAAAGTTCTTCGCCGAGAAGAAATTTTTCTTCCGGATTACCGCTTTGTAATACATCATTATATTCACTTAATGCCTCTTTATGTTGGCCGTTTTCTAACATTTGAATAATTTTATTTACACGTTCCATTGGAATATACCTCTACTTCCCCAGATTTACAAAGAAAAATAAGATGGGGTTCGCACCTTAACATATTCTCCACTACCTGGACTAAATAAAACTTTATCGCCAGAGCGGATCACCTTTCCTTTGTGAACAGTTACAACAAGTCTATTACTATGATAATGAAATAAACTTTCTTCATCAACCTTCATGATTTCTTTTGACTTTAGATATAAATTATAGCTTAATTCAGTCCCCGTCATAAAGCTTCCTTTTTGGGGGTAAAGGCCAATCTTATTTTGAATAGAAATCGGTATAGGGGCATTTTCTTCAATTGTTTCGTAAAGGGCAGGAATTTTTTCTTTTATCATGATATCTTTCCATTTCGACAGAACCATCCTAGCTTCCTTCTTTTCTAAGGAAGAAATTATTGGAATTAGTGGACTGTTAAAAGGAAACATAGCTTCTCTAATCCAGCCCCACGGAATTCCCTCTAGTTCATCAAGTTCCTTTATTTCAATAAAAATGGCCGGAATTTTATATTTTTTACAACTTCTTAATAATGAGGGAGTAATTAGTTTTGGGGGAATTTTCACCCCAATAATAAAATCAATCGGACTGCTGATTAAGGCGTTCTTGATTTCGTTTAATTTATCTGACAATTCCTTTTGAAAAGATAAGTCAACATAAGTAAAAATGGTGGTAGATCCTTTGAATAAAAAATGTTCAATTATATAGTTCTTTAAAGCAGCAAAGGAACCTTTGTAAGGAATGGTTGAACTTAAAAGGACATAAGAAGGGGTCATAATATAGGGCTCTAAATCCATTCTCATAAACTGATCATGAGATGTACATTTTTGGACCATCGTTATTTGTTCATTCTTAACGAAAAGCGAACATATAGTTAGCTGCTTGTCCTTAAGTATATGGGCATTTTCAATAATATACATCATCCACCACCTATTTACTTTTCTTAAGACAAGCTATGCTAAAAACTTAGAATTTATAACTTTAATCAGCCGGTAAAAAGAAAAAGCTGCACAAGGCAGCTTTAGCGGATAAGGGTATTTAAATGTTTGAAAAAGTTTGGATAAGAAACTGAAATTGCCTCGGATTGTTCAAGTTCTACTGCATTCTCAGATAAAAGAGCAGCAATTGCCAGCATCATGCCAATTCGATGGTCACCGTGACTAGAAACCTTTCCGCCAGTTAGCTTGGATTTCCCGTGGATAACCATACCATCATGGGTCGCTTCAATATTAGCGCCCAATTTTTTTAATTCCTGAACAACTGTATCAATTCGATTTGTTTCTTTTACCTTTAGTTCTTCAGCATCTTTGATGATAGTTGTCCCTTCTGCTTGTGTTGCAAGGAGGGCAATGATTGGAATTTCATCTATCAGTCTTGGAATTAAGTTACCTTCCACTACTGTCCCTTTCAGGTTAGAGTTTTTAATGATGAGATCCCCAACGGGTTCAATATCATTGGTCTCCGCTTGAACAATCTCTAATTCCGCACCCATATTTTGCATAACTTCAATAATCCCGGTTCTAGTTGGATTTAGCCCAACATTTTTTAAGACAATCTCACTGCCAGGGATGATAGCACCTGCAACAAGGAAAAACGCCGCAGAGGATATATCACCAGGAACATGAATGGTGGATGCTGTTAGTTTTTGTCCACCGTTTACCTTTATTGTCAAATTATCTTTTGTGATTTCACCGCCAAATTGTCGAATCATTCTTTCTGTATGATCACGAGTCTCCGCTGGCTCAATAATGGTACTGATCCCATCTGCCTGTAATCCTGCAAGAATAAGTGCAGATTTAACCTGCGCGCTTGCGACTGGGAGTTTATACTGAATAGGCTGTAATTGGCCTCCACGGATAGAAATCGGTGTAAAATCTCCATTTTTTCGCCCATCCAGTTTGGCACCCATTTGGGTCAATGGGACCGTAACCCTTGTCATGGGTCTCTTACCAATCGAAGCATCACCCACAAGAGATGAGAAAAAAGGTCTGCCTGCTAATATGCCCATCAATAATCGAATCGTTGTCCCAGAGTTCCCTACATCTAAAACCTCGGAGGGCTCTGTTAATCCTTCAAAGCCATTTCCTATAATTCGAAGCCCTTCTTCTGATTCCTCAATTGTTACCCCTAGTTTTCGAAAGCAAGCTATCGTACTTAAACAATCATCACCTGGCAAAAAATTAGTTACCCTTGTTTCGCCATGGGCGATAGAACCAAACATGACAGAGCGATGGGATATAGATTTATCCCCTGGGATTGTTACATCACCAACTAAACGATTGACGTTGGTCTTAAGTTTTAATGTTTCCATCAAAAATCACCTTTTTTTATTCCATAATTTTTAAACGGTTAAGTACCTACTGAAGTTTCGTAGGTGGAGTAACTGCCTATACACCGCTCAGCCCTTTGACGGTCTTCCTCTGTCTGAAAACTGATAACTAAAACTCCATTAATATCTTCACGTGTTTCTAAGAGGCGAATATTAGTGATGCTAATATGTTCCTTTGCTAGATAACCCGTTATTTCTGAAATTATCCCAGGATAATCCGGAATATCCACGTACAAATCATAAAATGAAGGAATAGCCCCTTTTTCTTTCTGAGGCAGCCCATCGCGGAACTGCTTTGCTTGACTAAAATAGTTGTAAATAGCAGCACTGTTTTCTTGTTCTAAGAAAGTTTTGACCTCATTCATTTCTGAAAGCCAATGATTAAGTAATTCTATTAATATTTCACGATTGTGAAGTAAGATATCTTTCCACATTTCAGGACTGCTAGATGCAATCCTAGTAATATCGCGGAAGCCTCCTGCAGCAAGACGCGGGATTAGACTCTCCGATTCAGAGAGTCTTTCCGTTTGCCGGACAATCGATGCAGCGATGATATGCGGAAAATGGCTGACGATACCTGTAAGATAATCATGTGTTTTCGGAGTAATCGTTAAAAATTTAGCGTGTGTCCCGATTAACCACTCTTTTAGCGTTTCCACTTTAGAGTTTTCCACAAGATCTTCAGGAGTTAACAAATAGAAGGCATTTTCAAATAAAATTTCCTTTGCAGCTGAGACGCCGCTTTTATGTGAGCCAGCCATTGGATGGCCGCCAATAAAAGTAAATCCGCGTTTTGCTAAACTTAAACTGCTCTCAACAATTTTCCCCTTTGTACTGCCTGTATCTGTCACAATCACTTCTGGATTAAGTGGAAGTTCAGATAGGAGGTGGATGATTTCCTTTGTTTCATTAACTGGAGCAGCGATAATAATTAAATCGGCTCCTATCGCCCCTTCTTGAATACTATCAGCTATTTCATCGATGACTCCAAGCATCTTTGCAAGCCTCGCCTGTTCATGGTTAATATCAAATCCAACTATTTGGGACTCAATATGTTCCTTCTTAATACATAATGCTAAGGAACCACCTATCAATCCTAAGCCAATGACAAAAACCCGGCCCCTCAATGTCAATCCCCCTAGTTAGAGAATAATTAATTTTTAGATCGCCCCAAGAAATTCGCTTAATACCTGTAAAACACCATCATTTTGTTCTGCCGAGCCAACCGTAATTCTTACTGAGGTTGGGAAACCAAGCGCTTTTCCGGAACGGACAATATATCCTCTTTCTTGTAAATATTGAAAAACCTTATCTCCGTCCACTTTAAAATCTATTAAGATAAAATTGGTCTGAGTAGGATAATATTCAAGATTATGCTGTTCGCAAAATTTATAGAATTGTGCAATTCCATGTCTATTCTTTTCTTTACAATCTTCGACAAATTGCTGATCCTTAATTGCTGCACTCGCTGCTAACTGACCTAAAGAATTAACGTTAAATGGCTCTCTTGCAGGTTCTAAAGCCTTGATAATGGCAGGATTAGCTACCCCATAACCAATTCTTAAGGCTGCCAAACCATAAATTTTTGAAAACGTTCGTAATACAATTAGGTTATCGAACTTACGAGTCAAACTAATAGAATTATAATAATCCTCTGCGACTACATACTCATAATAAGCCTCGTCAAGAACCACTAGAATATGCGGCGGTACTTTTTCGAGAAACGCTATTAATTTATGCTCCGGTATATATGTACCTGTCGGATTATTAGGACTGCAGACCCAAATAACATTCGTTTGTTCATCAATGGCGCCTAACATTGCATCTAGGTCATGCTCCCCGCTTGCAAGTGGAACTTCCTTGATTATTGCTCCTTCAATTACAGCATTGTGCTTATACTGTGAAAAGGTCGGATGAGCCATCACTGTACTGGCATTTGGATGTAAAAGAGCTCTTGAGATCATTTGAATTAAATTATCTGAGCCATTTCCTAAAATAAGTTCGTTCTCTTCAACCTCCAAAAAGGATGCCAGTGATTCTCTTAAATTAGTCGCATAGCCATCAGGATAAATAGCCAGACTAGTTGGATTCGAATTTAGGACTGAATGAACTGAATCTGAACACCCAAATGGATTTTCATTGGAGGCTAGTTTTACGATCTTTTCTAGATTAAATTGTTTCTTTACCGCATCAATTGACTTTCCTGGTTGATATGGAGTCAGTGATAATAACTGTTCTTTCCATCTCATATTCTACACCCCGTTTGCTTTAAAAGTTGGTTTCTCCTATTGTGCCAGGCTGGTGTTTAAATCAGGCCTTAACACTTGTGCATCATTTAGATATACATGGACAATCTTTTCCTGTGTAACATTTGTATTGA
Source organism: Neobacillus drentensis (assembly GCF_036965645.1). Taxonomy (GTDB): domain Bacteria; phylum Bacillota; class Bacilli; order Bacillales; family Cytobacillaceae; genus Neobacillus; species Neobacillus drentensis_D. Next base: position 34,114 of record NZ_JBALPZ010000040.1, read on the forward strand.
CATGCATCATTACTCTCACACACATCTTCAAAGAGTTAGGAACAGGCATTTCCCGCATACACATCACCGGTACATACGTCCAGCCTGGAAATTTCCGCAATGCTTTAGCCGGAAATGCAGCATCAATATCCTCTGTTGTTGAAACTAATACAGAAGCGACAGAATCCGGTTGAATTTGATTCTCATCAATTAATTTAGCAAAAAGCTGTTCGGTCGCTGTAATAATAGCTTCTTCAGAATTAGCAGTAACCGTCGTGGCACCCCTCACACCTCTGATCATAAAACATTCTCCCTTTATATTAGTATTTTTTCAACTCTTCCCATAATATTTCTTCTGTTACTTCCTGCAGCAATGGATGACCCAATTGTTCAAGTAAAACAAAACGAATTGTATCCCCAACAGATTTTTTATCTTGTCTCATTTTCGCTATCAAGCGTTCAAAGGATAATTGTTTAGGTATTGTGGTTTCATAGCCCAACGTTGTCACCCAATCAATAAATTCTTTTGTATTAAAATTTAAACTTAATAAGGTATTACTTAATTTCAAGGCAAAGATCGTCCCAATCATTACTGCTTCACCATGGGTGAACTTTCCATATCCCATTTCTGCTTCGATTGCATGTCCTAGCGTATGACCTAGGTTCAAAAAGGCTCGGACCCCTGTTTCTTTTTCATCCTGCGATACGAACTTGTTTTTTATCTTTATTCCTTGTACAAGAGAAGCAGATAATTGTTCTTTTGTTATGACATTTAAATCTAAAACATTTGACCTTAGCCAATCGTAAAATGGAGGATCTGCTATAAGGGCATGTTTAATAACCTCCGCAAACCCAGATCTAATTTCATGCATGGGAAGCGTATTTAACAATTCAAGATCATAGAATACTGCTTCAGGCTGATAAAATGCCCCAATCATATTTTTTCCAAGTGGATGATTGATTGCAACCTTACCGCCAACTGCACTATCGTGGGCAAGAATGGTTGTAGGCACTTGAATAAAAGGAATACCACGCATAAAAGAAGCTGCTACAAATCCAGTTAGATCACCAACAGCTCCACCTCCAAAGGAGAGAACAACAGATTTCCTATCTAAACGATTGGCTAGAGCGGTTGTCAAGGCCTCGTAATATACCTCGAAGGTCTTTGCTTTTTCACCTGCTGGTGCAGTAAAAATGATTGGTTCCCAAGGTTTTAGCACTTGAAGTAATTTTTCAAGATGGAGCTTTGCAACCGTTTCATCCGTAACAATTAATATTCTTGTTAAATCAGGGAAATGGTTTGTCAGGAATGTACAAAGTTCATTTCTAATTCCTTCCCCTACATAAACTGGATATTGCTTCGATTCCGTTTGAATCTGAATGGTTTCCATTTAAAATTCCCTCGCATATTCACGATGTCTATTAATTTCATCGACAAGGGTATCAAACCGGTCACTGTTAAACTGTTCGATTATGGAGTTAGCAAGCTCCCATGCTACAACATGCTCAGCAACGACTGCAGCAGCCGGTACTGCACAACTGTCAGACCGCTCCACACTGGCCGCAAATGGCTCCTTTGTTTCAATATCGACGCTCATCAGTGGTTTATATAGTGTAGGAATTGGTTTCATAACACCTCGTACTACAAGAGGCATCCCGGTCGTCATGCCGCCCTCAAAACCTCCGAGCCGATTGGTCTTACGATAATACCCTGATTCTGCATCCCAAGCAATTTCGTCATGGACTTGACTTCCAGGCAATCTTGCCGCCTCGAAACCAATTCCTATTTCAACACCTTTAAAGGCGTTAATACTCATAATAGCTGCTGCCAATTTGCCATCTAATTTTCGATCATAGTGAACATAGCTTCCAATTCCGGCAGGCATTCCTGTTGCAATAACTTCCACTACTCCGCCAATGGAATCTCCATTTTTCTTTGCCTCGTCGATAGCATCCATCATCGCCTGCTCCACATTGGGATCAGCAACCCGAACAGGTGATACTTCTGTCACTTCTTTCAATGTTTCTATCGTTAGATTAGGGTCAACAGATGCTTTTACACCGCCGATTTCGACAACATGCCCTACAATCTCGATACCAAGTAATGATAATAGCTTCTTTGCCACTGAACCCGCTGCAACTCTAACAGTCGTTTCTCTGGCTGAAGAACGCTCTAAGACATTTCTCATATCATGGTGACCATATTTAATGGCACCATTTAAATCTGCATGGCCAGGTCTTGCCCTTGTCACCTTCCGCTTGATTTCATCTTCTTGACCTTCTTCTAGTTCTTCAATTCCCATAATTTTTGTCCAATGCTTCCAGTCATCGTTCTTTACGACTAGTGCAATCGGTGAACCAAGGGTTTGTCCATGACGAACACCTGAAACAATTTCTGCAGTATCCTTTTCGATTTGCATTCGTCTTCCCCGGCCATAACCTTTTTGCCTTCTCGCTAATTCATCATTTATATCAGAAGCGCGAAGCGGCATTCCCGCTGGCAGGCCTTCTAAAATTGTCGTTAATTGCGGCCCATGGGATTCTCCTGCTGTTAAATATCTCATTCCCATCGCTCTTTCCCCCTTCAACTCATTAAAGAATTATTTATCAATATAACATATTGAGCAAAATAAACATAGTACTACTATTCAGAAAATAGGATTAAATTTTATTGTAATCGGATACAAAAAAAGCACTTGTATATTGTCATACAAGTGCCTCTCCAGAAAAAATTAGTAAATCCACTCGTTCACTAACTTAGAATAATCAACTACTTCAGCTTCTTTAAAGAACAAACCAATTTCACGTTCCGCACTTGCGGGAGAATCCGATCCGTGAATAACATTCTTACCAACAGTAAGGCCAAAATCACCACGGATTGTTCCTGGGGCTGCGTCCTTAGGATTAGTAGATCCCATCATTTGTCGGGCTGTTGCAATCACATTTTCTCCCTGCCAAACCATCGCAAAAACAGGTCCTGAAGTGATGAAATCAACTAACTCTCCAAAAAACGGACGCTCCTTATGTTCACCATAATGTTCTTCAGCAAGCTCATTTGGAATGCTCATTAATTTTGCCCCAACTAACTGGAAGCCTTTTTTTTCAAAACGAGCTACAATTTCCCCGATAAGGTTACGCTGAACTCCGTCAGGCTTTACCATCAAAAATGTTTTTTCCATGAATTACCACTCCCTAAAAAATGATTTATGTATATTGATTGTTTGATTCGACAATCCATGAAAATGTTATCATTTTTTTGAATATTTAGCAATATGGCAGTTGAAAGGAAATTAGAACTTTCGTCTGCCTATATATTTAGCAATATCCTTTAGTGTCTTTTTGGCTTTATTTTCAGGTAACTCCTCTAAAACAGATAATGCCTTATCTAAATAGTGATCACTTAAAGCGAAGGATTTTTCAATTGCACCTGATTGTTTAATGAGGGAGATAATTCGTCCTATTTTCTCTGGTCCCATATTTTCATGTACCTTTTCAATTTCACTAAATATATGGGGATTCTCCATTGCAAAGAGAGCAGGGGCAGTAATATTTCCTTGTAGAAGATCACTTCCAGCCGGCTTTCCTAGTTCCTTTTCAGTTGAGGTAAAATCCAAAATATCATCAATAATCTGATAGGACATTCCTACGTAATATCCAAATCTGAATAATTTTTTATGATAATGCACTTCAACACCCGCAGCAACAGCTCCTAACTGACAACTAACTGCAATCAACAAGGCTGTTTTTCTTTTTATTCTCCTAAGGTAGTCCCTTAGATTTTGATTAAAACGATATTTATCTTTTATTTGCTGAATTTCCCCAACAGTTACTTCTACAATGGTGTTTGCTAAGATTTTATGAGCTTCAGGTCTTTTGATATTTGTCATTAATTCAAGGGCAAGTGCAAAAACAAAGTCACCTGTATACATCGCGATTTTGTTATCCCATTTTGATTTGACAGTTGGCTGTCCCCGTCGAAGGTCGGCATCATCGATAACATCATCATGTACCAGTGAAGCCATATGAATTAATTCCAATGCGACAGCTACATTCTTAAGTACATGGATGTCGTATTGACCAAATTTACCTGCAAGCAAAACAAAAACAGGACGAATTCGTTTTCCTCCGGCTTGTAGTGTATGCATAGAAGCTTGCTTCAAAAGAAGAGACTCCGGCTGGATGGTCTCTTCAAGTTCTTTTTCTATTATGTTAATATCCGAATTCAAAAATGAATACATCATTTTTAATTTCATTTGTATTCACCCTGCTTTTCATCCTGTCTTCATTTTTGATGATTAAATTTTTTTACCTATGTGAACAGCGGCAGCACCACCACTATACGGTTTATATTTCACATCTTTAAATCCTGCTTTTTCAAATAACTTGGCAAGCTCTCTCATCCCTGGAAAATCACGAGCCGATTCATGAAGCCAAGCATACTCCCGGTAACTTTTCGCCAGCAGTTTTCCAAACATAGGCATGATATAACGAAAGTAAAAATAATAAAGCTGTTTATAGCCTATTAAGGTAGGCTGCGACGTTTCTAGGCAAACCGCTATCCCGCCTGGTTTAAGAACCCGCTTCATTTCCTTTAGTACTTGAAGGTAATCAGGTACATTCCTTAATCCAAAGCCTATCGTAACATAATCAAAGCTGTTTTCAGGAAATGGCAGTTCCATTGCATTTCCATGGATTAAAGACACTTGTTCAAGACCTAATTCCTTAACTTTTTCTATCCCAACATTTAACATGTTTTGGCTAAAATCGAGGCCAGTAACTTTTCCGGTCGGGCCAACTGCTTCAGCTAATGCAATGGTCCAGTCAGCAGTTCCGCAGCAGACATCGAGAGCTTTTGATCCCGGTTGAACATTCATTCTTCTCATGGTATCCTTCCGCCACTTGATGTGTTGCTGGAAACTAATAACCGAGTTCATTTTATCATAGTTATCAGATATCTTTTCAAACACATTGTGAACGCGCTGTTCCTTCGATTGCTGCATGTTTTACCCTTCTTCCACAAAAGATTTGGCATATGGCTGATGCTGCCCCAACAACACTGTGACCCTTTGTGCAAGGAAGTCATTCATGTTAGGAAGTTGCTTTTCAATTGAACGTTTTAAACGTTCTAAATATTCATCGCAAGCTTGTATTAAACGCTGTTGTTGTTCTACTGATAGTTCTTCCAATTTTACTTCGGAGTAAAAAAGCTTCTTCAATGATTGAAATAAAATAGAGTACCCTGATTGAAAATATTGGTCCTTTTCAACTAATAACCTTTTAAATAATAAAAGGTCACTTAGGAAATCATTCCAAAACTCCACTTTAAAATATTCAGTAACTTTTGTCAGTAAAGAACTTTCAATTCTTCTCATACTATTCATTAAACTCTTTATTCCATCAAGGTTACTTTGGTATACGAGAATCTTATTTTCGTTTACCTCTTTTACCCCTGCTGAAAGAGATTTTATCATGTTTATATCTTCTGATTCTGCAAGAAGTTTGTAGTATAGTCCGCTAAAATAGTCCCCTGCTAATACTGTTAATTGGCGTTTTTTCTCATCAATTGACGCACTGGATATGTAATCATGGGTGTCAAGGGCAATTTGGATTAACATCGTTGACAATGAATAGTTTTGAATCTCATTAAAAGACAGATCTAGTGGTTCCATAATAGAGACGAGGGCTAAAAGCTTTTCCTCATCAATTTTTGGGGTTTCTATGTATTCAATTAAGTAGGAATCCAAAACCCTTTTTTCGACCTGCTCTTTTATCGCTATAAATCTTTGTCGAATGTTATGCACCATCATCACCCTTGCTTCCCCGATGTAATCACTTTATGTATTTTATATTGTCTATTTGAATGAAAATTTCATGCCTCTATTAAGAAAAATTACTTTCTCAATAATAAAACAAGGCAGAGACCATTATAACATAAAAGGTCTGATATGAGCAGGTGTTCACAAAATAAACACTTAGCATTCTATATTGCGGCTATTTTCTAAGTTCACTCTCAACTTCACCAAATTGAGTTAAAATTTTAGCGTTACCACGAATTTTAATCGCAGAGGTATGCTCCGTAAATTGAGCAATGAGCACCTCTCCTTTATCAAGTTTTTCAGAATGATGGAATCTGGTATCAGAGCCTCTTGTTAGCCCGATTACACTAACGCCATCATCTTCAGCTTTAATCACAACATATTCGCTATTTTGTGGATTACGCTTTTCCAAATTGATCACTCCAAATGTCAAGAAATAATTGTTCTCAATATTTTATCAAGGAAAGAACCTCAGAACGTGCCACTGCATCATCTGCAAGAATTCCACGAACAGCCGTTGTAACGGTCTTAGAACCAGGCTTTTTTACACCACGCATGGTCATACACATATGCTCCGCCTCCACGACAATCATTACACCGCGAGGGTCAAGCTTTTCCATCATACTATCTGCAATTGTTGACGTAATCCTTTCCTGCAGCTGCGGCCTTTTAGCAACTGCTTCAACCGCACGCGCTAATTTACTAAGCCCTGTTACACGGCCATTTTGTGGAATATAAGCAACATGCGCTTTTCCAAAAAATGGGACCAAATGATGTTCGCACATAGAGTAAAACGGAATATCTTTCACTAATACAAGTTCTTCGTGGTCTTCACTAAAAATGGTTTCAAAATGCTGCTTTGGATCTTCATTTAAACCACTGAATACTTCCTCATACATTTTTGCCACTCTTTTAGGTGTGTCAAGTAGACCTTCACGATTTGGATCTTCACCTATTGCTTCTAATATTAAACGTACCGCCTCTTCGATTTGGGCACGATTGACTTCCGACATACCGTATTCCTCCTAAAGTATATCTTTTAAGTATAAACAACAAATACATATTAGCACAATCATTTCACTGCAAGCAAAAAAAATAGATGTTTTAACTTGATGTTTACCCTATGAGAAAGAAAAAAGGCCATGGACTTCTCCATGACCTTTTTGCCTAAGCTCCCGCTTAAAGCAATCATTTATGTAATTACTTAACTGCATCTTTAAGCGCTTTTCCTGGTTTGAAAGCTGGTACCTTGCTAGCAGCGATTTCGATTTCATCACCTGTTTGTGGGTTACGACCTTTACGGGCAGCACGCTCACGTACTTCAAAGTTACCAAAACCAATTAGTTGTACCTTATCACCATTTTTTAAAGCATCTAAAATCGCATCAAAAACAGCATCAACTGCTTTTGTAGCGTCTTTTTTTGAAAGCTCGCTAGCTTCAGCAACTGCATTAATAAGTTCTGTCTTGTTCATGCCATTCACCTCCTCCCAAAGAAATTATCAAGATTCGTAAATAAGATTACTTATCTACATTTCTAAACAATTTTTCTAATTTCTATACGTCATAGCTAGGTTTTATTAACAAAGTAATCCAATTTGACTACTTTGGAGACCTAAATCTATTTTTTTATAAAAACCCAATAAAATAAAGGGTTCAGGCACTATAACGTAATTCTGTTAAAAGATTATCATAATCATTTCCGCATATCAAGAAGATTTCATGAAATAATGGTAATCTTTTCTTTGTTCATCAATATTCTGCTATATTTGACTTATTTTTAGCGCTTATTTAGCGAAAATTTAAAAAAAGGACTCCAAAATGGAGTCCCACAGTTAGAGGATAATCGCGATTAATCCTCCAGAACCTTCGTTAATAATTCTCTCTAATGTTTCTTTTAATTTATATCTTGCATTCTCTGGCATTAATGACAGTTTAGCCTGAATCCCCTCTCGAACAATGGAACTTAATGACCGGCCAAAGATATCTGAATTCCAAATGGATAATGGGTCATCTTCAAAGTCCTGCATTAAGTAACGGACTAACTCTTCACTTTGCTTTTCTGTACCTATGATTGGGGCGAATTCTGATTCGACATCCACTTTTATCATGTGAATGGATGGTGCTACCGCTCTTAGCCTTACCCCAAATCTAGCACCCTGGCGGATAATTTCAGGTTCTTCAAGACTCATATCAGTTAGTGTCGGCGAGGCAATCCCGTAGCCAGTCTGTTTTACCATCTTTAACGCATCAGCAATGTGGTCATATTCTGCTTTTGCATGGGCAAAATCTTGCATTAATTCAAGGAGATGATCTTTACCTCTAATTTCTACTCCAACGATTTCTTTTAATATATCATCATACAATTCATCAGGTGCGATTAAATCGATTTCAGCAACTCCAGAACCCATTTCTATACCGGCTAATCCGGCTTTCTCAATGAATTCAAAGTCACTGAACTGTTGAACGACTCGATCAACATCTCGTAATCTCTTGATATCTTTAACTGTTTCTTTCACAGCTTCCTGATAGCTTTCACGGAGCCAATGATTCTCTCTAAGGACCATGACCCAGCTTGGCAGGTTAACATTTACCTCCAGTACTGGAAACTCATATAACGCCTCGCGCAGAACGTTATGAACATCGCTGTCACGCATGCTCTCTACGCTCATCGCAATGACAGGAATATCATATTTTTCTGCTAAACTGGATCTAAGTGTTTCAGTAGCAGGATGGTATGGCTGAGCACTATTGACCACCATAATAAATGGTTTGCCTACTTCTTTAAGCTCGTTTATAACTCTTTCTTCCGCTTCAATATAGTTACTTCTAGGAATTTCTCCTATGGTCCCATCAGTGGTAACCACAACTCCAATAGTTGAATGTTCCTGTATTACCTTTCTTGTGCCAATTTCAGCCGCCTCATGGAATGGAATAGGCTCCTCATACCATGGCGTATTAATCATTCTAGGCCCGTTTTCATCCTCATAGCCCTTTGCACCTGGTACTGTGTATCCCACGCAATCTACCAGTCTGATATTAACATTAAGCCCCTCATCAACATGCACAGTGGCCGCCTGATTTGGGACAAATTTCGGCTCCGTCGTCATGATTGTTTTACCTGCTGCACTTTGCGGAAGCTCATCCTGTGCCCGTGATCTTTCAGCTTCACTGTTTATATTCGGTAAGACAACAAGCTCCATGAACTTTTTAATAAATGTCGATTTACCTGTTCTCACTGCTCCGACTACTCCAAGATAAATATCACCGCCGGTTCTCTCGGCAATATCTTTAAAAATATCAACCTTTTCCAAGTGATCCCCTCCCGATCATAGAGTAAAGTGGGATAATATCATCCATATTAGGTATTTTTGGACAGTATATATTTATGATGTTGTCCTACCTCCTTATGACACTTTTCTAAAATTTTTTGCCCCCTTGTTAAAATTTATTCTGATGTCCTGATATCTGTTTTGCTCTGAACATTTAATGGTATGGAGGGTTTCTAACTATGGTTAACGGATACGGAGAGAACATTAAATCCATATCTCCATTATATAATTAAGTATAAAAAAACCCTTCTCCTACAATATATTTCATAGGAAAAGGGTTATGACAAAAATTAAAGCCCAGGACGCTCTCTAGCAGTAGAGATGGGGACTTATCCGTTTTCTTATTCCACTAAAAACACAGGTTCTTTTGTCTTAGGATCAATTGTATAAGGCAGGGAATAAGCAGGAACAAACATAGAATCATTCACTAAAATAGATCGTATATCCTCTCCTGGCTTCGGCTCCTTCCCAGTCTTTTTGAGGACTTGATAGAGATCCGGACGATAATCAATGTAAACCTCAGCATCACCAGTTATAACAAATGAGAGGTTTTGATTCGTAAATGGACTAACAACATATGGCTCCTTTTTGAACCCGAGTTTTGAATAGTCCAGTGTATATACATTCTTGGAAATTTCTTTTTTATATGGAGGATAACCATTTGTTTTTATCCTTAATTTTATATCACGTATCGTTTCTGCCATCCTTAAATCTAATAATTTAACAGTAGGATTAGTCTCTACATCCACAAGTACATATTGAAAGATACCACCACTCTCATAAGCGTTACCTGGTGGCTCAGCCATATACTTAGGGGCAATTTTTTTAAATTCAATTGGGTACTTTTGATAAATTGGTGTTTTTGCTTCCTTTGTTTTTATGGGAAGGATACCGTCATTATCCTTTTGAAAGTCATCTACTGCCGTTTGTACCGCATTAATTTGGTCTTTATATGGCACCTGGTTTTGGGTTAATTCCTCTTTAGGATACATGCATCCAGATAAAAGGACTGCTGTAATCCAAAGAAAACTAAACAGCATTTTTCTTTTCATAAAATCACCTTTACATTTATGTATGATTTAAACTTCAAGTAAAGAAAACGATCAGTAAGGTCAATCCTGCAACAATCATGAATAAATAAGCAATAATAGCTGTAATCATTCGAAATATTCCTTTTAACTTATACCGGCTCAAATAAATCGTAATAATGGCAAGAAACATAAGAGCCATTCCTGCAATGGATATCCACATCTTTATCATAGCTGGTGACAATTTTATTCCCCCTTTTTCGAGAATTAATTATATCATAGCTATTATCATAAAAAAATTTTTTTAAATAGGCCCTGCTAAATATGGCTGTTGATTCCCGCTGCAGGCTCTCGCTTTCCGCTTCAATCAACAGAGCCTTAAAATAAAAAAAACTGAAGTAAAGAGGGGCGAGTTCTTTACTTCAGTCACTTCTGGACTAAATAACCCATTCACCAGCGTATACTACCAGGTTGCTTCGTTGCATTGTATGCAACCTAGAGAAAAAACGCATCATGAGAACGCCTATTTTCTTAAGAAAAAAGCACATTTTTACTCTTCTAGAGATTTTTCCTCAAGGACATTGACTAAATCTTCCATTTCATGGGTTCTGCCGCGCGACATTAAGACATCGACGGCATCTTTAGCATTTTTACCATTAAATAAGACATTATAGAGGGCAGATGTAATCGGCATTTGAACATTATATTTTTGTGCAAGCTGATATGCTGCTTTAGTTGTCCTTACACCCTCAACCACCATTCCCATACTATTGAGAACCTCATCGAGTGTTTTTCCTTTACCAAGCATATTTCCTGCTTTCCAGTTCCTTGAATGAACGCTTGTACATGTTACAATTAGATCACCAATTCCCGCTAATCCAGAGAACGTTAATGGATTCGCTCCCATCTTGGTTCCGAGCCGGGCAATTTCGGCAAGTCCTCGAGTCATTAATGCCGCCTTGGCATTATCACCGTAACCAAGTCCATCCGTGATACCTGCAGCCAAGGCAATAATGTTCTTCAACGCACCGCCAATTTCCACACCAATCACATCTGAATTGGTATAAACACGGAAATTTTGATTGATAAACAGATCCTGAATACGAACAGCCGCTTCCATATTTTCTGATGAGACGGTAACTGTTGTTGGATGTCGACGGCTTACTTCTTCAGCATGACTTGGTCCTGAAAGAACAACAACATCCTTTAGAAGCTCTTTTGGCATTTCTTCTTTTATGATTTCGGTAATCCGCAATAAAGTATTCGGCTCAATTCCTTTACTCACGTGCGTAATAACGAGTGGTGCTTTCTGGACTTCCCGGATGCTACCTAAGACTTCCCGGATGGCTTTAGTTGGGACAGCCAAAATAATATTTTCAACTCCAATTAAAGCATCATGTAGCGAGGCATAACCAGCAATTAATTCTGGCAGTATGATGTCAGGTAAATATTTTTGATTGGTATGAGATTGATTAAGTTCCCTTACCTGATCCTCATTATGACTCCATAAACGTACTTCATGGCCGTTGTCTGCAAGTACCATAGCGAGGGCTGTTCCCCAGCTTCCTGCACCAATAACAGTTACGGCTATTTTGTTATCCTCCTGCATTACCCAACACCTGCCTTTTATTATTTTCTTTCTCTTGCATAAATCTTAATTGGGGTTCCCTCAAATCCAAAAGCTTCCCTAATCCTGTTTTCAAGAAAGCGCTCATAGGAAAAATGCATTAACTCCGGTTCATTCACAAACACAACAAAGGTCGGAGGTTTGACGGCTACTTGAGTTGCATAATAAATCTTTAATCGCTTTCCTTTGTCGGCTGGCGTTGGATTCATCGCTACTGCATCCATTATGACATCATTTAACACACTTGTTTCAACCCGCATCGAATGATTTTCACTTGCCGTATTAATCACAGGCATAAGGGTATGAATTCGTTTTTTCGTTTTTGCCGATAAGAAAACAATCGGAGCATAGCTAAGAAATAAGAAGTGTTCTCTTATCTTTTGCTCTAATTCCCTCATTGTTTTCTCGTCCTTTTCAACTGCATCCCATTTATTAACGACAATTACTACAGCTCGTCCTGCTTCATGGGCATATCCGGCAATCTTCTTATCTTGCTCAATAATTCCTTCTTCGGCGTTAATGACCACTAATACAACATCAGAACGTTCGATAGCCCTTAACGCACGCAGTACACTATATTTTTCTGTAGTCTCATACACTTTTCCTTTTTTTCTAATTCCAGCTGTATCAATAATGACATATTTTTGCCCGTTATAAGTATACGGTGAATCCACAGCATCACGTGTTGTACCGGCAATATTGCTGACGATGACACGGTCTTCTCCTAAAATGGCATTCACTAAGGAAGACTTTCCAACATTTGGGCGCCCAATTAAGGAAAACTTTACTACATCTTCATCATATTCTATTGGCTTGGATTTAGGGAAATGTTTAGCAGCCTCATCTAATAAATCACCTAGGCCCAGCCCGTGTGACCCAGAGACTGGGATTGGTTCACCAAATCCCAATGAATAAAAATCATAAATAAACTCCCGCATTTCAGGGTTATCAATTTTATTGACCCCTAATACGATTGGCTTTTTGGACCTATAGAGAATTTTTGCCACTTCTTCATCCGCCGCTGTTACCCCTTCACGACCATTTGTTAAAAAGATAATCACATCTGCTTCATCGATGGCCACTTCTGCCTGCTGACGAATCTGCTCTAAAAACGGCTCATCACCAATATCAATACCGCCCGTGTCGATCACATTAAAATCATGTGTTAACCACTCACCTGAACTATAAATCCGGTCCCTAGTTACTCCTGGAACGTCTTCAACGATGGAAACACGCTCACCGACAATCCTATTAAAAATCGTCGATTTCCCAACGTTTGGTCTTCCTACAATGGCAATAACAGGTTTAACCATATAAAATCGCCATCCTTTCTGATATATTTCACTATAATGTTATAAGTTAGCATCATTCAAATTGAAAGTTCTTACGTAAATAAGGCTCTTTTCGTAAACTTTGATGTTTTTGGTCCTTAATACGGGTCATTTACTAAGTTTCTAGGCAATTTTCGCAAATGTGTTACGAAAAGATGCCACGATACCTCAAGTTATACGGGTTGATGAACTTGTACGAAAAACAATAATCTATGCGAATATAGCCTTAAGTAAAGAAACCCTTCTGTTAACAAGAAGGGCCTAACTTCAATTATTTTAACAATGATAATCCTTTCCCGCAATGGAAAGGATTCTCCTAACAACCCATTTATGATGATTTTTGCTTTTCTTTTTCAAAAAAGTGATAGTGTGTTTGGATATAAGTACTTGCATTTTCAAGTGCACTCCAACATACGAGTAAAGCTGAAATTAACGCGCATACATCAAGATATTCAAATCCGCCTATTTCATAAGGAAAGGGAAACTTACTTAAGGTATAAGCATATAAAAATTCTCCTTGCATTGTCCCGCAAATCGTAATGAGCAATCGGCCTTTTAAAGTTTTTTGCAGCAGAATCGAAAGGTACCCAAAACAAATTCCCATCATCCATTCCTTTTTAAAAATAATCCATACTGGGTCAAAAATCTCAAATAAATGAAAGGTCACATACCCAATTGACACAATTAATGAACAAATAAAATAATAAATTATTGCTCTCTGTTTTTCCTGACTAATGAAAGTATAGCAAATCACTAATAAAAATAATCCACTGGCATGAATGTCGAATCCTCTAAGATGAAACTGAAGATTGGACAAAAGAAGTACAATTAAAATTATGGCAGATAATTTTCCCCGATATGGATTTTTCTTATCTACCAAAAATGTGAGATACACCCAAAATGACCAAAAAATCCAATAAAACATTAATCCACCCATACATTCACCACCTATTATTTTCATTATTGGTAATCTTTATGTACTTTCATACTTCCTTGAATAATATTTGAATCGTGAATCATCTTATTAAGAGGAGGTGTGATAAATGGGAAAAGACCGCCAAGAAAAAAAGTTGAAAGCTAGTAGAAGAGTGGAGTCAGATCGTGATCAGGCATTACACTATGCTGGGTCTACAAAATTATCGAGTCCTGAGGAAGCTAGAGATTTGAACGATGGAAAATATGATAAATAAAGTTAAAGCTCTCGCTGGTGCGAGAGCTTTATAAAATGGTACGCTGGCTATATTGTTTTGTATCAATTCCCCTTTGATTTAACCAGTGATAGGTCCCACCTGAAATGACGAGGGGGGCCTTTTTTAAGTCCGAAATAGACTTTGCACCTAATGCAGTCATAATCATCGTTAATTCCATATGAAGGTTGTTTATCTCCTCGATTAAAACCTCCAATCCTTCCTCTACAAGTATTTGCAAGAAGAAACCAGCTAAACCGATTGCACTGGCGCCAATCGCTAAACCTTTTGCAATTTCTAAGCTTGAGGAAAAACCACCGGACCCAATAATCGGATTATCATTAGAAACGCTCGCTGCCTCAAGGATTGAAATCGGTGTAGGGATTCCCCAGTTATTAAAAAACGGAAGAGACTGTTTCCTGCGCTTATTTTCTATTTCGGCAAAATTGGTCCCTCCTGAACCACCCACATCGACAAATGCAGCTCCTACAGCAAATAAAGACTCAACAGTTTCCCTAGACATACCGAAGCCGACTTCCTTAACAATAACAGGTACATCTACCCTTCTGGAGATATTTTCAATTCTCTTCAAAGCATCGGTGAAATCTCGATCCCCCTCGGGCATTGTTAGTTCTTGAATCACATTTAAATGGATTTGTAAGGCATTGGCCCCGATCATATCAATGGCCAACTTAGCATTATCAATTGTCGCTTCGCTTCCTAAATTAGCAATTACAATTCCCTCTGGATTCTCTTTCCGGACGATTTCATATGTATATCTTTCCTGCTTATCTTTGATAGCAGACATTTGTGAACCAACAGCCATAGCTACCCCTGTTTGCTTTGCAGCGATTGCCAGCTGTTTGTTAATTCGATATGTTTTTTCTCCACCGCCGCCTGTCATTGCATTGATAAAAATTGGCGAACTTAAAGAAAGTTCGCCAATTACGTCATTTAATCGAACATCTGACACACGGATATTCGGTAAGCTTTGGTGAATAAATTGAATATCGTCGAAAACTGTAGAACGATTTTGCCTATTTTCCAAGGCAAAGCGAATATGATCCCATTTTCGTTCAGATCTTGACACTTACATCACCATTATTTTCCTAGATTCTTTAGTTTATCTCCGATCATTTCCCCAAGCTGAAAACCTTTAGATTCTTCAGGGAGCTCGTAATCGAAATTTTCCTCAACTTCTTTTTCAAGCAATTCCTTTATGCTCAAAGATAAACGTTGATCTTGCGCGTTTACATCTAGAACCTTTACTTGTACTTCTTGACCTTCTTTTAATACTTCATGTGGGGTACCGATATGTTTATGAGCAATTTGAGAAATATGAACAAGACCCTCTACTCCAGGGAACACTTCCACAAAAGCTCCATAAGAAACCAGTCTTTTTACTGTTCCAGTTAAAACACTTCCTTTTGGAGCTTTCTCAGAAATATTACTCCAAGGCCCAGGAAGAGTTTCTTTTATAGATAATGAAATTCTTTCATTGTTACGATCAACACTTAATACTTTGACTTTAACCTGCTGCCCCTCTTGGACAACATCAGAAGGTTTACTAACATGTTCATGAGACAATTGTGAAATGTGTACTAAACCATCAATTCCACCAATATCAACGAATGCTCCAAAATCAGTAATTCTTTGCACTGTTCCATCAATCACTTGTCCAGCTTCAATTGCACCAAGACGGTTTTGTTTTAACTTCCCTTTTTCTTCTTCTACCACTGCCCGATGTGAAAGGATCAAACGATTTTTCTCCTTATCAAGTTCAACGATTTTAAAGGAAAGTGTACGCCCTTTATAATCACTGAAATCCTCAACAAAATGCGCTTCGACAAGGGAAGCAGGAACAAATCCGCGAACACCAAGGTCTACCACTAATCCACCTTTAACAACGTCCTTAACCTCTGTTTCAAATACCTCCCCAGCTTGGAATTTTTGTTCTAAGCTTTCCCAAGCCTTTTCAGCATCTACCTTGCGCTTCGATAGTACTAACGCATCTTCTTCTACTTTAGTCACTTCTAACTCAAGTTGATCACCTTCTGCAATAGCATCAGATGCCTTTTCAATATGAAGACTTGATAGTTCACTGATTGGGATAATACCATCAAGTTTACTGCCTGGAATATTCACAAGCACCTGTTTTTCTTCAACCTTAGTAACTTGTCCTGTAACTCTATCCCCAATTTCAAAGTTCTTCACTTCTACTTGATTTAGTTCTTCCGACATATGTATTCCTCCTTATTCCATTTATCTAAAAATCTATATATGATTTGGTGAAAAGCACTCTGCAAACACCACATATAAAAGAAAACAAATCCATTAGAATTTTCAAAAAAAATCCCTTTTTATTAACTTCTTACAAATAGCTTATTTTGTCAAGCAGAACCTATTTATGCTCTTTTATAAGTTTATCAATTTCAGACATAATTAATTCAGTAACCTGTTCTGTCGAAGCTTTTGTTTGCCTCATTTCAGTCATATCGATTGGTTTTCCATATACCATTTTTAATTTGTTTAGACTTTTATACGGGCCTATGACTGCACATGGTACAACTTTAGCCTCTGTTCTTAATGCAAAAAAGCCGGCTCCTGCAAGTCCTTTTCCTAATTCCCCAGTTTTGCTTCTGGTTCCTTCCGGAAAGAGTCCGAATATGTGTCCATCCTTTAAAAGCTTTAATCCTGTTCTTAATGCCTCTCGGTCACTAAAGCCCCTTTTTACCGGGAATGCATTACATTTTCTAACAATTCCACCGAGTACCGGGACCTGAAACAGCTCATCCTTAGCCATATAATGCACAGGACGGGGACACATAATCCCAACTATAATAGGGTCGAGTACAGAGATATGGTTGGAGCATAGAAGTACTCCGCCCTCTTTTGGAATATTTTCTACCCCAATTGCTTGTACCCGGTACCAAGGTTTGAAGATGGTATAAACAACTGATTTAGCAAACCCATAAAAAGTCAATCTCATCCAATCCTTTCCTTAACCAATGTCATAATTTTTTCGACAACATCAGGAATGGACAAAGAGGTTGTGTCGATTTCTATTGCATCATTTGCCTTCTTTAAAGGAGCCACTTCTCTTTCCGAGTCAATTTTATCCCGCTTGGCAATCTCTTCTTTTAATCTTTCCAAATCAGAAGGGAAGCCCTTCTCCAAGTTTTCAGCGTGCCGTCTTTCAGCTCTCTCCTCTACACTTGCAAGCAAAAACACTTTTACTTCCGCGTTTGGTAACACATGTGTTCCGATATCTCGTCCATCCATAACAACTCCGCCATCAATGGCAAATGCCTGCTGTCTCTTGACCATTTCTTGTCGAACTTGTGGCTGCCTGGCGACATAGGACACAGAATTGGTTACTTCCGCCGAACGTATCAAATCCGTTACATCAAGATGGTCAAGAAAGACCAATTGCCCTTTATCAGATGGTTTCAGTTCAATATCTGTCGATAAGAGCGTATCCAATAGTGCTGCTTCATCTTCCAGATCGAGTTGGTTAATGATTGCTTTATATGTTAATGCTCTATACATCGCACCTGTATCAATATAAATATAAATAAGTCTTTCTGCCACAATTTTTGCTACAGTACTTTTCCCGGCAGCGGCTGGGCCGTCAATTGCAATTGATATTTTATTTTCCATAAATCCTCCTAAATGCTCTCATGTTCGTCTCGTCTACCTTATTTATTTTACCACAAGATAAAGATATGCCTCTTTTTTTTATATTTTATATAGAAGAAAAATGTAGATTCAAATAGACCTACCTTTAGTAGTATGTTAATGCTCCGATGCTCAATAAAAAAAGGAAAGTATAAACCTTCCAATTAAGAGGAAGAATTTATACTCTCCTATTTCATACGTTCATGCTACTGTCTCGGCGATTCTTTCCCCATAAAGGTTTGCATTATTTCAGTTAATGTATTTTCATTTACTCCTTCATACTTTGTTAACTGTTTTATTTGCGGAAAAATATCCATCTGATGAAACAAAAATTGTGATAAAAATAAGAAGATGAATTGGACAATTACTAATTTAATTAAAATTCTCTCTACCGCTCTCATGATCGTCACCCCAAAAACTATATGTGCTTAGTATTGGAGGAGCGCACTGTTTTTATTCTATGATTATGTATAAGGTATGGAAAAGAGGGAAAAGAAGTGTTTCCCTCTTTTTCCTCTATAAAACATCTTTGTATGTTGCCTCAGCGTTTTTAAGCTTTTCTACTTCTTCTTCTAATCCTGTTTTTGCATTAATAAAGATTCGGTACGTATCATCACCCAATGTCCCTAAGAACTCATAACATAGTACATCTTCATTTATATCATTTACAATCATGGCTTTTCTTTGTTCCATTACCTTTAATTTTGGATTTACTTTTGCACGAGCCTGTTCGAGTGTAATAGCAGGTTTTTCAATTGTTCGAGTTTGAAATGATTTTAAATATTCCTCAGCAGAAACACCAATGATATCTCCATTGTCCAGTGCTACTTTGACTTTCACTGATTCCGGATAGATTCTCACGCCATTTATATTGGTAACAAAATCAAATATCCCAACATTGTCATACTGTGCGCTCTCGAAAGTTTCTAAGTTCTCAAATCCGGACTCCTTTAAAAATCCCGCTGCTTTGGCGTTTGCATCATTTAAACTCAGCGATTGTTTCTTTATATCCCGGTTATTAATAAACCAAATCGGATGGCCTGCCTTTTTTGTAATATCCATACTTGCCTCTTGACCTGTTTTTTTATTCTCGATGGATACACTGTAAAAACCATAATCAGAGCCCTTCCCATTGTCGGTAACTTTTACGTTGGCATTTCCATCAAACTTTATATACTTTTTCGCAATTTTTATGGCATCTTTTCGAGTTATGGTTTTTCCTTTAATTTTCTCATAGTTTTCATCCTTTTTTTGCAAATTAGAAAAAGTAGGTCCCATATCTGATTCTTCAAAACTTGATACGGTTTTTTCAACGGTCTTGAAACCATCAATGATGGTATTGTCAGTATTTTCTTTCCCGGAGGCAAGTGCAAGTTCCACGTCCATCCACCGAAGATTATTTTTTAACACCATATGCTGTACATTACGCAGCTCGTTTTGAATATCACCAGACTGTTTGTATAGTGACTGAAGAGTTTGATATTCCTTATCTGTTAGAGGTTCCTTTGATAAATCTCTAACTGCGGTCCGATAGCTAAAGTTGCCGATATTCGCCAAGAATCCCTCCGTTTTATTGAAGGGCAATAATGTTAACGGCAGCTGTCCGACATCGCTATGTGCCTGAGAAGTAAGTCTCCATACTTCTATTAAGGATGGAGATAAGGATTCTTTGGAATTCATCGCAAGTGTCGTCCCAATTTTATCGTTTAATAAATCCATGCGATAAGAAAGATTGTGGAAAGCCCGTTGATAGCTGTTTTCTGCATTAATAAGAACCGCATTTTTTTCTTGATGTTCTTGGTAGCCCCAATAAGCTGTTCCCGCAATACCGATAGCGAGAACACCAATCAATATTCCTCTAATCAATTGAACTCACCCCTCTATTTACAGAAAATATGCTTGCCAATTCGTTTTATTTGCGGCCTGCCCCATATCCACCCGCTTGTAGCAGTAGCTGGATTAAAATAATACAATGCTTCGCCAGTTGGATCCCACCCATTGATCGCATCTAGCACGGCCTTTTTAGCAGATTCATTTGGTGTAAGCCAAATTTGCCCATCAGCAACAGCTGTAAATGCACCAGGTTCAAAGATCACTCCTGAAACTGTGTTTGGAAAAGACGCACTATTGACTCGATTTAAGATAACAGCTGCGACTGCAACCTGACCAATATACGGTTCTCCTCTCGATTCGCCATGTACAGCATTTGCCATTAAGCGGATATCATTTTGTGAATAACCTTTTGGTGTATTTAATGCTGTCGGCTTTTTGGCTGCATCCTGGGGTGGAGCAGAATTTTGTGCTGTTTGTTTGTTATATTTCGTGGCTTTAGTTAACTTTACTTTGGTTGTCGACCCAGCAATTCCATCAATTGGTAAACCAAATTCATATTGGAAATTTCGTAATGCCCAATACGTACTCCATCCAAATACCCCATCTGTTTTTCCGTGGTAAAAGCCTATATATTTGAGCCTTGATTGGAGCTCAATTACATCCTCTCCTACCGCGCCCCTTTGGATTACCTGATTTGTAAAGGCTTGTACTTTTTGGCCCTCCAAAAAAGAAACTGGTATGGTAAAAGTAAAGATTACGATGAAGAATCTGATCAGGATGCTTTTCTTTATCATGGAATAATAACCCCCATTATGAATCTTTTTTACATTAACCCTATTTTTTGTTTTATTGGTGTTTTTATTCCATTTCTAGCAGAAAAAAACCCTTCAACAATGTGTGAAGGGTTTAACATAATGAGAAGTTAATTAAACAGGTGCTTGTGCCTTTTGTTCTGGATATTGTTTTTTAAAATGTTTGGCACTTAAAATTTTCGCCTTTTTTACTTTTCGCAATCCGAACCACCATAGGAAAATCATAAATGGCAAAATAATAAACACCCAATTTTCAATTGAGATCAATATAAAATCATAGGACCCATGCAATAAAATAGGCAATAATAGTGATAATAGAATCCATTTTGTTTTACTACCTTTTGTAAACTTTGCTTTTCCAAGGTAAAAACCCATAATGACTCCAAATAAGGCATGACTTGAAACAGGTAATAAAGCTCGAGTCATGGCATGTTCGATTCCATTTGCCACTAAATAAAATATATTCTCCACAGTGGCAAAGCCCAGCGAAACTGCAACACCATATACAATACCGTCAAACGGTTCATCAAATTCAACATGTTGATATATGAGATAAAAAAGGATAAACCATTTAAAGAACTCTTCCAAAATGCCTGACCCAAAAAAAGCATCTAATAAATTCGATTTTAATAAATGCTCTGTTTCCAAAACATGTTGGATAAACATAATTGGGAACACCAGCAGAACACCATACAAAAATGTCCGAAAAACAAGGGAAACAGGCTCTGGTTCATATTCATCTTTTAAATAAAAGTAACTTAATAAGGCCAAGCCTGGAGCAACTCCGGCCGATAATAATCCAAGCATTCTGAACCTCTTTTCCAAACCCTTTTTCTTAATGGTACCATGTATAGTCCGGAAAGAAAATGAAAGATTCATTCCAGCAGCCGAGATTATATCACTCGTTAAAAGTTGATGTGCTCTAGGCCGCTTGCTAATGCAACTGCCAATTTCATCCTCGCCTTTTTAGAATCATTATCACTCCCAAGGATGACACCTTTTTTAAAAAGGTCATATGCACTACCTTCATAATCGTAAGTTGTGTAGACTGCCCCTTCTTCCGCACTAGTAGTAATCACTAATTTTATCCCTGCTTTTATAGATCTTTCGATTTCTTCCATCATTTTCGGAGCTACTTGACCTCTTCCTACTCCTTCAAGAATGATTCCGGCCACTCCTGCTTCTCGGGCAGCTTTAATGAATTTCCCATCTGCCCCAATATAGCACTTAATAATTTCCACATCAGGAATTGAGGATTTTATTTGATAGGACTCTCGTCTCAACGGTTTCTGAAAAACATGAACATTGTCATTATCTATAATTCCAAGATATCCAAACCCAAATACATTAAAGCCTTGGATATTAGAGGCATGTTCTTTTTTTACATATCTAGCAGCAAAAATACGTTCATTAAATACAACTACGGTGCCAACATCATGTAAATCAGGTGAACAGGCAGCATAAATCGCATGACGCAAATTAATGTACACGTCACTTCCTAAATCTTCCGGTGAACGCTGCGAGCCTGTGACAACAACAGGCCGGCGGTCGTTAATGGTTAAATCAAGAAAATAGGCTGTTTCCTCCATCGTATCAGTCCCATGCGTAACAACAACACCGGAAACAGTCTCATCCTTAAAATAATCCTCTATTTTATTTTTTAGAAAGACTAGATCGTCAAACGTAATATGTATACTTGCTTTTTGAAAGACCGAGTCAACAATTACTTCTATTTCATTAGGCAGATTACACATCCCAGCAAGTTCTTCACCAGTTATTGCTCCAGAAGCTAATTTTCCAGATGTTTTATTTGGTTTGCTGGCAATCGTCCCCCCGGTTGTTAATAGAACAACCTTTTTCATTATACATCACCCTTTAACTTCTTTATCTAGTATAGATTGTGCAATTTGTCCACCATGAAATCGGCCATTTTCTATAAATATCTCATTTGCATTATTACCTGCTGCAATCACCCCGGCTATATAGATACCACTGACATTGGTTTCCATGGTATTCGGATGAAAAGTAGGTCTTCCTGTTTCTTCATCAATTCCAATACCCATTTTCACAAGGAATTCATGGTCAGGATGATACCCGGTCATGGCAAAGACAAAATCATTCTGTATGGTCTTTTCTTCCCCATCCTTAACATATGTTACTTGATCAGCTTTAATTTCTTTAACATCGGCTTGAAATTCCATCTTTATGGTCTCATTCCTTACTAATGATTCAAATTCAGGGAGGATCCATGGTTTTATACTCGGAGAATAGGCACCGCCACGGTATAATACCGTAACACGTGCTCCTGCCTTAACAAGCTCTAGTGCTGCATCAACACTTGAATTTTTTCCTCCGATGACGCAAACATCCTTATCATAGAAGGGATGGGCTTCCTTAAAGTAATGGAAAACCTTTGGTAAGGTTTCACCCGGTACATTCATATAATTAGGGTGGTCATAATAACCGGTTGCAATGACAACATAACGAGTCTGATAGCTATCTTTATCAGTCCTGACCATGAATCGTTCATCCTCTTTAGAAACTTCTAAAACTGTTTCAAAAGCATTAATCCGCAGCTGTTTACGCTTAGCAACTTCCCTATAATACACCAGCGCCTGGTTCCGTTTAGGCTTGTAACTATCAGTTACAAAGGGAAACCCGCCAATTTCTAATTTCTCACTTGTACTAAAAAAGGTTTGATGTGTTGGATAGTGATAGATGGAATTTACTACATTACCTTTCTCTATTATTAAAGGTTTCTTCCCTATGTCTTGCAGGGCAATTGCTGCTGCTAACCCACAGGGTCCACCACCAATAATGATGACATCTTCTATTTGCATTTAGGCCAACTCCTTAGCACACATAATCTAAAAGGATTCTTTTATTATTGGCTGTGTTAAATTTGGATGTTGATTTCCGCTCCAGTCGCTCAGCAAACCCGCGGGCGTGCCGGGGAG
>NZ_JBALPZ010000040.1:57801-61008 GCF_036965645.1 Neobacillus drentensis
TAACCTTTAACACAGCCTTATTATTAAAAAAATCTCCTACCGTAACATGATAGGAGATTTTCCATATAGTTTCAACAAACACAACTTTCAAAATCGTTTGGCAGATTAAATCCAGCCTCTAAAGCGGCTGGCTTCAGCCATTTTTCGTACCCCAACCATATAGGCAGCAAGGCGCATATCAACTCTTCGTGTTTGCGCAGTATCATAAATATTCTTGAACGATTTCACCATTACTTTTTCTAATTTTTCTTCAACTTCTTCTTCTGTCCAATAATAGCCTTGATTATTTTGAACCCACTCAAAATAAGATACTGTTACTCCGCCTGCCGATGCTAATACATCTGGAACGAGCAAAATGCCCCGCTCAGTTAAAATTTCGGTTGCTTCCAATGTGGTTGGACCATTCGCTGCCTCAACCACAATCTTCGCATGAATATTGTGAGCATTTTCTGCTGTAATTTGATTTTCAATCGCCGCCGGAACAAGAATATCGCAATCCAGCTCAAGTAATTCTTTATTTGTAATGGTATTATTAAATAATTTTGTTACCGTGCCAAAGCTGTCCCGTCTATCTAAAAGATAATCAATATCTAGACCATTGGGATCATGCAGTGCACCATATGCATCTGAAATACCAATTACCTTTGCACCAGCATCATGCATAAACTTAGATAAATAACTTCCTGCATTTCCAAATCCTTGGACAACTACCCTTGCTCCTTCAATTTGAATTCCCTTCTTTTTTGCCGCTTCACGAATACAAATGGTTACACCTTTTGCGGTTGCCGATTCACGTCCATGAGACCCCCCTAATACAAGCGGCTTTCCTGTGATAAATCCAGGGGAATTGAATTCATCAATACGGCTATATTCATCCATCATCCAGGCCATTATTTGTGAGTTAGTAAATACATCCGGTGCTGGAATATCCTTCGTTGGTCCTACAATCTGACTGATTGCTCTTACATAGCCACGGCTCAGTCTTTCAAGTTCTCTAAAAGACATATCACGCGGGTCGCAGACAATTCCACCTTTCCCCCCGCCATACGGAAGGTCAACAATCCCGCATTTTAAACTCATCCATATCGAAAGGGCTTTCACTTCAGTTTCAGTTACGTTAGGATGAAACCGAATACCACCCTTTGTAGGCCCAACTGCATCATTATGCTGCGCACGGTACCCTGTAAATATCTTAATAGAACCGTCATCCATTCTTATGGGAATTTTCACTGTTAGCAAACGTAATGGCTCCTTTAAGAGCTCATATACTTCTTCAGGATAACCTAACTTTTCAAGGGCTTTATGTATAACTGTTTGTGTTGATTTCAACACATCATGATGATCTCCCTCTTGATTAGTTTGACTATTTGCTTTTTCGGCTACCATTTGAAATCCTCCTAGAAAATTCTTTACGAATGTTGTCTTCTTTCAGAGACAAGTATACACGTTTAATGGATTTATGCAAGAAGAAAAACATAGACAAAGTCTTATTTGAAAACGCTTTGGTGAATATAAGAAGTTTTAAAAACACGGAGGTTTTTAAGGACAACTAAAGGGGCCTTCGCCCCTTTAGTATGATATGAATTTAAACAAGTTATTTAAAAAAATGAAGAATCGTTTCCACAGCAAAATGTTTCATCACTGGTTTGCCATACTCAGCAAGAACATATGGACTTAGAATGGACGGATTCCCAAACTCTGATAAAATACATGCCGCCCTTTCCTTTTTGTCAGCCTCAACACTATCCATAAGAAGATAGTAGCGATTATGCATATAAAAAAGATTTCCACCATAAATGTCTATAATTGAAAGTCTTTTGGCAAGTCCGACAAGATCCTCAAATTCATTAAACTCATATAAGAGATCCTCGCAGCCCTCAACCCTTACCTGCATTTCAATATAACCATCGTATAATAACTCTTCATCGTCTTTTACTTCATCAACGGTGATAATTAAAATCATTCCTTGAGCCTGAAGGGAGAAAATTTCTACAGCTACAGAACCCTGGAAATCAACATCAAATTCCTCACTTGCCTCTTCGAGCATATCATGAAAGAGCTGATTCCATTTACTTGAATCCTTCCAAATATCCTCTTTTGAAAGTCCTCTTTCAAATAGATCATCAGATGTTAAAAAAATTTTTATTTTATTGGCCGTTAAGCGTTCTAAGCGCATGCTTTTGCCCCCTGCCGTGACGTAACTCTTGTTTTTTAGTGTATGCAGCAGGGTACTATTGGTGATTTGTCTACCTCAGCCTAACTTTTCCGGTCCTTGTTTTAAGATAAGCAGATGTGTTTCTGCAGGGGCTCCTAACCTTAATGGTACGGTCGTTGTTCCATACCCATTACTAATTAAAAGAACAGTATTATAATGCTTTTTTATCTTCCCTTTTTCAAAAGGGCTATATCCTAGGATATGTATTTGACCTCCATGAGTATGTCCGCTCAACACCAATCGAATGTTATGCTCAGGCAAAACTTTTTCTGTTATAGTTGGAATATGACTAGCTAATATTTTAAAACTGTTTTCTTCCGCATCCAATAGAGCTAAATCAAGCCGGTCTCTCTCTTGGCTGCAGTCATCAACCCCTAGAAGAGATAATTTATCTCCGCGGTCTGACTCAAAAGTAACGGCTGTATTATCCAAGACCTTTACTCCTAAATCAAGGAAAGTCGCATCTAATTTACGGAAATCCACCTCATAATCATTGTTTCCCCAGACAAAATACACAGGTGCAATTTGTTTTAATTTCAATAAATTGTCCTTAACTTGTGAAAACGATACCCCCTTTTCCGTTAAATCACCTCCAATAATAACCAGGTCTGCTCTCCCTTTTACCTTCTGAATGATTAAATCAGAAATTACTCTTCTATGAATATCTGAAATAAAAAAAATGGTTACCTTACCAAATGAATCAGGAAAGTCCGGAAAGGTTAACTCATGCTCGACAACTTTATTTAAAAAGGCCTCTTTCACCATTAATAAGAGGAGAAGGATACCTCCCACCACCAATAAGCCAATTATTCCCCAAATCATCACTTTGTTCTCCTCCTCTTAAAGTTCTACGGAAATCATACCATAAAGAAGACGGGAAGGAACAAAAGGATCTTCAATTGGTAACCACTCAAAAAAATAATAAGCAGCAATGACATTCTTTTAAGCATAAAAACCCCTCCCCCTAAAATATTGAACTATAACCCGAATAA
>NZ_JBALPZ010000041.1:0-18084 GCF_036965645.1 Neobacillus drentensis
CTCATGAAAAAATCATATTTAAAAAGACATAAATTAATGATAGTAGGCAAAAGTAATAAAGAAATTCTTTAATCATATAGCCATATTCAGAAAATTCTAATGTTAAGTTTTTGTAAATTCAACGTAAATTCTTTCTCTTTCTACATATTTCAGCTAAAATAATTTGGGTGTAAAAGAAAACATTTCTTGTTTAAATTATTGGAGGTATTATCAAATGGCTAAAAAGGTAGATAAATTCTCAGCATTGTTAAGTAAAATATCATCAAATCTTGATGAAAGTGTGGATTTTTTTACTGAATATAAACTAAAAAATATTAGCGATTTAAAAATCTTTTCTGAAAAAATGAAAGAATTTGAATCGAAAGGTGATACCTTCGTTCATGAAGTCATTAAAGAATTAAACGATGCCTTCATCACTCCAATTGAGCGTGAGGATATTCTTCAGCTTGCGATGAGCATGGACGATGTATTAGACGGACTTGAAGCTTGTGCTGCCCTATTTGAAATGTACTCTATTACAGACGCAGATGAGTTTATGTTACAGTTTGTTGAAGCGATTCAAGGCAGTGTTCACGAGATTCAGAAGGCCGTTGAGTTACTATCTAACAAAAAGCTTGCTCAAATTAGAGAACATGCCATTAAGATTAAGGATTTTGAATCAAAATGCGATAATATTTTAAGACAGTCAATTAAACATTTATTCACTGTTGAAAAGGATCCAATTCGAATAATTCAATATAAGGAAATTTACGAAGACCTTGAGGATATTGCAGACTTCTGCCAGACAGTAGCTAATACCCTTGAATCCATTATTATGAAAAATGCATAAGGAGCAAAAAAATGAGTCTTGTACTAATTTTAACAATCTTAATTGTCATTGGCGCCCTTGCATTTGATTTTATTAATGGTTTTCACGATACCGCAAATGCAATCGCCACGTCCGTTTCAACAAAAGCTTTAAAACCTCGTCAAGCCATTATGTTGGCGGCAGTGATGAATTTGGTTGGGGCCCTAACTTTTACTGGGGTCGCTAAAACAGTTTCGAAGGATATTGTTGATCCCTTCACCCTTCATAACGGGTCTGTGGTTATTTTAGCAGCACTGCTTGCTGCAATATTTTGGAATTTGCTGACTTGGTATTATGGGATCCCAAGCAGTTCTTCCCATGCGATTATTGGTTCTATTGCTGGGGCAGCAGTTGCTGCAGAAGGCTTTAATGCATTAAACTACACTGGTTTTATAAAAATTATTGAAGCACTAATTATTTCACCTATTTTAGCTTTCGTAGTAGGATATATTGTCTACAGTATTTTTAAAGTAGCATTTAAAAATTTTAATTTAGCCAAGACGAACAAAAGATTCCGTTATATCCAAATCGCAACGGCCGCTCTACAATCTTATTCACATGGAACAAATGATGCGCAAAAATCAATGGGGATCATTACTTTAGCACTTGTATCCAGCAAATATCTTTCACCAGATGCAGGAATCCCGTTTTGGGTACAAGCTTCCTGTGCCGTTGCAATGGGACTAGGAACTTCCATTGGCGGGTGGAAAATTATCAAAACAGTTGGCGGAAAAATTATGAAGATACGTCCAGTAAATGGAGTTGCTGCGGATTTAACTGGTGCTGCTATTATTTTTGGCGCTACCTATATTCATTTACCGGTTAGTACTACTCATGTCATTTCTTCTGGTATCCTTGGAGTCGGTTCGGCCCATCGTCTAAAGGGCGTTAAATGGGATACAGCACAGCGGATGTTAATTACTTGGGTCATCACCCTTCCCATTACGGCATTGATTGCAGGGATTGTTTACTATATTTTGAATTTATTCTTTTAATCTAACACACTAAACCACCGGGAGCTCAAGCACCGGTGGTTTTTATTTTTTTATTTAGTTTGATTAATCTCTGTGGAACCAAAGGTTTTTTGCATGATTTCATATGAAGTCTTCAATCGTTCATAGAATTCAGGCTGTTCCCATGTTTTCCAGTTATAATAGATAGAATCCTTTTGTTGAAGTTGGCCATTAACTAACTTAGGAATGGTTTGTTCCACACTTTCTTTTGCTGTTGTAACTACTGCAGTTCTAATTCCACTTGTCTTTACACTGCCAGACAGCCCTTGTTTCCAAATATCGCCCATTACTTCTTTTAAGCTGGGATCTTTCACGTTTAATAGCTGCCAGGGAATTCTTCCTTCTATCACCTTTTTATCACTGCTCATACTGATGTCTGTTAGGGAATTAAAATCCTTGCTGGCCGGATCTGCATTACCATATTTTAAAACCCCAGTTTCATAATCCTGAAACGGAATAACCTCTTTAGTTGATGGGATGATTTGTTGCTTATTTAATGCCAGCCTTATGGGATTAAATACCCCATTATCCTTTCTTGAGGTGTACGACTCTTCAGGAATCATTTTCAAAAGTTTTCCATACTGATAATAGAAGGCATCATAGTAACTATCAACCAAAATTCGCGAATCTTTTGGACCTTGGAGCTTTATAAGAAAATCAATGCCGTAATTCGTTTTAACCTTTGTTTGTTTATTAATTGGAATCGTTGTTTGCCCCTGGTTTCCAATCGTATCGAGCAAAAGGTAAATGCCTTCGCTTTTAAAATCAATCGGTCGATTATATTTTAGTAAAAAATACAAGTAGCCGCTGTCAGATGTAAACCGGACTTCCTTTAAATTTTCTTTCGTATTGGATTGATATCCTTTTTTTATTCCGGCTATATCCCAGTCTTCTGCAGCACCATCCACAATAATCGCTGTTTCCTTCTTCCCAGGATCAAATCCAAGCAAACCAAAATGCTGCTCATTCGTTTGCTGATTATCCCAATAAGGACGGCGGTCCGGGTTATCAAAGTCCATTGTGTTCCATGTCCGCTTAAACCATTCATCTTGCCAAGTAAACACAAGTCCGCCCGCATATTTCTCTGATACAATCGATTGATATAAATGCTGATCTATTTGCCCTTGTTCCTCCTCAGAAAGAAATCCCTGATTCATACCGTTAGGATTTTTATGTGTTAATCCTCTTGAAGAAGGTACACCAAATTCCGCAACTAAGATTGGCATATGATGTACAGAACGCAGCTCATTAAGATAGCCTGCGTAATTATTTCTGTTTCCTGCAGTATCCTTATAATCCAGATACTTCTTTTCATAATTGAGAAAATCCGGGTAGTATGGATAGATATGATACGAAGCAAAAAGCCCTGCTTTAAAAGAACCAGACGCCTTTATATGGTTAGGATCAACCGAAACCATATCCTCATTTTCCAATGGTTCAGATGGGTGGCTAAGCAAGTCTGTTGTTACCCAGTTAGTAAAGCTCATCGAATGCTGCCAATGGTATTGCTTTGCCTCATACTCAGCTGCATATTCCATCAATTCAGCCAGCCAAATTTCAAACGGACTGGCATGCGCTGTTTCAAAATAATCACCTTTAAATTGAGCCAATCCGGAATGCCTGGTATTGGTATTCTTCACCATCGACGGGTCCCACTCTGTTCCAATAATGTTGCCGATAACAAATTTGGCAATATTATGTTTATACACACCTGATGCATGGCCTGGCCGTTTGGCTAAATTTGCATTTCCATGAATAATATCAATCATATTCTTTATCTCGAGTTTGGCATCATCCACATTTACTTTAGCAAATGCATCCTGAGTCTTAATCAAATTTTCTTCATTAACCCACGTTCCGTGAAAAAGGAATAAAGGATTCTTAGCGATTTTATTATATTCGTAAAACGCTTCATAAAACTGTGGAGATTGTAAGGTATAAACCCTAATGGCATTGGCATTCATTGCTCCGATTTCTTGAAACCACCGGAAATATTCTTCTTTCGTAATGGCCGTTTCCCCAGGGAAGTAGCCAGGTCTGCCAACCCCCATATTCACTCCCTTAATTAAAAAGTTCTCCCATTTTCCATTCTTTTGGATCTGGATATAAGAATCATTTGTTTCACTATTGGTCTTAATCCCGTTCTGTTCAACCAATTCAACTTTCTTTTGGGGTTCAACCTGCTTTAACCCATTTTTAAGAATATCCTTCATCATGGGGACATACACTGACCAATAAAAAGAATGATTGGATCCGAATGTCTTTTTCCACTTATCTAAGCCTTTTGTCTGGTAAATCCCGGGTACATCTGCTTCATCGGCATAGTCACCTGAAAAATAATAAGTAGAGTATCTTGCATTCTTGTGATAAATGACAGCTGGAAATTGATTAGGTATCCCATAACCCTTCAATTTTTCACTTGCCTCTTTCGTAACCGGCAGCTGATAGTTTGCTAAAATCTCTTTATTATTTTTTGCTTCAATAATATCAAACCAATACTGATACGTTCCATCTATCTTTTTGGAAAAGTGCTTCTCACCTTGATTGGTTACATTAAAAAGGAGTCCTGGATGGTCGATATCATCTTTACCTATTACAACAACAAAATTATTTTTACTAACAAATACAAAGCCTTCTCCATTAAAAGCCCATTTTTCGTGTTGCTTTTGGTAATTTTGTCTCACCCATTCAGGTACCTCTTGACTATTTAAATCAGAAAAATATCTTCCAATCCAGCCAGACCACTCGACATTAAGCAAATTTGATATTTCACCCTTAGCTTGTTCTGAAGTTGGACTAGCAAATGTATTGAATTCAGCAATTAAGGTTTTTGATTTTGATTGAATTAGTGCCTCTTTTATTTGATTAACTTCATTTAGTGTTATGCCGCCATATATCTTGGCTGATTTTTTTCCAGCAGTATTTTGGCCATAAAATTCCTTCTCATAAACTCCGTATTGATCTGTCAAATAGAATACATCGTATTTTGCTAAATCCTTTGGGAGTGGGACAATCGTATATTGTTGATTTCCCTTCGGTGCAAATCCTTTATAATCATTTTTTACTGAATAGGGTTGTTTCCCGTCCTTAAAATACTTGGCATTGTTTAACACCCAAACCAATCCCTTATGCTCTCGGTAAGTTGTATTCGGAACAGTTTTGTCGACAATTAACACATTCAATTTTTTCTGCGGCTGTAATTTCCATAACCAAAATGGACTTGTCACCATAACCAGAAAAAGCAGCGCGTAAAAAAATAGGTAGATTGATTTTTTCATTTTGAAACACCTTTTCTTTTCATTTCTCCCCAGCTGGTATCTCCCTTTATTGTTTGCCAGATTCCCTCACAACGCCATAACACAGTCATAGGCCGATACCAGATCGTTTCGGTTAACGAATAAAGAAAAAGCTTGAGAATATCTGTAACCTTTGGATATTTGGTTAAACTCCACTCCTCTAAAAGGACGGCAGCCATTGAAAAAATCGACCCGTACAAACTTGAAAGTAAAAATAGTAAAATGGAAAATTCAATGTAAGTTCCACCTAATAACAAGCATAATATCATAAAAATATAGCCTGAGAGCTCAATAACTGGGCCGAAAAACTCTACAATCCAGAAATAAGGAAATGCTAGCAGACCAATCGACCCGTATTTAGGATTAAAGGTTAATTTACGATGGGTCCATAAACTTTCAAATAGGCCCCTATGCCATCTTCTGCGCTGCCTTCGTAAAAATGTCATATCCTCTGGTACTTCTGTCCAACAAACAGGATCGGGGACGTAAACAATCTTCTTTTTCAGACCCTTTTCTTTTAATAAACGATGTATTCGCACCACAAGTTCCATATCTTCCCCAACTGTATCGGTTCGATAGCCTCCTGCGGCAATTACCCAATGCTTTGAAAAAACACCAAAGGCACCTGAAATAATAAGGAGGAGATTGTGTCTGCTTAGACCAATTCTCCCCATTAAGAATGCTCGTAAGTATTCGATTATCTGCATCACTACCAATGGCTTATTGGAAAGACCAACACTTTGAAGGTGACCATTTTGAATTTCACAGCCATTGGCAATCCTTACACTGCCCCCCGAAGCAATTACTTCTTCAGCTGAGTCTACAATAGGCTTCATAACCTTTAAAAAAGCATCTTCTTCAAGTACCGAATCACCATCCAAAGAGCAAAAATAAGGATAATGTGAGAAGTTAAGTCCGACATTAAGGGCATCTGCTTTTCCACCGTTTTCCTTGTCAATTAGAAAAAGGTTGGAAAGAATGGAAGATTGATATATCTTTTTGATCGGTTTAGTATTCACTTGAATTCTAACCGCTTTTTTGATTTCCTTCATATCATAGAATTCAATCATTTTATCGAGGGTGTGGTCCTTGGACCCATCATTAACTACAATAACCTCAAAGCTTGGATAGTTTATACTTAATAATGATCGTACACTCTGAATAATGCCTGCTTCTTCATTATAAGCAGGCACAATAATTGAAACCGGCTTGGTATATATTTCGTCTACATAATCTTCATAAGCTTGTGTTCGATCTAGCTGGTATTCCTTTCGAAGTTGGAAAAACGAGATGATAAGAATGGCTGAATAAAAAACAATAACAATGACCATATACACGGCAATAAACCAGGCAAAAGCCGTAACGATATCTCCCCAATGAATAAATGGCATCCGTCTAAACTCCTTTATGCAGCCATTCCCAGGCCATATCTTTTGCAAATGTATCTTTTGATGATTCTAATACTGTCCGAAGGATCTCTTTACCATGGGTATATTGACTGATGGCCTGTCCAGCCTGTGAACGAACCCACCATGTCCGGTCATGCAATAACTCAATTAACCTCGGTATTGCTTTTTCTTCTTTCAATGCACCAATTAATTTAATTGCAACCATTCGTTCTTCCCATTTATCTGAATAGAGAAGTTCTAAATAAGGAGCACTATTCTTCACATATCCAATTTCAGCCAATGCTTTTAAGGCCCTTAACCTTATTTCTCCGGAATAGCTTGAGAAAACTTTCTCTAAGAAATGGTTATAGCTGACCTCTCGCTTACTTGCAATTACATCCATAATTGCTTTTTGAAGCGGCAAGTCTGCTTGATGAAAATGGAGAATATATTGTTCAAATTTGTTCTGCTCTAAAGGCATTAGGATATGACGATAATCAAATTCAGTTAAGTCCTGATATTTAGTTGTCAATAGGTCAAAAAGCTGAGGAAATTGAAATAAAGATAATATTCTCAAGATATGAATCAGTTCTTGGTGTGAAAGTCGTTTCCTGTTTAATAACCTGAAAACATCATCCAAAAGATTTATCATATTAAAATCTTCTATATGATATAGTGTATTCATTCTAGTACTCCACTTATGGTTCAGAAGCTGTTTACGATAATAATCCGTTAAGTACATGGATGCTAGTTTGGATAAACGGTCTTTCTCCTCTTTCCCTTCAATTATCTTTGTATACCTGCTTAAAAGTTGTTCCAGAGCCTTTTGTTGAAGAACATTTTTGGGGTTTAGTTTCCTTGCCATGCTGCCCTCAATTAAGATGGAAGATATTAGGGGGTTATGAATTTTATGGTAAAGTTCGATAGTTTTCCTTTTTCGAATTTCAATTGTTTTTCTAATGGTTAAGTACCCAAGCAAAATCACAAGGATCCCCATTAAAGATACTGTTAAAATGGAGAGGAACAGCAATTCATCTGTTAACAAATCATTTCATCCTTTTAATTAACCTTTGTATTCTAGCCTGCAGCTCCTTTATGCTGAAAGGTTTAGTGACATAATCATCAGCACCAAGTGCTAGGGCCCTTTCAATATCGGCTTCACTTTTTCTACCAGTCAGCATAAGAACATAGATATTATGGCTATGTTTTATCTCTTTAACCTTTTGTAATACTTCAATACCATCCATTATCGGCATTACACCGTCGATTATTAAAAAATGGTCCCCCTTTTCCTCTAATCTATTTGATTTAAAAAACTGTAATCCATCTCCGAACTCCTCAAAGTTTACATCAAAATTGGAAAAGTCCATTACTTTTAGAATTCGCATCAGCATGGTTCGGATAATCGGATCATCATCAATGATAGAAACAAATAAATTCCTGTTGGTGAATTCTGTCGAATTATTTAAGACCTCTACATGTTCCTTGCTCTCTGCTTTTGCAGCATCTAATGCTTGTTCCACTAATTCCTTTCTTTTCAAAAGGCGATCAATTCGAACAGTCAATTCTTCTAAATCGATAGGTTTTTCAATAAAACCGTCAACACCTCGCTTGTAGGCATTTATTCTTGTCTCACGGTCATTCTGCCAACTAAGTATTATTTTCGGTATAAAGTTTTGCTGGGTATGCTGCTCAATGCTTTCCAAAAATTCGAGTCCACTTCTAGAATCATTTAAATCGATAATCACACAATCAGGAGTTAATTGGTTGTATTGTGAAATCGCCATTACAGGGTCTGTATTTACAACTGCCCGCCACCCTTTCTCCTCTATAGTGTCTTTGAGCAGTATAAGCATTGAAATATCATCATCAATGATTTGTATGATTGGAACATTTATATTATTTGGGCCTTCCTTAAATGTAAAGGCTGTCGTATCTAAAAAACTATCATAGTCATTTGTAAAATGAATTATAGGATTTAAAAACCTTCGCAATTCTTCGTTATTCCAACTTTTCTCCTCACCTCCGTTAATCTGGCCCATTAATTGTCCCGATAGGTGATGAAAACCCTCTAACTGCAACCACGCTGCATTTCCGTTTAGAGAGTGAAGAAAACTGTAAACCTCTGAATTGCCGATGGGAGCTTCTGATTCAAACCACTTAGAAAGCTGATTTTTTATCTTCTGAATAAGTAAATTCTTAGATTTGTTTAAGTCCATTAACTGCCTGCACCTCAATTTATTCTTGAGAAAATAATCGCTATCAATAAACCTTGTTGTTATAAGTTTGTGTTTAACTAGAGTGTATTATGAATCGATAAGAAATACTACAATAAAAGTCGAAAAACGTCGATTTTTTAAAAAAATAATAAAGTTCCTTATATTAAGGAAAATCGGACGTAAAAAAGGATCCCTATATGGAATCCAACATAATATCATCCTAAATTTTTTACCTTGTTTGAGCAGCTCTCCATGGCAGCAATAATTGCTCCTCGGAACTGTTCCCTTTCAAGTGTTGCCACTGCCTCAATTGTGACGCCTCCGGGTGTACATACTTGGTCTTTCAGCTCTCCAGGGTGTCTGCCTGTTTCAAGAACCATCTTGGCAGCTCCAAGTACAGCTTGTGCCGCCAGTCGATAAGCCTTATCTCTAGGAATACCTTGAAGTACTCCACCATCTGCCATTGCTTCTATTAACATATACACATAGGCCGGTGACGAACCACTGATAGATGGTACCGCATCCATTAGTTTCTCATCCAAACGCTCCGTTTGGCCAAAGCAGTGAAACAATTGTTCTACCGCCATAAGCTCTTCCTCAGTTATTTTTTTATTTGGACAGAGGGCAGTCATTCCTTCCCCCACTAACGAAGGGGTATTTGGCATGGTCCGTACAGATTTAACCGGTAATCCAAATATACGTTCAACGTCCGCTAAGGATATCCCCGCTGCAATCGTAACAATAATGGTATCTTGATTGATTACACTTTTTATTTCTCCGATAATATCTTCATGCTGATCAGGTTTCACTGCTAGGATAAGTATGTCGGCAAACCTTGCCACATCCTTGTTGCTTAATGATCCACGAATACCATATCTTTCAGATACTGCCTTAAGCGTCCTTTCAGTTGCAGCACTAGCCATGATGTCTTGAGTGTTTAGGCCAGCTTTTATAATTCCACCAATCATAGCTTGAGCCATCTTTCCTGCCCCTATGAAACCAATCTTTTTTACCATAATTCTCATTCCTTAATTTTTCATATTTTACATAAAAAAAGAGAAGATATTCCACAGAAATAGCTTCTCTATAATTTATTTGGCCATTAGCTAAAGATTAATGCTGTACTAACTTCATGATCCATTCTAAAACAACACCGCCAAAATACACACCGAATACGCCTACCACAGCAGAAAATACGGGTGGTGCTGGTAAAGGTAATTTTAAGAACCTAAATAACATTCCTACAATTAAACCAGCTATTAAGGCCATTAGGACTTCTCTCATCAAGTTACCCTCACATTATTAATTAATAATTGGAATTTGAACGTTCTCCATTAGCAATTGAAACACCAGAACTTGCACCAATTCGGGTAGCGCCTGCTTCCACCATTGCTAATGCATCTTCACGGCTTCTAACTCCTCCAGAAGCTTTTACCCCTATTTCAGGCCCAACTGTTTGGCGCATTAAACGGATATCCTGGACGGTTGCTCCACCTGTTGAGAATCCAGTAGATGTTTTAACAAAATCAGCCCCAGCTTTAACTGCAAGTTCACAAGCTCTAACCTTTTCTTCATCAGTCAGTAAGCATGTTTCAATAATTACTTTAACGAGTGCTTTACCCTTTGCCGCCTCAACGACCGCACGGATATCTTTTTCAACGATATCATCTTGTTGATCCTTTAGAGCAGCAATGTTGATGACCATATCCACTTCATCAGCACCGTTTTCAATCGCATTTTTTGTTTCAAAAGCCTTTGTTTCTGATGTTGATGCTCCTAACGGAAAGCCAATGACCGTACATACCTTTACCTCTGGAGTGTCAGCAAGCTGTTCAGCTGCTGTTTTAACCCATGTTGGGTTAACACAAACAGAAGCAAATAAATATTCTTTCGCTTCATTAATAATTTTATTGATTTCTTCTCGAGTTGCATCCGCTTTTAATAATGTATGGTCAATCATTTTGACAATATTTTGAGTCATCTTTAATTTCCCCCTGATATTTTAAGTTATACAAATTAGAGTCTTTTTCAACAACATAACTATATCAAACAACATGAACATTTGTAAATATCAATATGAACAAATGTAAAATACACATGCATAAATTGCTGCTATTTATCAAGCAAGAATTTAGCCGTATACTGATCCGTAATTAGAACATTTGCATATTTACCGATTAAAGCACCATAAATTCCATTTATTTTATTTGGTCCACCAGCAACAACTATTGAATATTCTTTCTTACTTAGATCATCAAGATTCACACCCAAGGTCCTCTCATTTAAGCTATCATTGCAAATTTGTCCATCCTTATTAAAGAATCTCGAACAAATATCACCAACTGCTGTACCATATAGCGATTCCAAATCACTATCCGTAAAATACCCTAATTGAAACAGTAAAGAGTCTGTCTTAATTGACCCTATTGTAAACATGGAAATATTTGCCTGTTTCCCCATATCTAAAATTCTTCGGATATGGCGGTCTGCTTCCATTGCCTGTTTTACAACAACGTGATCAACGATGGCGGGCAAGGGGAGATTCAAAGGAGTCGTATTGTAGGCTTTTCCAAAAAGGTACAGAATTTCAGAAGCATATGTATTCGTTTCCGCATGACTAACCCCGCCCTTTAATTGAACTACCTTGACGTTTTTTACAAACTTCTGTCTTAGTTCGATTGCAATATGATAGAGTGTCGTCCCCCATGTAACTCCAATAATGTCGTCATCTTTTACAATACTGTCCAAAAAATTTGCGGCCGTTTCACCAAGGTAATTTTTTATAATATGATCTTCATATTGCGGTATAGATGCGACAATCACCTTTTTTAAATGGTACTTTTCTTCTAGTTGGGCGGCTAAATTTTCAACATTTTCGGTTGGATCCATTATGGAAATTCTGACAATGCCCTCACTCTTTGCCTGTTGTAACATACGTGAGACAGTCGGACGTGAGACACCCAACTTTTTAGCTATTTCATTTTGGTTATAATCCAATAAATAATATAACTTTGCTGCTTCAATAACTTTGTTTAATTTTTCTTGTTCCAAATATATCACCTATAAAGTTGATTTTCTTTATTGTACCAAATATTAACTGTGTCATTCACATATCTTTGACATATGTTACATCAATTTTGAACGTTTTTTCACTCGATTTCTAAGTGAATTTTCAGCCAGAATTAGGGAAACATTACGAAGGCGAAGAGCCTGATTAATCCTTATGAAACAAAATAAGGAAATAGTTTCGTTAAAGGAGGCCATATATGCAAAAATTAGGGGGCTCTATCTACAGAAATCGTAAATGGGTACTGCTCATTTGGATAGCGGCTATTCTTTTTTTCGGCCTTTTTGCCCTTAAATTACCGACGGTCTTAAGCGGAAATGGCTTTGAATACAAGGGTGAATATAACCAAACAAGAAAACTCCTGGAAAAAAAATTTGAACAACCCAATTCTTCGATTATCCTGTTTTTTGAAAGAGAAAAGACAATTAGTGATAAAGACTTTAAACAGTTTATCCAGGATACATTTAAAAGGCTTAGTAACTTTGACTCCGCAAGAGAAATAATCTCTCCTATTGACAGAAAGGGAATGGTTAAAAACTATTACGCCTATGGACTGCTTACTTTTGATAAAAAAGCTGAGAGCCTTGGAGAGGAAATCTCAAAATTAAATAATACGCTTAAAAACCAGCATGGTTTAAAGGTCACCATGACTGGAGAACCCATCATTGTTCAGGACTTAAATGTTGCCAGTCAAGAAGATTTAGCAAAAGCCGAGATGATTGGTTTGCCCATCGCTTTAGTAGTGCTTATCCTTGCATTTGGGGGGCTTATCGCCGCCGCCCTTCCAATTGTTATTGGAGTGGTTTCCATTTTAATCACGATGGGCACTGTTTACTTTTTTAGTTATCGTGTTGATTTAACAATCTTTATTCTAAACATTGTACCAATGATCGGTCTTGCTTTAAGTATTGATTTTGCTTTATTGTTCATTAATCGCTATAAGGAAGAGGTGCAACAAAAATCAGTTGAGGAGGCTATTGAAATCACTGTTAGAACTGCAGGACGGTCGATTATCTTCTCGGGACTTTGTGTTTTCATTGGCCTCTCAGGGCTCTGGTTTATTAAGATTGATATCTTTCAAAATGTTGCTCTTGGGGGGATGCTCGTCGTCCTTATTTCTGTGTTTTCAGCATTAACCTTTCTTCCAGCGTTACTTGCACTTTTAGGTAAGAATATAAATAAACTTAGTGTGATTAGGGTTACCGAGCAGAAGAATAGCATTTGGTATCGTTTTGCCCAAAATGTGATGAATCATCCAATAATCATGGCAATTCTTGCTCTCGCGATCCTTTTAGCAGGGCTTATTCCAGTTAAACAAATGATTTTGGCCATTCCCGGTACAGATTCTCTCCCGGCCAATTACCCATCACGGGTTGCATTGGAAAAATTTCAGGAGCAATTTATTACAAAAGAGAAACGAGACGAAAAGAAAGTAACCATAGTCCTGCAAACAAATGGACCTGTTATGGAAAGAAAAAATTTTAATAAAATAAGCACCATTATTCATAGGATTGAAAAGGATAAACTCGTTAATATCGTTAATTCCCCTTATTCTGCAGCAGGTATAAGGGACGAGGAACAGCTATATCATTTTCTCCAGCACGGGGACATATCATTGCTTTCTCCAATAAAGGATTACTTCATCAGAAATGATAGTATACTTATAGAGGTTTATTTAAATACAGAGAAGCATTCTGCAAAAGCAAGAGATTGGGTAGACGATTGGTCACATAAAAATCTTGGTGTTCAATCCTTTTTTGGCGGCCCGATCAAATTTGAACAAGAGATATTTGCTGAAATTTATCAAAAGGCCCCCTATGGATTATTGCTAATTGTAATGTCAACCCTAGTGATATTAATGGCTGCGTTTCGTTCCATTTTAATTCCTCTCAAGGCTATTTTAATGAATGTATTGAGCTTAAGTTGTACTTTTGGGATTATTGTTTGGATTTTCCAGCAGGGACATTTTGGAATTAAACCTGTTGATGTTGCCTTAATCTTACCTGTATTTGTATTTACCTTAGTCTTTGGACTTTCGATGGACTATGAGGTTTTCTTGATTTCAAGGATACAGGAATTTTATCTCCAGACCGGTGACAATACCTTAGCCACTATTTCCGGGTTAACCTTTACTAGCAAAATCATCACTTCAGCTGCAGCCATCATGATTGTTGTTACCGGGGCTTTTGCTTTTACAGGAGTCATGCCCGTAAAACAGCTTGGAGTAGGAATAGCAATTGCCATTTTTATTGATGCCACTATTGTCAGAATGGTTTTAGTTCCAGCTCTAATGAGGCTGTTGGGTGATTGGAATTGGTGGCTCTTTGGCTATCATTTTAAGCGTCAGCAGCAATGAAGCAAAAAGCCAGCCTAACACGGGCTGGTTTTTATTTCGATTAAATATTTTTCGTTAAATTACTTCCTATTACTTCAAGTATGTAAGCCGCTTAACAAGGATAATTTTAAAAGAAAAACCTATACTAAGATTACTCTGTACATATGACTGTAGGAGGTAATCTTATTGAAAAAAAGAATGATATCTTTACTTTCTCTTCTCATTTTTTTCTTTACTTTTACATTTAATACCTTTGCAGCCGAGCCAGGAACATCTAGTCAGGTGGATCTGCGGATATTAGAAACGACTGATATCCATGCGGATTTAATAAATTATGATTACTATCAAACAAAAATAGACAATCGAATTGGTCTGGTTAAAACGGCAACTCTTATACGGGAAGCACGCAAAGAAAGTAAAAACACTTTGTTGTTTGATGATGGAGATCATTTAAAAGGGAATCCACTCGGCGAGTATTTGTCCAGAATCAAAGGAATGCATAAAGGAAAAACACATCCGGTATACCGGGCATTTAATTATTTAAACTATGATGCAATTGCAATTGGAAATCATGAATTTAACTACGGATTAGCTTTTTTAAAAACTGCCTTAAAAGGGGCAAAGATGCCTGTCCTTAATGCAAATGTGTTTTCAGTAAAAACAAATAAACCATACTTTAAACCATATACCATTTTAAAAAGGAAATTAGTCGACCAAAGCGGCAAACCACATGAACTCAAAATTGGTGTTATTTCCGTGATGCCTACCCATATAATGAAGTGGGACAAAGCCAATCTTGAAGGTAAAGTGTTTGCAAAACCCATGGTTGAAACAGCTAAGGAGTTTGTTCCAATTATAAAAGCAGAAGGGGCCGATATTATTATCGCTCTAGCCCATACAGGGATTAGTAGTGAACCCTATCATGCTGATACGGAAAACGGTGTTTATTACTTAACTCAAATCCCTGAAATTGATGTAGTTCTGGCAGGTCATTCACATAGCGTATTCCCAGGTTCCGTCTATCAAAATCTTCCAAATACAAATTTGGAGACAGGCGAGATTAACGGAAAACCAGTTGTAATGGCTGCAGCCTTTGGAAGCAGACTCGGAATCATTGATCTTAAATTAAGCAATTCTAACGGAAAATGGCAGATCGTTGCGCAAAAATCATATACAAGACCAATTGCCGACGATAATGGAAAACCTTTAGTCAAAACAGATATAGGATTGTATAGACTAGTCAAAGAGGAACATGAGGAGATGGTTGATTTTATTAGAAAATTAGGTTTATAAAATCCTTAGAACTTTAGAAAAAGCCTATTAATCAGAGAACTTGGATGAATTAGCCCCTTTACATCCCCTGTATAGTTTAATAAAATTAACAT
Source organism: Neobacillus drentensis (assembly GCF_036965645.1). Taxonomy (GTDB): domain Bacteria; phylum Bacillota; class Bacilli; order Bacillales; family Cytobacillaceae; genus Neobacillus; species Neobacillus drentensis_D. The sequence continues at coordinate 15,551 of NZ_JBALPZ010000041.1, forward strand.
ATAATACATATGTGGATTTTGTGGTGGAGTCTGTCAAAACAGGCTCCTTTTTTGCATTTTTCAATGAATGTAAAAAACAGAGGGAGAAGTGGTTTATACATGTCAACACAAGCAATTATAGCCATAGGAGTATTTTTGATTACTTATGCCTTTATCGTCACTGAAAAGATACATCGCACGATTATCGCAATGGCCGGTGGAATTATGATGGTCCTTTTAGGGATAGTTGGTCAAGAAAAGGCCTTACATCACATAGATTTTAATACACTTGGACTCTTAACGGGGATGATGATCATTGTTGCCATAACATCTGAGACAGGATTATTCAAGTATATCGCCATTTGGGCAGCTAAAAAGGTGAAGGGCGATCCGTTGAAGATTTTACTTACGCTTGGGGTCATTACGGCATTAGGCTCCGCTTTTTTAGATAATGTCACTACGGTCCTGCTTATGGTTCCTGTTACATTTAGTATAACAAGGCAGTTACGGGTTAATCCGATTCCGTTCTTAATTACAGAGGTTATTGCTTCCAACATCGGCGGAACATCTACCTTGATTGGTGACCCGCCGAATATTATGCTGGGAAGCGCTGTGAAAGAACTAACATTCATGGCATTTATCAACAACCTAACTGCCATTTCTTTTTTCATTTTATTTGTTAACGTTGGTATTCTAGCCTTTATTTATCGTAAACAGCTTCGAACATCGCCAGAATTGAAATCCAGCTTAATGGACTTAGACGAAAAGGAAGAAATTACGGATAAAAAACTTTTAATTAAGTCATTAACCGCACTGATAGTAACCATTTTGGGATTTTTCCTTCATCAATTGCTTCAGATTGAATCCGCAACGGTTGCATTAGCAGGTGCCTTTCTTTTACTTCTATTAACTGGAGAAGAGTATTTGGATAAATCTTTTTCAAAGGTAGAGTGGACAACCATTTTCTTCTTTATCGGGTTATTTGTCCTAGTCTCGGGATTGATTGAAACAGGGGTCATTTCTTTACTAGCAGATTTTTCCGTTCATTTGACTGGCGGTGATGTGGCATCCACCTCGATTCTAATTCTTTGGGTTAGTGCGATTGCCTCTGCCTTTATTGATAACATTCCATTCGTAGCGACGATGATTCCGATGATCAAGGATATGGGAGAATTGGGCATTCAAAATTTGGAACCACTCTGGTGGAGCCTGTCTCTGGGAGCATGTCTTGGGGGGAATGGTACATTGATCGGTGCAAGTGCCAATGTAATTGTAGCCGGTCTCGCCGCAAAGGAAGGATACCCTATTTCGTTCGGCAAGTTTCTTCTCATCGCTTTTCCATTAATGATCCTTTCTATTGTGATTTGTACAGTTTACATATATTTAAGATACCTAATATAGGGGGCAAGCTCAGGTGAAAGTCGAGTATACGTATGACAAAAGCTTAATCGAACTGAATGAAACAGCAAACGGCAATGATATTGAATTTTCTATTACGTTATTTGATAACGAGTTAAAGAACAAACTTATGAAAGTCCGGCAATATTTTGATGCTAATAGAGTTTTAACCGATATCCATTATTACATACATCCAAATAATCACTATCAAGTGATAGTGAGGAATGATTTTTATAATGAATTTATCATTCAATTATTTAGTCAGCAACTATTAAAAGAAATCAAATGGGCTTAAAGAAAGCAACAAGTCTGTTGATTGGCGCTCCAGGCACTTCGCTTTCCGCGGGCGTGCCGGGGAGCCTCCTCGGCGCTGAAGCGCCTGCGGGGTCTCCCCTGCCCCTTACTCCCGCAGGAGTCTTCGTGCCTTCCACGCCAATCAACAGAGTGTTTTGAATAAAGACACTCACTTAATAGATAATAGATTCTGACATAAGAAAAACTGCCACAAATATGGCAGCTTTTCTTTTAATTACCGATTATTACTCGGAGTACATTTGGATGTTGTTTAAAGGTTTTTGTTCCAGCTCCATAGCCAATTGAAGATATTTTCATTGAAGGAATTGGCCCAAATTCCTCAGCGAGTACTGCAATAATGGCCGCTCCAGTTGGTGTTGTTAACTCTGCCCTTATGTCTGACTGCTCTAATGGTACACCTTTTAAGATTTCAAGTGTTGCAGGGGCAGGTACTGGATATATACCGTGGTCAATAGAGATTCTTCCTGTCCCCACTGGGATGGGTGATGACTGGATCACGTCTACCTCTAGCTGATGAATTAATATGGCTGCACCTATAATGTCAATAATTGAATCTACCGCGCCAACTTCATGGAAATGAACCTTTTCTAATGGAATCCCGTGGATATGCCCTTCTGCCTCTCCAATTCTTTTAAATATCTTTAGTGCTGTTTCTTTGACCTGTTTAGAAAAATCAGCAGCTTCAATTAGCTCAACAATATCCTTATAAGCACGATGTTCATGATGATGGTGGCCATGACCATGATCGTGTATGTGCTGGTGGTCGTGATTATGACTGTGTTCATGATCATGACTGTGTTCGTGAGCATGACCATGTTCGTGGTCATGACTATGTTCGTGGT
>NZ_JBALPZ010000041.1:18156-53067 GCF_036965645.1 Neobacillus drentensis
TATGTTCGTGGTCATGACTGTGTTCATGTTCATGGTGGTGATCAGCCTGATTAGAACTATTTTGCAAAATCACATCAAACTTTGTACTGGTGATTCCATTCTTGACAATACTTTTCCATTTCAATTCGTATTCATCATCTAGTTTCAGCTTCTTCAATTCTGAGACTAGAAGATCCGGGTCTGCTCCTGCATCAATTAGCGCTCCGAGGACCATATCCCCGCTTATTCCTGAAAAACAATCAAAGTATAGTGTCTTCATTTTTTACGGCTTCCCCTTTTTGTGCAAGTTGGTGAATTAAGACTGCATTGTAGCCGCCGCCAAATCCATTATCAATATTGACCACACTAATTCCTGAAGCACATGAATTTAGCATCGTTAACAGAGCTGATAACCCATGAAAGTTCGCACCATAACCAATGCTTGTCGGTACAGCAATTACCGGATGTGAGACGAGGCCCCCAACTACACTTGGCAAGGCTCCTTCCATTCCAGCAACCACAACAGATACAGTTGCTTGTTGAATTTCCTCAGCATGGTTCAATAAACGATGTATTCCTGCAACGCCTACATCATAAATGCGATGAACTTGACTGCCTAAAACTTCTGCGGTAACAGCCGCTTCTTCTGCCACCCTTAAATCTGAGGTCCCTGCAGCTATTACTGCAATGTATCCCTCTTTACTTTTTATAGACTCTGTTTCATCTTTCCAAAAAAGTATATGGGCCGTCTCATTATAAATAAGTTCAGGACAACTAAGCATGATGATTTCAGCTTTTTCCTTTGAAACTCTTGTAACAAGTATTTCGTTATTCCGGGCCCTTAACGCTTGAACAATTGAAATAATTTGATCAGCCGTTTTTCCTTCACCATAAATGACTTCTGCAAACCCTTGACGTTTTTTGCGGTGATGGTCCACTTTTGCAAAGCCTAAATTCTCAAAGGTTGCCAATTTTTCTTTAGCGTCTGAGATACTAAGGGTCCCTGTTTGAACTTGTTTTAATATTTCATCAAGCATAAGCTTCCCCCTTTAATTTTCTATCTAAAGTACTTTTTCATATCATTAGCCAATTCGATATAATTCTGATAAATCCTCTTATACATTTCACTTGTTTCTTTATTAGGTATGGTCGCTTTCCCCATCGGTATATTCTTTTTAATCTCTTCAAAGGATTCTACTCTATGAATGGCGACAAGCGCTGTCCAGGCAGCACCCCAGGCAGCGCTATGGTGGCTTTCTGAGACATAGATTTCTGCTTCAAAAATATCAGCCATCATTTGCAGCCACAATGGAGATCTGGCTAAACCGCCATTAACATAAATCTTTTTCGGCTCACCTGCTAACCTCTCCAAGGCTTTTCCGATTTGATACAGATTAAAGGTAATCCCTTCTAATACAGCTCGAATAAAATGCTCTTTTTTATGAGTAATGGATACTCCATAAAAATTCCCCTTTGCAAGCTGATTCCAGATAGGTGCTCGTTCACCATTTAAATAAGGGAGGAAAAGGATTCCATCAGCCCCAGGTGAAACTTTTTCCGCATCAGAGAGGAACTCAGGGAAGCTTCTTTCATCTTGTAAGAGGTCCTTAAGCCATTGCAGGGCTACCCCGCCATTGTTGGAAGGTCCTCCAATAATGCAAGTATCCTCTGTAAAGGAATAACAAAAAGTCTCTTGATTTTCACTCATCCTTACTCCTTTTGTAAGTTGCCGGATGGCACCACTTGTTCCCACAGATACTGCCACTTCGCCAGGTAGAATCGCCCCTATACCAAGATTCGCCAATTGACCATCTGCAGCGCCCACAACAAAGGGAATTTGTGGATTTATTCCCATTTCTTCAGCTTTTGCTTGGTTAATGTCAGTTAATGTTTTCGTCGGAGGGACAATTTCTGATAGCTGCTCTTCTCTAATACCAGCAAACTCTAATAATGCTGGTTCCCATTTATGTGTTTCCGGGTTGAATAATCCTGTAGCTGATGCCATAGAATAGTCGATCACTCTTTTACCAAACCAGCATTGCAGTAAGTATTCCTTAATAGACATAAAATATTGGGCTCTTTTGTAAGGTTCATATTCTGTTTCTTTCATCCAGACTAGTTTTACAAAAGGTGTCATCGGATGAATCGGTGTTCCCGTATAGGAATAAACCTTATCTCCCATCGTTTTCATTATATTTTCAGCTTGTTCATAACTCCTGCCATCCGCCCAAATGAGAGCTGGTGATATAGGGGTTCCTTCTTCATCAATACAAACAAGAGAGTGCATTGCAGCAGAAAAACCAATGGTAACCAACTCATTTTTTCCGATAGTTGCTTTTTTCATAACCTCTCTAATCGCTAGTACTGAAGCTTGTTCAATTTCGATGGGGTCTTGCTCCACCCAGCCATGTTCAGGGTAAAAGGATGTGTTCATTTTCTCTACTTCAGCCACTAATTTTCCTTTTAAAGTAAAAACACAAGCCTTAACACTTGTTGTTCCAATATCAAGCCCCATTACATATTCACTTGACATAATTCATCTTCCTTTTTTATAACGTATTTAAAAGAAAAAGCTTTGGATTCCACCAAAGCCTTTTCTCTTTTAAAGTTTATAACACTCGAGGGAGGAATTACTATTTAGATAGAACCTTATTCATACTTCCGCTCTGATAACCAACTAAGTCTAAGGTAATGTATTTGTATCCAAAGTCTTGAAGTTGTTTAACTATTTGTTCATGATGATTTAAAACAATAGCCATTTCACTTGGTTCTACCTCTATCCTTGCAATATCCTGGTGTGTTCTTACCCGCACTTGGCGAATTTGAAGTGATCTTAGATAATCCTCAGCCTTTTCAACCTTGGTTAATTTCTCTTTTGTAATAAACTCACCATAGGCTATTCTCGATGAAAGACAGGCTAATGATGGTTTATTCCAAGTTGGCAAATTAAATGCTTTTGAAAGTTCTCTAATTTCTTCTTTATACAGTTCCGCTTCTTGCAGTGGACCCCGAATCCCTTTTTCTTTAGCTGCCTTCATACCTGGACGGAATTCATTCAAATCGTCTGCAATGACACCATAAATCACATTTTGAAACCCCTTTTCTTCCATTACAGGGATTAAGTGATCGAATAAACTGCTTTTACAAAAATAGCAACGATTCTTATTGTTCTCTGCATAGCCTGGGATCGCTAGCTCAGAGGTTTCGATGACTTGGTGTTTTGCGCCAATTTTTTCCGCAAGTACCTTTGCTTCTTCCAATTCACTTGAGGGATAGCTTTCAGAGTCTGCTGTAACTGCAAGGACCTGTTCCGTACCTAACGTTTCAACCGCAGCTTTTAACAAAAACGTACTATCTACCCCTCCTGAGAAGGCAACGACCACTGATTTCATCTCACGGAGAATGGATTGTAATTTTTTATACTTCTCTGTCAGCATTTCCCCAACTCCCTAACATTTCTTTAATTTCTATCCTATTTTAACCTATTTTTAGAAAAGCTGATTTATGTGAATTCAAACTAAATGGTCATACTTCCAAATCCGCCATCTACTCTGATCAAGGCACCTGTCACAAAGCTTGAAGCTTTATCTGATGCAAGCCATACTGTCGCACCTTGAAGCTCCTCGGCTTCCCCAAATCGGTTCATTGGTGTATGCCGCATAATATTTTCAATTCTGTCTGCATCTAGAATTTTTCGGTTTTGCTCAGCAGGGAAGAACCCAGGAATAATCGCATTTACGCGAATCCCGTTTGGCGCAAACTCACGAGCTAAATATTGGGTTACACTATTAAGTCCTGCTTTTGATACAGAATACGTAAATACCCGAGAAAGTGGTGTTGTAGAAGATACAGAAGAAATATTAATAATGCTTCCCTTTCTATCCTGTTCAATCATTCGCTTCGTAAAAATTTGACAAGCTAGTACAATTCCTTTTAGGTTAATTTCCATAATTTTATCATATTCATCCATTTCAAGTTCAAGAAACGGTGTAGAACTATTCGTTCCTGGTGCATTTAAGAGAATATCACAGCCGCCTGACCACTGGTCAATTTCATCTGCTACTTGAATCAATGATTCTCGGGAACTAACATCTGCTTGAAATGCCTTTGCCTCGCCGCCATTTGCATTAATTTCCTTAACAACAGCTTCTGCCTTTTCCAAATTACGGCCGACAATCGCCACTCTTGCTCCATGTTCCGCTAATCCTTTTGCCATCGCTGAACCTAATACACCATTTCCCCCGATTGCAACTGCTGTTTTCCCTGTTAAATCAAATAAATTTGACATATCGATCTCTCCTCTTGTTTAAAATAAATTTCCTTTATCATCAAATTGGAATTCATATACATCTGAGATTTGCTCCATATTCGGATGCTCAGCAATGAATGGAAGTAAAGGCTCAGAAACTTCAATCTCACTAAGTACTAATGTATTTTTAATCCTTACCAATTTAACCTTTGTAAAATCTAAGATATTGCAGGTTTTTACAGCTGCTTGAATCGCCATTTTATCATTGGGCAAGGTGGTTGCTATTTTTGTAGGCGCACAAACGGTTGAAGTTAATCCATTTGCATAAGTGCCTTCTTTATCCATCTTATCTATCAGCCTCTGGGTAGTAAAATCAGCTGTTCCAACTCCATTGGCATTCCCCTCTGATTGTACCGTTACATCAAGCACGATCATTTTGTTCACGTCAGGTCCGCCTGATGCATATGGGGTTGGATAGCGCCCGGTAATATTGGGATCCATACCATCGCCGCTAATATTTTTACCAATCTCATCAATTAGAAGAACATCCAGTTGTTCAAAGAAGAGCTTCGGCAATAACTCTTTGGCTTGCTTTTGCAGCGCAGGTTCTTTTTCCACAATTTCTTCAGGAGTAAGCACTTCGAGTACTGCCACTTTATCAAAAGCATTTTCAATTGTTGCGACACCAAAAAGAAATGGTGTTTTTTCCATAATCACTTTTGCCATTGCCGGCACATTTTCAGCCATATATTTAAAGCCCATTTGGTGACATGCTTCTGCGCCTTTTTGCTTTCCGAGCCCAATACTAATCATTTTCATAATTCCACTTTCGACCGGTCCCCTGAAGGCCGTATGTGGTTTTACCCGATTAATTACCACAATACCGTCTGCTTTTGACGCAAACTTATCCACATAAATAGGTAATCCATTAGGTAATTCCCCCACTTTGACTACTTCCATCGATGAGCGGATTTCACAGCCGACAGTAGCCTCCGTTACACCAAGATGAGCTAACACCTCACGTTGTCCCTCAGCCGTTGCACCGCCGTGACTTCCCATACTAGGAACGATGAATGGTTTGACCCCTAGTTCCTTTAGGAATTGCACCGTTACTGCTGTTAGTTCTACTAGCCGGTCAAGACCCCTGCTTCCAACAGCAATGGCTATTTCCATTCCAGGATGAATTTTTTCTTGAATATGTACCCGGTTCAATTTCAACTTTAATTCTTGGCCAAGATCGTCAATTTTATTGTTTTCAAACTTTACTTTCACTTTGGCCATTTTAGGTACCGGAATATCCTTTAATAATTCTTGAAGAATTCCCATATTCCTTATCACTCCTTTGTTTAATTTAAGTTTACCACTTTGGAATCTATTCAATGTATGAACAGGGAGCATAAATTCTTATCTGTAATCCCTTTCAAATTGACCTTTTTAAAAATAAACTTTGCGTCTTTTAAATTAATTTGTTTACCAAACAAACTAATTACCTGTATAATATATCATTATGGCTTTCTTACGTCAATAAATAAATATGTGATATTTTCTCTAAAAAAAACAAGGAGGTTTTTTATGCTCACAGGTGATACATCGCTAATTAAAAAAATGAATAGATCGTTAATCTTAAGCAAAATTATTGAGCATAAATCCATTTCTAGGGCAGAGATCGCTAAAGTTACCGGACTTAATAAAGCTACTATTTCTGTGCAGGTTTCAGAACTTTTGGATAATGCCTTAATAGTCGAATCCCAATTAGAGCACAAAAGTCTAGGCAGAAGACCTATTATGTTATCAATTAACAAAAAAGCCGGATTTGCCTTGGGAATTGATCTCGATAAGACTACGATTACCTTTACTCTGACTGATCTGAATGGTTGTCCCGTTCACATGGATGTAATCGACCTGCCAATCTCAAATTACGAAATCATTTTTGATATCCTAAGCCATAAGATTAAAGATTACCAATCCAAATGTGAACAAACGGAGTACGGCCTTATTGGAGTCGTCATTGGAATTCATGGAATAGTGGATACCGATGAAATCATTTATTTTGTTCCTCAACACGGATGGAAAAACAAAAACTTAAAAAAAGACTTAGAAAATAATGTTGGCATCAAGATTTACATTGAGAATAATGCAAATTTGTGTGCATTTGCGGAAAAAGTCTACAAGCATCACCATAGTAATAACTTACTTTCCGTTAGCTTATATTCAGGTATTGGGCTTGGATTTATGATAAACGGTAAATTATTAAAGGGCGTTCATGGATACGCTGGTGAAATTGGCCATATGATTATCGTCCCCAATGGCTTGCCTTGCAGCTGCGGAAGTTTAGGTTGTTGGGAGCAATATGCCTCAGAAAATAGCCTTACTCGGCGAATTTCTCACGACCTCCAAAAACTTGATCTGAGTTTTGAAGATATCCAGAATGGTCTTGATGAAAAAGAACCTACAATTTGTAAAGAAATGGATGAATTTATTTTGTATCTATCTTTTGGACTAAATAATCTGATTAACCTTTATAATCCGGAAATTCTAGTCGTAAATAGTGAATTACTTCGTTTATATCCTAATGCAGTTGAAGAACTTAAAGCACATTTTAGTTCTAGAATCAGCCATTATTCTGAACTGCTAATATCTGAATTTGGTAAAAAAGCTTGTATAATGGGAGCATGTGCATTGGGAATTCAAAAGTTTTTAGAGGTCTCAGAGCTTAGTTTAACTCTATAGCAATCATTCATTTCGGCCTCCGGCACTGGGGGCTTTTTTCTCTATCAATAAAAAAATAGTGCCCGGCACGTTTGTGCCCGACACCACCTTTTAAATAGCCATTTTACAATTGCCGATTAAAACCAATCTCCGTAACCTAACTCTCTTAAATAATCCCCTGAATCCTTTAACGTATCAAATGGATCGCGGCCATACGTATCATCTTGCTCAATTAGGAAATATTGAACGCCACTCTTCACACCAGCTTCTATTATACCTTTTATATCCAAGTTTCCTTGACCAAGTTCCGCAAACTCGATGATATTTGTGAACTTTTGCATAAACTTAGACATATCTTTAAAATCTTCTTCACTTACATTCATATTTCCAATTCGATAATCTTTTAAGTGAATTAATGAAACGCGTCCCGCAAATCTATTAATCACATTAATTGGATTCTCGCCGCCACGTTGAACCCAGTGAACATCTAATTCGAAGCCGAGTTTAGAAGTGTTGTCTTTCATAATGTCCAATAAACATTTTCCATCATATTTCTCAAATTCAATATGGTGGTTATGATAATATAATTCAATTCCATGCTCCGCTAGTCTCTCTGCCATCGCTTCTGCATTACGAATATATTCCATGGCTTGGTCCTTATGACCCATTAATTGAATCGGCATCATGCCAATTCGGATAAAATTACAATCTAAAAGCCTGCAATCATTCACAATTTTATCAAAGTCTTTTGTCAATGATTCACCAGGCATCCCTGGCATGGTATCTAAAGGAGCTGAAATGGAAGCAATTTTGATTCCAAAATCAACACTAGCTCTTCTTAATTCAGCTACATTTTCTTCCGTCATTTGTATTTGAGTTACCTCGACATAATGATAGCCAAGCTCACTTAACTTTCTTAATGTTTCATATGCACCTAGCTCCACGATTTTTTCTTTAAGGTTAAACATTTGAACGCCAATTTTAGCTGTTTGCATATTGTAATTCCTCCATATTTATTATCCTTTTTTCTTCTGAGGATTGGCGGATTGCGTCAATCATTTTAATCGATGTAAGGGCATCTTTAACCTTTACATAATTCTGAGAGTTGTTTATTATGGCGGTATAAAATTGATTGATTAGTTTAATGTGGCTGGCTCCGTAATAGAATTTTGTCCCGGGCATCTTGGCATCTTCAATCAATTTTTCTTTCTTTCCTTCAGCATTGATCTTGGTTAAAACACTATCTTTGATGATGAATTTTCCTTTTTCAAAGGATACCTCTAGCTCAACACTTGAATTTTCTGCATTGGCATTTGAGGCAAAAAATAATCCCTTCGTGCCATTTTTAAATTGAATATGGGCTGAAGCTGTATCTTCAACCTCAATCCCGTAATCCAATAATTGATCGATGGACCCTCTAATCGAATCAATCTCACCACCAAGCAGCTGCATTAAATCGATGGTATGAAGAGCTTGGTTAATCATCACTCCACCGCCGGCAAGCTTCATTTTTCCCCGCCAAGGTTTCACATCGTAATATTCTTTTGGCCGATACCAAGTAACTAATCCTTTTATCCCGATCATCTTGCCCAATTGATTGCTACCGATAATTTCTTGCAGCAATTCAAAGGACTCATTATAGCGATTTTGTAAGCAAACACAAATTTTAGCCTGATGCTCATCCTCTAGCTTCGCTAAAGCCATACCCTCTTGTGTATTCAAAGACAAGGGCTTTTCCTGAAAGACATGAACACCATTTTCAACACAGACCTTTGTTACTGGATAGTGAAGATAATGCGGTAAACAAACATGCACGCAGTCCAATGATTCTATTTTCAGCATTTCTTGAAAGTCAGTATAGAAGTTTACATCAGGTAAGGTATTCCTTAAAGATTCATCAAGGTCACATACAGCTGTTAACTCCGCATTAGGGTTTGCTTGTATAGCTGGAATATGAATTTTTGATATATCACCAAGTCCTATTACTCCTATTTTGAGCATCAGCTATTCCCCTTTAAAGGAACTCGGGGAGGAAACATGACTTACCCGAGTTCGTTTAGATTTATAGATTAATAAAATTAATTATTTAATTGGATTCTCTTTTTCTTCTTCCACTTTTTTGCTCAACTCAGCAAAGTATAACTCTTCATCAATTGGAAGTTCTACTTCCTTACCTAACCAGCTCGATAGGTGGATTGCATTTGCCAAGGCAACTCCATTAATTCCGTCACTGCCAGGTGCAAGCAGTGGAGTTCCTTCCACAATATTCGCTGCAAAGTTCTCCATAACAGCGATGTGCTGACCGCCCCAAACACTTTCAAATTCAATAACTTCTTCTGTATAGATTTCAGATAAGCCCTGACCCATGAAAATTTTTGTTACATCTGCCCAGCTCATGGTTGCGCTCATTTCAGATTCAGATTTTTTTAAACGTTTAACGGTTATCTTTTTACTATCATCGACAACAATTTTTCCTTTATCGCCTAAAATCTCAAAGCGGTCTGTTCCCATAACATCGTGCGTACACGTAATAAATACTCCTGTTGCTCCATTACCATAGTCTAAGATGGTCGTTACTTCATCTTCTACCGCGATATTTCTTTGGTAGCCGTATTTTACATTAGAATAGACCTTTTTTGGCATGCCGCAAATCCACTGAAGCAAATCAATTTGGTGTGGTGCCTGATTGACAAGGACGCCGCCGCCTTCGCCGCCCCATGTTGCTCTCCATGCGCTTTGGTCATAATAGCCTTGTGGTCTCCACCAAGTCGTGATAATCCAGTTTGTACGGCGAATTTGGCCAATTTCACCATTATCAATAATCTCTTTCACCTTTTGATATAGTGGATTTGTTCGTTGATTAAACATAATTCCAAAGGTTAATTCTGGTTTTGTAGCAGCAAATTCATTTAATTCTCTTACTTGTTTGGTATAAACACCTGCTGGTTTTTCTACCAATGCATGGATATCTCTTTTTAGTGCTTCAATTCCCATTTCAGGGTGCAGATAATGTGGAACACAGGTAACTACAGCGTCAACATCACCGCTTTCCAGCATGTCAATGTAGTTATCAAAGAATGGGACTTCAGGATATTTTTCTGCTGCCAATTCCTTTTTCGCTGGGTCATTGTCACAGATAGCTCCAAGTACCATGTTTTTTACTTTTCCATCTGCTAGAAATCCTGCATATGCTCCGCCTTGTGCACCTAAGCCAATAATCCCTAATCTAACATTTGCCATTTCATTTTTCCCCGCTTTCTATGTTTTCAAGAATGTTTACTAGTGACTCATATTGAAGTTTGTATCCACCTGCACCATCAAGGTCCTTGTTATCTTTAATAATCTTTTCAGCATCTTCAAGTTCTAGATCCTTTAAAGAATCAAAGCGAACAAGATGAGGTTCGAGAGTTAGAAAGCCTTTGTAACCGCTTTGAATGGCTTGTGCTAAAATTCCAGGTATTTTACCTTCCCCTGTTCCGCAGACCACGTTTTGACTATCGGTTGTGACAGCATCCTTGATGTGTATATAGACGATATCATCTTTTAATAAATCGAAGCATTCCTGAGTGTCCTCACCACACTGAACAAAGTTAGCAAAATCAAAGATAGCTTTAAAATGGTCAGAGCCAACCTCTTTTAAAATCTCATGACAGCGTCTAGCAATGTCCCCATAAATGTCCTTTTCATTTTCGTGTAATAGGATAACATCAAATTTTTCTGCAATAGCTGCAAAGTCTTTTATTTTGCCAATTACTTCGTCTCTGTAGTTGTCAGCTTCTTCACCTTTTGGAATATAAAAGCTAAAAATACGAATGTATTTACATTCTAATAAGTTAGCAATCTGGCAAAGTGTATCTAACATGGTCTTTTGTTTGGCAAATCCCTCTTCATCATTGATGAACACCTTACCGATCGGCGATCCAATCGAAGAAACACCAATCCCTGCTCTTTGAAGCCGTGGCTGGACACTTTCTTTTATCCCTTCCACGGTAAAATCGCCAATATTTTTCCCATCAATACCCCGCAAAGATATGTAACGCATTCCTAATTCTGCTACAACTTTTAGCTGGGTATCAAAGTCAGAAGAGATTTCATCCGAAAAACCGGAAATCAATAAATCGTTCTTCATTTCCCTGTTCCTCCCTCTATTACGAAATTCTACTTTCGTTTTTCCTTACGATATTGCGACGGCGTTTTGCCCATTTTTTCTTTGAAAAATCGGCTAAAATGGGCAACGCTCTCAAATCCAGTTGACTGGGAAACCTCTGTAAGAGTTTGATTTGGTTCCATTTCCAATAAATACTTCACCTGATTGAGACGGCACCCCATTACATATTCCATTACTGTGAAACCAGTAACTTCCTTAAACACATGTGAGGCATAATACTTACTAAGATTTAATTCTGACGCTATACGTTCTAAACTAACCTTTTCGATATAGTGTTCATTAATCCAGGATGCAATAGACTCAGCATGAGCTTCTTTTTCGGTCTTTTTACTTGTTACTTGAGATAATTCCTTTTGACTCATTTTATAAATTCTTAACAATAATTGAATTAACTCAAGTTTCAGTTCAGCCTCTAATAGCTCATTTTTCTTACCGGTCCTTTGGAAGTCTAGATCAATTAGTTCCAACGAAGCAGCAATTTCCTTAATCATTCCATCTACAATTTGTCCTGATTCATCATATCCCGTTCGCAGTAAGCAATTGTTAAGTTTTTTAAAGGGATCTAATAAATTAGGTACTCCAAGGGTACCCAGCAATTCTCGGAGCCATGTAGGTGAAAAATGGAGCATACTTCTTGTGTAGGTGCTGCCAGTACCCGGATTTGGTTTATGCAAGGTCATCCCATCCAACAATATAATATCACCAGGCTGTAATTCATAAATTCGATTGTTAATTAAATACTTACAATCACCTGAATGAAAAAAATAAATCTCATATTCTCGGTGTGAGTGAAAATTGAATGAGTTGTCCAAACCTTGTACCCGATAAAAAGCCGTTATCCATTCATCCATTATTTTTCTTTTATAGTTAGATGAACTCACTTTATCCAATAGTTTCACGCCCTTAAAGTAAGCGTTAACAACTGATTTGTTAACTAACCATATTTTTATTTTATTGCACCCTGTAGTAAAAATCATTCTCTAAAAATGCTCAAATATCCCTCTTTTTTGTCTTATATTGCTTTTTAATAAAAATTTCCAGTCAAAGAAAAACGTAAAAAAATAGAGACTAACCTACCCTAATGGGCCAGTTTAGTCTCTATAAATCATTTAGTAAAGAAAATCCTTATTCCATCCAGTTTGTATGGAATACGCCTTCTTTATCAACCCGTTGATACGTGTGAGCACCAAAATAGTCACGTTGTGCTTGCAACAGATTTGCAGGAAGTGTTTCAGTACGGTAGCTGTCATAGTAAGCAATTGCACTTGCGAATGATGGTACAGGAATACCACGCTCAATCGCTACAGCAAGAACTTGACGTAACGGCTGTTGATAATTCTCAACAATTTCCTTAAAGTATGGATCTAATAATAAATTTGCCAGTTCTGGGTCACGATCATATGCATCTTTAATCTTTTGTAAGAATTGAGCACGAATGATACAGCCGCCCCGGAAAATCATTGCGATATCACCGTAACGAAGATTCCAGTCATATTCTTCAGATGCTACACGCATTTGGGCAAAACCTTGAGCATAAGAGCAAATTTTACTCATGTATAAAGCTTTACGAACCGCTTCAATTAATTCTTCTTTGCTTCCCTCAAATGATTTAACTTCTGGTCCTGTTAATACTTTACTTGCTTTAACACGCTCTTCTTTCATTGCCGAGATAAAACGAGCGAATACTGATTCAGTAATGATTGGAAGTGGCACACCTAAATCTAGGGCATTTTGGCTTGTCCACTTACCAGTGCCTTTTTGGCCCGCAGTATCGAGGATTACATCCACCATTGGTTTACCAGTATCTTCGTCTACCTTGGTAAAGATATCTGCAGTAATTTCAATTAGGTAGCTATCTAATTCGCCTTTATTCCATTCAGAAAAGACATTATGAAGTTCATCCGCACTTAAGCCAAGGACATTTTTCAAAATAAAGTAAGCTTCTGAAATTAATTGCATATCTCCATACTCAATTCCATTATGAACCATTTTCACATAATGACCAGCACCGTTTGGTCCAATATAGGTACAGCATGGATCGCCCCCAACCTTAGCTGAAATGGCTTCTAAAATAGGCTGGACTAATTCATATGCTTCTTTATTACCGCCAGGCATAATGGATGGTCCTTTAAGTGCCCCTTCTTCTCCTCCAGAAACACCTGTACCAATAAAATGGAAGCCAGCATTCGCTAATTCCTTGTTACGTCTGATTGTATCTTGGAAGAATGTGTTACCTCCGTCAATCAGGATGTCGCCTTCCTCTAAGTATGGTTTTAAAGAATCAATTGTTGCATCGGTACCTGCACCAGCTTTAACCATTAGTAAGATTTTGCGCGGCTTTTCTAGGGAATTTACAAATTCCTCCACTGTTTTAGCCCCTACGAAATTTTTCCCTTCAGCTTCATTCTTTAAAAAGCTTTCTGTTTTATCATATGAGCGGTTAAATACTGCTACAGAGTAGCCACGGCTCTCAATATTTAATGCCAAGTTCTTTCCCATAACCGCTAATCCAACTACACCAATTTGTTGTTTTGACATACTATCCCTCTTTCCTTGTTGTTATTCTTTATAGATAACCATATTCTTACCCTTATGACAATAAAAAAGTGCTTAATTTTCTAATTATAATCAGAAACTGCCCATTAACTTCGAAGCCAGTAACTTTATTAGAGAGAGACACCAAATTAGCTTAACCATCTAATTCTGTTTAATCCAATAGCTGGTACCTCATTAATCAAGAGGAGGTCTACTATGAAGGACCCCGTCCCCTGCTGCATCTTAGCGTTTTAAAAAGAATTGTTCGGCATTATCAAAACAAATATTCCGAACCATTTTCTCCATGTGATTCAAATCGTTTGGAGCCAAACCTTTTTCCACCCAATCTCCAAGGATGTTACATAAAATTCGACGGAAATAATCATGACGTGCATATGAAAGAAAACTGCGAGAATCTGTCAGCATTCCAATAAAATGACTAAGTACACCCACATTTGCATAATCCTTCATTTGTCTTTCCATACCATCGATATGGTCAACAAACCACCAGCCAGAACCTAGTTGGACTTTTCCAGGAACACCCTCTTCATAGAAGTTCCCCATCATTCCAGCTAACACGACATTATCTTTTTGGTTCAAGTTAAATAAAACAGTTCTTGGAAGTGCATTTTCCTGATCAAGAGCATCAAGGAATCGAGATAACCCTTCCGCCATATTAGCTTCTCCAACTGAATCAAATCCTACATCTGTTCCTAGCAGTTCTTTCATTCTTGTGTTATTGTTCCGCATAGCCCCCATGTGAAGCTGCATAACCCACTGCTTTTCTGCATACATTTTTCCAAGTTCTTTTAAGAGGAAAATACGGTAGGCAATCAATTCTTCATTCGAAAGTTGTTCACCGCTTACACGTTTATTGAAAATGGCTTCAACCTCTTGCTTGGTTATTTCTACATACTCCATTTTTTGAATATCATGGTCAGAGGCACGGCCCCCATGTTCATGAAAATACTCTACCCGTTGTTTCAATGCGTTTAAGAATCCATCTAAGGAATCCGTTTTTATACCTGAAGCATCAGCCAATTTCTCAATCCAGCTTGTGAAAGTTGGACGTTCAATAAAAAGTGCACCATCCGGACGGAATGTTGGAGCAATCATTGTGTTAAAAGTTTCATCATTTTTCAATAATTGATGGTATTCTAAAGTGGAAATTGGATCATCAGTTGTTCCGATAAACTTTACATTTGATCTCTCAATCAGCCCTCTTGCACTGAATTCAGGCTTCTGTAGTTTTTCATTACATTCTTCCCAAATTTCACGGGCTGTTTCAGGACTTAATACCTTATCAATTCCGAAGAACATTTGTAGTTCTAAGTGAGTCCAATGATAAACAGGGTTGCCAATTAAATAAGGAACCGTTTCTGCCCACTTTTCAAACTTTTCCCAATCACTGGCATCACCAGTAATGTAGCGCTCGCCAATACCATGCATGCGCATCGTTCTCCACTTGTAATGATCTCCACCAAGCCATATTTGCGTTATATTTTCATAAGACTTGTTTTCCCATACTTCCTTAGGGTCTAAGTGACAATGGAAATCAAAAATAGGAGCCTCAGCTGCGGCATTTTCGTAAAGCTTTACAGCCGTCTTTGTATTTAATAAGAAGTGTTGGTCCATAAAATTTTTCATCAAAGTCGTCTCCTTTTAATTAAAATACATATTGTTAGCTTACCCAGTGTAAACCCTTACAGAATTATTAAAATATTTTTTTAAAAAATAAACACACACACAACCATTTAATTTGTTTATTAAACAAATTAACTACATTCATAATTTAACACGTTTAATATGTTTAGTCAATTAACTATTTAGGAATAAATTGAATAATAACAGTCATTTGTTAAAAAGAACTGATATAATAGGAATATACATAAAGGGAACTGCCCGAAATGGAGGATATAAATGGTTACCGGTGATGCGGCATATATAAAGAAAATTAATCGCTCTCTCATAATTAGAGAAATAGTTAAAGAAGGATTGATATCAAGAGCTGATTTATCCAAGGCCACTAACCTGACGAGAGCAACCATCTCTGCACAGGTTGCAGATCTATTAGAAGAAGGGCTCATTATAGAAACTCATCTTGAGCACTTTACCGTTGGGAGAAAACCGATCATGCTTTCTTTAAACGGTAATGCTGGCTACGCACTTGGAATTGATCTTGATTATGGAGAAATATCTTTTACGATATCAGATCTTCTCGGTTGTCCGATCTCAACTATTAATGTCAAAATAAATACTACAGACTATAAAGACATTCTTATGCTGCTTAATGAACAAATCAAGAAATTCGAAGCAGATTTTAATGAAAGCCGCTATGGAATTGTTGGAATTGTTATCGCGATCCATGGTTTGGTATCAAAAGAAGAGAACATTCACTATGTACCACGGTTGAAATGGCATGAAATAAACTTAAAAAGTGATTTAGAAAAAGAATTCGATATCCCCATTCAACTTGAAAACAATGCCAATCTCAGCTCTTTTGCAGAACGTGTATTTGTCCATCATGAAACAGACAATTTATTATGTGCAACCCTTTATTCAGGAATCGGTCTTGGGATGATGATGAACAATGAGTTTTTCCGAGGTCACGATGGGTATGCAGGTGAAATTGGTCATATGATTGTCGTTCCTGGAGGTAAACAGTGTAATTGTGGAAATAAAGGATGCTGGGAAAAATATGCCTCAGAATCAATTATTTTTGAATATCTGTCCGAAAAAAGACAAATTGAGAATTTGACTTATGAACAAATACAAGGGTGGCTAAATGAAGGCGATGAAGAAGTACGCGAAGTATTGGAACAATTTATCTTCTATTTATCGATTGGTTTGAATAATATGATTAACATGTATAACCCAGATGTAATTGTGCTTGATAGTAAACTTTTGCGTATTTATCCGGATTCTCTCAATAAAATAAGAGATAATCTGAACTCATCTATCAGCCATTACCGTGAATTAAGGATTTCATCCTTTGGCAGGAAGTCAACCATTCTTGGTGCCTGCGCCCTTGCGATCAAGCAATTTCTTGATGTTCCAATGTTAAATTTACCTTTACAATTGAAAATAGAACAAGATGAAAGCGTCGTCATTTAATGAATACAAAAAAACCCTCTTCTTTGCGAAGGGGGTTTTTCACTAGAAATTAAGCGCTTAAACTATCCTTAGTTTTTGGTTTATTTTTAAGCTCATCAATAATCCTTTTATAAAGATCCTCTGTTAAATTATAAACAACAATTAAAATAACCGCTGCAATTAAGTTTAAACCTGCTGGTATCAGGAACATTAGCCCTTTGATTCCAAGGAGTGTACCTGCAGTTTGCTCTGCATTTGGAACATAACCGATTAACCCAAGGGCAACGCCCGGAATAAAACCAGCTAAGGCCTGTGCTAACTTACGGAAAAAACTGTAACTTGAGTAAACAATCCCTTCTGTCCGTTGTCCTGTTTTCCATTCATGATAGTCGACTGCATCAGCAACCATTACCCATGGCAGCCCCAATGCAAAGCTAAGTCCTAGACTTCCAACTGCAAGTAATGTCAGGAAAGTTGGTACGCTTGCTGGTAAGATAAAGTTCAAAACATCTGCGACAATGCCAATTAAAAGACCCATAACGAATGTATTCTTTTTTCCAAGTCTTTTAACAAGTGCCGGTATAAAAAACGAACCAATGACAGCGATTCCAATACTCGTAAAAGAAAGCAATGACATAAGACCTGTATTCTTTAAATTATATTGTAAGTAATATAACTGGACAGCTGTACGCAGGTTGCTAGCTGCTACCATAAACAAGCAAACAAAGCAAAGAGCAATTAGTGGTCTATTGCTAAGTAATAGTTTAAATAATTTTGACATCGGAACCTTTTCTTTTTCTACTTTAGGCTCCCTAATAACGTTTTCATTTGTATTGCGGTAGCAAATATAATGGAAGATTACCCCGATCAATGCCATTGATGCAATTCCCACGGTATATCCTAGTTTTTCGTTTGGAAAATATAAGACTATTGGGATTACAACCATCCCGGAAACAAGTAGTGCAAATTGGCTGCCAATAGCTCTAAAAGATCCAAGAGACGCACGATCCACAGAATCTTGAGTCATAGAAGCTGCAAGTGATCCATAAGGAATATTAACTATCGAATAGGATAATCCGAATGCCATATAGGTTATAAACGCAAAGATAATTTTACCGGTATCTGATAATTCTGGTGCCATAAATGAGATTACTGTCATAATTGCAAGTGGAATCGATCCAAATAAGATGAACGGACGGAACTTGCCTCTTTTACCGGGCTTCCGTTTATCCACGAACGCACCAACAGCGGAATCGGCAAACGCATCAAATATTTTCGAAACTAAGAATACTAGTCCTCCCCAATAAGCCGAGATTCCTAAAACATCTGTATAAAACTTAAGCAAATAAATTTGCCCCATATCGAACATAAATCCATTACCGACATCACCTAACCCATATGAAATTTTCTCTTTTAAGGTTAATTTTTTTGAGCTGCTATTCCCCATCATGTCCACTCTCCCTCTCACGCTGATTAATTGTTTTTAACCTGTAATCCTTTTCAAAACTATCTGGAATAAATGATAGAATTTTGATTGTATCAAAGGTTCTATTAATTAGTTTATTAAACTAACAAATTGTTTGCATAGTTAGGATACCACCTCTCGACATATTTCGTCAATAAAAACTTGTAAGCGTTTATCGAGGATTTGAACAACGACAAAAAGGAACTTTTACTACTACTTAACCAATACTTTAGGCATTTTAGAGACATAAAAAAAGATAGCTAAAGGATCTTAGCTATCTTCTTTCTGATTTTATACTTAACTTAGTTATTACCTTTTCTCTTTTCAGCTAAATCAATTGTAAGTTGTGCTGTACGCTTTTTGTTTAATGGATATAGGAATACAATAATTAGGAACACTACAGCAAGTGTAACTGCAGGTACTAACGTTCCAAGTGTATGAATACCTTGAAGTGTATCAGCTGTTTGTGCTTTTAGTGTTGCATTATAACCAACTGCTCCAATGGCTGCACCACCCAATCCGCCAGCAACTGCCTGACCAATTTTACGAGCCATTGAGTAGATAGAGTAAACGGTTCCATCTTCACGTAAACCAGTTAAATACTCGTGATAATCAATAACGTCTGTAACGAAAGCCCAGATAACAAGATTGAAGATACCATAACCAAACATAGCAACGGTTAAGATTCCGATAAATTGTGTTCCTGTTAAATTTGGAAGGAAATATAAAATACCATATACAAGTGCAGCAAGTAAGATACCGCCTGAAGCCACTTCTTTCTTACCAAACTTCGCAACTAACGGTTTCACCAATGGCATACCAACAAATACAGCTACGGATTGAAGTAGACCAACCATACTTAATGCTTTAGCATTTCCAAAATAATCTTTAAACAAGTAAACGTTTACAGCTCCGATTAGCATGAAACAAATCATGAACAATAAGGAAGCAATAAGGAACCAAATTAATGGTCTATTTTTCACAAGACCTTTCATAGTTTGTCCCAAATTCATCTTTGGTTTAGTTGTTTCATCCATCACAATACGTTCAATCGATAATTTATAACAAGCCATATAACAGGCAAGTGCAAGTACACCGAAAATAACCGCACCTAGTATGAAGTGATTAGAATCTGCTTTATTGTCAACAAACAAAATCAGTGGACCCACAACGTTAATAATTAAACCTGCTAAATTTCCACCTAATGTTCTCCAGCTGGATAAAGCTGTACGTTCAACAGGATCACCTGTAATTACGGAAGCCATTGACCCATAAGGAATATTTACAGTACTGTACAAAGTACCCCATAAAATATAAGTTACATATGCATATGCAAGATAAAATCCATTTGACATACCAGGAATGTGAACAAACATTAACACACCGACAATAACGAGTGGAAATGCCATTCTAAAGATCCATGGTCTAAACTTCCCATTTTTCCCTGCTTTTCTTGTATCAATAAAGCGTCCCCATGTAATATCTGCTACTGCGTCCCACAAGCGTGCAAAAAAGAACAGTCCGCCGACTACAGCCGGATTCAAATGATAAACATCAGTATAGAAAACCATTAAGAACGATGCTACAAGAATAAAGAAGAAATCATTACCCCAGTCACCAAACATATATCCAAGCTTGTCTTTCATACCAAACTTTCTGAATTCAGATGGCTTTGTCTCTAATTTCTGTGCCGATTGACCCATATTGTTCCCCTCCAAAATAAATTTAGTTTTGAGATTTTTAAAATTGTAACCCTTTTCAAAAACTACTAAAAAAATATAATTGCATCTCGAGATTTTATTAATTAGTTTAATGAACTAACTAATTAATGTATCCTTATCTTATCATCCTCTATATTTAGAGTCAATATATTTTTGAAAGCGTTTGAATAATAAATTTTACCAACTTTTTATTGTCCCCTTCTAAAATGTCACTTAATATTCATGAACTTCACCAATTGTTCAATATTGCCGAACTGTACTTTTTCTATAATTAAAGTAATGAGTATTATTAACTATGAAAGTAGTGATATTATATGAAAAAATTACTATATATAACTGCGAACCCAAAAGGCTTGGAAAAATCTAAAGGGCTTAAAATTGGAGAAGCATTTTTAGAAGCATTTCAAGCAGAACGTCCTGATGTTGAGATTAACCGAATAGATTTATTTGCCTACAATTTTCCGCAAATGGATGCCGATTTGGTCTCAGCAAGAGGAAAGTTGGCCGGTTATGGATACACCCTTGATCAGCTATCAGATCCAGAAAGAGAAAAAATAACAAAGATGCATGCTCTTGCAGATGAGTTTATTACGTATGATTTTTATGTGTTTGTTTCCCCTATGTGGAATTTAAATTCTCCCGCAGTTTTAAAAGCATATATAGATAATTTATTTATATCTGGAAAAACTTTTGCCCATACAGCCAATGGCCCTAAGGGTCTTTTAGACAATAAAAAGGCGATTCACATTCAAACAAGAGGGGGTCAGTATATCGGAACTCCAATGCAAGAATTGGAATCAGGTGACCGCTACTTAAAAATTGCTCTTCGCTTTTTAGGAATGGCTGTAAGTGATACAGTTGTCGCAGAAGGTTTTGATTTATCTCCACACAGAGTACCTGAACTTTTAGATCAAGGTAAGAGAGATGCAAGAGCAGCAGCAAAAGAATTTGCAAAAGAATTGATTCAAGTATAATTGCAGAATAGCTTCCTTCTTGAAGGAAGCTTTTTGCTTCTCTTTTTATCCCCTATCTGCTTTGCCCTAAATATCAAATTTATTGTATAATTGGAATGCTTTGTCATTATTTAATCATTATGATGAGATATCATTCATTTCATTTTTTTTTCAGGAGAATATACATGCTCAAAGATTTCGTCTCAAATGCCGCTCTTTTAATCTCTTCTTTTTCCATAATGGGTGTGTTATTCAAAGATAAGCCATTATATCCAACCTCACCTTTATCCACTAAGCTTTACTGGGGGCTATGTTTTGGAATTCTTGGTAATATTTTAATGACATTTTCTATACAAGTGAGTACGGATATATATGCAGATTTACGACACTTGGCAGTAGTGATTGCTGGTGCGTTCGGAGGGTTTATACCGGCAATCATTGCAGCAGCACTGGTTGCGATGGGGAGAATAATATTATTTGGTTTCAACAGTTCGGCAATTCTTCCTGCCAGTGGGATATTTTTAACTGGAATTATTTGCGGCTTTATCTCAACCCTAAACATTCATCGTACTTCAAAAGCTTTTTTGATGAATCTCTGTGGGTTAATGATTATATCGATAATTTTCATTATCCGGATTGAGGATTCAGAGATTCTTAGAACTGTGTTAACCCTGCATAATCTTATTTCCATGATAGGCGGTTTGTTTGGATATCAATTTTTTGTATTTGTCGTCGGATCGAATGAGACTCAAAATCAATTAAAACATAGTCTAATCAAGGTAAAAGAAACCGAAGAGCGCTTTCGTTTACTAGCCGAGTATTCCAGTGACATGATTACCATGCACAATGATCAAGCAGAATATATTTACATATCACCGGCAGTAAAAGAAGTCATTCATTTTGAATATCCTGAGCTTTTAGGGAAAAGGTTGGAAACATTCGTTCATCCTGACGATGTCGAAAAAACTAATGATATGTTTAAGAGAGCACTGCAAAAGGGTTCAGCTGAATCTACTTATCGCTACCGTTCCAAGTTTGGTGACTATATTTGGATTGAATCAACTTTAAAAACGGTTCCCTATCAAGAAGAAGACGAGAAAAAAGTCATCATCGTTTCCAGAAATATTACGAAAAGAAAACTAACTGAACAAAAGCTCCAGGAAGCGAATGAACTGCTAAATCGATTATCCTATATGGATGGGTTAACGGGTATTGCTAATCGCCGTTTTTTTGATGAGACCCTTCTCAGGGAATGGACTAACGCGATGGACTATCTTGCACCTATTACTTTAATAATGTTTGATATTGATTTTTTTAAAAAATACAATGATACTTACGGCCATTTAAAAGGTGACTTTTGTTTACAGATGATTGCTCAAGCCGTTAATGATTTAATTCTTGACCATTCCAACTGTACATTTTGCCGGTACGGCGGTGAAGAATTTGCACTAATTCTACCTTCCTCCAATAGTGAGAAAGGATTGCAAGTGGCGCATCAGATAAAAGATACAGTTCAATCACTTAGAGTCCCGCATAAGAGTTCTGAAATTACCGATATTATTACTTTAAGCATTGGTATTGCCACCATTTTTCCTACTAAATCAATTAATCCCGATTCATTAATTAAAGCAGCTGACTCTGCTTTATACTTATCAAAAACCAGAGGCAGGAATACAATTTCTGTAAACGAAAAACCTAGAAGAATTCCAACGTGAATTTCTTCTAGGTTTATTTTTTTATATAATAAACTTGTATATGTCACTTTTTCGAAATATTTTGCAAATTTTGTTGTAACTTGCCAAAATTAAATGTAAAATTTTCCTATGAGCTCATTATGGACGGTGAGAAAATGGAAATCACGAAACACCTTTTCTTCAATCTTTCACTTATGATAATTTTACTATTCGCTGGTTTATTATATTTTGAAAAAAGTAAAAAATTCTCCCTATCAAAGCCCTCTTATATATTGTTGTTTAATGTAATGATATGGTTATGTATCCAATTTTCCTACACACCTGTTTCTGATGCAAGATTTGATTTACGAATGATTCCTTTAGTTCTAGGCGGTTTATATGTAGGTATCGGGCCTATTTTAATCGCAGCTATGATTGGAATCCGGGCATTTTATGGAATCGATATTGGTTTTTGGCAAACCATGGCGCTTTATGTGCCGCTTGCATTTATCTTATGGCGCATTCATCCATGGTTTTTCAAACAAGCTCCTGCTCGGAGAATTTTATGTACAGTATGCATGGGAATGATTCTTGGCATACTGACAGTTTTGTGTATGAGTTATGATGATACACCACTCAATCTTGTGGATGCTTGGTTTGCTTATCTTGTCATCCCATCTCTGGGTATTGGGATGATCTCATATGGAATTGAATTTATAAAAAAGACAAATGAAATGCAGCAAGAGCTTATTAAAGCGGAAAAATTAAAGGCAGTCGAGCAAATGGGAGCAGCTATCTCCCATGAAATAAGAAATCCACTAACCGCAGCTAGTGGATTTGTACAACTGTTGCAAGACGATTATTTATCCAGACAAAAAAGAAAGGAATATCTTGCAATTGTTAAGGAAGAATTATTTTCTGCTGAAAGGGTCATCCAGGATTATTTGACATTTGCAAAACCCGCACTGAATTCGCTTGAAGAAATAAATGTAAAGAGTGAGCTTCGTCAAATTATCAATATCCTACAGCCTTTAGCAAACCAGAGTTCCGTCGAAATCATTACTGATTTTTCCGTCATTGGATTTATCAAAGGGGACGGACAAAAGTTTAGACAGTGCTTTGTAAATGTTTTGAAAAATGCAATCGAGTCGATGCCCCAAGGGGGATATTTACATGTATCTACTGAATACAGCCAAAACGATGTAACGATTAAGGTGAAGGATACCGGAGTTGGGATGACACCTCAGCAGCTTGAACGATTAGGCGAACCGTTTTATTCTACCAAAGGAAAAAATGGCACAGGTTTAGGCATGATGGTAGTTTACAGCATTGTCAGGGCTATGGATGGATCCATTTGGGTCGAGAGCGAGATGGGAAAAGGAACCACTTTTCACTTTGAATTTCCTACCATTCCGATAACAGGAAAATGAACAAACCGACAGATTTTAGAATCTGTCGGTTTGTTTTTACCCTTGATTACTTACCAATAAACATTTGTGACCAATTTTTCCCTGTTTCTTCGAATCCGACTCCAATATGGGTAAAGTTGGCACTTAATATATTCTTACGGTGCCCTTCACTGTTCATCCAAGCCGTTACGACTTCTTGTGGTGTACGTTGTCCTTGAGCAATATTTTCACCTGCGGACTTATAGGTAACGCCAAAGTCTCTCATCATGTCAAATGGAGATCCGTAGGTCGGACTGGTATGGGAAAAATAATGATTTTGCTGCATATCCAATGCTTTCTTTTGTGCCACTCCACTAAGCTGAGAATCGGTTTTTAAAGCTGGCAGACCATTCTTAGTTCTTTGTTGATTCGTTAGAGTAATGACCTGTTGGGCATATTGACTAACAGTTCCTGTGGCTGCAGTATTATTTTGACTTTGCGCGGCACCACTTGGTGCTTGAGTCTGCTGCTGTCTAGGTACAGGTG
This sequence comes from Neobacillus drentensis, assembly GCF_036965645.1. Lineage (GTDB taxonomy): Bacteria > Bacillota > Bacilli > Bacillales > Cytobacillaceae > Neobacillus > Neobacillus drentensis_D. The sequence goes on from NZ_JBALPZ010000041.1 coordinate 42,636, forward strand.
TTGCTTGCTGGGCAGGTGCTTGGTTTGGTGCCTGCCTTGTTGTTTGCTGCTGTGCAGGTGCTTGGGCTGCTGGTTGTTGATTATTCGTTTGTCCTGGCTGAATAAACCCAAATTGGAACCAGTTTCTTTGCCTAGGGTCGACGGTAATGTACTGATATTTAGCGTCCCTTATTAAAACGGCCTGAGTATGAGGATACTGGCTGCTATTTAAGTTGGTGTAATAGGCGGAAACTGTATCATCGTTATTTTTTTTGATCTTCCGCTTATCATTAAAAAGATTTGTATCTAAATCTGGTTCATTATTGTTACGGTTTGAATAATCCTCTGTAAGTGGTCCGTTATGATCGATACCATTATCTCGGTCATTACGATCATTTACAATAAGATTATTTCTGTCATTTGTATCCATTCCGACACGATTATCTGTACGGTCATTTATATCATTACGATTATCAGTATTACAAGCAGCAAGTCCAATCGTAAGGGCGGCCGTTAAAAGCAATCCAACAGGTTTTTTTATCATTGGTAATACCCCTCTTTTTAAAGATGATGTTGCTTTTATATTGTTGATTTTTTTAGGGAAAATATATTTGGTAATGTCTGAAAAGAACAAAAAAAATTGACAGGAGCATTCTCCTGTCAATTTTTTCAAGCGTATAATTTTGATTGTTCTTTTTGGAAGAAACTCTTCATCGCATGGAAAACATCTGCTTTTTGTTTGAGTATATAATAACGGAATTGTTCGTCCTTTATGTTTTTATAGGCTGACATTAATGTGGAATGGCGATTATATTGATTTACTTCTCCGTAGCCGAACATGTTAGATACTTTCATTAGTTCTTCTACAAGCTTTACACAACGCGCATTATCGGATGTTAAGTTATCACCGTCAGAAAAATGGAATGGATAAATATTGAACTTCCGTGGATTATATTTAGCGTCAATAATTTCTAATGCTTTTCGATAGGCAGAGGAACAAATGGTCCCGCCACTTTCACCTTTTGAGAAAAAGTCTTCTTCTGATACTACTTTTGCCTCCGTATGATGAGCAATAAATTCAATTTCGACCGTTTCATATTTTGTTCGTAAAAAGCGAGTCATCCAAAAGAAAAAGCTTCTGGCCATATATTTTTCCCAGATCCCCATACTGCCACTTGTATCCATCATCGCAATCACAACCGCTTTTGAATCAGGTTTTACTACTTCATTCCAAGTCTTAAACTTTAAATCATCCTTGTAAATTGGGTGGAAAGCTGGTTTACCACTCATTGCATTTCGTTTAAAAGCAGACATCATCGTACGTTTTTTATCAATGTTCCCCATTAATCCGGTTTTCCGGATATCATTGAACTCAATATTTTCTACGAGATGTTCTTGCTCTTCTTTTCTCTTTAAGTTAGGCAATTCTAATTGCTTAAATAGTGCTTCCTCTAGCTCCATTAAAGATACTTCCGCTTCGAAATAGTCTTCTCCTGCTTGATCTCCTGCACCTTGACCCTTTCCTGGTGCCTTTTGAGCGTTGGAACCGTCTCTTGCAACTACATCACCGACTTGACTCTCACCGTCACCTTGGCCCACGTGTTTGTTTTTGTCATAATTATAGCGGATCTTATATTCGTCCAATGAACGAATTGGAATTTTTACCACATCGCGACCATTAGACATAATAATACTTTCTTCTGTAATTAATTCTGGAAGATTATTGCGGATTGCCTCCTGGACTTTTTCTTGATGGCGCTGCTGGTCATCGTGGCCTTTACGGTGGAGGGACCAATCTTCTCTAGAAATCACAAATTGATGGTTATCGACAGTCACTATAAACCCCTCCTTATTAAATTAAAAATTTTCTCCATACTGCACAATTTTTTAACAAATACATAAAATAACGCGAATGAAAATAATCAATTAAATGATGGATTACTTTATCCTATGCAGAAGTAGCGAATAATTTACAAATAATTTTGACAATTGGTTGATTGCCTAAAAAAATGGACAAGATAATTATATAAAAATGATATTTTCTGAAAGAGCCAATAATAGAAACTTACTTATTGGAAAAAAAGAGACTGACAGTGTTTTCTCTGCCAGTCCGTGCTATTTTAACCCAATTATCTATTTAGTAAGCTTCCAACATAGCGAAGTAATTCATTTGCAGATGTCGAATTATAGCCGTGTTCGTCAATTAAACGAGCGACAACATCATTAATTTTCTTCAATTGCTGCTCATCTGGTGTCTTGGACGAAGTTGTAATCTTAACAACATCCTTAAGATCAGCAAATAGTTTCTTTTGAATGGCTTCCCTAAGCCTGTCATGGGAATTGTAATCAAATCTCTTACCTTTTCTGGCAAATGCAGAAATTCTGATTAAAATTTCTTCCCTGAAGGCCTTTTTAGCATTTTCAGAAATTCCAATTTGTTCTTCAATGGAACGCATTAGCTTTTCATCCGGATTTATTTCTTCCCCTGTTAACGGATCACGCAGCTTGGCTTTATTGCAATAAGCCTCAACGTTATCAAGGTAATTATCCATTAATGTTTTAGCTGATTCTTCATATGAGTATACGAATGCCTTTTGCACTTCGTTTTTAGCAATGTTGTCATACTCTTTCCGTGCTAAAGAGATATAATTCATATAACGATCACGGAGCTCAGCGGTAATGGATGGGTGCTGATCAAGCCCATCTTTTAATGATCTTAATACATCCAGAGCATTAATGGACGGTACTTCTTTTCTAATGATTGTGGATGAAATGCGATTGATGACATACCGTGGATCTATACCACTCATACCTTCATCAGGATACTCTCGCTTCAGTTCTTCCACATCAGCCAAATTAAATCCTTCTACATTCTCGCCATCGTAGAGCCGCATTTTTTTGAGAAGGTCAATATCTCCTTTTTTCGGCTCCTTCAAACGAGTTAGGATGGTAAACATGGCAGCAACTTTTAATGTATGCGGTGCAATGTGAACATCCGAAACATCACTCTCATTGATCATTTTTTCATAAATTCTTTCTTCCTGAGACGCCTTTAAATTGTAAGGAATCGGCATTACGATAATCCTGGAATGAAGTGCCTCATTTTTCTTATTTGAAATAAACGAGCGGTATTCCGTTTCGTTTGTATGAGCAACAATTAACTCATCCGCACTAATTAAGGCAAACCTTCCCGCTTTAAAGTTTCCCTCTTGGGTTAGTGATAATAAATGCCAGAGGAATTTCTCATCACACTTTAACATCTCTTGAAATTCCATCATCCCACGGTTTGCCTTATTCAATTCCCCATCGAATCGGTAGGCCCTCGGATCTGATTCGGAGCCATATTCCGCAATAGTGGAGAAATCAATACTTCCTGTTAAATCAGCAATATCCTGAGATTTTGGATCTGACGGACTAAAGGTTCCAATACCAGTCCGTTTATCTTCTGAGAAGAAGATTCTTTCCACTAAAACATCTTCAATTCTTCCGCCATATTCCTGCTCTAGACGCATCATATTCAATGGCGATAAGTTTCCTTCTATCCGGATTCCATATTCCTCAAAGAAGTCAGCCCGTAAATGATGAGGAATTAAATGTAATGGATCTTCATGCATCGGGCAGCCTTTGATGGCAAAAACGGAGCCTCTGTCTGAACGTGAGTAGTTTTCTAACCCTCTTTTTAACATTGTCACAAGGGTTGATTTACCGCCGCTTACCGGACCCATTAAAAGTAAAATCCTCTTTCTAACGTCCAGCCTTTTGGCAGCCGGATGGAAGTATTCTTCAACAAGCCTTTCAAGTGACTCTTCTAGACCAAATAATTGATTACTAAAGAAATTGTAATGCTTCGTCCCTTTAACTTCTTCAATTCCTGCATCCCTAATCATATTGTAAACTCGAGAATGTGCAGATTGTGCTACCCACGGCTTTTCCTTCAACAACAATAAATAGTCAGCGAATGATCCTTCCCAGCGCAGTTTTTCCTCTTCTTCACGAAAGCTCTCGATTTTTTTTAAAATATCCATATGGCCCTCCCCCTGTAGGTTATCAGAGACGATTAATATACTTTATGCACTAAGGGACTTGAACATGCGTAACCATTTTGAGATATTGTCTATCTTTTTTATTTCGATAAAAGGAATATTGCTCTTTTCATTTTAAAATCTTAGGCTATAATAAAATTGTATGCGTCGGAAAAGCGTCCGTTTAGCGGGTTTCACCAGGCTAAACAATCTTATTTAAAATAATGGGACAAAGGGGGCAGTACATAACATGGGCACTTTCATTGTTATTTTAGTTATGATTACGTTTTTAGCAGCTATCTTCACAGCGGGGTATAACGATAAACCTGGTACTAATAAATAAGAGGAACGTAAAAAATGACTGCCTATCGAAGGCAGTCATTTTTTAGTGTAGGTCGAGCTTATTTTTTTGAATAAACTCTTTCATATACATCCTATTTTGTTTCGAAAGCATGTTGGCCATTTGTTCAGTCCAGCGATCTTTTCTTTGCCCGTTTGTACGTGTTTTATAATAATCAGAAATCAACTGGTCATATTCATCTAGTTGATGATAAAAATGCTCCATATTCTGTTCGTATTCATCCTCATGGTAAACATGTTCAAACGGAAGTCTTGGCTTTTTATCTGTAATAAGTGCCGGGTAACCAACCGCAAGCCCAAACAATGGAATCACTCGATCCGGTATATTTAACAGCTCTTTTACATCTTCTAAGTTATTGCGAATTCCACCTATGTAACATATTCCTAACCCCAATGATTCAGCGGCAATTGCTGCATTTTGTGCAGCCAAGGCAGTATCAATCAGCGCCACCATAAATTTTTCTGTACTTTCAAGTGAGGGATTCAGGTTTTTTTGTTCTTTTTCTCCGATTAGCGTATGCCGGTAAAGATCTGCACAAAAAACAAAGAAGTGGCCATTTTTCTCAACATATTCTTGATTACCCGACAATTCTGCTAATTTTTTCTTTTTATTTTTATCTTTTACACCAATTATGGAGTATGACTGAATAAAGCTGGAAGTTGCTGCCGCCTGGGCACAAGATACAATCGTGTGAATTTGCTCGTCCGTTAACGGCTTATCCTCAAAGTGCCGAATCGAACGATGATTGAGAATCGTTGAAATTACATCCTTCATATAATTAATCCTCTCTTTTTAGCAAAAGGAGGCCTATTTTACAGCCTCCCTCCCTAACTTATTTTAAATGTGGATAATCCTGCTGTCGTAATGCTTCGTATATAAGAATCGCAGCTGTATTTGAAAGATTTAATGAACGGATATTTTCATTCATTGGGATTCTTAGAGCCGTATCAAGATTTTTTTGAATAACATCCTTTGGAAGTCCAGTGGTTTCCCGTCCAAAAATGAAATAATAATCCTTAGCCGGATCACTATAATTGAAACTGGTAAATTCCTTTTGGCCAAATCTCGTTATATAAAAAAAGACACCACCAACATTCTTTTCATAGAATTCATCTAGAGAATCATAATAAGTGATATTTACATGTTCCCAATAATCTAAACCTGCCCTTTTCAGCATCTTATCATCCGTAGAAAATCCTAACGGACGAATTAAGTGTAAGTGAGTATTCGTTCCTGCGCAAGTCCGAGCGATGTTCCCTGTATTAGATGGTATTTGTGGTTGAAATAAAACTACATGTATAGCCAAAAAATTCACCTCATATCAAAACTCTAAAAGCAATTATACCACTCTGGCAAATGCTTTCAAGAATCATTGATCGATGATGGAATAAAACTTATATTTTATATTAGGGGTATAGGCTGATGAATCCTCATAGGCCCAGTATCGCATCCGGCTATTATAGGTATGGGCATTTACTAAAGGCATCCCATTAGCATCTTTTCCAGTAACAAGGGTATTATGATTGAATCTTCCATCTCCTTCAAAATCATAACAAATGACATCTCCTACTATTAACTGGTCCGGGCTCCTTACTTCCTTTGCCCGAAGGCCGCTTCTGGAATTGGATAAATATAGCCTTAAAGAATGTGCTACGGCCCAGCTATAGCTCCAGTTACTATATTGCAGCCACCAGCCCGCATCCCGCTTTGGATAGCCTCTCATCGGTGCTCCCCCAGCTTGAAGGCATTGAGAGATAAAGTTGGTACAATCATTCTGAAACTTTTTATAAGCAGGATTATAGCTATTCCACCAGCGTTCTGCATATTGAACTGCTTTTAACCGATTATATTCATAACTAAACCTTTCGTCTTGTTCCTCTACGTCCGTAATGGTTGTTTGAGGATAGGGATCGAATTCTAAATTGGGCCGAATTTCTTCGTCCATTACTAAAGCTTTTTTATAAAACTTAGCTATTCGGTCTTCTATTTCTTCTTCCATATAAAGTATGCCATTTTGTTTGATTAAATATTGGTAGTGGGCTTGATATTTGACTGTTTGAAACTCATCCTCCTTCGACTCTTCGATGATTTTTCCCAATGCTTTAACTTTTACAATCTCCGCTGAACGTTTTGCTGCTGATTCATGCTTGATTTCAGCCTTAGGAAAAAATATTTTATGACTACGCTTATTAGAAACAAATTGATTTACTCGTTTTTCAAATAAGTCTTGAAGTAAATGCCGCAAGACAATCCACCCCTTTCCCTTCATACATATGAAAGAAGGTTGGATTTAACTATTAAAAAAGAGCAAAACCAATTGGCTTGCCCTTTAATTGTTATAAAAATTTAAGCCTTTTTCTATTTCTAATTGTACTTCGACCTCTGTTTCCAATTCTTTTGCTTTTCTTAAAGCCGCAAGAGCTGTTTCACCGCCAATTTTTCCAAGCGCCCATGCCGCTGTTCCTCGAGTGACTGAACTAGCCTCTGTTTCTAAGACTTCAATTAATTCAGGAACCGCACTTTCATCCTTAAAATGAGCGAGTGCAATTATGGCATTACGCTGAATCGGCTTTTTCCCTCTCCAAGCCCCTGAAACAGAGCCGAATCTTTTTTTAAATTCACGATTACTTAATTTTAGGATCGGTTTTAATAAGGGCTTTGCCACCTCTGGGTCTGGTTCCATTTCATTATGAAAATGATAGTTAATACCCTTATTTACAGGGCAGGCAGTTTGGCAAGAGTCACACCCATAGACACGATTTCCGATTTGGTCTCTAAATTCATCAGGTATTAGTTCTTTAGTTTGGGTTAAAAAAGAAATACAGCGATTTGCATTAATCTGTCCCCCATGAATTAATGCACCTGTAGGACAGGCATCTAAACACTTTCTACACGTGCCGCACTGGTCTTCTATCGGTGAATCTGGTTCAAAGGATATATTGGTAATCATTTCTCCCAGGTAAACGTAGGAGCCAAATTCGGGGGTGATAATAGAACAATTCTTACCGCTCCAGCCAATTCCCGCACGTTCTGCAACCGCTCTGTCAGAAAGTTCTCCAGTATCGACCATTGATTTTAACTTGGCATTAGGCAGTTTACTTATGATAAATTCTTCGAGTTTAGTTAGCCGGTCTCGAAGAATATGATGATAGTCAAGCCCCCATGAAGCTCTGCTAAAGATTCCTCTTCTTTCTCCCTTTTTGCTTTCGACACGCGTAGTCATTTTCGCGGGATAAGCAAGAGCAATGGATATAATCGAGTGAGCACCTTCAAGCAGCATAGCGGGTGTTACCCGTTTTTCTATATCGGGCTCTTCAAAACCTGATTGATACCCCAACTCCTGCTGTCTCAACAAACGGCTTTTTAATTCTATAAATGGGTCAGCCGACGTAAATCCAATTTTATCTATGCCAATTTCTTTACTATAGGCAATCAGTTCTTTTTTTAATTCATGAGTATCCACTGCTGACTCCTCCTTCCTTCGACGACTTGTATCTATATAAGTTGTTCAGTTATTAATTGCATATCTATTTATGATAAACTATTTTCATTAAATTTTGGAGGTGGAATGGTTGGAAATTCATATCTCAGCAGAAATCTGCGAACAAATACCAGATTTTAAAATTGGGGTAATTGAATATAGGAATATAATGATCGGGGACTCACCACAAATGGTGAAAGGCAGGCTCCAGCTTTTCCAAGAGTCAATCTTTTTTGAACTGGAAAACAAACAGATAACAGACCTTGCCGGCATAATGGAATGGAGAAGTATATTTAAAAAGACAGGTAAGGACCCTAACCGTTATCGTCATTCAGCTGAGGCCTTATTTAGAAGGATACAAAAGCAAAATTATCTTTCACCTATCCATAGTGCGATAGATATTAATAATTTTTTCTCTTTACAATATCAAGTCCCCATCGGTGTATATGACCAGGATCGGTTAAAAGCTCCTGTGGTGATTCGGATTGGACGAGTGGGTGAGGCGTACAACGGCTTGAATGGAAGGTCCAACTCATTGGAGCATTTAATTCTCTCTTCGGATGAAAATGGACCGTTTGGAAGTCCGTTTGTTGATTCTGATAGGGCCCCTGCTACGGTGAATACACGGAATGCCCTGCAAATTATTTATCTGCGTCCTTCAACCAGTGATGTGGATGCTGCCAAGCTAACTGAATCATTAATGAACATGTTTACACAGATACATGGAGGAGAAGCTTCATACCAAGTACTAGGATGCCTGTAATAGGCATCTTTTTGTTTTTGCTGTCAGTTGTTTAGCTGGCTGCTGCCAGTTTTTTAATCTTATCCGCCACTTATTATGCACTTGCGCCAGTTAATTACGTTCATCCTCCAGGGTTCCTCTTTTATCCGGCAGTTAATTTTGCTTCAGCCAGTAATTCAATCTTATCCGCCACTTATTATGCTCTTACGCCAGTTAACTACGTTCATCCGTCAGTGTTGCTCTTTTATCCGCCAGTTAATTTTACCGGCAGCCAGTTATTGTTTTAAGTAAATATAAAAAAACGCAATGCATCGTTCTCTCATGTAACGATACACTGCGTTAGTTAAATATGTATGGAGCGGGTGATGGGAATCGAACCCACTACATCAGCTTGGAAGGCTGAGGTTTTACCAGTAAACTACACCCGCATTTATGACAAAACTATAAACGATCTGACTTAATTAATATTACACAAATAAATCTAAGGAGTCAAGTCATTTTCGCAAATTTTGTCGATTTTCCTCAAATCTCTTATTTTTACATTATGTTTTTGGTATAGAATGAACAACCGATCGAATCATACGGTGTTAAGTTTCTAAGCTGCTTCGTCTGCATGTCGGGTTTATGAGGACATGTCTTGTTATAAAAGTATCAAAGCCAAATGATGGCTCATACAATAAATTAAAACCTTTTGAAAGAGGTGTAAGAATTGACTCAACATATTACAACTGGTCCACATCCTGCTGGAGGGGGTTGTATTGCTCAATATAATCACGCTACTCTGAGCCATCATTCTTCTAATCACAATCACAATCATAATTACATTAATCCTTATACTACGCAACCAATTGCTGGTTATAATCCCTATGAGGTTCCTCCATTGAGACCCCCTAGCGCTTCAAGTTCTTTTTGGTATTAAAGTATAGATAAAATTTTTTGGACTAGTTATATGATTTGGAAATATTTCCTCATCTAAGCTTGCATCTAAAACTTCTGGTGGATCTGGAGGAATAACACAGGGTTTACCGCTTTAAACTAACGTATTATTGATTGCAAATTACACTGACCCTTATATAATTAATCTAAACAAAGCATCTGTTTCTAAGAATCGTATTGAAAAAAATAAAAAAAGCTTCTTACAATATGTAAGAAACTTTTTTTCACTGCCTTAACAAGTAGTGTCATGATACCGGTGGTCGGGGTCGAACCGACACTCCTTGCGGAACACGATTTTGAGTCGTGCGCGTCTGCCAATTCCGCCACACCGGCGTATTAAGTTGTTTGAAGCAATGCCGAGGACCGGAATCGAACCGGTACGGTAGTCACCTACCGCAGGATTTTAAGTCCTGTGCGTCTGCCAGTTCCGCCACCCCGGCATAATATAATAGCTATTGCTTGTTCAAAAACTTATGGAGGCGGCAACCGGATTCGAACCGGTGGTAAAGGTTTTGCAGACCTCTGCCTTACCACTTGGCTATGCCGCCGAAAATTATGGAGCGGAAGACGGGATTCGAACCCGCGACCCCCACCTTGGCAAGGTGGTGTTCTACCACTGAACTACTTCCGCAAAATGGCTGGGCTAGCTGGATTTGAACCAACGCATGTCGCAGTCAAAGTGCGATGCCTTACCGCTTGGCTATAGCCCAATGATAATAAAAGATTTAATGGGGCGGCTGATGGGAATCGAACCCACGAATGTCGGAACCACAATCCGATGCGTTAACCACTTCGCCACAACCGCCATTATAATATATATGGCAGGGGTAGTAGGAATCGAACCCACACCAAAGGTTTTGGAGACCTTCGTTCTACCTTTAAACTATACCCCTATAAATGGTGGAGGGGGA
>NZ_JBALPZ010000042.1:0-3781 GCF_036965645.1 Neobacillus drentensis
ATATTATACTAAATTAACACAGTGAATTATTGAAGTGATTGAATAAAATAAAAAGCTGCCGAGTGTATCGACAGCCTGAGGAGTTTAAAAAACTCATTTTCCTATTCCTTATAGGTTTTAACCGGTAAATAAATCTCAAAATACAAGTCTCCAGACTCATTTTGCTGCTTATGCTCTTCTTTAAAAATTTCTAGCCCTAAGGCATGGTAGTCCTGTTCATAACCATATTCTTTCATCCAATTCAATAGTTGTTGATATGTATTTTCAACTTCTTCTAGACTTCCTTTATGAGTAGTACAGACATAGTTCTTTCTCGGAATTGAGAATCCAACCATCCCCTCTGGTACATTCTCAATTTCTCCAACAGGTTTTGTAACATAATAAGTAAACTCTGTTTCACGGTTATGAAATGGTGCAATCACAACAGGTTCGTTGGTCAGGCACGAAACTTCCTCTACCCGATCTTCCATTTTGTTAAACAGACTTGGGATTGTTTTTACCTCAGAGTAAGTACCTGTCCAAGCCATACCAACCACTTTTATTTCTTCTTTCTCTATCACCTTTATACCCAATTTTAAGACCCCCTTTTTTTACTACATACTATTCTTATTATTCGAATAATATCCTTAAAATCCTTCCTAAATAATTCGACCCTACCCATAAATTTTTCTGAAAAAGTTTTTCACTAACCATTTTATTGATTTGATTCTGCTATGGTCGTATTTTCAGAGATATCCCCATTGTTGATAGTCAATCCGCCATAAGACAATTCTTGCAGTTCATTCCAAACTGCTCGTTTATCTTGGTCACTTTGTTTGACAATTTGGTCCTGTGATATTCTAAATGGAACAAAAGTCATCTTCATCTCCTCCTTATGAATATCTATATGAAGGATGCCTGTTTGGGCAGCGTTCCCTTTAATATAGTTGGGGAATAGAAAATTCCCCAGCGAATAGGCAATAGGCTTGCCTTTGTAGTATTCAAATCCCTGCAATACATGAGGATGACTGCCAATGATGCCGTCAGCACCAGAATCAATCATCTTCTTTGCCCACTCGCGCTGAAATGGCTCAGGATTGCGTTTTGTTTCAACACCCCAATGGATAAACACGAATAAGAAATCTGCAGTCGACTTTTCTTTTTTAATAGTAGATTCGATTAAACTTATATCATAACCATTCGCAAGGCCTGGTTTTGTATCTGTTGCTACCCACGAATAGTCAGGAAGCACCCTTGAAAACGCCAATATTTTTACTGTTTTCCCTTTTAAAGTATATGTTTTTGCCTGATAGGCTTCCTGCTTATTTAATCCCCCTCCGACGTAATCTAATTGATAATGCTTTAAGGAAGCAACCGTATCCCTAAACCCTGTTAGTCCAAAATCAAGAGAATGATTATTAGCCAGGCTGACTAGCTGGAATCCCGCATTTTTTAATCCTGACAAGGCGGGAGGCTCCGAACGGAAGGTATATTGTTTTCCTTGTTTAATCCCACCCGTTGTAACAGATGTCTCTAAATTAACCATGCTAAGATCACTTGAAGCTAATTCCTCTTTTATATGTACAAATGGATAGTCTGCTCCTTTTTGCTTGACCGTTTCCTTCACCGACCAATCCATCATAGCATCTCCTGCGAAAGTTAATCGGATCGGCTCATCGTGAAATAGTTTACCTTTTTGCTCGGCAAGGTTCATTTTATTTTTCAAAGGGTCTTGTTCCATCATCGTATACTGTTCATAAAACGATCCGCTGGGTTGGTCTATTTCGAACTCTTGATAGAATTTTCCGAATAGTTTCTTTGCAAAAAAATCAAAATAAAAGGGTGAGTTTTCGCGATTATCTTTATATAACTTTTTCGCCATATTGTTTTCCTGTGCACCGATTGGCTGGACATTTCCCCCGACTAGGAGTAAACAAAGCAAGGCAAAAATAAATCTTTTGTACATTAAAACATTTCCCCCTATCTAAAAACTAGTTTAATCAGGAGAAACTAAAAATGCTGTCGGAATTTGAAGAAATTAATAAAAAACAGGCTGTTCATGAAAGAACAACCTGTACCTGTTTTATTTCACTTCCTGAGGAATCGCCAATCCTAAGCCCTTGGCAACTCTCTCGCCATATTCTGGGTCAGCCTTATAGAAGTGCTGAATTTGACGTAATTTAATATCTTCCCTCTCTACGGGTTTCATAGCCCCTACCACGGTATCAACTAATCTAGTACGCTCATCTTCTGACATTAAGCGGTAAAGATCACCAGCTTGTGTATAGTGATCATCATGATCATAAGCAACTTGTGCTGCTGCACCAGTAACTTCAAATGGTGTTTGTCGATGTTCAGGGACTTCCTTTGGACCGCCATAGCTGTTTGGCTCATAGTAAACAGAGCCGCCTCCATTATGATCAAACCGCATAGCACCATCGCGCTGATAATTATTTATTTCTGTCTTTGGACGATTTATTGGCAGTAAATTATGATTTGGACCTACACGGTAACGGTGTGCATCGGAGTAGGCAAATATACGGCCTTGTAGCATTTTATCAGGCGATGCCTCAATTCCTGGTACCATTGTACCTGGTGAGAAGGCGGCCTGTTCAACCTCTGCAAAATAGTTTTCAGGGTTACGGTTTAGGACCATTCTGCCAACCTCGATTAACGGATAATCTTTATGTGACCACACTTTTGTGACATCAAATGGATCGAAGCGATACGTATTAGCATCTTCAAATGGCATGATTTGAACATGCAGCCTCCATGCTGGGAAGTCGCCATTTTCAATCGCATTAAATAAATCTTCCGTATGATAATCTGGATTTTCGCCAGCTAATTTCGCCGCTACATCTGCAGACATATTTTTAACGCCTTGTTCACTCTTGAAGTGATATTTTACCCAGGAAGCTTCGCCATTCTCATTTACCCATTTAAAGGTATGGCTCCCATATCCGTTCATATGACGTAATGTGGCTGGGAGACCACGGTCACCCATTAAATATGTTACTTGATGTAAGGATTCTGGTGACAGAGACCAGAAGTCCCAAACTGCATTTGGGTTTTTCAAATGGGTTTTAGGATCCCTTTTTTGTGTATGAATGAAGTCTGGAAATTTGATGGCATCACGAATGAAGAAGATTGGTGTATTATTACCTACCAAATCATAGTTGCCTTCTTCTGTATAAAACTTAACGGCAAATCCGCGTGGATCACGGACTGTATCGGCCGAACCAAGTTCACCTGCAACCGTTGAGAAACGAATAAACATCGGTGTTCGTTTTCCAACTCCATTAAACAATTTTGCCTTTGTATATTTGGCCATATCATTTGTTACTTCAAAATAACCATGTGCTCCCGCACCTTTGGCATGAACCACGCGTTCAGGCACACGTTCACGGTTAAAGTGAGCTAATTTTTCTAATAAATGCACATCTTGTATTAAGGTTGGCCCTCGTAAACCAGCCGTCATGGAATTTTGATTATCGCCGACAGGGGCACCTGTTCCTGTTGTTAAATGTTTGTTGTTTGCATTACTCATTTCATCACCTCGTACTCTATTTTTTAAAGCTCTTAACTGGATTATAATATAAATTTAATAAAAATCAATATTAAATTATAATAATTATAATCTAGTGCCTCTTATAAAAATATAACCTGTACTCACTATTACATTCGTATTAAAAAAAGAAGGACGTTATTCCCAAATTTAAGAAATAACGTCCTTAAAATTCATTTTATTTAAAGGAATGGCTGTGTTAAAGGGTACTGTGATTTTGAGACAATGTTGATTGGA
>NZ_JBALPZ010000042.1:4047-5542 GCF_036965645.1 Neobacillus drentensis
ACCTTCATCTAAAGATTTGTATCCTTCACCTTGAATAGCTGAGAAATGTACGAATACATCTTCCCCGCCTTCACGCTCAATGAATCCAAACCCTTTTTCACTGTTAAACCACTTTACTTTACCATGTTCCATTTTCTTTGTAGCCTCCTAGCATGTAGCCATTACAAAATTTTGCAAAATATACTTGCAATCCTAGTTTTACCAAGGCATTCATTCTTTATACCAACAAAATTAATTAACTAGAACCCATTTTTGGAAAGCTTTAGCAACACCGTCCTCTTCGTTTGTTGCCGTAATCCAGTCTGCTGTTTCCTTCACCACTTCTTGAGCATTTCCCATTGCTACTCCTAGTCCAGCCTCTTTGATCATCATTAAATCGTTTCGACTGTCGCCAACTGCCATTACATTTTTCATATCGATTCCTAATCTGGAGCAGACAACAGATAGTCCACGCGCCTTGTGAATCCCCGCTGCATTAACCTCAATATTTTTCATTGTGGAATTCGTTAATTCAAATTCACTCTTTGCAGTAAGTTCCTGATAAACTAATTCTCTTGTAACGTCGTCTTCGATTGTAAAACCAAATTTCAGCCAGTCCGATTTATGTAGATCTTCGGGCATCTCATTATGCCAAGTCCGCTCTGTATTAATGGCCCAAAACTTGGTTTTATGCTGTTTAGAAAGCTCCCACATCCATTGAATATGCTCAGGATTCACAATATTTCGTTCGACCAGCTCTCTTTTTTCATCCCAGATTTCACTGCCATTTACTGTTACCAAATACGAGGTAAGCTCTAAATCATCTGCATGTTCACGAACCGTTAGTAATGAACGTCCTGTACTTAGGATTACGATTACACCCTTTTCCTTTGCGGCATTAATCGCTTTCCGATTTCCCTCTGAAACTTTGCCTTTATTGTTTAACAATGTCCCATCCATATCCAGTGCAACTAACTTGATTTCAACATCATTTTTGAAGTTTTCCATTACTGTTATAAACTCCCTTCTCCCCTGTTCCTTTAAAAGATAACATTTTTATTAGTAACTTTTCAAAATTCTCGCACCAGTTTACATAACATGGTTATGGTTAATAAAAAATCCTGCTGTAAGCAGCAGGATTTGACAAATATATTAATGATGGTGATGATGTCCACCTCTTGACGGATTGGTAATCAGCCATTCTTCTTTTGGGACATGGAAAAATTGAATCCAAACGCCATCTAGGTATTCATCATTTTTATCAAGGATGAAATCAATATCCTTATCCGTTTTGACTACTTCATCATTATCAGTGGGAGTATCTAGCATCAAATCATAGTGTGCGTGATCGCCATGGATATTCGTCACATAAACGCGGAATAATTTTCCTTCTGCCCCGTCCTCCTCTAACATCTTTTTTAATGCCTTTGCAGCATGGCGATTAATTTTTACGTTCATATTATGCGCTCCTCTATTATGTATTCTTAATTATTATCCCACGATAGAACTAAAATAG
>NZ_JBALPZ010000042.1:5562-73208 GCF_036965645.1 Neobacillus drentensis
CTAAAATAGACAGTGTAAAGTGTCTAACTCCCCCTTAGATTCAAGGGAAATCGGAGAATTCACTAACACGTTTCCAGTTCATTTCCATTTCAGCATTATAAATCCTTAACAAATTTGTCACAACTTTTTCAAAAAACCTATATAAACATCATGGCGTAATTGTTAATATTGTGATATCGAAATAAAGTTGCTAATGAATATTAGTTAATAATGAATTTAATATCAATTGCTTGTAATTTTAAAGTAAATGTATTATTCTAATGAAGTTTGTGAATACATTCACGTTAAAATTGTGAACAAATGAACAAATATTTTGGAGGGGAAATTCGAACATGTTTAGAAAGATCTTTATTGTTCCACTATTGGCTTTATTGCCCGTGCTGCTCCTTAGCGGTTGTGATTCAAAAATGGTTGTTTTTGATCCAAAAGGTCCGGCAGCAAGAGAAATTCTTGGCTTAATTAACTGGTCATTAGTCTTTATGGCACTTGTGGTAGTTGTGGTAGTTGGTTTATTCGGATATATCGTTTGGAAATACCGTGCCACAGATGCGAATAAAGACTATGAGCCCCCAGAGGAACACGGCAGTACAAAATTAGAGTTAATTTGGACCTTTATCCCAATTCTAATTGTCATTGCCCTCACGATTCCTACTGTCAAAACGATTTACAAGCTTGAAAAGGTTCCGGCTGGTTATGAAAATAAAAAGCCGATTACGATCAATGTGACCTCAGCTGATTGGAAGTGGATTTTTAGTTATCCGGAACAAGGTATTGAAACTGTCAATTATGTAAACATTCCTGCCGGCACACCAGTTAAATTCAAATTAACCTCTGCAGGCACGATGCAATCGTTCTGGGTTCCGCAATTAGGCGGGCAAAAGTACACCATGAATAAAATGGAAACAGAATTGTATTTAACTGCTGATGAAGTAGGAGAATACTTAGGCAGAAATACGAACTTTAACGGAAAAGGCTATGCGGATATGGAATTTACCGTAGAAGCTAAAAGCACAAAAGACTTTGAAAAATGGGTTAAAGATGTAAAATCTAAGGCTCCTAAATTAACAGAGAAAAAATACGACGAATTGTTGAATCCAACACATTTAGGTCGTGAAACTTACGTAGGTACACATTTGCAGTGGGTTGACCATGGAAAAATGAACTCAAAAACTTATACGAATCCAAAATTATATGAAGTTCATGGCGTGAAAGGTCAAATCTTTAAGGATGAAGAACCATCCACTGAAACTTCAAAAGACACATCGAATACGACTGATAAATCAAATGGAGGTGAACAATGATGAGCAGAATAAATTGGCATGATTTCTTTATCGTCGGCAACCCGCTCATCCTAGGTTCCCAGATTGCTATTTTACTAACGATGATTGGTATAGTAGCCGGAGTTACTTATTTAAAAAAATGGAAGTGGCTTTGGCGCGAATGGCTGACCACTGTAGACCATAAACGAATTGGGATTATGTACATCCTTTCGGGTGTGTTAATGTTTTTCCGCGGTGGTGTCGACGGACTATTAATGAAAGCCCAAACCTCACGTCCGGAATTAAAGTTTTTAGATGCACAGCATTACAATGAAATTTTTACAACACATGGCGTTATCATGATTCTTTTTGCAGCGATGCCATTATTAATTGGGATTATGAACGTTGTGGTTCCTTTACAAATTGGCGCACGTGACGTGGCGTTCCCTCAATTGAATGCACTAAGCTTTTGGTTATTCTTTGCAGGTGCAATGCTATTTAACATCTCATTTGTTATCGGCGGATCTCCTGATGCCGGTTGGACGGCTTACTTCCCTCTTGCGGGTAAGGAATTTACTCCAGGGATCGGGAACAACTATTATGCGATCGCCTTGCAGATTGCGGGGATCGGTACCCTGATGACAGGGATCAACTTTGTAGTAACAGTTTTAAAAATGAGAACAAAAGGCATGGGTCTTATGAAAATGCCAATGTTCACTTGGACCTCTTTTATTGCGTCTGTAATCATTGTATCAGCCTTCCCAATATTCACAGTTGCCCTTGCGTTGATGACTTTTGACCGTATTTTTGGTACTCACTTCTTCACGCTAAGCGCAGGCGGTATGGATATGATGTGGGTTAACCTATTCTGGTTATGGGGACACCCTGAGGTATACATCGTGGTACTACCAGCATTCGGTATGTTCTCTGAGATTATTTCAACTTTCTCTCATAAACAGCTTTTTGGTTACAAATCAATGGTATTTTCCATTGTCGGAATTGCTGCATTAAGTATGTTAGTTTGGGTTCACCACTTCTTCACAATGGGTTCAGGCCCTGCGGTAAACTCTGTATTTTCCATTACCACAATGATGATTGCGATCCCGACAGGGGTTAAGATGTTTAACTGGTTATTTACAATGAGAAAAGGTCGTATTCAATTTACGACAGCCATGCTTTGGGCTCTAGCGTTTGTTCCTTGCTTTATTATCGGTGGTGTCACAGGTGTCATGCTTGCCATGGGTGCAGCGGATTATCAATATCATAACACCCTATTCCTTGTTGCTCACTTCCACTATGTATTAATTCCTGGTGTCGTGTTTGCGGTATTCGGGGCGCTATATTACTGGTGGCCAAAAATGTTTGGACATATGTTAAATGAAAAGCTTGGTAAAATTCATTTCTGGTTATTCGTGATTGGTTTTAATGTTACATTTATGCCAATGTTCTTCCTTGGACTTGATGGTGCAGTACGTCGTGCGTACACCTTCTCTGCTGAATCAGGATTTGCTCCATTGTTCTTAGTATCTGCTATTGGTGCGGTTATTTTAGCCGCTGGTTTCGCGGTTCTTTGCTATAACATTTACTGGAGTGCTAGATATGCAGACCGCAATATTTCTAACGATCCATGGGATGCTAGAACACTAGAGTGGGCAACTGCTTCACCTGTTCAATTCTATAACTTTGCTAAACAACCAGAAGTAAAGTCAATCGATGCTTTCTGGTATATGAAAAAGAATAATGAAGGTCTTACTTTGAAAGAAGAAGAAATTGAAGAAATTCATATGCCTAGCAATTCGGGCTTGCCATTCTATATGGGCGTTATCTTCGGAATTGCCGGTTTCTTACTTGTCTTTGAATGGAAAATCGCTGCCCTTGTGGCAACGGTTGGAATCCTTGCAGGCTTAATCGTTCGATCTTTCGATTATAATGATGGCTTCCATGTAAAAGTAGATGAAATTAAACAAATTGAAAAGGCATGGCGCGGTAAAGATAAAGGGGTGAACAACCATGTCAGCTAATGTAAATACAGCTTTACCACTTGAATATCAAACAGAACAAAACCGTATGAACATTCTTGGCTTCTGGATTTTCCTAGGAGCTGAGATCATTCTCTTTGGAACACTTTTTGCAACATTCTCAGTTCTTAATGCCAGATATGCTGGCGGCCCTACTCCACATGACCTTTTTGAAATAAAGGGTGTCATGATTGAAACCATACTGCTATTAACAAGTAGTTTTACCATGGGTCTTGCTATTTTTGAAATGCGCCGGAGCAATCGTAATGGGTTAATTCTCTGGTTTGTCATTACCCTGCTGCTTGGTGCAGGCTTCGTATTCTTTGAAGTAACTGAATTTATTCAATATGTACATGAAGGTGCAACATGGACAACAAGTGCCTTCCTATCAAGCTTCTTTGTCTTGCTTGGAACCCACGGTCTTCACGTTAGTATGGGTATTGGCTGGGCAACAATGGTTATTATCCAATTACTGAGAAGAGGTTTAACACCTGTTACTGCACGAAAGACGTTTATTATCGGGCTATACTGGCACTTCTTGGATGTTGTTTGGATTTTTATCTTCACATTTGTGTATTTAGCAAGGATGGTGGCATAAGATGGCTAAAAATACAAAAGGATTTCCTTTAACTCACGTATTGGGCTTTATCGCTTCATTGGTACTCACCTTCGTAGCCCTTTTCGTAGCATTAAAAACATCCCTTTCCTTCAAAACGATTATTTGGGTGATTGGCAGCTTAGCCGTCATCCAAGCTGCCTTGCAGCTCTTCATGTTCATGCACTTAAACGAAGGTGAAGACGGCAAATCCAATATTATCAACATCGCTTCCGGAGTATTCATCGCATTCGTAGCGGTAGCCGGATCCATCTGGGTCATGTCATTTGGAATGTAAACATGACATTAGAATAATGTAAACAGTAATAAAGGTGACAGGCACCATGTGATTTATTCACATGGCGCCTGTCACCTTTTCTTATGCCTATATTTATTTTGTGGTGTGCTTTCTTTTTGTCCGGACCATTTGGTAACCGATGAAGGCTACATAAAGAGGTATTGCGACATAAATGAAGTATGGGAATCTGTGCTGTTCCTTTTTAAAGACAATGTAGAGTGCATATCCCAAGAATAGAGTGATAATAATTCCATACTTCGGCAGAGGTATTTCCTTTAAGCTTGGGATTTTAATGGTACTAACCATTAAAAGGCATAAGGCGAAAAAGGCAATCACAAAAACGAACCCTGGCATCTTTAATTGAAATAAGGTTAAAAGGGTTAATACCCCGCCTGCCGCAGTAATCGGAACACCAGTAAAATGTTTTAACGAAGATTTAACAGCGTTGATATTAAACCGGGCTAATCGATAGGCGCCAAATAACGGAAAAACTCCAGCAACAGCCATCCCAAGAATACCAAAAGATGAAAAGTACGAATAATAGGCCATCATCGCAGGTGCAACTCCAAAGGTTACAATGTCAGCCAAAGAGTCCAATTCCTTGCCTAGTTCACTGTCTGCCCGGAGCATTCTGGCAATTCGGCCGTCCATGCTGTCAAGCATCATTCCAATTAGAATTAAGATGGCAGCATTCTTGTAATCCCCTTCTGCAGAGTTCATGACTGATAAAAAACCAAAAAATAAATTTGCAAGCGTAAATAAGTTAGGAATACTGTTTCTGATAATATGTATCACTCCAAAAAAATTAAAAAATTTGGCAGAGCTCTGCCCTGTTTACTTCTTATTATAACGCTTTTCTTTGTAAATTTGGAAAAACAAAATGATAGTCCTACATCAGTCACTGAAAAGATACTTTTAATCCTATCTATAATATCTCTAATACCTTGAATAGTATGTGAAACAGAAACTGACACTAATATTGTGAATAAAGAAAAAACCCGCCAATTGGCGAGTCCTTCCTAGATTAGATATTGGCTTTTTTTGTTTGTTTCTGTTCTTTAGAAAAATACCATCCTGCTGCTGCAATCCCAACTAATACTAAATAGAAGCTTACCTTCCATTCGGTTGAATGCGCAAATTCTTCATTTAATATAGCCAATGATGGGTGTGAAAGTGTGTAAACGGTAAGCTTCACCCCTACCCAGCCAACAATCGTAAAGGCTGCAATTTCAAGACCGGGTCTTTTTTCCAAAAGTTTTACGAATTGATTGGCAGCAAAGCGCATAATCACCAAGCCGATGATTCCACCTGCAAAAATCACCAGGAATTTACCGCCATCGAGCCCACCGATATTTGGCAGCGGCGTATCCGGAAGAACCACCGCCATCGCTACTGCGGCCAAGATTGAATCAACAGCAAACGCAATATCGGCCAATTCCACCTTTAATACTGTTGTCCAAAATCCACTGCTCTTTTTAGATTCCATTTCATTCTTTTCTTCTGCTTTTCCTTTTATCACTTTCCGGAATATATGGTTAGCGGCCATAAAGATTAAATATAGTGCTCCAATCGCTTGAACCTGCCACACGTCTACGAGGAATGAAATCACAAATAAAGAGGCAAAACGGAACACAAACGCCCCGGCCAAGCCGTAGAATAAAGCTTTTTTTCGTTCTTCTTCCGGAAGATGTTTTACCATAATAGCGAGAACGAGGGCATTATCTGCTGCTAATAGGCCTTCTAAAGCCACCAAAATGAGTAGAACCCAGCCGTATTCCAGTAATAAAGTAAAATCCATGAAAAATTCCTCCTAAGTGATCGATTTTTTTAAAATACTCCCTCAGGCCATAAAAAAGGCCTTTACTGTTACAGTAAAGGCCAAAAAAACACAGAAAAGACCTTTACAGTAAAGTAAAGGTCTTGCTAACAACGTCCACGTTGCCAATAAAGCCGGAGAATACAATTCTCGAAATGACGACTTTATTGTAGCAGCTACTCCCCTTTAAAAGGAAATATTTAATTACTATTAGTATATTAAACCTCAATAAAAATGTCAACGTTTATCTAATTGGTAAACCTCTGCATATTTTTTCTCAAGATATTCTATCAGGTAATCTGCATTTAATGCCTCGCCTGTCACCATATGGATTAACTCATTTGGTCGATACAGCTTTCCATATTGATGAATATTCTCCTTCAACCAATCTTGAATGATTTCAAATTTACCATTTTCAATATGATGATAGAAATCTGGGATAGCCTTTTGAATGGTACGCAGGATTTGTGCAGCATAGAGGTTCCCTAAAGAGTATGAAGGAAAATATCCAATTCCACCGAATGACCAGTGAACATCCTGCAAGACTCCATCTGTATCGTTTCCTGGGGTTATACCCAGGTAATCCTTCATTTTTTGATTCCAAATGGCCGGTAAATCCCTCGCTTCAATCTCTCCGCCAATTAATGCTTTTTCAATTTCATAGCGCAGCATAATATGCAGATTATAGGTTAGTTCATCTGCCTCCACACGGATCATGGACGGCTGAACGGTATTAACCGCACGATAAAATTCCCCAACCGATACATCTTTCAATTGTTCTGGAAAATACTCTTTTAGTTTTGGAAAAAAGAAATGCCAAAATTCCTGGCTGCGTCCTATCATATTTTCTAAAAATCTTGATTGTGATTCGTGAATTCCAAAGGATGCACCGCTCTGCAGAACGGTTTCTTCATAAATAGGATTAACTTGCTGTTCATATATACCGTGTCCTGCTTCATGGATCGTCCCAAACAATGCCGAGCGAACATTTTTTTCTAAGTAGCGCGTTGTTAAACGGACATCGCCAATATTAACAGTTTGTGCAAACGGGTGAACAGTCTCATCAAGTCGCCCTGCCTGCATATCAAAACCAATTAGAGGTAAAATAAACCGATTAAAGTCCTTTTGTTTATCAATGTCAAAGGATTGCTCAAACACTTCTACTTTTGTAGGCAGTCCATGTTTTCTAATTCGATTTAAAAGTTCCACACTAGATTTACGTAATTTAGCAAATAAAGGATCCAGTCTTTTCACGGTTAATCCTGGCTCAAACTCATCGAGCAAGGCATCATATGGATGTTCATCATAGCCAAATATCTCAGCAAATTGCCGCTTGTAGTCAATAATCTTTTCTAAGTAGGGCAAATAACTGGCAAAATCATTTTTATCCCTAGCTTCTTCCCAAGCATCGTTTGCTTGTGCCGTTAAAATACTATAGTCCTTAAATAGATCAGCAGGTATAGCTTTCGATTTTTGATAATACTCCTTATACTCCCTGACCTTTGCCCGTGTCACTTGATCCAATTGTAGATAATGATTTTCAAGAGTAAGTGCTTCTAACAATTGACCCATTTCCTGTGAAACCGATAATTGAAAAATTTCAGTTCGTAAAGTTCCAGTTGCTTTGGAAAATATGTTCCTTCCTTTTTTGGGCGCCATCACCTTTTGGTCCCAGTCCACTAAACCCAGGATACTTGAATAGTGCGTAATTTTCTCGTCGAGCTGGATAAATTCTCCTAGTGCCTTCTGTAATAATGATGGTGAAACCATTTTCTGCTCCATTTTTAGACCCCCTGCCTGATCTTCAAGATCTCATTTATTATAAAGGAAAATTCCCAATAATGGTAAAGTTTTGTAAATTATATCTTTTTCTAATTTAGCATCCATCCACTCTCTCAGCTAGAAAAATAGTTGTCTTAAAAAATCAATTTTCCCTGTATTTTTAAAATCTAGTGTAGTACCAATATTTCAATTAGGCATAATAAGAAAAGAAAACTATTTAGGAAAAAGGTGTGTGACCAACTTGGACAAGCAGAAAAAGAAAAAGTCTCATTTTCCTTTTCGCTTAAATATTCTTTTTTTTAGTGTGTTTTTTTTATTTTCTATCTTGATTCTGCGACTTGGTTTTGTCCAAATTGTTTATGGAGAAAACTTTAAAAGAGATTTGGAAAGAAAAGAGGACATTACCGTAAGTAATCCTGTTCCAAGGGGAAAAATTTATGACCGAGATTACCGGGTGGTTGTTGATAATATTCCTAAAAGTGCCATTACCTTTACTAATGTAGGTTTTAGTCAGGTGGAAATGTTGCAAACAGCTAAAAAATTAGCGCATCTCATCGAGAAAAAAACAGATATGCTCACCGAAAGAGATAGGCGGGAGTATTGGATGATGAAATACCCTGAGCAGGTTAACGCTAAAATTACAGAGGAAGAAAAAGCTTTGTATCGTGCAAAAAAACTAACCGATAGTGACCTCTATCAATTAAAACTAGCTCGAATCACAGCGGCAGAATTAAACCAATTGACAGAAGAAGATCTTGAAATTTTAGCCATATATAGGGAATTCAGCAAAGGCGTTAAATTTATTCCGGTTATCGTCAAGAACGAAAGTGTTTCCGATAAGGAATTCGCTGTTGTAAGTGAGAATCTCCAATCCCTCCCTGGTGTTGAAACAACTACAGATTGGGACCGCTCCTATGCCTATGAAAATACGTTAAGATCTGTTTTAGGCAACGTGACCCGCTCAGGGGAAGGGCTCCCGGCAGATCAATTAGATTATTATCTAGCTCGAGGTTATAGCCGTAATGACCGGATTGGGAAGAGCCAGCTGGAGATGCAATATGAAGATGTCTTGCACGGAAATAAATCAAAGGTGAAAAATATTACCGATAAAGAAGGCAATGTGATTGAAACCGAAACCGTGTTACCAGGAAATAAAGGAAAAGACCTCGTTTTATCCATCGATATGGACTTACAGATGGCCGTAAACAAAATTATCGATGAAGAACTTTGGGCAGCTAAAAGATGGCCTGGTACCCGTTTCACCGACCGAGCCTATGTGGTGCTGATGGACCCTAAAACTGGAGATGTCCTAGCCATGTCAGGAAGGAAAATCGTCAAAGACGGTAAAACTGGAAAAGCTGTCATGATGGATGATGCCCTAGGTACGTTTACGACGACCTATAGTGCAGGGTCAACTGTAAAAGGAGCTACCATTTTAACCGGCTATAAAACTGGGGCCATTTCACCTAATACCTATTTTGATGATGCAGGTCTCAAGATCAAGGACACACCTATCAAAAAATCCTATGCCTATTTAGGCAGGTTAAATGAAATTAATGCCTTAAAGAAGTCATCTAATGTTTATATGTTCCATACCGCTATAAGAATTGGCAAGGGTCATTATGAATATGAAAAGCCCTTGAATTTTTCCAATAAAATGGCCTTTGAAACGATAAGGAATTCTTTTGCCTCATTCGGTTTAGGAACAAGAACCGGAATTGATTTGCCAAATGAGCAGACAGGTTTTAAGGGCCAAAGTAAGCTGCCTGGATACTTGCTTGACCTCGCAATTGGACAATATGATACCTATTCAGCCATGCAGCTTGCCCAGTACGTATCAACGATTGCCAACGGTGGTTACCGAATGCAGCCGCATATCGTGAAACAAATCCGAGAGCCTGCTCGTGATGGAGAGGCACTGGGTCCTGTATGGAATGATATTAACCCAAAAGTCCTAAACACGATAGATATGAAAAGAGATTGGCTGAAACGCGTACAAATAGGATTTAAAAAAGTCATGCAGGAACCTGGCGGAACCGCTTATAAGTTTTTCGAAAGTGCCCCTTACTCTCCTGCCGGAAAAACAGGAACAGCTCAAGCCTTTTATGATGGGCCACTGCGCAGTCGGTTTGGCAAAGAACCGCCGCCCGTGATGAATTTAAGCCTTGTTAGCTATGCTCCAAGCTATAATCCAGAGGTGGCGATGGCTGTTTTAGTTCCATGGGCATATGACGGTAAAGACGATAACCGAGCAAATCTTAAAATTGGCCGTCGAGTATTGGATACGTATTTTCAGATGAAAGGCAAATAGGGTGCGAAAACGCACCCTTTTGTATATCGTAAAAAGCTTACCGCTTTCGTAATACTGATTTTATAGCAATTTCAATCTCTGCATAACTCGTGCAGCGGCATATATTTGACTCCAGCCATTCCTTTATCACTTCATTATCAGCATCAGGATGCTGCTCGATTAACGAGTGGCAATTCATAATAAAGCCGGGCGTACAATAGCCGCATTGAAAGGCGAAATTTTCAATAAATTCTTTTTGTATCGCAGTACCTTGCAGCCCTTCAATCGTTGTCACTTTTTTCCCAACCGCTTCCACCGCCAGCATCAAACACGACTTCATCGGCCAGCCGTCAAGATTGACCGTACAAGCACCGCAATCTCCATTTAAACAACCAGGTTTTGCGCCGGTCAGGCCAAGATAGCTTCGAAGTGCATACAAAAGAGTATCAGCCGGCCTAACAGACAAAGTATGACTTTCACCATTTACATCCAGCGTTATAGAATAGGATTTCAAAGGCCCTCACCTCCCCATTACTGTACTTGGTCTAGGTACTCTAGAGCATCCAGCAGCAAATTCCTTAGGACAAATAAACGATATTCCTTGGAACCCTCGATATCATCTAAAATAGGCTGAGGTAATACAGAAATGGCTCCTTCTACTCTTTTTAGATTCGTTTGCCCCTGTGTATTAATCTTCTCCTCCACCGCCGCAGAACGGAAAGGAAACGGGCATAATCCGCTGACAGCAACCCGAATCGTTTGATCCATTTTTATAGCTGCCAGTGTAATCAGTGGATAACCGGTCTCCCACTGCTGCCTTCGTTTAATCGTAAAGAATGGGGCATGAATGCAGCGATAGTCTGTTGCCGTTTGTACTAAAAATTCTCCAGGTTTCAAACGTAAATGACCCTGAAACACATCATTAATGGGGACGGTTTTTTTTCCCTCAGCTCCAATAATCATGATCCTGCTATCGGTTAATAAAAATGGCAGGACCGCTTCCCGGTAAAATATACGTGCACAAATATTACCGCCTAACGTAATTTTCCCACGGGCTGTATGGTCTGCCACTTCACTAGCCGTCTTCGTTAATAAGGGAAATAGATTCGCTTCTTCAATAGCAGTTAAGGAGAGTGAACTGCCGAAGATTACTTGTTCACCACTGACCTGCATCAGACTGCACTCCGGTATCCCTTTCATGTCAATGACTGCTTCCGTATAGGCTAAATCAATTCTTCCAAGGGTTAATAATTCCGTCCCCCCAGAAAAATAAAAAGGCTCTTTGCCCTGTTGATTTAAATATTGGTATAAATCGACGGCCTCCTCTAATGTTTCTGGACGATAATACTCAAAATCAAAGGGGAGCATAATCAGCGGCCTCCTTTTGCCTTCCAGATTAACTCTGGGAGGAGCGGCAGATTCCGAAGTGAAACGCCAACGGCTAGTGATAAGGCATTCCCAAGCGCCCCTGGCATTCCCATCAAACCAAGCTCTCCTACACCGCGGGCTCCATATGGACCATCTAGCTGCGGCGTCTCGACAAAGCCTACGAGATATTCAGGATGCTCCCCGTATCGTAAAGGCCTATAGGTCCTGAGCTGAGGATTTAAGACCCTTCCTAACTCATCAAAATAAAAGGTTTCCCTGCCAGCAAAGGCCAATCCCATGCTCATCGCCCCCATCACCTGACCCAATGCAGCTTTTTCGTTCATCACTCTCCCAATGTCCACTACGGAACATGCTTTCAACAGCCGGTACGTATAATCCCTTCTATCTAATACGATTTCAACCCCATACGCTGCAACAGACCATTCTGGACCAGGCTTTCCTTCACCTGTTTCCGGATCCAAATGTGACAGGTGGCGTAATATAAACTTCCCTCTGCCAATGATTTGTCCTCCGATTGAATTTCCGTTTGGATATTGATAACCATATCCAACATCTTTAAAATCGAGACCAATGGAAGGGTCATCCCGCAAAAAGACACGGCTGTTGGCTACCTCAATATCCTCTTTCGGGGCTCGAAGGACACTTGAGGCAACCTCTTTTAACTGATTAATCACATCCTCCGCTGCATTTAGGACGGCTCTTCCTCCCATGTAAGTTCCGCGGCTGGCAACGGTCTTCCAATGCTCCGGTGTCGTTTGCGTATCCACTTCCATCCGAACATGAATTTTATCTACATCCATTTTCAGCCGTTCAGCAAGGATCTGCGCTAAGATGGTCTTAGTCCCCGTCCCTATCTCAATAACACCAGACATTAAATTTAAACTTCCATCGCGGTTGAAGGTAATGATTGCCCCTGATGGAGCGTTAGGATCGATGGTCGAGGTTTTCCAGCTGCAGCTCACTCCCTTTACCCTGACAAATCGTTCATCTATTTCCTTTATCGCGCCTTCATCCCAGTTAATCAATTCTCGTGCTTTCTCAATACATTTTTGCAGGTTACCCACATTGCTTTTATTCAGCTTGACCCTGGTCGGAGTGGTATGGCCTGGCATAATCGCATTGATATATCTAAGATTAAAGGGGTCCATATTTAATCTTTGTGCGAGGATATCCATGGTCCGTTCAATGCAAAATGACAGCTCGGAATGGCTGAATCCCCGGAACGGAGAGGCATATGGATGATTAGTATACATGCAGTAGGAATTACACCAAACATTTTCAATATTATAAGGACCGGTGCAATCGACCGCTCCTGACCGCGTTACATCGATTGCTTTATCCGAATACGCACCGCCATCCCATAAATATTGGATTTCAGCGGCTGTTATTTTTCCATTCCTGTCCGCCCCCAATTTAACCGTGGCATCGAGCCCAATATGACATGGGGAGGTGATAATATCTTGTTCCCTCTCATTTAATATTTTGACTGGCTTTCCGCCAACAGCCTTAGAAGCAAGGTAAGCAAGAACCTCTAACTGAACAGCTGCTTTCCCCCCATAGGCACCGCCAACCAACGGTGTATGAACAACAATCTTGCCCATATCCTCATGAAAGTATTTGGCGATTAGCTGTTTGACCATAAATGGAGCTTGTGATGAGGTCATAATCATAATGGTTCCATCTGCCTTGATTTCTGCTGTTGCACATCTCGTTTCCATAGCAGCATGGTCAGAAGGAGCAAAGGAAAAGCTCTCCTGGACCACGATGTCACTCGCTGCCCAGCCGCCTTCCATATTCCCTTTACGAATTTTAATTAGGGTTGCAATATTTGTTCCAGGGACAGGGTGTGAATCCTCATCTTTATCATAGTTTCCGAGCTCATCATGGACCAATGGTGCCCCCTCTTTAAATGCCTGGGTTGGCGAATTGACAACTGGAAGCAGTTCATATTGGACCTTAATTAGGTCTGCCGCCTTCTTTGCCTGAGATGGGGTATCTGCTACTACCAAAGCGACAGGTTCGCCATGGTAGCGAACTTTATCAACAGCAATTGGCGGCTTATCCCTGATTGCTTCACCCGTTAATGGAAAGTGCTGTCCAGCTAGGATAGCCCTGACACCTGGAACCTGTGCCGCGTCCAACGTGTTAATACTAACAATTTTGGCATGGCCATAAGGACTGATGACCATTTTTCCAGATAGCATTGGATTTGAATAGTAATCATTCGTAAACTTTGCCCTGCCTGTCACCTTGTCGAGGGCATCTTTACGGATTACACTTTTTCCAATTACCTCCACTGTTCAACCTCCTAACAATCATGCTAATCAGGAATGGTCCAATGCAGCTCTATTCTTTCGTGCACTGGTTTTCTCCAAACTTCAATCATTTGAGCTACTACACTAACGGCAATTTCGACAGGACCTTTTGCCCCTATTGAAACACCTATTGGTGAAAATACCCATCTAGGAATGTCCTCTCCATCTAGCAATCTCCTTGTTCGTTCTTTTGGCCCCAATATCCCTAGGTAGCGAATATTCTTATTTATGATCCTTTTCAACAGCTCTTGGTCTCTTCTAAATTGATGAGTCATAATGATAACAAAATCATAGGGAGAAAAAGAGATCTGTCGAAGCAGATGGTTAGGAGACCCTAGTAAAATGTTGGTTGAGGCGGGGAAGTGTTTTTTTTGGCCAAATTCTTCCCGCCAATCACAAATCAAAACTGAAAAGCCGGTGTCTGCTGCTAATGATACAAGGGGCCTTGCATCTGGTCCTGCACCAAAGATAATCAAACGCGGCTTAGGATGTATCGTTTGTTGAAAAACTGGCGATCCAGCACTTGTGATGATTCCGCTTTTAGAAGTAAACTCAATCGTCGGCAGTCTCCCCGACCAGTTTCCAAACGGCTCCCCATCTTCTTCGATAAAAACATATTCCCCGAGATCATCGAGTTTTTTTAAGGCAATGACAGGCTTATGCAGGCGAAGAAGTTCATTAACCATATGAAGGTCCTCTGTTAATTGCTCCGTAATTGGTTCAAGTAATATATTAATGGTTCCATTACAGCCAACCCCCTGCCCCCAATCCAGATCATCCTCGCTATACAAATCGTATTGGAGAATGATCGCCTCTTGTTTTTTAAAAACTTCCTTTACTTTTTCGGCCAGGTCCTCTTCCAAACAGCCGGCAGTTAACATTCCTCGGCGTGTTCCGTTAGAAAAAAATATCATCGAGGATCCTTCTTTTTTGTATGCAGAACCTTCGACGCCAATGATTGTTGCTAGGACTTTTTCCTCAGGGTAATGAAGACACTCTAAAATTTGATAAAAATCCTCCACACTTTTCCCCCACTCTTAGACTTAAAAATTCCCCATTGTTATTTATATTAAGAAGTGAGCTATTCTTAGAATGAAATCTTTATTTATTAATGACGGAAAAATTGTGAAGTTGGCCCCTTACATAATCTATAAAAAACCTTCTTAAACTATTAATTAATCCTTCATAGTTTGTTCATATCTATCTATTAAGATAAAAACAGGTTCTCGTTAAGAACCTTTTAACCTCCGCCCCCCTTAATATAGATTAGGTTTAAACCTGCCCGGCATTTGCCGGGTTATTTTTTTTCCAAAGAAAAAGCGTACACAAATGTGCACGCTTTTGACATCTAGCCACAGTGTTTGATAACCAACGGTCGATTATTTTAGTGAAAAAATAAGAAATATAGCTGTCCCCCACATAATGATTGCTGACACCTTGTTTAATAACAGAATGAATTTTCCTGATTGGTCAAGTGTACCAATCAATTTGCCGGCTACAGCCAAACTAAAAAACCAAATCCACGATACCAGAATACAAGAAATCATAAAGATTAATTTCAAGGTACCGGAATAGGTTAACGAAGTGGTTCCAATCACACCAATTGTATCCATGATGGCATGTGGATTTAATAACGACACGGATGCTGCAAATGCAATTTGCTTTCTAGGTGTAAACGAAACGGCTGAAGCTTCTTTTTGACCTGGCTTGCTTCGCCAAGTTGCATAACCCATATAAAGTAAAAAAACAACCCCGGCCACAAGAAGTGAGGACTTTATCCAAGTTACTCCCAATACAACTGCAGAAACACCAAAAACAGCTAATGAAATCAGCAGAGTATCACATATTGATGCTGTCAACACCACCGGAAGTACTCGCACCCATCCTTTTTGAATTGCTCCTTGATTAAAAACAAATACATTTTGGACGCCTAAGGGCAGTATGAGCCCTAACGCCAGTAAAAATCCATGAATCGCTGCACTTATCATGATGATCTCCTCTATCATTTTTCACTCTTTATGTATACATGTACCATTCTCTGTCCATAACATTACCAATTGGGGTGAGAGGATGGTAAAGATGAACGGATTATATTTTATTAATGAGCGCATTAGTATTGGCGGACGAACAAGGGAAGAAAGTATAACACTACAAGAACAATCCATTAAAAAATATCTGGCAGAACAAAATATTCAAGTGATTACTCTAAATCCTTATCAGTTAAAGGAGCATTACACCGTCCCCCATGCCTTACTTTACGATCTACGCCAAGAGAATACCTTGTTTGATTGTTTGATTTATTACTCTATGCAAGCAGTGGAAGATTTTATTTTTACTTATCCAGCAAAATGGCTTATTTTAAAAAGCTATTTTAATGAAGTCATCATGATTGATCAACTAAATGATTGGAATCAACCGTATGCGATTTAATAATATGCATTAGTTGCTTTTATCCATCTTATAGGGAAGCCAAATGGTCACAGTTGTCCCACTGCCTTCCTCACTTTCAATATGGATCCTTCCTTGATGAGCCTCTATAATCCTATAGCAGGTCATTAATCCAAGTCCTGTTCCTCTTTCCTTGGTTGAGTAGAACGGCTCGCCAAGCTTTGATAACCGATCCTTAGGGATGCCACACCCGTTGTCTTCAAATTTCACTGTCACACCCGTATTGTCAGACATGACGCTTATTTGAACTTGTCCCTCTTTCGAAAGTGACTCGAGGGCATTTTCGAGGATATTAAGAAACACCTCCGTTAACGAATGGGAATCACCCATGATCGAAAGGATAGGCTGGTAAACCTCTAAATATAACCCTTTTTGTTCCAGTTTGGCTTCCGACTGTACTTGTTTTACAATCTGTTTAACTAATTGGTCAACTAAAACGGTTCCTAATTTTTTTGTATGTGGTTTAGCCATTGTTAAAAATTCAGAAATAATCGTCTCCACTCGCTGTAATTCATCCAAAACAATTTTCAAATAAACCGGATTCATTTCTTTTTCCCCATCTAAAAGCTGCATAAAGCCCTTGATTGGTGTTAATGGATTACGAATTTCATGAGCCACAGCGGCGGCCATCTGTCCAACCACTGCTAATTTTTCAGATTTTCGGAGACGATCCTGCGTTTCCATTCGCTGCTCAATATCCCGTGATACCGTGACAATCTCCTTAACTTCTTCTGTATTTGAACACACAAGTGCCTTGACCGTTGATTCAATCCATACAAAAGAACCGTCCTTCTTGCGGCAACGGTAGGTAATAAGTTTCGTATTTTCAATATGGTCAAAAATTTGCTGTTTTTTTAATTCGATTAGGTCGTCAGGATGGATCAATTCTAGAGGACTCTTTCCAATCATTTCTTCGGGTTGATATCCCAGTACGGTATTAACTGAAGGAGAAATATAAAGGCAGGAAAAATCAACTTTATGTAACATGATGATATCAGATGAATTCTCGGCAAGGAGACGGTATTTCTTCTCTCTATATTTTAGCGTGTTCTCCATCTGTTTTTTCTCCGTGATGTCGAGCACTTGACCTAGCAAAAACTCCTCACCCGTCAATTGTTCATGGATTCTTGATACTGTCAGCACACCTGTTTTAATTTCACCTGATTTATGGATATACCTCTTTTCAAGTTGATATTCATCCCTTTGGTGATTT
Source organism: Neobacillus drentensis (assembly GCF_036965645.1). Taxonomy (GTDB): domain Bacteria; phylum Bacillota; class Bacilli; order Bacillales; family Cytobacillaceae; genus Neobacillus; species Neobacillus drentensis_D. The sequence continues at coordinate 22,986 of NZ_JBALPZ010000042.1, forward strand.
AATAACTCTCCAAATAATTGTGTGTCAACGGCCATATCATCAGGGTGAGATATCTCTTCCATAGACAATTTTTCCAGCTCAGCGGGCGAATATCCAACAAAGTCGCAAAAAGCTGGATTAAATTGGACCATCGTTAAATCTATTGAACTTATTAATTGCGGCATTCGGGATTGATAAAAAACCGCTCGAAAGAGTGTTAAATTAAACATCTAAACATCCAACCATTCCATTCCATTTTTTCAATATTTGAGGTCACCTGCCATTTAGAAAAAAAAGACACTTTATAAGTATATAGCGAATTGGCCAAATCATAAAGTCCTAATTTTGTAATTTTTAGAAAAATAAAAAGGATGCCACCGGTTTTACCGTAAAACATCCTTTTTTACTATTAATATATAGCCGTTCTAGCGCCTAGATATCTTGGTTTCCAATAACTGTTTGTCATATCTGCAATCGAAACGCCTGATGATCCCGCTTGAATAAATTTGTTATTTCCTAAATAAATACCAACATGTGTTGGCCCTGGGGCATAAGTTTCAAAGAATACGAGATCTCCCGGATTTGGGGTACTTACGGGTTTTAATCCTGACCACTGTGTTGCTGCGGTTCTTGGAATGGTGATACCTGCCTTAGCAAATACGTAGCTCGTATAGCCGCTGCAGTCAAATCCTGCAGGCGTGCTTCCTCCCCATAGGTATGGAGTGCCGATATATTTATTTGCCTCATTAATGACTATTTGCGCCTTTGAAACTGTGGTTTCAGGAGCAGTGGAAACCTTCAGTACTTGTCCCACTTTTATCGTATCTGTTGTTAAGTTATTCAATGATTTCAGCTCTGCAACCGTCATGTTAAAACGAATGCTAATTTTCCATAGCGTGTCCCCGCTTTGAACTGTATAGGTGGTATCATGGCTGTGTGGTGCCAATAATGATAGAGTTTGATTTACATAGAGGGTATCACTGGTCAGGTTGTTCCAAGCCTTTAAATCAGCTATGGAGATACTGTTAGCTTGTGAGATTTTCCAGAGGGTATCACCTGCTTTGACTGTGTAAATATTTTCATGTGCACTTGCAGTTCCACTAAAGGATGCAAACAAGATTCCCACAGTCGCCACAGCTGCTGCTAGTTGTTTTTTCATAGAGGGCTGCTCTCCTTCATATCGTTCTTTGATAATCCTATCTTAATAGAGAGCTTTATATGGTTAAAATACCAAAGATATGGTTTTCAATTAAGAAATCTCCAAGTTTGGAAAAAAAATCATTATTTGTTACAACTACTCGTATAGGAAAATCCTTATCTATAGAGGCTTATTCTCTTCCTTAGATGAAATTCAGTCTATTTCATTCATAAAATTGTAACATTGTTGTAACAATTCGATTGCCCAGGAATGAATGTAGAAATATTGTAACAAACCCTTCCGCCAAAGCTGAATGGCTTATCTATAATAAAACTATAGAAACACTTCATATGGTAAGAAAATAATAATGAATTCTGGTGATAAAAATGCAAGGTATTAGTAAAGGACATCCACACTCAATGGGACATTCACATGGAGCAGGTAAGAAAATAGATTATGACGTAAACCCTTTTATCGTCATTTGGGAAGTAACCAGAGCATGCCAGCTTAAATGTGTTCATTGCCGGGCAGACGCACAGCTTACTCCTGACCCAAGGGAATTATCACATGAAGAAGGAATAAATCTTATTGATCAAATCTATGAAATGGATAATCCAATGCTCGTTTTTACCGGCGGGGATTGTATGATGAGGGAAGATTTATATGAACTTGCTGATTATGCCATAAAAAAAGGAATGCGTGTCTCGATGACGCCAAGCGCCACCGCTAATGTTACTAAGGAAAAAATGAAGCTATTTAAAGAAGTTGGGCTTTCTCGCTGGGGATTTAGCTTAGATGGACCGACTCCAGCAATCCATGACCACTTTCGGGGAACTCCAGGGTCATTTGATTTAACTGTTGAAAAAATAAAATACTTAAATGAGCTTGATATGCCGTTACAAATTAACACGGTGATTTCTCGTTATAATTATGACTCACTTGAGGAAATGTCAAAATTAGTCGCCGAGCTAGGTGCAGTGATGTGGTATATCTTCCTCCTTGTTCCAACAGGAAGAGGACAAATGGATGCCTGTATCTCACCTGCCGAACATGAAAAGGTATTCAGATGGCTTTATGAATTAAGTAAAACGGCACCCTATGATATTAAAACAACGGCTGCCCAGCACTACCGCCGCGTTGTTCTTCAGCAGAAAACCCGTGATCACTTAATCGAAAAAGGCGAAATCCACTATGAAGATTCAATTACAACAGATTTTGCCTCTATGCACGATGGCTTAAAACGTGCTCCAAAAGGAGTGAACGATGGGAATGGCTTTGCCTTTGTTTCTCATATTGGCGATGTGATGCCAAGCGGCTTACTCCCAATTGTCGGCGGGAATATCCGTGAAATTCCGCTTGCGGAAATTTATCGTGAAGCAAAAGTATTTAAAGAGCTCCGGCAGCCTGATCACTATAAAGGTAAATGCGGTGTGTGTGAATATAATAAAATTTGCGGCGGCTCCCGTTCACGGACCTATGCGGTAACCGGTGATTATCTAGAAAGCGAGCCATTCTGCGTCTATATTCCACAGGCAATGCGCAGTAAAGAAACTGCCCCAACTGTATAATTTAATTAAAGGCATTCCTAATCGAATGCCTTTTCTATTCAATTAATCCCGTATCCTCAATTTGCACTTTTGATTCAACCTTAAATACAACGTTTGAATACATGCTTTTCCATTGCTCCCAATCATCCTCATTAAAATGCCGTGAACGATAGCGCAAACCGAATCCGATTGGATCAAGGTTTGACTTTTGAAACTTGACTAGTAGTTTTTCAATCCGCTTGTTTATCGATTTTTCTGCTGCAGCCTCATAGGTGGATAGTTTTGCAATCGGCACCCGTTTAGAAGCTTCTTCCAAATTACCTTCCATCAATACATTTACCTTTACAAAGGGTGTCCTGCCCTGAGGTGTGAATAGTTTATAATTTGTTTTTACTTTATTTGTATTGATGACAATGGTTGTGTCTCCCTTCTCGACTCGAATGGCACTCTTTTCTTCACGATTCCTAAGGAAGTTCAACATTTTGGTTTCTTCTGGCTCAAGGGACAGTTTCAAAGTACTTTTATTAAATAGCCCAACACGATTTATTTCAAATAAATCATTCTTTGCCTTCACAATCGGCATGATGGGATCTATTCCTCTTTCAATTAACCTGTACTTGAAATCAAATAAAAATTCCGAGGTTATGTAAGGAGTCTCTGACCCCTCCTTCCCTAAAGCTAGAAATAGGGCATCGGAAGGGATATGTTCTGATTTTGGTTTTACTTTTAAAACAGCCAATGCAGTGGGCTCAGCAATATTCACCCAGGCAATTTTTTGTATGTCCCTGCGCCGTGAAAACCAGTAATACATGCCTGCATTTCCTTTTCTTCCCACAATATCATCACTGAATAGTAACACTTTGGCATGGCTGAAATCAATTTCCTTATCCACTTTTGTTTTGATAATTCTTACGGCTTCGGACAAAGAATTAGCCTCTTGCGAAACAATTTGATATTCACTTGGACTCTCCTTGGAAGCACCGGGTACGGCAAACTTTAAGCTTACTAAATATTTTTTCGAACTATCCTTTGCTGCATCCACACCAATACTAACAACAAAAAATCGCTTATCAATGTCTTTGAACCCACAACCATTTAAAACAAAGCATGTCAACAGTAAAAGGAGCGCGCATCTCCATTTGATTTGGGTTTTCACGCTATTCTCCTCCTAGCCCAAATAAAGAAACCGATTACAACCAGAATTTCGAATACTAGTCGAATGATTAACCAATAAACAGCTAGTTTCATTAAAAGGATCGAATTTAAATAATTGATTCCCCATATCGAGATTCCCGTGAAAACACTGAGAATCACCCAACTTTTTCTCCTGCTGATCTGTTTTTTAAGCGTTCCCTTTATTAATTCAAGAGCTACATGCCAATGAATTGAAATACTTATTAGTGAAATGCTCATATAAAACATAATAAATAAGAAGATAACCCGTTCAATCGGACTGTAGACTAATCTTAGCGAATCCGCAGTGCTGACCCATGGATAAAGATATTCTTGGACCCCGTCTGAACCGTGAAAACCAATCGGAATAAAGAAGGTGGTAAAAGCGTTTATTATTCCTAAGAAAATGATAATTATAAAATTCCAGACTTTAAGTTTTCCCTTTATAACTCGATTAAATATTATTAAATTTCCATAACCCGAAAAACAATAAGTGGCTGCCGCAAATGCCTTTAAACTTGGCCATTTAAAAATATGGGTACCTACTTCGAGAATGGAGTCCCAGTTAAGAAATTCATTTGTATATGCCTTAAAAATAATAAACAAAATCAGTGGTGTGTTAATAAACAGAATGATCTCCAATAAATACATAACCCTTTCAGTGGGCATTTGAATGATTAAAAAAATTGCTGCTAAATAAATGAGGAGCAGCAAGAATTTAGGCATTTCAGGATTGACAAAACGGGATAAGATATCAATAAAGCCCACAAGAGTAAGGAGTCCAGCTGAAAACCATATTAGTTGAATACTTCCTAGATGGAGTGTCTTCAGCCAGCGATGTTTTGCAGTTCCTAGAATTTCTGGCAGCCCTCGTTCCGAGAATTTGGTTATTGCCGTACTATAGCAGTAAGCCAGGCCGACACCTATCGGGATAGAGAGAATTGTGGCCATAACCGCCCCTTCATACCGATACATTATTAGAATCTTTGGTACAAAAATGATCACATTAATAAACATGTTTAAGAATACTAAATAAAGAAAATACCGATTCAGTTCCCTCCCCTCCTCTACTCTCACTACTCTTTATTTGGTTTACTCTGGACTAAGGTAAGAAACGGTGTTCCAAAACTATCTAGCTTAACCATGTAGGCTACAATCATCATAAACCCTACTACGACTCCGACTAACCCGAAAATCGTAGCAAATGCTAACACTACGTATTTCAAAATCCGTAGTGTAAAACTAAAAGCATTAATCGGGACTACAAAGTTTGAGATAGCCACAGCAGATGTGATGATAATCATAATATTACTGACCAGACCTGCCTCTGTTGCTGCCTGACCTAAAATCAAGCCGCCTACGGTAGTAGCAGTCGGTCCAATTGCCTTTGGCAGTCGGATACTGGCTTCTGTCAGCATCTCCATCATAATTAACATGATTGTTACCTCAATGAAGGAGGGATAGGGTACACCGGTGCGGCTGCCTGCAATACTTATGGCTAATTGAACTCTAAATAACTCCGGATTATAACTAGTAACTGCCACATACAATCCTGGAAGAATAAGACTAGTAAAAAAGCCGATATACCTTAATAGCTGGAGAAACTTTGTCACCCAAAAGGTCTGGTAAATGTCTTCCATTGATGACATAAAGTCCTTCAATACAGTTGGTAAAACAACGGCAAAAGGACTTCCACTAACTAGCAGAATAATTTTTCCGGCCGCTAAATTTACGACGACTCGATCGGGCCGTTCAGTGACCAGCATCACCGGAACAAGAGCTCGATTACTCTTTTTGATTAAATCAAGAAGCTGCTCCCCAGTTTCAAACATCTGAACATCGACTTGAGATAAAAAATCCTTAATTCTACTTAGTGTATCAGGGTCGGCAAGCTTTGAATCATGAACGATCATCACTTTTGTTTTTGAAAGTTTACCTACTGTTGTTGATTCAATCTGTAAACTAGGTTCAGGATAGCGCTGGCGGATTAACCCTAGATTGGTAGGCAAACTTTCGCTAAATCCAGATTGCGGGCCCTGAATGGTTGTTTCAACTGTAGTATCTAAAACAGAATTGTTTCGGTCAGCTTTCGTATCGAGGAGATATACTTCCTCCATGTAAAAAAGGATCGTCATCCCCCTAAGTAACTCTTCTTGTGCAGCTTCTTGACTATCAAACGGTTTTATTGCCGGGTGCGATTTGAGATAGTCTAAGAAATGAACAGGGTCCTCTATTTCATAGAATGGAATGATTAACTTTTGATGAAAAACTTTCTCATCACTTATCGTTTTAATATATAGTGCTTCGATTGTTTTTTTCTTTGTATGGAGTTTTTTTAGTAATACATCCTCTGAACTGGACAAGCTTTCCTTAAGACAATCTCTGATGGATTTACTTGACTTCATTTTTCTTCCTCTCCGGGCTTCTTTCTTCTAAATTTTCCTCTGGATTGCCATTTTATTCTAAAAATTGATATCCCATAGTCTTTGGTTAAGTTTGCTCGATATGGGGAAAGTTGTTTTTAGACTATTTAGGAAGGGATATCCAACAGATGCAGCCCATCAACTTGAAAGAAAAACACATTTCTACCGGTATTTTCCAATCCATCTTTCCTTTATCCTTAAAAGCTAGTGCCTCCCGTACAGTCATTGAATATTTGCAGGAGGTTAATTTTACCCTTTTTCAATTAGATAATCTGGACATGGAAAATGCTTTTTACGGAGGATTCCGTTTGAACCATAGCCATATCGCTCAATATTTTCTACCCTTAACAGCCAATATTCTTTTCCCTAATGCACAGCTTGACAAGGGGTTTCAACGATATTCTAAAAATATAAATGTTGAGGGCCGATTTATTAGGGAACAAGCTATTATTCCTTTCACAATTCATTCTATAGATATTATTGCATGCCCGTTCAGTGTCGCTTTTCTCTCAATACGCACGGAAATAAGAAATATTTCGTTCACACAAGCAATTGAATTTACCGACTTCCTAAGAAAAATTAAAGGGAAAACTCCCAATGTGGAGATTAGTTTTGACGGAAGTGCTTATCCATCCATCATCAGCTTCCTAGTTAATCGTTTTTGTCCAAAGCTGCCCAGCTTTTATAACAATGACGAAGTTCTATTTTTAGAAAGAGAAAATATGTTTGTTCATTCCTTACTGTCTACTAAAGACTCAGATCCTATAGAACTAGTGGACCTTTATCGATTTGGCAATCTATGCGGATATGATTCAACTGGAAAACCTTATGTAAATACCAATAACTTAGAATTTATTTCGAAAAGTCTTCATGAATGGACATATGATCGATTTGCACCAACTACAAATTATCTAATTCAACAAGATTGTCTTGTTGGTTTGACGACAACAGAAATAATGAGTGATGAATGTTCTAAAACCCAGCGTTTTTACGGTTTTTATTATTATGCTGTGCTGCTCAGCCTATTTCATAAAACGGTATTATTAAAAATTTCATATAGCTACTCTGTCATTCATATTGAGCAGGATAAACAAAAGATTGAAAGCTTGCTCTATCAAGTAAACTCCTTTATGTCGAATTACTTTTATACGTTCTACCCGATTACTTCTGAAGGTCAAGAGATATTTCAATTGATAAGGAAAGGTTTTGGTATTGAACAGCTGTATGCAAATACAAAAGAAATTCTATTTAGCTTGGTTAAGTACGAAGACAATAATGTAGCAAAAAAAGACAGTTTGTTATTATTGGTGTTAACTCTTTATACAGTGATTTGTGGAATTTTCAGTATGAATCTGTTCACCCATGACTTGCAAGGAAATATTAAGTGGGACCATTTTAAGTCCTATAACCCATTTGAATATTTTGCTGTATTTATTGTTTTTAGCGGCATGATTGTTGTGTTCACTCTTGCGATTCAAGGGCTGACTCAAGAAATTAATAACCGTAAAAATCGTAAAAAATGGGTCCGAAAAACGGTCTGGTCCTCAAAGCGGAAATTATAGGACCAATTAGTCTTTTCTTTTTTAGACATTTCTATATAGTAAAGATATAGATGTTTATAAGGAGATTAACTGATTTTATGATAAGAACGATTGCAGTCAATCAGCAAAACCAACTGATTCAAGATGTAGAAATTGAAAAATTAGTGAACGGGGATTATCGCTGGTACTGGGTTGATTTTCACCAGCCTACCGAAGAAGAGAGTAATTATTTGCGAACTCCCTTCTCTTTTCATCCTTTAGCAATTGAGGATTGTATGCATCACCTGCAGCGTCCCAAACTCGATTATTATGAAGGTTATACTTTTTTTGTCACCCAGACCTTAAATCCCGTACCAACAATGAAAGAGGAAGTTGACTTTTTCCTGGGTAAGGACTATATCATTACCTTTCACCATCAGCCTTGTTCGGAGATTGATGAAGTTTGGAAGCGGTTGGTACTTGATAAAAACAATGAGAAATGGGATGCATCCCATGTATTTTACTTTGTCTTGGATAAAATGGTCGATAATTATTTTCCACTTGTTTACCAAATTGAAGACATGTTAAATGAAATTGATGAAAATTCGAAAGGGAGATCAATGGAAGCTTTACTTGAGGATTTATTTGATACGAGGCACCGTCTTTTGTCGTTAAGGCATACCGTTTCGCCGATGCGGGATCTTTTATACAGGATTCTTAACTCCCAAAGGGAAACCTACATAAAAGGAAAGACCGAATACTTTTCAGACATTCATGACCATTTACTAAAATTGACTGAAATGATCGAAGCCAATCGGGAATTAACTACAGATATTCGCGACAGCTACATATCATTAAATTCCCATCAGACTAATCACGTGATGACGGTGTTAACGGTCATCACTACAATTTTCATGCCAATCACCTTTATAGCGGGCTTATACGGAATGAATTTCCGCTATATGCCGGAGTTAACCTGGAAATATGGTTACCCCCTTGTATTAATTATCATGGCCGTTATTACAATTGGGATGTCATTATGGTTTAAAAAGAAAGGCTGGTTCAAATAAAAAAGAGCGCAAGTTTTTTAAACACTTGCGCTCTTTTTTCATTAGAACCACTTCTTTAGACAAGATTAGGTATAATAAAAGAGAGCACAAACTGAAAGGGGTATTCAAATTGGTTCAAATACATTCCGAAGAAACAATGAAATTGATTGCTGATTTAGCAGCCATTCCAAGTCCATCTGGAAATACAAATGAGGTAGTTACATTTGTCGAGAATTTTCTAAAAGAACTACAGGTTCATACATATCGGAATCGAAAAGGGGGACTAATTGCCACAATCGATGGACAGGATAACAGTAAACATCGAATGCTGACTGCGCATGTGGATACCCTTGGAGCTATGGTGAAGGAAGTAAAAGCAAATGGAAGATTAAAAATTGACTTAATTGGCGGTTTTAGATACAACTCCATCGAGGGTGAATACTGTCAAATTGAAACTCAGAATGGTAAGAAATATACCGGAACCATTCTGATGCACCAAACTTCTGTCCATGTTTATAAAGATGCAGGCAAGCTTGAGCGGAATCAAGAGAATATCGAAATACGCATTGATGAAAAAGTACATTCGGCAGCTGAAGTACGGGCACTTGGAATTGAAGTCGGTGATTTCGTTTCGTTTGACCCACGCGTTGAAATTACACCTAGCGGCTATATCAAATCCCGCCATTTGGATGACAAGGCAAGTGTAGGAATTCTACTTCAATTGATTAAACAAATCAAAAGTGAAGGAATTACGCTGCCATATACGACTCATTTCTTAATATCTAACAATGAGGAAATTGGCTATGGCGGAAATTCCAATATTACTCCAGAAACAGTGGAATATTTAGCAGTTGACATGGGGGCGATGGGTGACGGCCAGTCAACAGATGAATATACGGTTTCTATTTGCGTAAAGGATTCTAGTGGTCCCTATCACTATGAATTGCGTAAACATTTGGTTCGTCTTGCTGAAGAAAATAAAATTGGCTACAAGCTCGACATCTATCCCTTCTATGGTTCCGATGCTTCTGCAGCCATTCGTTCAGGTCATGATATCGTCCATGGATTAATCGGCCCGGGAATTGATTCATCTCATGCTTTTGAACGAACACATGTTTCATCGATTGAAAATACAGCCAAGCTATTATATTTTTACGTCCAATCTAATCTAGTGATTTAATGCTGTGATCATAAAACATCGGTCGGAGAGCATTTGTCCGGCTGATGCATCCTACCATTCCTTTCATTAAAATCCTCTTAAAATTAAACATTTTTTATAATTGTCATTTATAATCAAAGTAAAGATGAATAAAGGTGTGATCTACATGAAACAAGGTTCCCTTTCGCAGAGAAAAACCGGCTACTTAGCGAAATTCATAGTAAATCCAAAAGAAAGAAGAAGAACCAATTTATTTTTAGTGATTATGTTAGGTCTAATTTTGGTTGAAGTATTGTTTGTTTATTTCAATCGACAACAGTTGATGACCCAAGATTTTCGTCAATACAAGGGTACGTTTAAGCAGTTTGGTTCCATTGCACAGATAGGTTTCTATGCTGCGCTGTCTATTTATCCGATTTTACTATTATTAAAAAATAAACAAATTAAAGGGATTAAATGGGGAACAATCGAGTTAAAAACTATCTTACAATTTGTTGGTAAATTGGTCCGTACTTGGCATGTTCCTATAGCATTACTATCGACAGGAATCGTTTTTCTCCATGTGTATATGGCCTTTTTGAGAGGATTTAAATTGGACTTCACCTATATTTCAGGAGTTGTAACAGTTCTTTTTCTTCTCCCATTAATGTTTATGGGTCTTTTGCGCTTTAAGAGAAATGATCGCAATTGGCATTTAAAGCTTGCCATCACTTTCTTGATTTTATTTTTTATCCATGCAAACTTCTCTTAATTATTCTTCACTAGTACTATAAGAGAAAAAACGTTATAATATCGTTGAATTTGTTATAACTCATCACTAGGAGATGAAGAAATGTTTTCTAATATTGGTGTACCTGGGTTAATCTTAATCCTAATTGTAGCTTTAGTGATCTTTGGACCAAACAAACTTCCTGAAATTGGACGAGCATTTGGTAAATCGATTCGCGAATTCAAAAAAGCAACGGAAGGAATTGCTGATGATATAAAAGAAGAAATTAAAGAGGATATTATTGAGGCAAAGAAAGACCCAATCAACTTAAAGAAATAAGAATATACATCAGGCATCCCCATTCATAAGGGGATGCCTATGTTGTTTACCTTTTTTTTGTCATGGCTTGGAATTGACCGATTAATTTTTTTCTAGAACTGGGATTGCGCAGCAAATATGCAGCACCTAAACCAATGGTTGTCATCATCAATGTCTTTCTTTTCATTTCCATCATCCTCCTCGGCATTGCCATCTTTCATTAATTTTTCCTTAGAGCGACAATATTAGTACTTATAAAAAAGAAAAGTTAATTCCAATTAGAAAATTCGAACACATTGATCCCATGACGCTCCTCAACGTTTTGTTACTTTGCCAGTTTTTCTTTCATTCGCTGATTATGCTGTTTGGTTTGTTCTAACAGCTGATTTAAAAGCATCGCTGCTTGTTTGCTGTCCTTTTTATCAACCGCTATTCTTAACTCATGGAAGGTTTTCCAGTGCCCCATTTCTTTCCCGCCATGTGCTTGTTTGATAAACTCCTCTTTTGAAATCTTACCTGATTCTAATTGCTTTTTAAGAGCTTCCATTTTAGCTATTTTCTCTTTTTTCCATTGCTCACGTTTAGCAGAGTTTTCCGGGCTCATCCATTGGCTTCGAAGATTTTTCTTCTCCTTAAGAACCTCTGTCCATTCTGCTTTTTTCTCAGGGGTATATTGATTTACCCATCCGAGAAGCTTTTGCTCTCTTTCCGCCATCATCGCCTGCCAATCTTTATGGCTCATACCGTGGTGTTTACCTTCTTTGCAATCACACGGTTTATTCTCATGATTTGCGGGGATCGTATCATTTGCCCATGCACCAGTAGGGAATACTAACAAGGCTATTGTAAAAGCTAATCCTCGTAACTTCATATAAACTCTCCTTCCAACTGTATTAATGATTTTCTTAAAGCATGGAAATATCATGCCCCATTTCTTAAAAAAAATTTACCAATTTGACATATTTTTGGGTAAATAACACTTGAGATATCAAAAAGATTAGCGTATGCTAAAATCATAAATCAATTGTGAAAAATTTCACAATAAGTAAAAAAGAGCATTGCTCTATTTTTTGAGTCTTATAATGTGAAAACTTTCACAAAAACATAAATAGATAAAAATATGGGTTTGGAGTGGGAAGTTAAATGAATAAGCCAAAAATTGTAATCTTAGGTGCCGGATATGGCGGAATCATTACAAGTAGAAGTCTTGAAAAACTATTAAAATCAGAAGAAGCAGATGTTACCCTGATTAATAAGCATGAATATCATTATATTACTACTCAGCTTCATAAAACAGTAGTAGGAACAGCAGCCGATCGGCAAATTGCAATGTCCATACCTGAATTAATTAATCCAAGTAAAACACGTTTCTTACAGGCAGCTGTATCATCTGTCGATATTCATAAACAGGAAGTGCACCTTGAAGGCGGCGACACAGTTCCATATGACTATCTATTAATTGCGCTGGGATTTGAAGTTGAAACATACGGAACACCTGGTATAAAGGAAAATGCTTTCCAGATAAGAAGTTTTAGAAGTTCAAAAGCTATTTATCATCAAATTATTAAACAGTTTAATTTATATAAACAAGATCAAGACCCTTCTCGCTTAACCTTTGTGGTTGCTGGCGGAGGTTTTACTGGAGTCGAATTGCTAGGAGAGTTTGCTGACGGACTGCCAAAACTATGTAAAGAACACAATATACCATTTGATAAAGTAAAAATTGTGGCGATTGAAGCTGCACCTTCTGTGATTCCCTTCTTCCCTAAGCAATCGATTGAGTACACAACTGAAGTCTTAGAAAAAATGAATATTGAATTAATAACAAACAGAAAGATCCTTCAATGTACACCTGAAAAGGTTGTTATAGAACCGAATTGCGAAATACGAACACGGACATTAATTTGGTCCTGCGGTGTAAAAGGAAATACGATTGTTCACAAATGGGGCTTGCCAATTGAAAGAGGAAAAATTGCGATTGATTCTTATCTTCGTGTTAAAAACATGAAGAACGTCTTTAGTCTTGGTGATTGTTCCCTATTGATGAAAGATGAAAAGAATGCACTGGCTCCAACTGCTCAGGTAGCCCTTCAGCAAGCACCCGTATGTGCGAAGAATATGATTGCAACTATTCGCGGAGAATCCTTAAAAGCATTCGAATACCATCATAAGGGATCAGTTGCTTCGATCGGACTTAAGGCAGGTGTTGGTAAGGTAGGAAGTGTCCGCTTATCCGGATTAATTGGAGCCTTTATGAAATTAGTGATAGAAGCCCGCTACCTCTTTAATCTAGGAGGCCCATCATTAATCATTAAGCAGCATTTTGGTGTTGATCGGGCACCGATGAAAACAGCAGCAAAAAGTAAAACTAATTAATATCCATCTTCAAAGGGCCGAGGATCACTCTTCCTCACTGCCATTAATTGATAAAACCTAATGTTCACACTAAAAAGCAATTCCAACTAGGAATAGCTTTTAAATTTAAGGCTTCAGTCGCTCGCTTTCCGCGGGCGTGCCGGGAAGCCTCCTCGGCGCTAAAGCGCCTGTGGGGTCTCCCCTGCCCCGTACTCCCGCAGGAGTCGAGCTTATCCGATCCAATCAACATTGTGTCAAAATCAACAGTAACCTTTAACTCAGCCAAATTTAATAAACATCTTTTTTTGTAAACACCACAAAGGAAACCACTAAAGCCAAGGCCCACCAAATCAATAAAACCATTAGGGAGAAGGAGAGATCCATTCCCGCAATGGGAGGAGCGGTTCCATTCATGTAATCCGTTAAACGTAAATTTACCATAAAAAAGTATTTAGCTGATTCCCATGAAGAGACCATATTACTTAGAATGGCACCAGAGATAAGTGCTGCGAGCATAACCCCCATCCCGGCGGCGGTACTCCGGATCAGAACTGACAGCATGAATGATAACGTACCGACGACAATGGCAACGAACCAAACTAATCCAAAATCCATCAATAGAAACTTCCAAAGGCTGATTAATTTTACATCAGTGGTGTTCAATCCAGTGTCAGTCACATTAAACCCCGTCAATATTGGCGCACTCCATCCTTTGTAACCAAAGACCAATCCAGAGAACACATACGAGAGGATTCCAGCTATGGCGATAATTAGCGAAACGGCTAAGCAAAGTGTGATATATTTGCTTAAAAGTACCTTCCACCTTTTAACCGGCCTCGTCAACAACAGCTTAATAGATCCAAGGCTATGTTCTGAGGAAACCAAATCACTCGCAATGACCATCACCATCAGCGGGATAAATAAATCAATGGAATTCTCTAAAAAGATGCGCATGAACGTTGGTGCACCTGGCTCTGATGGGTTAATATCATGATCCAAATAGTATTGCTGCTGCTGTAATGAGATTTGCAGCTGCTTTTTCCATTCATCTGAAATTCGGCTGCTGCTCAATCTGTTGGTCGTATCGACAATCTGCTGTTGTAGAATGGTACGCCAATCACTTGTTCCTAATTTTTTACGCTGTGTCTCGACTTGCTTATATTGAGCATATGTAAATAATAGGACTAAAACCCCGATAATCAATGCAATGACTACAAGCCTCTTCTTGGCGATCAGCTTCATCATTTCATTTTGGATTAATTTATTCAATTAAGTCACCCCCGGTTAGTTCGAGGAATAAATCTTCCAACACTGGCATTTTCCGATTAATTTCCTTAACGGAAACTCCTGCCGAAACAAGCTGTTTATTCCACTCCGGAATTTTTTGTTCGTCATATTCAGTAACAAATGTTCCATCGTCACATCCTTCAATCGCCGTTAATTCACCTAAAACCTGTTTCCCCTTTTCTAGGGGGAATAGCCGCCAGACGGCTCGTTCACGATTGGAGAGAAGTTTCTCTACTGTATCGATTCTTATAATTGTTCCTTTTGAAATTATCGCAACACGGTCGCACAATAATTGAATTTCGCTTAATAAATGACTCGAAACCAGAACACTTAATCCTTCCTGTTCTGCTAGAAAGCGGATAAATTGGCGCATCTCCCGAATCCCGGCTGGGTCTAACCCATTTGTCGGTTCATCAAGAATTAATACCTTAGGCCGGCCTAATAATGCTTGAGCAATCCCAAGACGCTGGCGCATTCCTAACGAATAAGTTTTCACTTTATCATGAATTCGATCTGTCAATCCGACAAGCTCTGTCACTTCTTTAATGCGCTCTTCCCCTATCCCGTCAAGCATGCGAGCAAAATGAAGCAAGTTGTTATAGCCTGATAAGTAAGGATATAATTCTGGGTTTTCTACAATGCATCCTAGGTTACTCATCGCCTTTTGAAATTGATCCGCTGCATTGTATCCGCAAATCTGGATGTTTCCCTCCGTCGGTTTGATGAGCCCGACCAGCATTCGGATAGTAGTCGTTTTTCCGGCGCCATTTGGTCCCAGAAACCCAAATACTTCCCCTTCTCGCAGCTCAAATGTCAATCCTTTAATGATTTCTCTTTTTCCGATGACCTTTTTTAAATTTTCTACAGCTAAGGTTATTTTTTTCTCCATTTATTCTTCTCCTTACCAGGTAAGCAGTGAGGCTACGCGTTCTGCAATTAAACGATACCCTTTTGAGTTTGGATGAAACTTGTCTGAATATAGATAATCATTCACCTTTAATTCAAACAGATCAAAGGTTGGAACAAAGACGATTTTCGGAAATGCGGCACTCACCTCAGCACTATCATAGTTCCAATGACGGACTACCTTTGACATCTCTTTTCCCTGATCTAATTCTATAAATGGATTGTATAATCCAATGAAAAACACATTGGCTGTTTGATTGTTCTTGCGGATTTGTTCTAAAATAAACTTTAAATTAGACAAATATTTTTTTTCGATTGAAGCTATATTAGCTGATGAATAATCAGTTAATCCTTGGCCGCCGCGAAACAAATCATTTCCACCAATCGTGACTAGCACTATATCAGCCTTTTGTATTTGCCTTCCGACTTCTGTTTGTTGAACCTGTTTACGCAGCTGGGCTGATGTTTGCCCATTGATACCTAAATTGGTGAGCTGAACCGGCTTTTTTGTTTTTTCTTTGATTTCATCGGTCAAGTCTCCTACGTACCCTTTTCCAGTCTCATCCCCGGTTCCCCTCGTTAACGAGTCACCTAAAGCGACTATTGTGAGACCTTTTTTGTTTTCCACTTGTTTGTTAACGGTATTTTTTACAGGGACCTTGTCTGGTTGTCCTGCATAATACTGCCCAACTGCCCAGCCAAGTCCAATCAACCAAAGGAGACAAAACAATACCCCAATGGCCGTGATGGAACGGATGGTATTCTTACCCATGCGTGACACCCTTTCTGGCCTTTTTCTTTTATTAAAACATAGTTGTGTACCGAATCAAACTTTTGGCATAGGCGGTTTAGATTAAAAAAACATTAAATTCATTTTTTGTTAACTTTTTAAGAAAAGCGTAAGGCGCCCGCTTATCGGCGACAAGCACAAGACGAGCCGGCCGAAAGGTTGTTCTTTAACCTTTTGGACGGATTGATCTAAATGTGGAGGCGACTGTTCTGGGACTCTAGGCTAAGACGCACCCTGTAAGAAGGCGTTCTTTGCCTTCTTCAGGGGGTGGATTAGACTTCGAGTCACAAGGAGCCGTAACTGGATAAGCTTGTGACCTCGAGCCGATGGCGCCTGGAGCTGGACAATTCTCGAAGTCAAAAACTTTTATACTTTCTTATCTCATAAAAAAATAGCCGATTTCCCATTTGGAAACCGGCTAATCTACTCTTTATTCTTCTAAATTTCCCATTGGGCCAAAGAACTCAAAGTGAATTCTGCTCTCTTTGACACCTAATTCTTTTAAAGAACGGTTGATGGCCTTCATAAAAGGAACTGGTCCACAGAAATAAAAGTCTGCTTCCTCCATCAATACATTTTCCTTTAGCCACTCACGAGTGACATAACCTTCAACATCAAACCTTTTGTTTAGACGGTCTTCTTCTGTAGGGGCATCATAGAACACAAATGAATTTACATGATCAAGATCAGATAATGCTTTAACCTCATCGCCTAGGGCATGAACATTGCTATTTGCTGCTGCATGGACAAACGTTACTTGGCGTCCTGGCTGAACTTCTACAACAGTCTTCAACATACTCATCATTGGTGTTAAGCCAACCCCGCCGCTTAATAACACAACTGGAGTGGTTTTTTTGGTATCTAAAATAAAATCACCTGCTGGTGCACTGACTCTAAGAATGTCTCCTTCGCTCACTTTGTCATGCAAGTAATTAGAGACCATTCCATCTGGGTTTGCTGTTCCCGCCTCTTTTTTCACACTTATACGGTAATAATCTTTACCAGGGGCATCAGAAAGACTATATTGACGAATGTGAGTAAACTTTTCTCCCTCTATTTCTAGTTTTATACTAATATACTGACCAGGGATGAAACCGGCGATTTCGCGATTATCTTCAGGTTTTAAATAGAAAGATGTAATAACGTCACTTTCGATTACTTTACGGTCTACAATAAAATTCCGGAAGCCGCTCCAGCCCCCTTGTTGATGGGTAGCTTCATCATACATTTCTGCTTCCACACTGATAAAGGCGTCAGCAATTAAATTGTAAGCTTGTGCCCAAGCGTCGATAATTTCGTCAGTTGCAGCATCACCCAAAACATCCTTTATAGCCATTAATAAATGTTTTCCGACAATTGGGTAGTGTTCAGGCTTGATGCCAAGACTTCTATGTTTATGCGCAATTTGTTTTACTACTGGAAGGATCGCTTCAAGGTTATCAATATACATAGCCGCAGCATATACCGTACCAGCAAGAGCTTTTTGCTGTCTTCCCTGTTTTTGATTGGCATGATTGAAGATATTTAATAATTCTGGGTGGTTTCCAAACATTAATTGATAAAAGCGAGTTGTTATGGTTTCTCCATGTTTTTCTAATACAGGTACTGTTGATTTGATAATATCGATTGTTTTTTGATCTAACACAATGAAACACTCCTTATTTAGTTATCACTATATCCATAGTGATTATATGATATAAATCAATGTGATTAAGTGATTCAAATCACACATTTTTATTTTTAAATATCAATTTCCGGGAAAATTTAACCTTTTCACAAAATGTTCAAAGGTTTATATGACAAATATAACTAGTGTAACTGTTTTCAATATAGTAATGTGAAATATATTGAAAGTATCTACCGGAGGAAAAGAGTACAATGGGCAAAGCAAAAATTGCATGGATTACAGACACAACTGCATCTCTTAGCAAAGAATTTATTGAGAAACATCATATATATGTCATTCCCTTACACGTAGTCATTAACGATGAATTTTATAAAGAAACGATTGATATAACAGAACAAGAATTTTATGAACGGATGAAAAACGAGGAAGGGAAATTCCAGTCTTCCCAGCCCTCCATTAACGACTTTGTTGAATTATATAGGAAATTAAAGAAGGAATATGACTTTGGAATTGCCATTCATGCCTCCAGTACTTTAACAGGGACCTATCAGTCCTCTATTATGGCCGCTAATATGGAAGATTTTAAGTTATTCGCGATTGATTCTAAAATTGGTTCCTATCCTCTTTCGTTTTTAATAAAAAAAGGGATTGACCTTATCGAGCAGGGTTTGGACGCTGAGGAAGTAGTAGAACGGCTAAATGCTTTACGCAGCAATACTCGATTATATTTGGTCCCATCGAATTTGGATCAGCTTCATAAAAGCGGCCGGGTATCTGGCGGCCAAAAAATCTTGGCCTCTCTTTTTAATATAAAACCTATTTTGGCCATAGAAGACGGTTCTGCACAGATTAAAGACAAAGTTCGTACCGATAAAAAGGCGGTACTCTGGCTGGCTTCTCAATTAAGAGAAGATCTTGAAACGAAAACAGTAAAAAAGGTGGCGGTTGTTCATGCGAACGATCCGAAAAAAGCTGCTGACATTGAAAATTATATTAACGATAACTTCCATGGTATTGAAACTGAGGTTTTGATGCTTATTACCGTTGCGGGTGTCCATACTGGTGTTGGAACAATGGGGCTTTCGTGGGTGTGTGAATAAAGGACTGATTCTTATCAGTCCTTTTGTTCGTTCTATAAAATTCCATTTGTTTTGGCTTCCGTTATCCATCCCGGAAACTCGTTTAATAACTGATTGTACAAGTCTTCATCTGTAGTTTTTTCAATATCTTTTATATGAAAAAAATTTGCATTATCGACAAAACGCCCTTCCATTGTATCTAATCTCTCTAGTACCTCAAAGTTAGAATCTCCTATTCCAACAAATTGCCAGAAGATTGGCTTTGTTGATGATTCAACTACTGGTTTCTTAATGGTTCTTTTACATCCTCCATCGTTAATAAAAACGATAAAAGCTGGCTCAGATGAAGGTGATTCAATGGTGTATCTTTTTATTACATCTTCCATGACTGGTGGTTCATCATTTCTGCCAAATTTATGTATAAGTTCATTGTTTAAAATATACTCTTCAACATAATTGACGAAATCCTGCTCGGTAACTGATTTTAAACGGGAAAATTCATTATCATACACCCACACATCCAAAGTACCATCATCATCAAATTGACTGGCAACAGCAAGGATTCTCTCCACCACTTTCTGCACAGTTCCATTTTTATATAGTCCTCGCATCGACCCCGAAATATCCAGCACTAATCCAACTCTAGCAACAACATTCGTAAGCTTCTTTTTTTCTAGTACAATTCCTGCTTTTTGTTTCAATAAACTGATGGATGACATTTTATATTCCTCCCATTTAAAGATGGTGCCATTTCTAAAGTATCAACATCTTCTATTATTATACTTCATTTCAAAAATATGTTAGATTATTTTATATAATAATGATAAATAATATTAAGAGGATTTGACTTGATGAGGAACAAAAGAAGGTTTTGGCTAATCTATTTCTTTATGATAATAGGTCTACTTTATATTGGCGTTTTACAAGTTAAGATTAGTCAATATAGTGATCTAAAAGCGCCTAGGAAGGCAGATTATCTAATTGTCCTTGGGGCGAGGGTAAAAGGTGAGATTCCTTCTTCTGTGTTAGCAAGCAGAATTAAAACTGCCGCTAGGTATCTAACAGAAAACAAGGATACCATTGTGATTGCTTCCGGCGGTCAAGGGCCTGGCGAGGCAATTTCTGAAGCGGAAGCAATAAGAAGAGAACTCATTAAGCAAGGGATTAATGAGTCTCGGATTCTATTGGAAAATCGCTCCACAAATACATATGAAAATATTAAGTTCTCTAATAGACTTATTCCACCCAAGGCGAAACTTGGCATTGTAGTTACGAATACTTTCCATCTGTATCGTGCCCTTTCGATTGCCGATTACCAGGGGTTATCTGTAAAAGGTCTGCCTGCGGTTACACCTTGGTCGGCCGTTCTAAAGTCATACTCTCGTGAATATTTGGCGATTACAAAATTCTATTTAGAAAGATATATGTTCGGTTTCTAGTAAAAAACTCGACGACGTCGAGTTTTTTGTTCATTATTTGATTTTTGCATAGATACAAGTATCGCGGAGTTCTTGTCGATCTGTAGAGATTCCGTCATTTTTTAATATACCCTCTAATGTAAATCCTAATTTCTCAGGGATTCGACGGCTTTTTATATTTTTACTATCACAACGGATTTCTACTCGCTTTGCCTTTAGTTCTTGAAATGCATATTCCGTAATAGCCTGAGTTGCTTCAAGGATATAACCATTCCCACTATGTTTAGTATCTATCCAGTACCCGATTTCAAATTTTGGAACCTCCCAATTCATCCGATGCAAACCTGAGGCACCAATAAACTCACCTGTTTTCCGGTCGAAAATATGTAATCTTAGGTCTTCTCTGATTAAAAACTTCGCATGTGCCTCACGTATGTTTGCCTCTACCTCTTGCTCGGTTTGCTCCCTATTGGCCCAAGGCATCCACAGCTTTAGCTCATTTAGGGAGCCCTGAATGGCTTCATATACCATCTTCCCCTCCCCTGGCATCGGCTTACGAATCAATAGTCTTTTAGAATAAATTTCTTCTGGAAATTCTATTAAAATTGGTTTCATCATGATTCTTCCCCCTTCTGACTGTCTATAATTCGCTTTCGTCTTTTAATTTTCCTTTATGTATTACTTTTTTCACATATTTTCTTGGTTGCTGCACAAAACAAAAAAAGGCCCTCCCACACTGGAAGAGCCTTCACTGGTCTTAATAAGCCTTTGCCCAATAAACCATCTTATCTGTTTCTTTTCCGCAGCACACACATTTATCCGCCACTTTTTCTTGCTCAAATGGAATACAACGAGAAGTCGCGCCTGTTTCCTCTTTAATTTTTTCTTCACAAGCTAAATCACCGCACCACATAGCTTTAATGAACCCTGGTTTAGCTTCAAGGGTTTCTTTTAACTCCCCTAAAGTAGTCGCAACCGAAGTTCTCTCTTCACGATGATTTAACGCCTTATTATAAAGGTTTGATTGAATATCTTCTAGTAATTCAACAAGCTTTGTTTCTAACTCGTCTAAAGGAACAACAACTTTTTCTAATGTATCCCTGCGAACTAACACAACCTGCTTGTTTTCGATATCCTTAGGTCCTACTTCAAGACGAACAGGAATACCCTTCATTTCATACTCATTGAACTTCCAGCCTGGTTTCTTATCGCTGGCATCAATATCCACACGAGCAACAGCACCTAATGACTTCTTCAAGTCATAAGCAAAATCAAGCACGCCTTCCTTATGCTGTGCAATAGGAACAATCATGACCTGTGTTGGAGCTGCTTTTGGCGGAATGACTAAACCACGGTCGTCGCCGTGAACCATGATTAATGCACCAATGATTCGAGTTGTAAAGCCCCATGAAGTTTGATGAACGTATTGCAGCTTACCTTCTTTATCTGTGTACTGAATGTTAAACGCCTCAGCAAACCCAGTTCCAAAGTGATGAGAAGTTCCAGATTGTAGTGCTTTACCATCGTGCATTAAGCTTTCAATGGTAAACGTGGCTTTTGCTCCAGCGAACTTTTCCTTCTCTGTTTTCTGGCCCTTTACAACAGGAATCGCAAGTATTTCTTCACATATTGCCGCATAGACATTCAGCATCTTAATGGTTTCTTCCATAGCGTCTTCGTCTGTAGCATGGGCAGTATGACCTTCTTGCCATAAGAATTCTAATGTACGTAAGAATGGACGGGTTGTTTTTTCCCATCGGACTACGTTAGCCCATTGGTTATACAGTTTTGGAAGGTCCCGGTAAGAGTGAATGATATTGCTGTAGTGCTCACAGAATAATACTTCTGATGTTGGGCGGACCACTAAACGTTCTGTTAATGGCTCAGAACCACCGTGCGTTACCCATGCCACTTCAGGAGCAAATCCCTCAACATGGTCTTTTTCCTTTTGAAGCAGGCTCTCTGGGATGAATAGTGGCATATATACATTTTCATGCCCAGTTTCTTTAATACGGCGGTCCAGCTCGTTTTTAATATTATCCCATAATGCATAACCATATGGGCGAATAATCATCGAACCGCGGACGCTTGAGTAATCAATTAAATCTGCTTTTGTCACAACATCTGTATACCACTGGGCGAAATCCTCGTCCATGCTGGTTACATCTTTTACGAATTCCTTTGCCATTTTGACACCTCATTATTTTATTAAATACTAAAAGAGCTGGTTAGCTTAAACCGCTTTAAGGCAATGATACTTTTATGAATGCAAAAAGACCCTGATCCTAAAAAAGGGACCAAGGCCTGGCGGTACCACCCTAAATTCATAAAGCAATTGCTTTAAACTCTCTTATATGATAACGGATTTTATCCGCATGTATCTTCAATAAAAATCCGATACAGAACTCGGGAGGCAGGTTCAATTGATTGTCTTAAGAAACCTCACACCACTGGTTTCCTCTCTTGGTAAGACCCGAATCAATTTACTAATCCCCGTCATCGTTTCAATTAGTATTTTTGAAAAAATTATATATTTCTCTATAATAAAAGTCAAATCATTTATGGAATATCTAAACTTTATGAACTAAAATCAAGAAAAAAAGAGGTGCCCAAATGATCAAGGAAGAGGATGAGTTTGAAATAGAAGAAGCAGAAAAAGAAATATTACTGGAATACATGAAACTCCAAAATGAAACCCTAAAAAGAATTATAAGAACACGATAGATAAAAACAAAGACAAAGACAAAGACAAGCAACAAGAGTCATAAAACGTTCATAGATATCACGGAATCTACAAATTTCAAGCTATTATTTATATTTATAATACTCTTATGTTGTTTAATTATTAAGGCACATAAGAGGAGACGAAACATGAGTATATTTTCGATTATATCAGCAGTATTTGTGGCTATCGGTACGGGCTATTCTATTTTTCTTGTATACCGGAATAAAAACAAATTTAACAATACACCGGGAATCCTGATTAGTATGGTAATCGCTGTGATCACGGGTTTACTTGCCGGAAGTATCATGGGGATTCTATCAGGTGAGACCTTCCTGACTGTAGGGATCAGCATGATTATTGGTTTTGTGGTTGGTTTCTTGGCGGGGCATCCGGCCGGCATTTTAGCTATCTTATTGGGAGCCATATTTGGGTTAATAGGCGGGATAAATGGGGCCATTCTTGGCCTATTCCTCCAATATATCAACCCCACGATTTTACTAGGGATATTATTAGGCTTTTACGTTGTCATCATCGGCTTTGTCATTATTTATATCCATGTGGCAACGAACACGAAATTTTCATTAAACACGGAAGAACTTTCACCTTTTGCAATTATCGCAGGTGGCATTGTCCTTGTTTCATTATTCTTATTTATGTACAGCAGTGATTTGATAAAAATTCCAGGTAAAAACGAAACAGCTCAAACACAAAGTGTACAAGAGACCAGTAGTCAATCGGCAGACACAACCGAAGTAGATGTATCCGGAGAAAGTGCACCAAAAGTCAAAATGCTTGTCACCACTCAAGGATATTCACCGAACGTCATCCGGGTCAAAAAAGGGGTTCCAGTAGTGCTTGAAATTACTAACCCTTTAGATAGCAGCAACTGCTTATCGAGCTTCATGATTCCAGATTTCAATATTAATAATGTAACCCTAAAAACTGGCACCACCAAATTATCTTTTACCCCAGATCACACGGGAGAATATACATTTAGTTGTGGAATGCAAATGTTTACTGGAAAAATCATTGTGGAGTAAGACAAAAAGCACACGAGCCGTGACTCGTGTGCTTTTGTTTATTAGATATCGCTAAACATATCTGTTTCTCGTTTTTTCCGTTTCGCTTCTGCACCTAGTACCTTAATGGATAAATAGATTCCCGTACCTGTTAAAGCCATCATGGCAAGCGCAATTAAATCAATTAGCCATTTAATATTGGTATTGCCAATTCTGCCTTCGTGCAGCCCACGAATGATCCCCATAGCTGAGGTTTGTCCCATACCTTGTCTGTTCATCATCATTCCAGCTGGAAAATTTCCATTCCCGCCGAAATTACCACGTCTTTGAAATTGGCCATTTCCATTAAATCTTTGGGTTTGATTGCCATTTTGCCCTTGTGTTTGACCGGCCGTTTGTCCAGAGTTCTGGGTCATCTCTTGCCCTGCTTGTCCCTGATTGGTTTGACCGTTGTTCATTTGGCCTTGATTCATTTGACCTTGATTCATTTGACCTGCTGGAAAATTGCCTCTTCCACCTTCCATCGATGTTTGTCCAATTAACCATGGTTCATTCATCAATAGACCTGTAAGCGACTCCATAAAGATAAAAATTGACGCAATTAATCCAATCCAAAGGTGAGCTTTTCTGGTGTTCTTCATCTGTTTTTCTCCCTTCAAAATCATGAAGCTTATTTAATTAGATAAGGACATTATGAAGAGGTTTCCTTAAGATTTTCTTAAGATTTTAGGTATCTAAAAAATGATGGTTGATTTCCGCTACAGGCGCTTCGCTTTCCGCGGGCGGTCCGTGGAGCCTCCTCGGCGCTAAAGCGCCTGNNGCCCCTTACTCCCGCAGGAGTCTTCGCGCCTTCCGCTCCAATCAACCTGCATAAAATCATAAATTACCTTTAACACAGCGTTAAAGAAGCCCCAAAAATTATTTTTGGGACTTTGGAAAGGTGATTTCAATTTTTGTTCCTTGACCAAGAGCACTTTGAACCTTTGTCTTACCATGATGTTTTTCAATAATCCATTTGGCAATCGATAACCCCAGCCCGGTACCTTCTGCTTCAGTCCGTGCTTTATCACTTTGGTAAAAACGGTCAAAAATCTTGGGAATGTCCTCTTCAGGAATCCCAATCCCCGTATCATTTACTTTGAGGAAGATCGAGGAATGGCTTTGGGTACATGACAGTAAGATTTCTCCGCCCTCTTTGGTATACTTTATGGCGTTGTCTAGTAATATGACAATCAATTGATGGATTCTTTCTTTATCTGCAAAGAATGTCACGGGCTCAACGGCCTCTATTTTCAGGGTTTTATCTTGATACATGGCAATATCTTCAAACTGCTGAATAATTTCTTTAAACAGCTCATCTAATTGGAAATTGGACTTCTTCATTTCAATTTGATCGGAATCAGATCTAGCCAATGTGAGTAAATTCGTTACCAGTTTTGATAACCGCCTTGATTCCTTTGAAATGGTTGAAATATCCAATATTTTTTCCTGGATGGTCGCCGACGGTGAACGGAACAGGATATCCGTTTTAGCCTGAATAACTGCTAATGGCGTTCTTAATTCATGTGATGCATCGGAAACAAACTCTTGCTGCTTTTTCCAAGATTTTTTAATGGGAACCAAAGCTCTTCCTGCTAAGAAATAGCCAGAAACAACAGCACAAATGATTCCCACCCCACAGCCAATTAACATGATTAATAGTAGTCTACTTAATAGATTTTTTTCAGAATCCACATTCCGAATTACTTGGACTGTAATTTTTCCTATTTGAGGCAGTTCCGTCTTGAAAGCCATATATCGAAACGTAAAGTTTTCAACTTCAACATCCTCTAGGGTGCCGTATTTTTTCGGGCGGATCAGCTTTTCATTATCCTGAAATAACGCTGATCCACGATCTTGTCCTGCCAATAGCTGGCCCTTTTCATCCCAAACCAGCGTGATAATCCTTGGATCTCGGCGCATAAATTTAGGTTCTGCGTCATTACCGTCCATATTATCATCTTGCTTATTCTCCGTCCCAATCGGCTGCTGAAAATGGTCGACAGATTCCATTAATGATTGGTTAACATCCTGATATAGTTTATTTTCTGTATAAAAATAGATAATGCTCCCTAGTATGCTAATTAAAACGATAAAAACGATCGAATTAATCAAAGTAAGTCGAATATGTGTTTGACGAAACATTTGCCTCCCCTATTCTTCATTCAGCATGTAGCCGACACCGCGGATCGTTTTGATATCTGAATGATAGCCGAACGGCTCTAATTTTTTGCGGAGATGGTGCATAAATACCTCAACAATTGCTACCGTTGTATCGGAGTCAAACCCCCATACACGATCATAAATTTGTTCTTTTGTTAAGATAGCACCCTTATTTTGGATTAAATATTCTAAAAGCTCATATTGCTTAGCTGTAAGTTTGATGGATTCTCCATTCACAAGGATGTCGCGTTCCTTGCCTAATAATTCTATACCACGATATTTAATCGTTTGATCTGTCGTTAAGCTGCCGCTTCTTCTTAGTAACGCCCTAATTCTCGCCTTTAATTCGGCAGCTTGAAACGGTTTGACTAAATAATCATCACCGCCAAAATCAAGTCCTTTGACGCGATCTTCTAAAGAGTCTCTTGCTGTCAAAAATAAGACCGGAATTTTTAATCCTTCCTTGCGGATGGTCTGAAGCACTTCAAAGCCATCGATTTCAGGTATCATGACATCCAAAACAATGACATCATGGATGTTTTGCATGGCTAAAAATAAAGCATCTTCCCCGTTTGAGGCTTGATCAACCTCAAATTCATCGGATAATAGTTGAACGATGGATTCTAATAAAGAAAGGTTATCCTCTACCACCAATAATCGCATTTCTATCTCTCCTTAAAATAAATAACATTCATTTCATTATATAGGAAACGAAGCGGACGCAACAGTAGCGTACCGCTTCATTTTCCCAATTATTCATACCTTAATGCTTGAATTGGATTTAACTTGGAAGCTTTATTTGCTGGGAATACCCCAAATACTACGCCAACTACTAACGAGAACAAGAATGAGAACAAGATCACGTTTGAAGAGAAGGAGACGCTTAAGCTGAATAGGGATGATACTAATTTTCCGATACCTAACCCTGAAATAATCCCTATTAGGCCGCCGACACCGCTCAATACAACCGCTTCAATTAAAAATTGAACGAGGACATCCCGCCTTTTGGCTCCGATCGCTTTACGTATACCGATTTCCTTTGTTCGTTCGGAAACAGATACAAGCATAATATTCATAATACCTATTCCGCCAACAAGTAAGGAAATACTTGCAATACCGCCCAGCATCAACGTCATGGTGTCCGTTACAGAGCTCATGGTATCCATGACATCCTGTTGATTTGTAACACTATAAGAATCCGTTTGACCAGGGAAAAGGGAAGCCATTTTCGTTTCAACCAAACTCATGACGGCATCCATTTGGTCTTCGCTTTCTCCTTTTAGGTACACTGTGCTAATCGTGGTACTTCCAACTAAACGTTGGCCCGTGCTAAGCGGAACAATTATGGTATTGTCTCCGCCTTGTCCCATTGAGCTTCCTTTTGAAACAAGTACTCCGACAACTTTATAAGAAGTTCCTTCAATTTGCAGATATTGACCAACAGGGTCTTCGGTCCCAAAGAAGGTTGTAGCCGTAGTCGTACCGATGACCGCCACTTTTTGCCTATATTCAATATCCAGATCCGTGATAAATCGACCTGCACTTACTTTTGTATCACGCACATCCGAATAGGCGGCATTCGTTCCTGTCAGGGTCACTTGAGAAGTTGTCCGGTCCTTTTTAACGTTTACTCGTCCCGTTACAACCGGTGATACTTCTTTTACACCATCTACTTTACTAAGTTCATTAATTTTGTCATCTGTTAATGTCACATTTGTGTCAAAAGTACTTACAGTTAATAGGTTAGTCCCTAATTGGTTGATTTGACTCGTCACATTTTTAGAAGAACCTTGAGCAATGGAAACCAAAACAATTACGGATGATACCCCGATAATCATGCCCAGCATGGTAAGAACCGATCTTAGTTTATTTCCCTTTATACTTTTGAGAGCCATTTTAATGGATTGCAAGATGCCCAATGAGTTCACCTCCATTTTCCTGTAATTGTCCATCCTGGATGCTGACCATTCGTTTTGCTTGTTTCGCAATGTCTAGGTCATGGGTAATAAGGATAATGGTATGGCCCAATTCATTTAATTGTTTCATAATCTGCATGATTTCCTTACTTGTTTTACTATCAAGTGCTCCGGTTGGTTCATCGGCAAGAAGGATGGCAGGATTACCTGCAAGTGCTCTGGCAATCGCAACCCTTTGCTGCTGTCCGCCAGACAGCTGTGTTGGCAAATGGCCTGCCCGATCCCTTAATCCGACTTTCTCTAAGGCCTCGATGGCTCTCTCCCTTCGTTCCTTCGTGTTTACCCCTGCATATAATAACGGGAGCTCCACATTTTCAATTGCAGTTAATTTGGTTAACAGGTTGAAGTTTTGGAAAATAAAGCCGATTTTTTGATTCCTGATCGTCGCTAACTCATTGTCATCCATTTTAAAAATATCCTTACCATCAAGGAGATATTTTCCAGACTGTGGTTTGTCAAGACATCCTATCATATTCATTAACGTTGATTTACCTGAACCAGATGGGCCAATAATCGCGAGAAATTCCCCTTTCTGAATTTCAATGGACACATCATTTAATGCATGGACGATTTCGCCACCCAGCCTATAGGCTTTCTTTAGATTACTAATTTGCATAATCAGTTTCGCCATTATTGTCCACTCCTTCCGGTACCAGTGCCACGATACATTGATCTCATAGCGCCCGTTCCCCCCATGCCGCTTAAGCTGCTTTGTAATGTATTTGTTTGTGTTGTAGAGGTCGTTGTGCTTGCTTTAGCCAATTTTGGCAATTGAACGGTTTCTCCCTCTGAAAGTCCTTTAGTGATTTCTACATAATCTTCATTTGCTATGCCAGTTGTTACAGTTTTCTTTGTAATGATTGAAGAGTCATCTGATGAAACGACATAGACATATTTTTTTCCATTGGATATATGGACGGCATCTAGTGGAACATATACGGCATTTTGTTTACTTTCCGTTAAAATACTTGCCTCCACACTCATCCCCACTTTAAGGTTCGCAATTTTATCAATTGTAATGGTTACGGTAAAAGTAGAAATACCATTAGAAGAAGTACCTTCTTTGGATATATCCGTTACTTTTCCTGTATACTTCTCATCCGGGAATGCACTTACCTTCAAGTTGACCGATTGCCCTTTTTGGATTTTAGATATATCTAGTTCATCAATTTGTACAGCTGTTTGTAACCCACTATAGTCCGTTACATGGGCGACGACTTGTCCGGAAGTAACGCTATCCCCTGCAGCTACAGATACCGTTGTTATCTTTCCTGCGGCTGCTGTTGTAATCGGATCACTGCCATCTGTAAAGGTAATCAGTTCGTCCCCTGCATTTACCTTCTCACCGCTAGCAACCAATACTTCATCAATTTCATCATTATTAAATGTGGCCATGATATCTTGACTGGTCACAGCCTGAACAGCTCCGGATCCGCTGATGTTAACATCTAATGTGCCTTTTTTAGCAACTGCAGTCCGCACCTCTGATGTTGTCTCGGCACTTGTTTTCGATGCGTACCACTGATAACCGGCAATACAAATTACTACTGCAGCCACCGCTATTATCATCCATTTTTTCATTTGTGCTGGCTCCTTTTCTCATACGTTTCATTTGAATAAGCCTATTATTATCTTTGTTTCTTAACTTTTCCTTAAAGGAAATAATGGATGAAGAATTTCCGGACCGTTTGCTTTTTCTTTTACTTGCTTGAAACTTTTCCTTTCTTCATTCGTACTAATAGAGCGGCTATCTAAAAAAGCTATACTTGAAATTTTTCCCTTTTTAGAATTACCGGTATAATGAACATAAAAGCAAAAGTGGAAGCGCCCGTTTAGCGGCGTATGGCCTGGAGCGTTTCGACTGAGATAAAGGAAAATCGAAAAGCGGAGGCGCCTTGACCAGGGGCTATAGCTAGACAACACGAAGAGCGTTAGCGATTCGATGTTGACTTATCGTAGGGAGAAGCGCGAAGGACACTAGCCGTTGGGCGCTGAAGCTGGACGTGCCAAATTTGGATAAGGAGTGAAAATAGTGGGTGTAACACTTAGCAAGGGGCAAAAGGTGGATTTAACGAAATCACACCCTGGCCTGAAAAATGTAGTTGTCGGACTTGGCTGGAATATTAGCCAGCTTGGTTCTAATTTTGACTTAGATGCCTCAGCCTTTTTATTAGGACCATCGGGGAAAGTAAACAGCGACCAAGACTTCGTTTTTTACAATAACCCTTCTGGAGGTAATGGTTCCATTATTTACAGCGGAGATAACCGAATTGGTTCGGGTGTACGTGATGATGAACAAATAAAAATAGATTTAAAGAAAGTCCCTGACCACATACATAGGATTGCTTTTACGATCACAATCCATGACGCACAAGTAAAACGGCAAAATTTTGGCCAAATCTCAGATTCTTATGTTCGTATTTTTAATGAACTGACTAATGAAGAATTATTGCGGTTTAACCTCGGCAGAGATTTTACCGTTGAAACTGCAATTGTTGCGGCAGAATTATACCGTCATAACGGGGAATGGAAATTTAATGCGATTGCCAGCGGTTTTCAGGGCGGATTAGCAGCATTATGTCACAATTTCGGGGTTACAGTTGATGACCCACCGCAAAATGCACAGGTTCAGCAGCCCAATTACCAGCAGAATGTTAGAAATCAAGCCAATAACACGAGTCAAATCAATCCATATCAACAAAGCCAAACAAACTATGATCCCTATCAGCAGAGCCAGTTAAACCAAAATGGTAATCAACAGCGGGTACATCTACAACCTGATTCGACACACCGTCAGCCTGCCTATGGATATCCGCAGTCGACACAGTCTGCTCCCCCTATTTCCAGCCATTCTTCTTACGGTGGAGATGAGATTATGTGTCCGCGCTGCCATTCAGCTAATGTGAGAACAGGAAAAAAAGGGTTTGGTTTGGGCAAAGCCGCAATCGGCGGGTTAATTCTTGGTCCTGTTGGGTTACTTGGCGGTTTTATTGGTAAAAACCAATTAAAATTCACTTGTAATCATTGTGGCAATGCGTGGTCACCTTCACAAACAGATTATGTAGAGTGGGCCAATAATCAGAAACGAAGGGCTCAAGAATTGTTTAATCGCTATAAAAGTCAAGACCTTCTTGATGCAGTGACAGCTGCCTGTGCTTTAGTAGCCATGGCTGATGGTTATTTAGATCCAGCAGAGCGGCAAAAAATGATTGAATTTGTTCATCAAAGTGAGGAATTACGCGTTTTTGACACCAATAAGGTCATTCAAAAATTCAATCTCTTTGTATCAAGAATGGAAAACGACCGGATGATGGGGCGTGCAGAAGCTTTTCGTGCCCTCGGGAAAATTAGGTCAAAGCCTGAAGTAGCTCGACTAGTAGCCCGCTACTGTATAGCCATCGGGTATGCAGATGGAAATTTTGATCAAAATGAACAGCAAATGGTTTCCGATATTTGCCGAGAGCTCGGTTTAAACCCAGCTGAGTTTCTTTCGTAGACGATAAAGGAAGAAAAGCCTCCAATCAATATGATGGAGGCTTTTCCAGATTATTTTTTCCACACCCGCTTATTTTCGACACGCTTAGTAAGACCTTTTGCGTCTAATCTTTCTAAAAATGGGATCATATATTTTCTCGAAAGGTCGAGAACATCCTTTGCCACTCCTACATCGAATTCTGCTCCCGTTTCGTTTTGAAGTTTTTCAACTGCTCCCGTAAAGACATCACCATGGTAAGCAAACTGGTCGTCTAGCTGAACCAGTAAATTTTGGTCTTCTAGAAATCTTCTTAAATCATTTTCGATCGAATCAGGTATACCTGCTGCAGAAAAATAATCTTTCAGATAGCGTACCTTCAGTCCATCCTCCTTCAAATCATCAAGAAGATTGTCTGTCCTCTTTGCCCAGCTTTTAGGCACATGCGGCACAAATGCTGCCAGTGATACAAATTGTTCTTTCCTCTTAAACACTCCATTGATAATTGCATTTTCGACAACAAAATCCAGTAACGATTTAGGGAACCGCTTTTGAAGAGACTGTAAGAGTTCCGCTTTATTAATCCCCGCCTTCATCGAATGGATTTGATGAAAGTCTTGAAGTTGGTCAAAAATATCTTCTTCGATTGAATTGATTAAAAGTGTATGTGTATACTCCTTGCTATTGTATAAAACAAATTCCGGATCAGCTAAATAATCAGATAAGGTCGTTTCATCCAGTGCTGTCCGCTTTATTAATTCGTTTAGTGTCAGGCTTTTTGCCTCCATCAGTGCCGCCATCAAACGTTCCTTCGGTGATCCTACTTTCTTTTTTTCCAGCTCTTCTATGGTTTCATTTCCGAAACGATACTTATTAGCCCGCGGGTCGATCACCCAGCCTCCGCCTATCGTTTCTTGAGGACTTGGTCGTCGCAGGATAAACCTGTCCCCACGTTTTGTTAGGATTTCTTCTTCAAGCCGAAGCTGACAGAGAATTTCTCCATTTTCTTCTTTAATCTCATTACGGTCAAAGAAAACAATTCGGCCCATTACCTCGGAAGTTCCAATATGAAGCTTTATAGGCATCCTCTGTTTAACGATATGGTCAAGATCCTCGACAAATCGAATCGCGACATCTATAGTTTTTGTGACAATGAAATGCTCGGAAGAAACTAAAACATCACCTCGTTCAAGCTCTTCTTTCGAAACATTTGACAGGTTTATCGCTGCCCTTTGCCCCGCATAGGCCTTTTGTGCCGGATGATGATGGACCTGAATTTGCCTCGCCCTTACTTCAAGCCCTTTAGGCATGATTTTTACTACTTGTCCCTCTTCCACCGTTCCTTCATAAACAGTCCCGCGTACAACAGTCCCTTGCCCTTTTACAGTAAACACCTGATCAATCGGCAGTCGAAAGGCCCCCTTCGCATCTCGCATCTCTTGATTTTTTAACGTTTTTATAATTAATTCTTTTATTTCATGAATGCCCTTTTTGGATAAACTATCAACTAAAACAAAGGGGGAATCCTCAAAAACAGTCCCAGTAAGTTCTCCTAAAATGTCATCTTTCACCAATTCAATAAACTCTTCGTCTACCCGGTCTATTTTTGAAATAGCGATTATCCCATTTTTCACACCTAAAAATTTTAAAATGTCGAGATGCTCCTTTGTTTGCGGCATAACTCCTTCATCTGCTGCAACCACAAGAACAACTAAATCAATCCCCGCTACTCCAGCAATCATTTGACGGATAAAACGTTCATGACCTGGAACATCAATAACAGATATTTGAATTTCTTGGTCTTCATAAAGGGGAGCAAAGCCCAGCTCAATGGAAATTTGCCGTTCCTTCTCTTCCTTTAAACGGTCCGTATCAACATTGGTTAATGCTTTCGTTAATGAGGTTTTCCCGTGGTCAATATGGCCGGCCATCCCAATCGTAAAATAACGTTTTTCCAAGATAAACACCTTCTTAATCGTTCTACCATTCTACTGTAGCTTTAAACAGACATTTGTACAAGCGAACTTTTTTAGACAGTTGCATACTTCTTTTTCACGAATCCTCCACAATATCAGCGTTCATTATTCATGAGGATGTGCTATGTTGAAGACAAGACATACAAACAACAAGGGAAGAAGACAAATGAAAAAAATCATGGTTACAATGCTTACTTCACTCTCTCTGTTAACAGGCTGTCAAAGCCATAACATGAAGGCAAGTGAGCCAAAAACGCCCCAACCGCATGAAGAGAAAACAATTTTATCGAAATCTGACCTAGCTTTTCCGTATCCTAATTTGCTTGCACAAAATAATCAGACATATTCTCTATTAGTAGTCGGGGCAAATGATGAACAATCTCCTATTGAAAAAAATCAAAAGGTTACTGAACATGTAAAAAATATCTTGAGCCTGCCTACACTTGAAATCGTCCAACAAGCGTATCCAGAACTTGAGATCCGTAAAACTGTTTCCTACATTTTGTTCAATCAATCTGGGATGGTTCATCAATCCACAAACATAACTGAACTAACCAAATTTTTACAAGAAAATCCCCCAACAAATTAAACCAGAAGCTTTCTGGTTTTTTATTTATATTCAGGGTAGCAGATTTTAAAAAAAAAACACTATCGAAATAGGCAAAAATATACACAAAGTTTATAAAATTTATTATAATAAAACTATAGAATTTGCACGAGTGCAACTTTTGTTGATTAGCGAACAAACCTTGTACCTATGAAAAAAAGAGAAAGGATGGTGTCTTATGAGTCAAACAAATTCGATAGCAGTTGATAAGGCTCGAGCTGCAGAACTAAAAACCGTTTCTGCCGCTAGAGATGCCATAAATGGAAAAGTAAAAGGGATTCGGGCATTATTGCCATTCCTTGGTCCAGCCTTTATCGCATCGATTGCTTATGTAGATCCGGGAAACTTTGCAACCAATATACAAAGTGGTGCCCGTTTTGGATATAACATGCTATGGGTTATCGTTTTAGCCAATCTCATGGCGATGCTTCTGCAAAACATGTCAGGTAAACTGGGGATTGCTACTGGAAAAAGTTTACCAGAGATATGTCGAGATCGAATGCCAAAATGGCTGACGATTATTATGTGGATTGTTTCCGAGCTTGCCGCCATGGCTACTGACCTGGCTGAATTTTTAGGGGCAACTCTTGCTTTAAATTTACTAGCAGGGATTCCCATGCTATACGCCACTGTTATTACAGGTATTGTCACCTATTTAATTTTAATGCTTGAAAGATTTGGCTTTCGGCCGTTAGAAAAGTTTATCGCTGCTTTCGCGATGTTAATTGGCTTATGTTACTTAGTAGAAACAATACTTTCTCAGCCGGATTTTTCGCAGATTGCCTATCATAGTGTCGTTCCATGGCTCGGTAACAATGAGAGTATCATGCTTGCGGTTGGTGTGATTGGAGCTACCGTTATGCCCCATGCGATCTATTTACACTCAAGTTTAACCCAGAATCGGATTGTACCTAGAAATGATACGGAAAAGATTAAAATACAAAAGTTTAGTACGAAAGAGATTATTATTGCGATGACACTTGCTGGCTTTGTTAACCTTGCCATGATGTATATGGCTGCCTCCGTGTTTCATACAACCGGGCAAAGTCATGTTGCCGATTTAACAACAGCCTACCATACGCTAACACCTCTTTTAGGATCGGCGGCTGCTAGTGTTTTCTTAATATCTTTGCTTGCCTCGGGTATCTCGAGCTCAGTGGTCGGAACGATGGCTGGTCAAGTGATCATGCAGGGGTTTGTCGGCTTTAGCATTCCGTTATGGATTCGTCGGTTAGTAACTATGCTTCCAACTGTTATTATTGTTGCGCTTGGCGTTGATCCAACCCAAACACTTATTATTAGCCAGATCATTCTAAGTATTGTCCTGCCGTTTCCAATCATTGCGCTGATTTACTTTACTCAGAAGAAGGAAGTAATGGGCGTATTAACAAACAAAAGAATGACCACTGTTCTTTCCTCACTATTTGCCTTAATCATCCTAGGCTTAAACATTTGGATGGTTGTGCAAATTTTAATGGGATAAACGGAATAAAAAAGCAAAACACCAGCTAAACAGGGCTAGGTGTTTTGTTATTTTTTATGACAAATATATAAACCAGGTGACCTCTATATCAGATGCAGCATCCCTCCTCCCCAACTAAAAAAATCCCTCATATCGTGAGGGATTCTATTTTTATTAAGCCACTTTAATCGCTTTACCAAATGGGACGCGAGGTAAGAAGTCACCTGGTACAAGCCAAAATAATTCAAAATCGACCTTCTCCATTTCTTCAGAAAAAAAGCCGGTGACATCGGTTATATAAAATAAGGTATCAATTTTTTCCTCTTTTGCCCACTCTAAAACTAATGTATATGAAGATTTCCCGTGAGTTTGATACTTAATTGTATCGCTTTGAACCGGAGAAATGCTTCTAATTTTAAAATCTGCTTGAACTAACAAGGTATCGGGTTTTAGCTGTTCAAACAGTTTCACTATGTTATTAATAAGAATTACTGGTGCTTCATTTGTGGAGGTATCTACTGCTAATGCCATCCTTTTATCCTGACGCTGCTGAATCATAGAAAGTATCGTTTTATGCCATCTCAACCCCAACAACCCCTTTGTTCTGAATGAGTGAACTATCTTATTTTGGATTTTAGTGAAAGGGATTATGATTGGTTAATTGCGGGAAAAGTGACATTTATGTTGAGACATATTGTTTACAGGTTAAATTTCTCAAGAGAGTTATTGGGTTTGACAGCTAATAATATCACTGATGATCTAAATACTCTCGTTTTTTCTTTAAGTATTCTTTTTCGCACTTTAACAGCTTGTATGGAACAGAATTTCCTTCCTTCTTGTCTTTCTCCATTACTACCCATTTTAAGTCCGTTAGTTTTAAATGAACAGATACGTTCATATTATCAGGCTGTTTATAAAGTAAATAGGCTTCTCTTGGTTTTATATAAAGGGTGGGTTTTCCTCGAGAAGCAACGATAAATTGATCATGTAAGGATTGATAATTTTCATCCACCTCTTTTCCTCCGTAAATAAGATGGGCCGCATCCAAATCTTTATCTGACACTTCTATGTAATTCTGATTATCAATATTCAGGTCCAGTCCAGAAATGATGTCTTTCATGATGGCTTTATTAAATTCTACATCACGATTTTTCATTTCCTCAAGACAATCCGCAGATAAACTAGGAAGTTCATCTGCCTGGGTATTTAGTGGAAAAATTAAGATGATTAAGCCCCAGATAATTATTGTTATTTTTTTCATAAAAAACCTCCTAACCATAGTTGAACATATTATTCGGCATTTTCTAAGTATCTATTCTTTTCCATTTAATTGTCGATTTATAGAAGCATGTAAGTATAGAATTTGACAGTTTCAAAGGCTCATCCATGTTACAATTTAAATATTGACTTTTCAGAAAACATACGCAGTTAAACAGTATAAATGGGGGGAATTGTTTTGAAATACGACGTGATCGTGGTTGGCGCTGGACTTGCTGGCTTAGTAGC
This sequence comes from Neobacillus drentensis, assembly GCF_036965645.1. GTDB lineage: Bacteria > Bacillota > Bacilli > Bacillales > Cytobacillaceae > Neobacillus > Neobacillus drentensis_D. The sequence continues at coordinate 60,408 of NZ_JBALPZ010000042.1, forward strand.
TGTTGCGGAACTAGCTGATGCCGGAAAGAAGGTTCTTCTTTTAGATCAAGAACCTGAGGCATCACTTGGCGGGCAGGCATGGTGGTCATTTGGGGGGCTGTTTCTAGTGGACACTCCGGAACAAAGAAGAATGGGGATAAAGGATTCGCGGGAGCTTGCCTGGCAGGACTGGTTAGGTTCTGCCGGCTTTGATCGTGAGGACGATGAAGATTACTGGGGCAAAAAGTGGGCGGAAGCATATGTCGATTTTGCTGCCGGAGAAAAACGTCAATGGCTCTATGATATGGGGGTCCGTTTTTTCCCAGTAGTGGGCTGGGCAGAGCGCGGAGGTTATACAGCGGAAGGCCATGGGAATTCCGTGCCCCGTTTCCATATAGTTTGGGGAACAGGCCCAGGAATCGTCAGGCCATTTGAAGAACGAGTTCGTCAAGCGATGGCGAAAGATCTTGTTGACTATCGTCCCCGCCACCGAGTTCATGAATTAATCAAAGACAATGGGGCGATCTGTGGTGTGAGAGGAGATATTCTTATAGCTAGTTCCGCTGCCCGTGGTGAGGCAAGCTCCCGTGAAGTTGTGGGAGATTTTGAATTTAACGCTTATGCTGTAATGGTGACAAGCGGGGGCATTGGCGGAAACCATGAGATGATTCGGAAAAATTGGCCTTCCCGGTTAGGTAAGGCGCCAAAACATATGATTTCAGGTGTGCCTGAGCATGTCGATGGCAGAATGCTTACCATTACGGAAAAAACGGGCGGCCGAATCGTGAATCGTGATCGGATGTGGCATTATACAGAAGGCATTAAAAACTGGAATCCGATTTGGCCAAACCATGGGATTCGTATTCTCCCTGGTCCCTCCTCCCTTTGGCTGGACGCAAAGGGAAACCGTTTCCCAGCACCAAACTTCCCTGGCTTTGACACACTTGGTACTCTTGAAGCAATAATGAAATCTGGTTACGATTATTCGTGGTTTATTTTAACACAGAAAATAATTGAAAAAGAATTTGCCCTATCTGGCTCAGAGCAAAATCCGGATATGACAGAAAAGAGTATTAAAAAAGTACTGGCCCGTGTGCTTCCTGGTCCAACCGCACCTGTTAAAGCGTTTATGGACAAAGGGGAGGATTTTGTTATTGCTAAAACGCTGGATGAACTGGTTGCTGGAATGAACAAGCTAACGGGTGATCATCTTCTAAATGTTGAAGCAATTAAACGCCAAATTCAAGCGCGCGATCGGGAAATCGACAATAAATTTACAAAAGATTTACAAATCACCGCCATGCGCGGGGCCCGAAATTATTTAGGCGATAAGCTGATCCGGGTGGCAGTGCCACATAAAATCCTTGATCCAAAAATGGGGCCTTTGATCGCTGTCCGCTTAAATATAGTCAGCCGGAAAACGCTTGGCGGTCTGCAAACCGATTTATCTGGAAAAGTCCTTGATGCTTCAGGTAACCCAATATCCGGGCTATACGCAGCCGGAGAAGTATCAGGCTTTGGCGGCGGAGGAATTCACGGCTACCGCTCACTTGAAGGAACATTTGTCGGAGGCTGCTTATTTACCGGCAGGCAAGCAGCGCGTGCACTTGCAGAGGAGTTAAAGGACTGAAGCAAGGGGACGGTTCTTATGCTTCCGAAGCATAAGAACCGTCCCCCTGCTTTTCTTGCTTTTCTATTAACTTGTGAACATAAACTCTGTCCGGCTGCCGGTTTGTCCAGCAATTACTTCAAGTCTCACATCGATTCTCTCTTTTAGCTCCGGCACGTGTGAGATAATTCCCACTAACCTGCCGCTGCTTTGAATATCCATCAATGCCTCTATCGCTTGGTCAAGTGATTCTGGGTCAAGTGTACCAAACCCTTCATCAATAAACATTGTCTCCAATGAAACACCGCCTGCATAATTTTGCACTACATCAGCTAGTCCCAATGCCAACGACAACGAAGCTTTAAAGCTTTCTCCACCGGATAAAGTTTTTACATGGCGCTCCTGACCCGTATACTGGTCAAACACCAATAATTCCAATCCGCTCTGAGCATTTCCTTTTGACCGATCTGTTTTCCGCTGTAACAAATAGCGTCCAGAGGTCATCTTTCGTAACCGGATATTTGCTTCTCGTAATATATCATCTAAAAAGGCGGCAAGAACATACCGTTCAAAGGTAATCCGTAAATGATTCTGCCCTCTGGCGATATCAGAAAGATCGCCGATCATGCTGTATCGTTCCTCTAACGCTTTTACCTCGTTATTAAGACTCTCGACATGGCTATAAATTTCCTCATTATCCCGTTTTTTAACAAATAAATCTGTTCGTTCTTGGGTCAGCATATCGAGTTCACTATTAAATTTTGCTAACTCCAACTTAATACCCTCTACATCCGGCGTTTTCACATCAGCTAGAAGCTCGGTTACTTCCTTCAACCGGTCCGAAACAGAACGTAACTCCTCACGATAGCTGCGAATTTCATCCTGAAGACCCTGAATTTCTTCTTCTGTCTTTTTAGAAGCAGCATAAATCCCGTATTTTTCAAAACCCTGTTCGGATAATTTAGTTAAGAAGATACCCCGTTCTGTTTCGAGTTCCTGCAGTTTTGCCACGTGATGTTTCTGGGCGTCTTGTAATCTAGCTGTTTCACTCGAAAGCTTTTCATTTAAAACTTGGAGGCGTTTCTGTGCCTCTTCCAGCTGTTTCACCAACTGATCATAACGATTTCGACAGGTTGTGAGTGTCCTCTCATATTCTACCTCCGAGCGAAGATTTTCAGGAATCACTTTCATCATCCTAGTAAGATCCGTTTTCTTTTCAGTAAACTGGACCGTTAAATCATTCACCAATGTAGACAACTGCTGAATTCCGGATAGCAAAGCAGTTCTTTCAGTCTCTTCAGACTCAATCTCTGACTTAAAGCGGTCGAGTAATTTAATTTGCTCCTCCAGCTTATTCTGAAGTTGAACAAGCTCATTCTTTTCCAAAGACACCTCGGCTTTTACTGTTGCTAACTCATCAACTGTAAACTCCGGACGGGACACTTGTATTTCATTAAGAATTTCCTGGACTGCTTCCTTCTGTGACCGTTCTTCCGACTGACACTGATAAAAATTCGCTTCCACTTTTGATTTTTCTTTTTCCCATTGCAAAGCCTGGTCCTTTGCCGACTTCAAATCTTCTTCAGTTGGAATACTATTTTCTTGTTCAATCGCTGGAGCAGGATGGTGTAGTGAGCCGCAGACGGGACATGCTTCGTCAGTATGAAGGTTAGCGGCTAAAATCGCAGCCTGCCCATGAATCCATTTTTTCTCCAACTCTTCTACAAGGGCTTTAGCATCACGATAACGAGCCACAGTATTATCGAAACGGCTGGTAATTGCGATTAAATTGCTTTCCGACTTTCGATGACGTGCGAACAATGTTTCAAATTTTTCGAGTCGGGTCAAATCGTCCTTCAATTTTTCAAGTTTTCTCTCATTTTCTAAAAAGGTTAACTTCCCTTTTTCAATTTCTTCTTTTTGGACTTTTAACGTTTGGATTCGTTCTTCCAATTTCTGAAGTCTCTGTTCATTATTCGCTTGCTTTTCTTTTGCTGCTTTAAGCTCATTATCCTTTTGCTTGGTCTCATTTAATAATACCGCAAAGGAGTAGACGTCATCCTTCATATTCACCAATCGATTCACTTCATCAAGTGCAGACTGCCGCTCTACCTCACGCTCAAGCTCCTTTTGAAGCTGTTGTTCATATGCTTGAGAAAATCCCTTCAGTTTTTCAACTTCTCCACCAATCACGTTAAAATTTTCCTGAAGCTGGTCTGCCTCTCGCTTTAACCGGTGGCATAGCTCCTCTTGTTTCCCCAAAAGTGCAGCTTTTTGTGCCCGTTGAACCTGGATTTCCTTCTCGGTGTATTCGTCCTCTTGAGCGAGTAACAGCGTTTTTTGCCCTTTTAACTCTTGTTTTGTTTCTAGCTGTTTCAGGATCCTCTCCGCTTCAAAAAGCTGCGCCTTCAGTTTGTCTTGCTCCTGAATTTTGTTTGATAGTTGATTTGTTAATAGTTCTAATTTTTCCTCCATGCCCTTAATCTCAGCGTATAATAGAGGCATGATGATGGTGTGATTCTCAGGGTCATTTTTAAGGGTTTCACGGAGCTCATCGTTTGTAAGGGCTTGAATTCGCCGTAAGGCTTCCTTTCGTGCCTTTTCTTGATCTTCAACTGTCTTTTTCAGCTCCGTTGCTTCCTCTTTTAGCTTTTCTTCGATTAGTTTATATAGCTGTGTGTGGAATAACCGCTGGAGGATGACCTCTTTATCCTTACTGTCTGATGTTAGCAGCTTACGAAATTCTCCCTGTGGAATCATTAAGATTTGCCGAAATTGATTCGCATCAATCAGCATGATTTCTTTAATTTTTTCTTCCACATCACTTGTTTTGGATGCTAGCAATTTTTTCTCACCATCTGCGTCCCACATATATAATTCCGCTTTCGCCCCAATAGTGGTAAAACCATCGCCTCTGTCTTTTTTCTTAAGCTGCTGCGGTGAGCGCGTAATTGAATAAACTTTGTTGCGGAGGGAAAAGTCTAATGAAACCTCTGTTAACAACTCTTCTGTTGCGAATTGACTACGGAGTTCGGGCCCATTACGGTCTTCCCCGCTGGCTTTACCATAGATAGCATAACTAATCGCATCAAAGATAGTTGTCTTCCCCGCGCCTGTTTTTCCAGAGATCACAAACATTGTCCGGTTGCCAAGCTTGTTAAAATCAATCTCTTCACTGCCCGCATAAGGACCAAACGCCTGCATGGTTAATTTTAAAGGTTTCATCTAACCCCCTCCTCTCGTAATACCTTTTGAATGATTTCTGTCATCATATCTCTTTTTTCTGTTGTAAAATCAGAGGTTGTCATGTCTGTGTAAAATTGTTCAAACAGATCAATCTCGGACTTTTTCTCGCTTTTTAGGGCAACGTACGATTGTTTTCTCTTGCTGTCAGTGAGGTTAATCTTCTTTTCCAAATGAAGGACATTTGGGTAGACTTGGCGCAATTTATTAATTGGATCAAGCAGTGCCCCTTCATCCAGCAGTGTAATTTTTAAGTAATCTTCCACTTGTTCATTTCCATAAAAGTTAGGGTCTAGTAATTCTTCTATGTGCCCTTCAATCTCGCGCATATCATGTTTGGGTGTAAGTGAGCGATAGCGATGACTAAAATTCCCTTTTTCATCCATTTCAATGATTGAAATGGACTTTCTTTGCTTTGCTTCCGAAAAAGAATATTTTAAAAGGGAACCTGAATACTTCACTTTTTCATGATTAATGGCATCAGGACTATGCAGGTGCCCAAGAGCGGTATAGGAAAAAGGAGCGAACAATTCTGCACCAACACAGCCGGAGCCGCCCACAGATAAAATTCGTTCAGAATCTGAGGTTTGTCCGCCTAAAACAAAGGCATGTCCCACTAAAACATTCGGTTCATTTGGATTAAGAGTCTCTTCAATTTTTCCAATCAGCGCCTTCATCGCTTCTTGATGGGAGTGGATGGAATCATCCTCAACCAGCTGGCGGACGACACCTGGCTCTGCATAGGGAACAAGATAAAAATTAACACCGTTAATATGAACAGGCTTGAAGTTATTAGTAAGTTTACCAGTTAAATAGAATTGACTATGTTTATACCAGGAACTGCCGAACGATAGACGCTCCGCACTATCATGGTTCCCGGCGATGGCTACAACAGGTGTTTTTAGTTCAACATTAATTTTAAAAAGAATTTCATCTAATAACTCAACCGCATCAGTTGGCGGGACTGACCGGTCATAGAGATCACCGGCAATGACAACGGCATCCGGCTTCTCTTCTTCCACAATGGAAACAAATTGTTCAAGTGCGGCACGTTGATTCTCTGTCATATAGACACCGTGGACTAATTTACCTAAATGCCAATCAGCAGTGTGAATAAATTTCATTTGGGTCACCTCTTGCATATTCGAATACTACCATTATAGCAAAATACCAATTGGAATGAGTCTGGAAATCACTTGTATATGAATAAAAGCGGAAGCGCCTTGACCAGAGGCTTATGCCCCCGAGCCTCTAGGCGCTGAAGCTGGACGTTGTTTAACAGATTCGATGATGATTATATCTATTTCTATAACATAAAAAACAGCCTGAGACTTTTGTCCAGGCTGTTGTAGTTTGTAGGTTTAGTAGAATTACTTCTTAGTAACGTTAGCAGCTTGTGGTCCACGAGCTCCTTCAACAACTTCGAAAGAAACTTCTTGACCTTCTTCTAAAGTTTTGAAACCTTCAGTTTGGATTGCAGAATAATGAACGAATACGTCGTTTCCATCTTCAGCTTCGATGAATCCGAAACCTTTTTCTGAATTAAACCATTTTACTTTACCGTTTTTCATGTAAAAAAATCCTCCTATTGGCTAACACTTAAGCCATGTGTAAAATTCACCAAATTACAACGTGATAGCTTTACTTTCATTTCCTCATCCAAACATCGTTTAAAACTTTGAACAAGCTTATAACATAAATCTAATCTCGTGTGCAACGGCTGTTTAAAATTTATCATTTTTACGATTTTCTGTCAAGAAAGGCAAGGGCGACACATACCTACACAGTTCTACAAATCTCTATTTCTATCTTTTTCATTCCGCATTCCTGAAAGCCATACCAAAACCATTTTGTCGTATTTTGAAGAAAATTTTTTGGGCGATTCGGCAAATCTTCATATTTAATACCTTGTTTTACGTAAGCTATTATTAAAAAAAGCCGAAGACATTAACTCTTCGACTGTGGCAAGACTTCTTCTTCCTCTTCTTTAAACTTATCCAGAATGGTAATGGTATCTACCAAATGATTATTAAAAATCTGACGGGCAACGGCCAGCAGTTCAATGATCATTGGATCCTTCAATGTATAGATAACCTTATTTCCTTCCTTTGTACCTGAAACAATGTTTTTTGCACGTAAAATGGTCAACTGCTGTGAAACAGCAGAACCTTCACTGCCAACAAGAGTTTGAATTTCATTAACATTCTTGTCTCCCTCTGCCAGCAGTTCCAAAATGCGGATTCTTAATGGATGGGCCAGTGCTTTGAAAAATTCCGCTTTAAATTGCTGCATTTCCAAATTCAAATCATCACTTCCTCATTTATTAAAAGGTGGCTGTTAACTTTGCCCTATTTTCAACAACCTCTTTTGCTGAGAGCTGTTTACACTCTCTAAAGGCAAAATGCTTACAGCCCAGGCATTTATTTTCATTTATTTGGGATAATCCATATTGAATGGCTTCCCCTGTATGTTCAAAAAAATGGTCCTTCCCAATGACATCCACTAAACCTGTCTTTTTAAGAACACTCTCCGGTTGTGGATTCAATCCTGATATCAACACTATACCACTTTTTGAAAAATGTTTCACAATGCTTGCAAGTATGGCTTCACCCGTTGTATCCATTAACGGCACCTTGCTCATCCGCAAGAGAAGAATCTTAGGATGATAGTTAATGGTTTCCATTATCGTTTTCTCAAATGTTTGGGCTGCCCCAAAGAATAACGGTCCCTCCACATTAAAGATACTTATTTGCGGGCAATCGTGGGTGTCACTCACCATTGATGTTTCTACTTTTCCTTGTCGATGCTGGAGATTCGGTAAAGCCTTCGCCGTCGTTGTCACATCACTCATTCGTTTTACAAACAGAATAGCAGACATCACTAACCCAATTTCAACTGCAGTTGTTAAGTTCACAAATACGGTAAGGACAAACGTAACCAGAAGGACGATTGAATCGGTTGATTTTGTTTTGGCAATATGAGCAAAAACTTTTCGTTCGCTCATATTCCAAGCAACGACCATTAAAATGGGTGCCATACTAGCAAGCGGTATATAAGAAGCCTTGGATGCAAAGAACAATAAAACTAGTAAAACAACGATCCCATGGGTAATACCGGAGAGAGGAGAAACGGCTCCATTTTTAATATTGGTCGCTGTACGTGCTAATGCTCCTGTAGCCGGGATGCCCCCAAATAGCGGGGTTATCATGTTTGCAATCCCCTGACCAATCAACTCTTTGTTACTATTATGACGGCTATTGGTCATTCCATCTGCTACAACCGCAGAAAGAAGTGATTCAATTCCACCTAGCATGGCAATCACAATTGCCGGTTTTAAAAGCTTCAAAATAATTTCAAGATTGATGGATGGTACATGTAACTGTGGTAATGTACTAGGTATTTCTCCGTATGCTGTCCCAATTGTCGCTACTTGACCAGGATACCAAATTGCAGCCACAACTGTGGAAACCAATAATCCAATTAGCGGACCAGGAATTTTAGGAGCAACCTTTGGTGTTAGTAATACCAGCATTAAACAAATCCCTGCTGTGAGTACACTAAATAAATTAATTGAATTGAGATGAACAAGAATCTCCTTTAGGTTTAGAATAAATTCTTCATGCTTCTTGATCCCTGTTAATCCTAGGAAACTAGCTATTTGTCCTGTAAAAATTGTCACAGCAATCCCTGCTGTAAAACCAATCGTTACTGGCCGCGGGATCCATTTAATTAGGGAACCTAAGCGGAAGACCCCCATTAACGTTAAAATAATCCCCGCCATAAATCCAGCGATAAGAAGATTTTCATATCCATACGTCATAACGATCCCAAATAAAATCGGAATAAAGGCGCCAGTCGGGCCGCCGATTTGATATTTAGAACCTCCTAGTAAGGAGATCAGAATTCCCGCCACGATTGTTGTGTAGATTCCATACTCCGGCTTCACCCCCGAAGCAATCGCAAACGCCATGCCCAATGGAATGGCAATAACACCGACAATTAAACCAGAAAGCAGGTCTTTTCGAAAACTTCCTAAAGAGTAAGGATGGAATCTCTTGTCAATAAACATAGTAACCCTTCTTATCCTATTGTATTAGTATATCTGATTATTTGAATATATAGGAATATCAAATAATATTCAAGTATTAAATAAAAAAGTTTTTCTTGTTTTCTTTTGTTTTATAGTGTTATAATAATTGAGCGATGAGCTGAGTTGTGTAAGTCGAGAAACATTCCTTTATGGAGCACACTATGTGGAGTGTGGTTTTTCGCCTCAATACGCAAAGACGCCTGTATATACAGGCGTCTTTTTTATTTGAAGGCTGTGTTAAACATGGATGTTGAATTCCGCTCCAGTCGCTCAGCAAACCCGCGGGAGTGCCCTTTTTAAAATGAAATGCTCCCTTTTTTTAATAAAAATTAGCACTTTTTTCCTAAATTTCTTATAATATACATAGGCTAATATTTTGAAAGGTATGGAGGGATCTGAATGAATAACCATGAAATCGATTATAAGATTTATGGCGATGATATGCAGTTTGTCGAGGTTGAGCTTGATCCGCAGGAAACCGTGGTGGCAGAAGCTGGAAGCTTTATGATGATGGAAGATGACATACATATGGAAACTATATTTGGAGATGGTTCCGGCGGTGCCGGCAGCGGCTTAATGGGCAAATTATTTAGTGCCGGGAAGCGGATAATAACTGGAGAAAGCTTGTTTATGACTACCTTTACCAATAATGGTGCTGGCAAAAAACATGTTTCATTTGCCTCCCCCTACCCTGGCAAGATTATCCCAATGGATTTAAGTGAACTTGGCGGAAAAATTATTTGTCAAAAGGATGCCTTTCTAGCTGCAGCAAAAGGGGTCCAAGTTGGTATTGAGTTCCAGCGGAAAATCGGCGTCGGCTTTTTTGGCGGCGAGGGGTTCATTATGCAAAAGCTTGAAGGCGATGGCATGTGTTTTGTACACGCAGGAGGTACCATTATACGCAAGGAGCTCCTCCCAGGTCAGTCACTAAAAGTAGACACCGGCTGCTTGGTTGCAATGACTAGCAATGTCCAATACGATATTGAATATGTTAAAGGTGTTAAGACAGCCTTATTCGGCGGCGAAGGCTTGTTCTTTGCAACATTAAGAGGACCGGGTTCTGTCTGGATTCAATCACTGCCGTTCAGCAGGCTTGCAAGCAGAGTATTTGCTGCCGCACCTTCACGAGGCGGTGCGAAGGATGAAGGCAGTATTGCACGTGGAATCTTTGATATGTTTAATGGGGATTAATTAAATTGTAGAGCAGGGGTGATTCTAGACCCTGCTTTTTTGTGGTTATCTGGCCAATTGTTAATAAAAGGCATAAATTTGTTATTATCCACTTCCTAATTTGTTAATAAACAACTTTCCAATAAAAAAACCGAGTCGAAGCGACTCGGTTTTCCTATTTAAATTGAAGTTCGTTTAACTTTTGAGAAGTTCGTTCTCTTTTTAGATTATACGATTGCCAAGTTTGTTGTTCCGTTCGTGCTGCCAATTGTTGATCACGTAAAATCGTCTCTAAATGAGGAATGTTTTCTCCTCGTTCATACAGCTCGATTAATCCTAATACCCCAGTTGCTGATAAACTGCTAAGGTAATCCACATCAATTTTACCCGTTTCTTCATAACGATTTATATTTTCCTTTACTACAATTCGATCTAAATCGATCACATTTATGGTCGTGTAGTAAATTAATGCTGTGAGAAAGTAAAAATGAAACAGGGACAGTTTTTCCACCCAGATCTTAACCAAGGTATAGGTAAAGATAACGATAAGAAAGATCATAAATGAATGTGATAAAACCCTAGTAAAGCTAAAACCATAGGCTTCCTCATACATACTTAACCGTTTGAAAGCAGATGTAAGCAACACTCCACTCGATAGGACAAGGATTGTCAACAAGACCTGCCTTATTTTCTTGATACCTGCCTTTCCACTGTCACCTAACGAAATAACAACAATCGTAATCGATAAATTAATTAATGTTACAAAAAGCAATTCAAAAAAACCTTTTCTGGCATACTCTGCGTAAGTGTAATCCCCTTGAAGACTACCGCCAAAAAAATACCTAAATTGGACGATTATAAAAAGTACATAGACAATATTAATTAAGAACAAAACAGTTATTGAAATAACGGTATCTAGAATGACAGACACCCGCTGATCATTTTGCTTCATAACCATCATTTGTTTTTTATAGAGGACTTGCATTACACCAAAGAAAATCCCCATACATAGGAATACCACTATCAACCGCATGATTCCTTCTGGATCTACCATTTGAAATAAATCAGGAACGCCCCCGACGAGCTGCGCAAATTGGCTGTCAGCGCTCATTAGTAGTCGTAAAATCACGGCAAGTACGGGCACAGAAATCACAACACCAATCAATACCTTTTTCCAAACTTGAAGATTATTATCATCAGCTCCCCTTTTTACTAATTTACCAAGTGAAGCAGTAAAGGCGACATTATACTTTATAGCGTTTAAGAGCCTTGTAAAAATATAGAGGATGAAAGCTAACTGGTTCCAGCGGAAATTCTTCGGGCTGGTTACTGCCACTAGATGAAATAGGACCAAAGCTGGAATTCCAATTATATTTAAGACATAAAAAAGGATATTTTCATTCAATACATAAACTGCTGATAATAACCAAATACAAATTACAAGCAAATAACCAAAGCGCTGATGTGAAAAAGGAAAATGCCGAAAGCGCCAGAAAAATACTGCATAAAACGCAATGATAAACACAAGAAAGGAAACTCCAATGATTCCTCGAAAAAACGATTCCTCTGCTAAAATCCCAAGAAGTAGACATAATCCAAAGAAGATCCAATCTTTTTTATTTACGTTTATCTCCATTTTTTATCCCTCTCTTTATGTAGAATATCTATATATATAGTTTTACTAGGTATATAAGCAAAAAAAACAGCTTATATCGAAGCTTTCCTTCCCCAGCGGTAGCCTAGCCAACTCACTGGATAAAGGATGATGGTAAATAGGATACAAGTAATAATAAAAGTTTTGGTCAGCAGCGGGGCAAACCAAGCGTGTGGAATAATTTTAAAGACGGTCAGAACCATCAGCGTTAAATTAGGTATCAATGAAAGCAAAAAGGTTTTTCTTAGGAGCTTCCGGCCGCCATGACCAAAACCCTTTCCAATTTCATATCCAAGTAATGCCCAGAAGAACATGTATAAGAAGGCAATTAAGAATGGAACAGATGTTAACTGACTCCAAAGCGCCGATAACCAGCTCCATTCATAAAGATTATGTGCGAGTGTTAAAATACTCCCGCCGCCAAAAAAGATGATGTTGAGTAAAATAAACAGCCACTTCATATTACTGGGCGTAACCGATAACTCTTCCTTCCAAATTGCCGCAATTTCCGCAGGGCTTCCGAGCCGTGAAACAAGTCGTTCCATCACTTCATCTTCTATTGAGCACTCCGAGGATTCCAGAAGGATTTCATCAATATGAGACTCATATTCTAGAAGGATACTTTCCTTATCCGGATGGCTGCCAAGTCCTTTGTTTAATTGTTTTAAGAAGTCACTCTTCGGCCGTTCCATGCTTTGATCTCCCTATAACTTTGTTCATCACTTGAACAAAATCCTGCCATTCACGCGTTTTTTCGCCCAACAATTCCCTGCCCGCATCCGTAATCCGGTAGTATTTTCGAGCTGGTCCCTTTTCCTGCTCCACCCAGTAGCATTCAATGTATTCCTGTTTTTCAAGCTTATGGAGAGCTGGATATAGGGTTCCTTCTTTAACACTTAATCCATTGTCACTGCGCTGCTCTAATTCTTTTACTAATTCATAGCCGTACATATCACGCTCGTTTAATAATTGTAAAAGAATTAAGGAAGTACTTCCTTTTACCAATTCACGATTGAACATTTTCTCACCTACCTAGAATTATTAGGTACATAGAAA